>ONAD01000011.1 GCA_900315735.1 uncultured Lachnospiraceae bacterium | reverse complement strand
ACAGCATATTTCTTTGCACTTTTATTGTACCACATAATGGTTATAAATTCAGCATTTTCAATGCTTTGAAGCACTTTTTTATATCCTAAGCAGACATTATCTATGACAGCAGCTATGGTTGCTGGATGTGGAAGCGACGACAAGAAAGCAGCTGACAACAATGCAGCAGGAACAGAGAAAACAGATGACAACAAAGAAGCAGCAAGTGGTTCTGTTTACTACTTGAACTTCAAACCAGAACAGGATCAGCAGTGGCAGGATCTTGCAAAAGCTTACACAGATGAGACTGGTGTTCCAGTTGAAGTTGTTACAGCAGCATCTGGTACATACGAAGAGACATTAAAGTCTGAGATGGCTAAATCTGATGCACCTACACTTTTCCAGGTAAACGGACCAGTTGGTCTTGCAACATGGAAAGATTACTGCGAAGACTTATCCGGAACAGATCTTTACTCACATGTTAAGAGCGATGACTTCGTTCTGAAAGATGGCGATGAAGTAAAAGGTATCGCATATGTAATCGAGACTTATGGTCTTATTTACAACAAAACAGTATTAAACGCATACTGCGGATTAGACGGAGCTAAAGTTGCTTCTATCGATGAAATCAACAGCTTCGACAAATTAAAAGAAGTTGCAGATGACATTCAGTCAAGACTTGCAGAAGTAAGTGAAGCAGCAGGTGCTGAATATGACCTTAAGGGTGCATTCACATCAGCAGGTATGGATTCATCTTCTGACTGGAGATTCAAAACTCATTTAGCAAACCTTCCAATCTACTATGAATACAAAGCAGACGGAATCGGATCTACAGACGCTATCAAAGGAACCTACCTTGATAACTACAAACAGATCTGGGATTTATACACAACAGATTCTACTTGCGAAGGATCTATGTTAGCAAGCAAGACTGGTGATGATGCTGTTGCTGAGTTCGGCTTAGGTGAAGCAGTATTCTACCAGAATGGTACATGGGCATACAGCGATATCATCAACGCTGGCTTATTAACAGATGATGACCTTGGAATGATGCCAATCTACATCGGCGCTGATGGAGAAGAGAATCAGGGACTTTGTACAGGATCTGAGAACTACTGGTGCATCAACTCTAAAGCTTCTGCAGAAGATATCAAAGCTACAGAAGACTTCCTTAACTGGGTTGTAACAAGTGACAAGGGTCGTGACGCTATGGCTAACGAAATGGGATTCGTAACACCATTCGATACATTCGATGATGGATATCAGGCAAGCAACCCATTCTTAGATGCAGCTAACCAGTACATTGCAGATGGCAAGACTTCTGTAACATGGTGCTTCACAACAATGCCTTCTGAGGCTTGGAAAGATGGTGTAGGTTCTGCATTAACAGCTTACGCTGCTGGAACAGGTTCTTGGGATGATGTTGTAACTGCATTCGTTGATGGCTGGGCTTCTGAGTACGCAGCAGCAAACGAGTAAGACTTATCGCATACAATAAGAGCAGTAAGTGATAGAAAGGGGCGGGCGAATATCGCCTGCCCTTTATATAAGGGAAAGGAAAAATATTATGAACAAATCAATTAAAAAATATTTTCCTCTTTTTGCACTTCCAACGTTAGTTGCATTTACAATTGGTTTTATAATTCCTTTTATTATGGGTATCTATCTTTCTTTTTGTAAATTTACAACTGTTACGGATGCAAAGTTTGTAGGACTATCTAACTATACCAAAATTTTTGGAGATGAGACATTTGTTCACTCATTATGGTATACAGCACTTTTCACAATTGTTTCTGTGCTTGCCATTAACTTTTTTGCATTCGTAATCGCGATGCTTTTAACAAAGGGAATTAGAGGAACAAATGCGTTCCGTACCATTTTCTTCATGCCAAACCTGATTGGTGGTATCGTATTAGGATACATCTGGCAGTTGATTTTCAATGGTATTCTGGCAAACTACAGCAGAACATTGGTTTATAATGAAAAATATGGTTTCTGGGGTATGATTATCCTGATGTGCTGGCAGCAGATAGGTTATATGATGATTATCTATATTGCAGGTATTCAGAATATCCCGGGAGATTTGATTGAAGCAGCACAGATTGACGGAGCAACTTCCTGGCAGGTACTTAAGAATGTAACCTTACCAATGGTAATGCCATCCATTACTGTATGTACATTCTTAACACTGACCAACGGATTTAAATTATTCGACCAGAACTTAGCATTGACAGCAGGTGAGCCTGCAAAGAAATCACAGCTTTTAGCATTGAATATCTATGATACTTTCTATGGTAGAAACGGATGGGAAGGCGTAGGTCAGGCAAAAGCGGTTGTATTCTTCATTCTGGTAGCAGTAATTGCTCTTGGACAGAACTATCTGACCAGACGTAAGGAGGTGCAGCAGTAATGAGTAGTGTAAGAAAAGCAAAGCATGGCTGGATTTTTACCATTATCTTTACTATTTTAAGTGTACTGTGGATACTTCCAATCGTAATCGTATTTATGAACTCCTTTAAGTTAAAGGCATACATCAACCGTTTCCCATTCCAGTTGGGACCGTTTAAGATGACAGACGGATGGGACAGATTTGTAGCCGGAGTACAGAAGGCATTTGTTGGATTAACCAACTATACAGAAGGTATTCGTAAGATTAACTTCTTTAATGCATTTGGAACATCATTATTTATCACAGTATGTTCTGTAGCAGTAATTATTCTCTGCACATCTATGTGTGCATGGTACATCATTCGTGTGAATGATAAATTTTCAAAAGGTTTATATTACCTTTGCCTGTTTTCCATGATTGTACCTTTCCAGATGGTAATGTTTACATTATCCAAACTGGCAAACATGATGCATCTTGGAAATCCGGTTGGAATCATTTTAGTATATCTTGGATTTGGAGCAGGACTTGCGGTATTTATGTTTACCGGCTTTGTAAAGAGTATTCCGCTTGAAATCGAAGAAGCAGCAATGATTGATGGATGCAGCCCGATTCAGACATATTTCCAGGTTGTATTCCCAATTTTAAAACCTACCGCAATTACAGTTGCAATCCTTCAGGTAATGTGGATTTGGAATGACTACCTTCTTCCATATCTGGTACTTGATATTAGAAAATGGAAAACTATTCCGATTGCAATTCAGTACTTGAAAGGTGGATATGGCTCTATTGACTGGGGCGCAATGATGGCTATGCTGGTACTGGCAATTCTTCCGATTATCATTTTCTATGGAATCTGCCAGAAATACATCATCGAAGGTGTAGTAGCAGGAGCTGTAAAAGGTTAAGCATTTATATAATAAGTATTTCACTATAGATATAGTGTAAAGGCAGGACAAAACATGACAATTAAAGATATTGCAAAGGAATCCGGGTATTCGGTGAGCACCGTTTCGAGGGTTCTGAATAACAGGAATGATGTGAGTCCGGAGGCAGAAAAGAAAATTCGTCGTATTGTTGCGGAGCACAATTTTGTTCCAAATGGAAATGCGAAACATTTGAAACAGATTGCCTCCAAAACAATATGTGTATTGGTAAAAGGTACATCGAATATGCTTTTCTCGGGAATCGCAGAGGAAATCCAGACGATTGTAAATAAAACAAATTACACGTTGAATATGATTTATCTGGATGAGGAAGAAAATGAAGTAGAACAGGCAATTATTCAGTGTCGTGAAAGAAAACCTCTGGGGATTTTGTTCCTCGGAGGTAATCCTGCATTTTTTCGAGAAATGTTTCAGGAAGTAAAGGTTCCGTCGGTATTGGTATCTACCGCCGGAAAAGATCTTGGTTTCCCGAACCTGTCCAGTGTGGCAACAGATGATGTGGAAGCAGCAAAATGTGCCATGAATTATCTGTTAGAGCAGGGGCATGTTCATGTTGGGGTGATTGGAGGAAACTTAAGTTCTTCCTATGTCAGTGAACAGCGTTTTATTGGCTGCGAGAAATGTTTCGAAGAAAAAGGGAGAGCATTTGATTACGACAAATATTTTGTAAAAGCAAGATTTGACTTTGGAAGTGCATATCGAGCTACGGAAAAACTTTTGGAGAAGGCCAAGGATGTGACTGCTATTTTCGCAATGAGTGATGTAATGGCAATCGGGGCAATTCGTGCGATACGTGACAGAGGTCTGTTAGTACCGGATGATATTTCTGTAATCGGATTCGATGGAATCCCGATGGCAGATTACTATAATCCAAAGCTGACCACCATAAGACAGCGGTACCAGATTATGGCGCAGCGCAGTCTTGAAATACTATTTCGTACAATTGACTTGAAAACCAAGGCAGTACATGAGATAATACCATTTGAACTTGCACTGGGGGAAAGTGTTCGTGAGATAGGAAAATAATCTAGTTTGCAGGAGGAATTTAATTATGAGAACAAGTGGGATATTGATGCATATATCTTCACTTCCGTCACCATACGGAATCGGTACAATGGGAAAGGAAGCCAGAAAATTTGTAGACTTTTTGGAAAAAGCTGGACAGACCTACTGGCAGATTTTGCCGATATGTCCAACCAGTTATGGAGATTCTCCATATCAGTCATTTTCGAGCTTTGCGGGAAATCCATATTTTATTGATCTGGATTATCTTTGCAAGGATAAGTTACTGACAAGAAAAGAATGTTTAAGTTATGAATGGGGAGGAAATCCGGAATTTGTAGAGTATGGAACACTTTACGAGAGCCGTTTCCCATTATTGAAAAAAGCATATCAGCGTTTTAAAAATGCATTACCGGATGATTTTGCCGGATTCTGCGAGAAAAACAGTGACTGGTTAGAAGATTATGCACTGTTTATGGCATTGAAGGATGCCAATGGTGGAATTGCATGGTTTGAGTGGGACAGAGATTTAAAACTGCGTAAACCGGAAGCAATTGCAGCAGCAAAAGAAGAGCTGGCAGAAGATATTGAATTTTGGAAAATGTTACAGTATCTGTTCTTCAAACAGTGGACAGAGCTGAAAGCATATGCAAATGAAAGAGGTATTCAGATTATTGGTGATGTGCCTATTTATGTTGCTGGTGACAGCGCAGATGTATGGGCAAATCCGGGACAGTTCTATTTAGATGAGAACTTAGACCCAATCGATGTATCCGGATGTCCTCCAGATGCATTCTCTGATGACGGACAGTTATGGGGCAACCCATTATTCCGTTGGGATGCAATGAAAAAAGATGGATATACCTGGTGGACCAAACGTATTGCAGCTATGTCTAAATTATATGATGTAGTTCGTATCGACCACTTCAGAGGCTTTGATTCTTACTATGCAATTCCTGCAAAGGATAAGACAGCAAGAAACGGTGAGTGGAGAGAAGGCCCTGGAATGGACTTATTCAATACATTAGAAGAGAAGCTTGGTAAGTTAAATATTATCGTAGAGGATTTGGGATATTTAACACCATCTGTAAAACAGTTGTTAAAGGATACCGGATTCCCTGGAATGAAATTAATCCAGTTTGCTTTTGACAGCAGAGAAGAGAGCGATTATCTTCCACATACATATCCGAAGAACTGTGTTGTTTATACCGGAACACATGACAATGATACAATTATGGGATGGTTTAAGACCGCACCAAAGGAGAGTATCAAGTATGCAAAAGAATATTTAAGATTAAACAAAGAGGAAGGATACAACTGGGGCACCATGAAAGCTGTCTGGGGCAGCGTTGGTGAAATGGCTATCGTTCCAATGCAGGATATTCTTGGAATTGGCAGTGAAGGACGTATGAACACACCATCTACACTTGGCATGAACTGGAAATGGCGTGCTGTAGACGGACAGATTACCGCAGCACTTGCAAAGAAAGTTTGCAAGAATATGGAAATCTATTGCAGAAAGAGAAAAACAAAAGAAGAACTGGAAGCTTTAGAAGCAGCAAAATAAATGTTAAATTTATGAGAGAAAGACGATATCTTCGGATATCGTCTTTTTTACGCGACTAGCCCGCAGAGCGTGTTTTTCGTAGTTTGCTGTCAGGCAGAGCATGTAAGCGATGTTTCTTGAGTTATATTAAAAAAGGTGTTAGTATAAAAGTATTCAAATGAGGATGGGGAAAATATTTTCTCAAAGAGTAGAGAAGATATAAAAACAGCAGCGACAGATAAAAGGAGATAAGGGATGTATCATTTTATAGTAAATAATACTTCGGGAGGCGGCAGATCCAAACGGGTATGGGAGGAATTGCAGGATTATTTATTAGAGCATGAAATACGATATAAAGCACATTTTACAGAGTATGAAGGACATGCGAAGAAGCTTGCCAGCTGGGTATGCGATATTGAAAAAGAAAAAGTATATCTTATTGTGGTCGGTGGCGATGGTACGTTAAATGAAGTGCTGAATGGAATGCATGATTTTGAAAAAATCCGGTTTGGATATATACCAACCGGCTCCGGTAATGATTTTGCAAGAGGCATGAAGATAAATGGAACACCAACAGAGAATTTAGAGCGGATACTTCAGGCAAAAGAGACAACACCGGTTGATTTAGGCTGTGTTCACTGGATGGAAGAGGAAGAAGAAAAACAGAAAATTTTCGCAATCAGTTCCGGACTGGGGCTGGATGCCGATGTCTGTAAACAGGCGTTGCATTCCGGCTTAAAGAAAGCGTTAAATAAGCTGGGACTTGGTTCATTGACCTATGTCTGTCTGACAATAAAGTCCCTGTTTACCATGCCGACAACAGAAGCAAAGCTTACATTTGATGATGAGATAGAAGAACCGATTTCAAAGATGATTTTTGTGGCTGGCATGAATCAGTATTGTGAAGGCGGTGGAGTTCCGATGGCTCCGGATGCAGTGGCAACGGACGGAGCATTTTCCGTCTGCTGTGCCTATGGAGTGGCAAGATGGAGAACCTTTTTCCTATTGCCGTTTCTGGTGAAGGGAAAACATGCCAGATTTAAATGCTTTGATATCCGTAACTGCCGGAAATTCAGCGTGGATTTGGAAAAGCCGATGGTGTTGCATGCGGACGGAGAATATTGTGCCGATGTGACACATGCAGAGTTTATCTGCCTTCCGGGAAAACTGAATATTTTGTTATAATGGTGACTTCCTCCTGCATATACATATAACAGTATAGGCAGGAGGAATTTATATGGAAAATTTTAATACAGGCACTTATGATATGTATAAAGATATCAGTGCAAGGACAAACGGAGAAATTTACATAGGTGTGATTGGCGCAGTGCGAACCGGAAAGTCATCCTTTATCAAACGTTTTATGGAATTGATGGTACTGCCGTTTATGGAGGATGAAAATAGCCGCCAGCGTGCAGTGGATGAAATGCCGCAGGCTGCCCAGGGAAAAACCATTATGACAACAGAGCCGAAGTTTATTCCAAAGGATGCGGCGAAAATCCGGCTGGGGGAAGATACTGAAGTAAAAGTGCGTTTAATAGACTGCGTGGGTTATATGGTGGAGGGCGCCACCGGGCATCTGGAAAATGGTGTGGAACGAATGGTAAAGACACCTTGGTTTGAAGAGGAAATTCCATTTACCAAGGCAGCGGAAGTTGGCACCAGAAAGGTCATTAATGACCATGCGACCATTGGCATTGTAGTGACGGCGGATGGCAGTTTTACCGATATTCCAAGAGAAAATTATGTAAAAGGGGAAGAAGAGACTGTAAGGGAATTGCAGAGAATCGGAAAGCCTTTTGTCATGATTTTAAATTCGGTAAAACCATATAGTGAAGAGACGGCACAACTGGCAAAAGAATTGGAAGAAAAATATAAAGTCAGCGTGTTTCCACTGAACTGCGAGCAGCTTCGAAAAGAAGATGTGTATGCTGTGCTAAAGGGAATTTTATATGAATTTCCGGTAGTGAAAATGAATTTCTATCTGCCAAAATGGGTGGAAATGTTGGAAATGAGCCATCCAATCAAAGAAAATGTGGTTGCAAATGCAAGAAAAATGCTTTCGGAAGTGACATTAATTAAAGATTTGATGGATTACAAGATGGCTGCGGAGGGAGACTATATTTCGAATATGATGATGCAGGCAGTAAATTTGGAAAACGGTACAGCGGATATCCGCCTTGACATAGCAGACCGGTATTATTATGAAAATATCAGCGAGCTGACCGGCACGGAAGTGAATGGGGAATATCAGCTTATTGCTATGATAAAGGAGCTTTCTGAAAAACGGAAAGAATATGAGAAGGTAGCAGATGCAGTACAGTCAGTGGAAATGAAGGGCTATGGTGTGGTAAGCCCGAAACTTTCGGATATTAAAATGGATGATCCGGTACTGATTAAACATGGTAACAAATTTGGTGTGAAAATCAAAGCAGTAGCACCGTCTGTCCATATGATCCGGGCAAATATTGAAACGGAAATCGCACCGATTGTAGGAAGCGAAGAGCAGGCAAACGATTTGATTCATTATATCAAAGATGGTCAGAGCACAGAAGATGGAGTCTGGGGAACCAGTATTTTTGGAAAATCCATCGGAGAGCTGATGGAAGATGGCATCCGCAGCAAGATTGGCATGATGGACGATGAAAGCCAGATGAAGCTGCAGGATACCATGCAGAAAGTTGTAAATGATAATAATGGCGGATTAGTCTGCATTATTATTTAAGGCTGCAAGCCGGTAGTCCCGGGGAGACATTCCTTTTAATTTGTGGAAGGTCTTGGAAAAGTGCAGCCCATTGTCAAAGCCGACAGAATTGGCTACGGCAGCAATGGAGAGGCTGGAGTGCTCCAGCAGGTAGCAAGCCTGTTTTAAACGGAACTGGGTCAGATAATTTTTCGGTGACTGACCCAGTATGGTTTCGAAGGAGCGATACAGGTGGCTTCGGCTTACACCTACATAATCGGCAACATCTTCCACACGAATCGGATAGGAATAGTTAGCGGAAATATAGGCAATTCCTTTCTGAACATAGTTGCTGGAGCTGTTATACTGCTCATTATTGCTGGCATGTTTCATAAAGAGTGCCAGTGTCTGATAGAGCCGTCCGGTCATTTCTACAGAATCCATGAAATCGTTTCCACGGGCTTCATAGATACCAAGGAGATGAGTACGGATGGACTCGGAAAGCGGCGTCTGGTGAATCAGCGGAAATTCTCTGGAAAAATCAGTTGCATTTAAAATAATGGCAGCGTCACTTCCGTTGAACCCTACCCAGGCATATTCCCAGGGGTCATCTTTATCGGCATAATAAGTAACCTCAGTCTGAGGATAGACAAGGAAAGTATCGCCGGTGGAAAGGGCATAAACTTTACCGCCTACCGAATAATATCCTTTGCCGGATAAAATGTGATGAATGAGATAGTGGTTCCGGATTCCCGGTCCCCACTGATACAGTGGCTCACATTTCTGGAAACCGACGTTATAGACGGAAAGGGACATTAGTTCTTTTTTATTTACTTTATAAGAATTCTTATATTTTGGGTCCATCGTATGCCTCCATTCTGGAATTTGCAGATAGATTATAGATATATTATAGAGGCTGTCCTTTGCAGATGCAACAAAAATACATATTGTTTATACAATAGATACTGTTCAAATATGGGAATATAAGGTATACTCTTATTTGTAAGGAACACGAAAATACATATTTTAGTACAAAGGAGTGGAGAATATGTCTATTTTAGTTACAGGTGGAGCAGGTTATATCGGAAGTCATACCTGCGTGGAATTACAGCAGGCAGGCTATGACGTAGTAGTGCTGGATAATTTATCCAATGCCAGCGAAAAATCATTAGAGCGTGTAAAAGCACTTACTGGAAAAGAAGTTACATTTTATCGTGGAGATATATTAGACCGTGATATCTTAAATGAAATCATGGAAAAAGAGAAGATTGACTGCTGCATTCATTTTGCAGGATTAAAAGCAGTGGGAGAATCTGTGGTAAAGCCATGGGAATATTACAATAATAATATTGCAGGAACTTTGACATTAGTGGACGTGATGCGTCAGCATGGCTGCAAGAATATTATCTTTTCTTCTTCTGCAACGGTATATGGTGACCCGGCGCAGATTCCAATCACAGAGGAATGCCCGAAGGGACAGTGCACCAATCCGTATGGCTGGACAAAGTCCATGCTGGAACAGATTCTTATGGATATGCAGAAAGCTGACCCGGAATGGAATGTTATTTTATTAAGATATTTCAATCCAATCGGAGCACATCAGAGCGGAACCATGGGAGAGAACCCGAATGGAATTCCAAACAACCTGATGCCATATATCACTCAGGTGGCTGTTGGAAAATTAAAAGAGCTTGGCGTATTCGGAAATGACTATGATACACCGGACGGAACCGGAGTAAGAGATTACATCCATGTAGTCGATCTGGCAAAGGGACATGTAAAAGCGTTAAAGAAAATTGAAGAAAATGCCGGCTTAAGCATTTACAATCTCGGAACCGGACACGGTTACAGCGTACTTGACATTGTAAAGAATTTTGAAGAGGCAACCGGTGTAAAGATTCCTTATTCCATCAAACCGCGCCGTGCCGGTGACATTGCAACCTGCTATTGCGACCCGTCAAAGGCAGAACGGGAACTGGGCTGGAAAGCTGAGTTTCGCATTCGTGAAATGTGTGCCGATTCCTGGAGATGGCAGAAGAATAATCCGAACGGATATGAGGATTAAGAAGAAACGGAATAAAAAACTGTGTGAAGCAGGTTGAAAAATTTTTATATTTATATTTGTATTTATGTGAAAAAAGGGCATGTGTCCGGGATGAAAACAGTTCCGGATGCATGCTTTTCTGCTGAAATTGACTAAAATTGCAAAAAAATTAAAAAAATTGAAAAAAGTGCTTGCAATTTATTGGACACCGTGCTATAGTATCACTTGTCCGGTTCATTGGTCAAGCGGTTAAGACGCCGCCCTCTCACGGCGGAAACAGGGGTTCGATTCCCCTATGAACTGCTCACTATTAATAATTTAATAGCCCAACCCATAGAAGATGCTGAAAGCCAAATGATGGTTTTACAGCATTTTTTATTGCTAGGGATATGAAAATAGAAATTGAAAAACAGCATGCCTTCTGTTATATTAAAAACAGAGGGCATAATATTATAAATTAAAACCATTGTTTTTATAGGTTTATTTCATTTTATGTAAGTGAAATGATGTAAACAAAGAAAAACAAAGATTCAAATTTATCTTATCTTGTTCAATTTAGCAATGCATTATAAGAATGGATTGTTTATTATTGGACTCTTTATGTCTTCTAGTAAAAATAAACTAGGAGGTATCATATGGATACAAATGATTTAATTGGTATCGAAAACCAAATTGATTACAAATTTAAAAACCGCGACTTATTACAACAGGCATTTATTCGCAGGTCATATTCTGCAGAAAATGGCGGGGCAAATAATGAAGTTTTAGAGTTCATTGGCGATAAGGTCCTTGATATTGTTGTGGTTCAGTTGCTTACAGAAGAGTACGGCTATATGGCATCTGAATGCGATGATTTTGGCAGAGATGAATGCAATGAATTTTATTCTGAATGTGATGAAGGTGAACTGACAGAAATTAAGAGCAAACTTGTTCAAAGGAGGAATCTGGCAGAAAGGATCGATATGCTGGGTTTTGCTGATTTCCTTATTATGGGAAAAAGTGATATTAACGGACATGCGGAAGAGAAAGATGCTGTAAAAGAAGATTTATTTGAAGCAATCATTGGGGCGGTAGTATTGGATTGTAATTGGGATATGACAATTCTTAAACAGGTGATTGAGCAGATGCTGGAACCTGATTTAGAGAATGAAGATGACAATTATATTCAACTTTTACAGGAGTGGTCATTACGAAAATATGGAATTTTGCCATTATATCATGTGGAAAAATACAATACTACATACTGGGAAACGGGAAATTATGTGAATAATTCCTGGCCGATAAACGGAAAAAGACCACTATATAAGGCGTATCTAAAAAATGAAGAATTTGACAATATTATTCTTGGGTTTGGTGACTCACAGAAAGAAGCCAGAAAGGATGCAGCAGAATATGCATACCGATATCTGGAAAAGAATAACTTGTTGTTTACTATCAGGGATGAAATAGAACACCCAAATAAACAAGATTCTATTAATCAACTCGAAATTCTTGCAAGGAGAGGTTATTTTTCTATTCCACAATATAACTTTACAGAAAAATATGATTCGAATGGTAATCCAATCTGGCATTGTGAATGTGGAATTAAAGAATATGATAATATTTGCATGGCAGATGCAACAGCAAAAAAAGAGGCAAAAAAAAGAGCTGCATTTAAAATGTTAAAGATGGTTTTAGAAGACGAATAGGTAAATGAAAGAATCATACCAAAACTGAGGTGAAACAGTATTTGGTATGATTTTTTACTATAACTAAAAATGATAAAAATACTAAAATTTACGAAAATTCCTCTTCTAAAATCACAAACTTTATGTTATAATTTACTATGTTTCCAGTGAGAAACAATGCAAAAATAAGCAAATCTAACAAATACATGACGGAGGGTGACATGAAAAGAAGAGGAAAAGCATTGGGGATGGCATTGTTGCTTATCATGATGACTGTTTTTTCAGTAGTCTCAGATGCGGCAATGGTAAAGGCTGACGAACTTTTGATTAAGCTGCATTACCACAGAGCAGACGACAATTATGATGGATGGGATGTCTGGATGTGGGAAGAAGGTGCAGACGGAGCAGCTTATGAGCTGGCAGAGGAAGATGGTGACCATGTAGCAACCATGGAAGTAACACCGGGAACAACCTCAGTCGGATTTATCGTGCGTACTGCTGATTGGACCAAGGATATTGATGAAGACCAGTTCATTGATATTTCTGAGATGGTATCCGGCACCGTGGATATTTATGTAGAATCCGGTGTAGAAGGATATACCAAGGAATATGGTGATGATGCCGTAACCGGAACCAAATTATCCGGAGCCAAATATGATGGAGAAGGCGCAGTAACTGTTCAGATGACCGGAGCAATTGACGGAGATTTGATGCAGGCATTTTCCATTAAGAGCACCGATGGTGTGGCAGCCACAATCAAAGAAGTAACAGAGGATGACGATTTCGTATATCAGGTAGTTTTAGAAGAGCCGTTAGACGCTTATAAGAGCTACCAGATTACATACGATGGAAATGATTATAAAGTAGTTATGCCAAGCGTATATTCCACTAAAGAATTCGAAGAGGAATATACCTATGACGGAGATGACCTTGGTGCAACCTGGACCAAAGACAGTACAGCATTCCGTCTTTGGGCACCGACCGCGCAGGCTGTTTCTGTAAATTTATATGAATCAGGAACAGAAGGAACCGATGATTTGATTGAATCCATTCCGATGACTGCAGACGTAAACGGAACCTGGGTAGCATCTAAGGATGGAGATTTAAATGGTACTTATTATACTTATACCGTAACCATCAATGGCGAGGAAAAAGAAGCCAATGACCCATATGCAAGAACCACTGGTGTCAATGGAAAACGTGCCATGGTAATTGATTTGGAATCTACCAATCCGGAAGGATGGGACAGCGACAGCAATCCACATGCCGGAGAAGGCATCAATGATGCAATTATTTATGAAATGCATATCCGTGACGTTTCTTCAGATTCCAGTTCCGGAATTGAAAATGTCGGAAAATATTTAGGACTGACAGAGACAGGAACCACCACTGAAAATGGTGTTCCAACCGGACTTGACCATATCAAGGATTTGGGAATTACACATTTACATTTACTTCCATTCTATGATTATGGTTCCGTAGATGAAACAAAGCTGGATACACCGCAGTTTAACTGGGGATATGATCCGGTCAACTACAACGTACCGGAAGGCTCTTATTCCACAGACCCATACCATGGAGAAGTTCGTGTGAAAGAAGCCAAGGAAATGGTAAAGACATTACATGATAATGATATCAGCGTCGTTATGGACGTGGTTTACAATCATGTATACAATGCCGGCGAATTCTGTTTTAACGTAATTGTGCCGGAGTATTTCTCCAGAGTAAATGACAATGGAACATATTCTAATGGTTCCGGTTGTGGAAATGACACCGCATCCGAGCGTTCTATGGTGAAAAAATACATTGTGGATTCTGTAAAATACTGGGCAGATGAATATCATATTGATGGATTCCGTTTTGACCTGGTAGGACTTTTAGATACCGAAACCATGAATGAAGTAATCGAAGAAGTACACAAAGATCATCCGGATGTAATCTTCTACGGAGAAGGATGGTCTATGCAGACAAGCCTTACCAAAGAAGGCTATTCTATGACAACACAGACCAATTCCACAGAAGTACCGGAAATGGCATTCTTCAGTGATACTTTAAGAGACCTGTTAAAAGGAAATGTATTCTCAACAACAGAAAAAGGTTTTGTATCCGGAGCAAATGGCAAAGAGAAGACCCTGCAGAAATGCTTTATGGGATTATCACCGGAATGGTGTACTACACCTTCCCAGTCCATTAACTATGCATCCTGTCACGATAATCTTTCCCTGATGGACCGTATTACCCGTTCTACACCAGAAGCATCCGCAGAGGAGAGAATCCGCATGAACAATCTTGCGGCAGCCGTTTATATGACAGCAGAGGGTGTTCCGTTTATGCAGGCAGGAGAAGAATTCTTAAGAAGCAAAGTAAAAGCAGACGGTGGCTTTGATGAAAACAGCTATGCTTCACCGGATTCTGTAAACAGTTTAAAATGGAGCAATCTGGAAGACGAACAGTATCAGAATGTTTACCAGTATTATAAAGGACTGATTGCATTCCGTAAGGCACATCCGGTGCTTCGTCTTGACAATGCAGAGGATGTAAAAGAGCATGTAACTCCGGTAGAAGATTTAGACGATAATGTAGTTGCATTTGAAATTACCGGTGGCGTAAATGGAGAGACAGCAGATGGAATGTATGTGATCTTCAATGCCAATAATGAGAATAAAGAAGTAACTCTTCCGGAAGGAAACTGGAATGTATGCGTCAATGATACCTTAGCAGGAACAGATACCATTGAAACAATTTCCGGAACAGCAGAAGTAGCACCGATTTCCGCACTGATTTTAGTAAGAGGTGATGGAAACGGCAGCGCAACAGTAGCATCTAACGGAACATTACCGGCATGGATGGCATATGTATTTACACTTCTGGTTGCCGTAGTGATTGCAGCATGTTCTGTTTGGTCACAGAAAAAGACAGAAAAAGCCGGCAGAAAGTAGACAATTCGGAAATAAAATCTTGCAATTTAAGAAAATAGTGCTATAATAAAACAGTACATGATGATTTAGACTTTGAGAGTGGGCGTTGCGTCCACTCTCAATTCATGTTTAGAACAAAATTTAAGCAGATGGAAAGGTGGTTACATGTCCAGAAAAGAAATTTATGAACAGAAGACAGAAAGTTTCATTCAGCCAATCGTTGATAAGTATCATTTTGAACTGGTAGACGTGGAATATGTCAAGGAAGGTTCCGACTGGTATTTGCGGGCTTACATTGATAAGGAAGGCGGAATTACCGTCAATGACTGTGAAATGGTGGCACGGGAAATGAATGAGATTCTGGATCGGGAAGATTATGTGGAAGACTCTTATATTTTTGAGGTGAGTTCACCGGGACTTGGCAGACCGTTGAAGAAAGAAAAGGATTATATCCGTTCGATGGGAAAAGAAGTAGAGATACGTCTGTATCGTGCCATAGACCATGAAAAGGAATTTTGTGGAGTCTTAAGTGCATATGATGAGAATACCGTAACAATCGAAGATGAATCATATGGACAGAAGGTATTTGATAAGAAGGACATTGCATTAATCCGTCTTGCAATAGATTTTTAACCGTTAAACTTAGCATACAACTTAGAAAATAAGTATATAGGAGGATAAAGAAATGAATAACGAGTTGTTGGAAGCATTGACAATACTGGAACAGGAAAAAAATATCAGCAAAGAGACTTTACTTGAGGCAATTGAGAACTCTCTGCTGACTGCATGCAAAAACCATTTTGGAAAGGCAGATAATATTAAAGTAAATATTGACCCGGAAACATGCGAGTTCCATGTTCTTGCTGAAAAGACAGTAGTGGAAAAAGTAGAAGATGATGTAACAGAAATCAGCCTTGCAAATGCACGCATGATTGATTCTAATTACAATCTTGGTGATGTGGTAAATGTAGAAGTAAAATCCAAAGAATTCGGACGTATTGCAACACAGAATGCAAAGAACGTAATTTTACAGAAGATTCGTGAGGAAGAAAGAAAAGCAATTTACAGCGAATATTACAGCATGGAAAAAGATGTTGTAACCGGAATCGTACAGAGATATGTTGGTAAAAATATTTCCATTAATCTTGGTAAAGCAGATGCCATTCTTACCGAAAACGAGCAGGTAAAGGGTGAGGTATTCAAACCGACCGAGCGTATCAAGGTATATATCCTGGAAGTAAAATCTACACCAAAGGGACCAAAGATTATGGTTTCAAGAACCCATCCGGAATTAGTAAAACGTCTGTTTGAAGCAGAAGTTACTGAAGTAAAAGATGGTATTGTAGAGATTAAGAGCATTGCCCGTGAAGCAGGCAGCAGAACCAAGATTGCTGTTTACTCCAATGACCCTGATGTAGATCCGGTAGGAGCATGTGTAGGTATGAACGGAGCCAGAGTAAATGCAATCGTAAGCGAATTACGTGGTGAGAAAATCGATATCATTAACTGGAATGAGAATCCTGCTATGTTAATCGAAAATGCATTAAGCCCTGCAAAAGTTATTTCCGTAATCGCAGATGGCGAAGAGAAGAGTGCCAAGGTTGTTGTTCCGGATTATCAGTTATCCCTTGCTATCGGTAAAGAGGGACAGAATGCAAGACTTGCTGCAAGACTGACCGGATTCAAGATTGATATCAAGAGTGAGACACAGGCAAGAGAGTCTGGCGAATTCATGGATTATGAAAATGATTACGAGGACTATGATGAGGAGTACGAAGAGGGTTATGAGGAAGGTTATGAAGAAGAAAACGCAGGAGATGGTGAGTTCATAGATGGCAACGAATAAGAAGATTCCTATGCGGAAATGCGTAGGATGCCAGGAAATGAAAAGCAAGAAAGAACTGATTCGGATTATTCATACGCCGGAAGATGAACTTGTGGTGGATTCCACCGGAAGGAAGAATGGAAGAGGCGCATATATCTGTCCGAATATGGATTGCTTTTTGGCAGCGAAGAAGACAAAAGGTTTGGAAAGATCTTTGAAAATGGCGATTCCGGAAGAAATATATGAGGAGTTGCAAAAGGAGATGCAGAATATTGAAACAAGATAAGGTGTTATCCATGCTTGGACTTTCTGCCAAGGCAGGAAATGTTGCAAGCGGAGAATTTTCAACAGAGAAAGCAGTAAAAGAGGGAAAGGCTCATCTGGTCATTGTTGCAGGAGATGCTTCGGATAATACGAAGAAACATTTCCGTGATATGTGCAGCTTTTATGAAGTGCCATTTTATGCTTATGCTGATAAGGAGAGTCTCGGACATCATATTGGAAAAGAATTTCGGGCATCTTTGGCAGTCACCAACGAAGGTCTTGCCAAAGCCGTCATAAAGCAATTGAAACTGTCAACAACTGAATAACGGAGGTAGTTATATATGTCAAAACTCAGAGTATATGAACTCGCAAAAGAATTAAATATAAAACCGCAGGATGTTTTGGATTCTTTAAAAGGAACCCAGTATGAAGTAAAGACATCCAGCAATAGTATAGATGAAGATGCACAGAAGCTGGTGCGTTCCAAAGTAAGCGGAGCAGCGAAACCGGCAGCAAAGCCAGCAGCAGAGACAAAGCCGGCAGGGGAAGCAAAAGCAGCAGAGACTAAGCCGGCGGGCGAAGCAAAAGCAGCAGAGACAAAACCGGCAGAAGCACCGGCTCGTCCGAAGAAAAAAGCAAGTATTTCTGCTGTATTTAATCCGCAGAACAGCAAGACTAATCCAGGAAGCAGACGTCAGGCTTATCACATCAATGCCAAGACCGGAGAAGCAAGAAGACCGGAACCGGCTGCAAGACCAGCTCAGCCTGCAAAACCGGCAGCACCAAAGCCTGCTGAGGTAAAACCGGCAGAGACAAAAGCTGCGGAAGTAAAAGCAACGGAAGTTAAGGCTGCAGAAGTAAAAGCAGCAGAGGTAAAACCAGCAGAAACAAAAGCCGCAGAAGTAAAGACTACGGAAACAAAAACTGTTCAGGAGAAACCGGTAGTGAAAACAGAAGAGAAAAAGACGGAGACAAGAAACTTTAACAATAACCGTCAGCAGGGAGACAGACCATATAATAATAACCGCCCACAGGGAGACAGACCGTACAATAACCGTCAGCAGGGCGATAGACCGTACAACAACCGTCAGCAGGGAGACAGACCGTACAATAACAACCGTTCCCAGGGAGACAGACCGTACAACAACCGTCAGCAGGGCGATAGACCGTACAACAACCGTCAGCAGGGAGACAGACCGTACAACAACAACCGCCCACAGGGAGACAGACCGTACAATAATAACCGCCCACAGGGAGATCGACCATACAATAATAATCGTCCACAGGGCGACAGAAATGGAAGAGGCGGAAGAAATGGTGGAAGATTCGATCAGGAATTAAACCGTTTCAATAAAGAAGCTATCCAGGCAGGACCGGACGATTTAAGAAAAGAGAGCCGTGAGAACCGTGACCGTGACAATACCCGTAAGAAACAGGTACAGGAGCACGATAAGTTAGGAAGCAAGAAACAGGAAAGATATGTAAATCTTGAGAAGAACGGCGGCAAGAAGAAACGTCCTGCACAGCCGAAGCCAAAGGAAGAAGATACCATCCGCAGCGTATCCCTGCCAGAGCGTATGACCATTAAGGAACTGGCAGAGAAGATGAAGGTTCAGGCTTCTGAAATCATCAAGAAACTTTTCATGAAAGGTCAGATGGTTACTGTAAACCAGGAAATCGACTACGACAGCGCAGAAGAAATTGCACTGGAATTCAACTGTATTGCAGAGCCGGAAGAAAAGGTAGATGTAATTGCAGAACTCTTAAAAGAGGATGAAGAAAGAGAAGAAGATTTAGTTCCAAGACCACCTGTTGTCTGTGTAATGGGTCACGTTGACCATGGTAAAACATCCCTTCTGGATGCAATCCGTAATACACATGTTACAGACCGCGAGGCTGGTGGTATCACACAGCATATCGGAGCATATGTCGTAAGTATCAACGGACAGAAGATTACCTTCTTAGATACACCGGGACATGAAGCATTTACTGCAATGCGTCTGCGTGGAGCAAAATCTACCGATATTGCAATTCTTGTTGTTGCAGCAGATGATGGTGTAATGCCACAGACAGTAGAAGCAATTAACCATGCAAAAGCAGCCGGAATTGAAATCGTAGTAGCAATTAATAAGATTGATAAGCCAAATGCCAATATTGACCGTGTAAAACAGGAGTTATCCGAATACGAACTGATTCCGGAGGACTGGGGCGGAAGCACCATCTTTGTACCGGTATCTGCGCATACCCACGAAGGTATTGACCAGTTATTGGAAATGTTGTTATTAACAGCAGAAGTCAGTGAGTTAAAAGCAAATCCAAAACGCAAAGCCCGTGGTGTTATCATTGAGGCACAGCTGGATAAAGGAAGAGGAGCTGTTGCAACAGTTCTGGTACAGAAGGGAACCCTTACAGTTGGTGAGCCGATTGCCTGTGGTAGTGCATATGGTAAAGTACGTGCCATGATTGATGACAAGGGAAGAAGAGTAAAAGAAGCCGGACCATCCATGCCGGTAGAGATTTTAGGACTTTCCAGTGTACCGGATGCCGGAGAAACATTCGTAGCATGCGATAGTGAAAAAGATGCAAGAAACTTTGCAGAGACATATATTTCCGAAGGAAAGGCAAAACTGTTAGAGGAGACCCGTTCCAGAATGTCTTTAGACGACCTGTTCTCACAGATTCAGTCCGGAGATGTAAAAGAGCTGGATATCATCGTCAAAGCAGACGTTCAGGGTTCTGTAGAAGCAGTAAAACAGAGTCTTGTAAAACTTTCCAATGACGAAGTTGTGGTTAAGATTATCCATGGTGGTGTTGGTGCAATCAACGAATCTGATGTAACTTTGGCATCTGCATCTAACGCAATCATCATCGGATTTAACGTAAGACCGGACCCTACAGCAAAAGTTACTGCTGAAAACGAAGGCGTAGATATCCGTCTCTATAAAGTTATCTACAATGCAATCGAAGATGTAGAAGCTGCTATGAAGGGAATGTTAGATCCTGTATACGAAGAAAAAGTAATCGGTCATGCAGAAGTCCGTCAGATCTTCAAGGCATCCGGTGTTGGTAACATTGCAGGTTCTTATGTATTAGATGGTAACTTCGAGCGTGGATGCAAAGTTCGTATTACCCGTGAAGGCACACAGATATTTGAAGGAAATCTTGCTTCCCTGAAACGTTTCAAGGATGATGTGAAGGAAGTAAAAGCCGGATATGAATGTGGTCTTGTATTCGAAGGATTTAATGACATTGCAGAACTGGATCAGGTAGAGGCATATAAGATGGTAGAGGTTGCCAGATAATCTGATAGAAAGACAGGAAAATTATGCAAAAAAATAGTATGAAAAATATGCGGATAAATGGAGAAGTTCAAAGAGAACTCTCCAACATTATCCGAAGTGAAGTAAAAGACCCGCGTATTGCGCCGATGACCAGTGTGGTTGCCGTAGAAGTGGCACCGGATTTAAAAACCTGTAAGGCGTATATCAGTGTATTCGGAGATGAAGAAGCTCAGAATAACACCATCAAAGGTCTTAACAGTGCAGAGGGGTATATTCGTCATGCCCTTGCAAAAAGTATCAATTTAAGAAATACTCCGGAGATTCGATTTGTACTGGATCAGTCCATTGAGTATGGTGTAAACATGTCAAAGAAAATTGATGAGGTAATTGGACAGGAAGAGTCCTAAGCCTCATCTTAAGAGAAAGAGAGCAGGTGTTGCCAATGAAATTAGAAGAACAGCTTTATGATGTGAAGCGTGTAGCAATAGCCGGTCATGTAAAACCCGACGGAGACTGCGTAGGTTCCACGTTAGCAGTGTATAACTATATCAGAAAATATTATCCGGAAATGGAAGTGGAACTTCATCTGGAACCGATTCCAAACATTTTCAAATTCCTTGCAAATGCAGATAAAATCGACAGCTCTTATGAAGAAAGAGAGCCATATGATTTATTTATCGCATTGGATTGTGGAGATGAGAAACGTCTGGGAAATGCAATGAAATATTTTCATGCAGCAAAACGTACCCTCTGTGTTGACCATCATATCAGTAATCAGAGCTTTGCGGATGCCAACTACATTTTCCCGGATGCAAGTTCAACCTGTGAGCTTGTTTATGAACTCTTAGAGGAAGAGAAGATTACAAAGGAAATTGCAGAATGTATCTATGTGGGAATTGTGCATGATACCGGTGTGTTCCAGTATTCCTGTACTTCTGCAAAGACCATGAACATTGCCGGCAAGCTGATGGAAATGGGAATTGATTTCAGCCGTATCGTGGATAAGACCTATTATGAGAAAACCTATGAGCAGAACCGGATTTTGGGTCAGGCACTGGTGGACAGCCAGCTCTTTTTGGATGGAAAATGTATTGCATCTATTGTAACCAAGGAAGAAATGGAAAAATACCAGGTTCTTCCGAAACATTTAGAAGGAATCGTACAGCAGCTTCGTTCTACAAAAGATGTGGAAGCAGCAATCTTTCTTTATGAAAATGAGGATGGCAGCTTTAAAGCAAGCATGCGTTCCAGCGGAAACGTAGATGTGGCAGCCATCATGATGTCCTATGGTGGAGGCGGTCACGTACGGGCAGCCGGAGCAACCATAGAAGGCAATGCAGAAGAGATTCTTGAAGGAATCGTAAAGGATGTTGAAAAACAGCTTTTGAAATAGACAGGATAACGTATGGACGGAATTATTAATGTAAGAAAAGAAAAAGGATTTACGTCCTTTGACGTAGTTGCAAAACTGCGTGGAATTTTAAAAATGAAAAAGATTGGACATACAGGTACGCTTGATCCGGATGCGGAGGGCGTACTTCCTGTATGTATAGGAAAAGCAACCAGAGTCTGTGACCTTTTAACCGATAAGGACAAGGTGTATGAAGCAGTCATGCTTTTGGGAAAAGAAACGGATACCCAGGATATGACCGGAACCATATTAAAGGAATCAGAGGTAAAATCTTCCATAGAAGAAGTACAGCAGTGTATCGAAAGCTTTGTGGGAGAATATGCACAGATTCCACCGATGTATTCTGCACTGAAGGTCAATGGAAAGAAGTTATGTGACCTGGCAAGGGAAGGCGTGGAAGTAGAGCGCAAGGCAAGACAGGTTCAGATATTTGATATCACGATAGTATCCATAGAATTGCCAAGAGTAACCATGCGGGTGCATTGCTCCAAGGGAACCTATATCCGGACGTTGTGCCATGACATCGGAGAAAAATTAGGCTGTGGAGCATGCATGGAACATCTGGTAAGGACAAGAGTTGCGGATTTTCAAATCGAAGATGCTAAAACGCTGCAGGAAATTGAGAAATTGATGAAAAGTGGTCAGATAGAAGAGATTCTTTATCCTATTGATACTGTATTTAAAAATCTGCCACAGATTCACAGCCGTAAAGAAAGTACTGCACTTTTATATAATGGAAATAAACTGCCGCTTCCGGTGATAGCAGAGACAGAGACGATAGAGGATACACTTGCTTCTTTTTATAAAGAAGAGGACTGTAAGAAAGTCAGAGTGTATGATGATGCCAATCATTTTGTGGGAATATATGAATACCGCACAGTAGACAGGCTGTTTAAGCCGGTTAAACTTTTCTTTACACAGCAATAAGGACGAAAAAGACATTAAAGCAGGGATAAAAGATGAAGTATATACATGGAACAACAGAATTTCATATTGAAGAAGAATGTGTGCTTTCCCTTGGCAAATTTGACGGTCTGCACAGAGGGCATGAGACTTTGTTAGAGCATATGATGGAGCAGAAAAATAAAGGCTGCTCCACCGTGTTATTTACCTTTGCCATTCCGCCGAGACCGGGCAGGATAAATGAAGTCCAAAAGGTACTTACAACAAATGAAGAGAAGGTTGCAATCTGTGAAGAACAGGGCATTGACTATCTCATTGAATATCCTTTTACCAAAGAAGTCATGACCATGGAACCGGAAGCATTTATTGAAATGCTGGCTTCTTCCATGAAAATTCGTGGCATTGTGGTTGGAACAGATTTTCATTTCGGACATAACCGCCATGGGGACTATCATCTGCTGGAAGCATATGCCAAGAAGCTGCATTATGAACTTCAGGTGGTGGACAAGGTTCAGTATGAGAACCGGGATATCAGCAGTACCTTTATCCGGGAAGAAGTAGAAAAGGGCAATATGGAAAAAGTAAAATACCTTCTTGGCTATGATTATTTTGTGGAAGGTGTTGTAATACATGGCAGAGAAATGGGCGCAAAGGTACTGGGAATCCCGACCATAAATATCATACCGCCGGAAAATAAACTGCTTCCGCCGTTTGGCGTCTATGTCTGTGATGTTGTGGTAGGAGAGAAGACTTATCATGGAATTGCAGACGTGGGATGCAAGCCGACAATCGAAGGGGTCAATCCGGTGGCAGTAGAAACCAATATTTTTGATTTTAATGAGGATCTCTATGGAAAGAAAGTGCGTGTCTGCTTCCGGAGCAGAGAGCGCAGTGAAATGAAGTTTGAATCCTTAGAGGCTTTAAAACAACAGCTCGAACAGGATATTGCCTATGGAAGATATTATGTACAGCAACATTAAAATTACGGATTTCGTAAAGTTTCGAACAATTGTTACATAATTGTTACATATTTATGTTGACATTATGAAATCACGTTGCTATAATCTTAAAATATGGAGAAGCATATTGATTCAAACAGAGGTGGAAATGCGGGGTGCATTTTACATCGTTACAATGTCAGGAGGCATATTTTCATGAAGAACAATAGAAAGTGGAAGACAACAGCATTTATTCTTACTTGTGGACTTACGGTAGCGCTTGAGGGTGGAGCAGCTGCACAGACATCTGCAGGTTCCGGTTTAAATGCGGGAATATTTGCTGCAATGGATTCCTATTATAATACAGATATCGTTGTATCAGCAACAGATGCAGTTACAACGATGGAAGGACAGTCTGAGGATGCTGCAGCAACCGACTCAGCAGCTCCTGCAGATACAGCAGCAACAGATGCAACAATCTGTGGATATACCAATCTTGGTATTGCACAGGTTGACAGCAGTTTAAATGTAAGAGAACAGCCGGATACCAATTCTGATATCGTAGGAAAGATGCAGAGTGATGCCGGATGTGAAATTTTAGAGGATGACGGCGAATGGCTTAAGATTGAGTCTGGTCAGGTAACCGGATATGTAAAAGCAGAGTATATCATTACCGGTGATGCTGCAGCAGCAAAAGCTCAGGAAGTAATGAAGACTATTGCGACTGTTACAACGCAGACTTTAAATGTACGTGCTGAGATGAATACTGATTGTACCAAGCTGGCACTGATGCCGGAGGGAGAGGAATTAGAGGTTTTAAATCAGTATGATGGCTGGGTAGAAGTAGATTTAGACGGTGATGTAGGATATGCAAGCACCGATTATGTAGAGATTTCACAGCAGCTGCCAAAGGCACAGACCATGACAGAATTAAAATATGGCCAGGGTGTTTCAGATACCAGAGTATCTTTAGTTGCTTATGCAACACAGTTTGTCGGCAACCCATATGTATGGGGCGGAACCAGTCTTACCAGAGGAGCTGACTGTTCCGGATTCGTATTATCCGTATATGCAAATTATGGTGTATATCTGCCGCACTCATCCAGAGCACAGGCAGGATGCGGAACCAGAATCAATGCATCCGAAGCACAGCCGGGAGATTTGTTTTTCTACGGAAGCGGCAAGGGTATCAACCATGTAGCAATCTATATCGGAAATGGTCAGATTGTTCATGCAAGTTCACCTTCTACCGGAATCAAGATTTCCAATGCATTTTATCGTTCTCCGGTATGTGTTGTCCGTGTATTAGGAAATTAATAGAAATTTGTTTACAAATAATAAGTTGTATGTTATATTCATTAGGTATGATTTAGCCGATATTCGGTAGATGGACACTCCGACCTTTTACTGATTATCAGGCGATAAGAAAATATAAGGAGGAAACGTAAATGTTATCAAAAGAAAGAAAAGAAGCAATCATCGCAGAATATGGTAAAACTGCAGCAGACACAGGTTCACCAGAGGTACAGGTTGCACTTTTAACAGCCAGAATCAATGAGCTGAATGAGCACTTAAAAGTAAATCAGAAGGATCATCATTCCAGAAGAGGACTTTTAAAGATGGTTGGTCAGAGACGTCGTTTACTGGCTTACTTAAAGAAAGTTGATATTGAAAGATATCGTTCTTTAATCGAACGTTTAGGTTTAAGAAAGTAATTTCTTGTAAAAGGAAACCGTATAGAATAGAGCGGAGCTGTCCGCTCTATTTTTCGGTTGCTAGGCTTCTGCAGGTCGCTAAGTATGTGTAAGAAGCTGCAAGAGTCAAAGCTTTACAGTACAGTACAGCAAAGTAAGAACGGCAGGAGGACGATTCCGAGACCACTGATTAGTGCAATTACAGATTGTATTAATCAGTAGTTTCGGTCGATACACCTCCGGATGGCTGCAAACAGCACCATTTCGGAACTTCTGCCATAATAAGCAGGAATATCCTGTATACAAAAAAGGAGAAATGATATGTACCAGAGTTATTCAATGGAACTTGCCGGAAGAACTCTTACGGTTGACATTAACCGTGTGGGTAAACAGGCAAATGGATGTGCATTCATGCACTACGGTGATACCACTGTATTATCTACTGCAACAGCATCTGAAAAGCCAAGAGACGGAATCGACTTTTTCCCTCTTAGCGTAGAGTTCGAAGAGAAATCTTATGCAGTAGGAAAAATCCCTGGCGGATTTAATAAGAGAGAAGGAAAGGCATCTGAGAATGCAATCCTTACTTCCCGTGTAATTGACAGACCTATGCGTCCGTTATTCCCAAAGGATTATCGTAATGATGTAACATTAAACAACCTCGTTATGAGCGTTGATCCGGAATGCCGTCCGGAAATCGTAGCAATGCTTGGTTCTGCAATTGCAACCTGCATTTCTGACATTCCATTTGACGGACCATGTGCAATGACACAGGTCGGAATGAAAGATGGTGAATTTGTAATCAACCCATCTCAGGAAGTTTGGGACAATGGTGATTTACAGTTGACTGTTGCGTCTACCAGAGAGAAAGTAATCATGATTGAAGCCGGAGCAAATGAGATTCCGGAAGATAAAATGATTGAAGCTATCTACATGGCACACGACATCAACCAGACCATCAATGATTTCATCATGAAACTGGTAAACGAAGTTGGTAAGCCAAAACATGAATATACAAGCTGTGCAGTTCCGGAGGAAATGTTTGCAGCTATGCGTGAGATTGTTACACCGGATGAGATGGAAGTAGCAGTATTCTCTGATGACAAACAGACCAGAGAAGAAAATATCCGTAAAGTAACTGAGAAAATGGAAGAAGCATTTGCAGATAACGAAGAGTGGCTTCCATTAGTTGGTGAGGCTGTATATCAGTATCAGAAGAAGACTGTTCGTAAGATGATTTTAAAAGACCACAAACGTCCGGACGGAAGAGCAATCAACCAGATTCGTCCTCTGGCATCTGAGGTTGATATCATCCCTAGAGTACATGGTTCTGCTATGTTTACCCGTGGACAGACTCAGATTTGCGATGTTGTAACCTTAGCTCCATTATCTGAAGTTCAGAAAATTGATGGATTAGATGAAAATATTACAACCAAGAGATATATGCACCATTACAATTTCCCATCCTACTCTGTTGGAGAAACAAAACCTTCCAGAGGACCGGGACGTCGTGAAATCGGACATGGAGCACTGGCTGAGAAAGCATTGGTTCCGGTTCTTCCATCTGAGGAAGAATTCCCATATGCAATCCGTGCCGTATCCGAGACCTTTGAATCCAATGGTTCTACCTCTATGGCATCTACCTGTGCATCCTGTATGGCTCTTATGGCTGCAGGTGTTCCAATCAAGAAAATGGTTGCAGGTATTTCCTGTGGTCTGGTAACCGGTGAGACAGATGATGATTACATCGTATTAACCGATATTCAGGGACTTGAGGACTTCTTCGGAGACATGGACTTCAAGGTAACCGGTACACATGACGGTATTACTGCAATCCAGATGGATATTAAGATTCACGGATTGACAAGACCTATCGTAGAAGAAGCAATCAGAAGAACCAGAGAAGCAAGACTTTATATCATGGACGAAGTTATGTCCAAAGCAATTGCTGAACCAAGAAAAGAAGTTGGACAGTATGCTCCGAAGATTCTTCAGGTTCAGATTGACCCGGCTAAGATTGGTGATGTAGTTGGTCAGAAGGGTAAGACAATCAACGAGATTATCGACCGTACAGGTGTTAAGATTGACATCAATGACGAAGGTGCAGTAAGCATCTGCGGTACCGATAAAGCAATGCTTGAGAAAGCTGCTGACATGATTCGTATCATTACAACTGATTTCGAAGAAGGTCAGATTTTCACAGGTAAAGTAGTAAGCATCAAAGAATTTGGTGCATTCATCGAATTTGCACCGGGCAAAGAGGGAATGGTTCACATTTCCAAGATTGCAAAAGAGAGAATTGAACATGTAGAAGATGTTCTGACTCTTGGTGATACAGTAACCTGTATCTGCATGGGCAAAGACAGAATGGGAAGAATCAGCTTCTCCATTAAGGATGTTCCAGCTCAGAACTAATTGCAGATTCGTGATATGCGATTTTTCGCTGTTCGCATTAATGAAAAGAGGCGTATGCTTTTGTGGATGAGAATCCACAGGGGTATACGCCTTTTTTGTGTGAGAAAGTCGCAAAGCGTGTTTCTCGTAGTTCTGGTTCTATCAGATCTGTTTCTATCAGATATCATGTAAGAAACATACATTTTCGGACATCCGTAAGGTTCTGCCGGTGGTCAAAAATATGGCACTGCATATATTATAAGAAAACATAAAATGGTGCAGTATGGAACGGGTCAGGCAGATTACAAGGGCTAATGAAGCTCATAAACTAGGATATATTGGAAATAATGTCACTGTAGCTGTGATGGATACAGGGATTGGAACACATATTGATTTTGGACAACGAATCTGTGGATTTCGTGATTATGTAGGCGAAAAGAAGATGCCTTATGATGATAATGGTCATGGAACCCATGTTTCCGGAATTATTGCAGGTTCCGGTTTTGCTTCCCATGGACGTTACCGGGGAATGGCACCGGGTGCACAGATATTTTCGATGAAAGTATTAGACCGCATGGGAAAAGGAAATACCCGACTGGTGGTATCTGCATTAAAATGGCTGATTGCAAATTATGAGAAAATGAATATAAGAATCTTAAATATTTCCGTAGGAATGCTTTCCTCAGCCAGAAGGGAAGAGCAGGAGGAATTGTTAGCCGCAATTGAAGCGGTCTGGGATGCCGGGATTGTTGTAGTTGCTGCTGCCGGAAATAATGGTCCGAAGGATAAAAGTATCACGATACCGGGGTTGTGCCGGAAAATTATTACGGTAGGCAGCAGTGATGATGAGGAAGGAGAAGTAAGAAATCTGGGGCTGATGCGGGGATATAGCGGAAGAGGCCCCACGGAAGCCTGCATTATGAAACCGGAAGTAGTGGCTCCGGGAACTGCTATTGTCAGTTGTAAGCGGGTAGGAAATGGCTATGAAATAAAGAGTGGCACGTCCATGGCAACACCGGTTGTGGCAGGAGCCGTGGCGGTGCTTTTGAACCGATATCCGAATCTTGAACCGGCAGAGGTAAAACTGCGGCTTTATGAGACTTGTGTGGATACCGGAAAATCAAAACATGCACAGGGGTGGGGAAGACTGGATGTCATGAGGCTGATTCGATAAAGGAAAAGAATCCGGAGGAGATAAAAAGCAGAGAGAAAGAGACAGAGGAAAAGAGACTGAGGGAAAGGAATGCACCGGATATTTGATTTCTGGGAGAAAATGCGGTAGAATGAGGAATACGCATAAAATAAGGGGTAGAAAAGAAAGAGGAGGGAATAAGGTGAAGAAAATATTTAAAGTTTTAATCAGCAGACTTTTTATCACAGTTTTACTTATTTTACTTCAGTTTGGATATTTGTTTTATCTGCTGTTAGAAGTTGGTAAAATGTCTACTTACATCAACCTGATTCTCAATATACTTGCATTCATCGTAGCTTTATTCGTTGTAAATCGAAGGATGAATCCGGCATATCGGCTGGCATGGGTATTTATTATTCTGATGTTCCCGCTGCTCGGACTGCTGTTGTATGTGGTATTTGGAAGACCGGAGCTTACCAGAAAGACCAGAGAGAAAATGAACCGCGTAAATGAGGAAGTAGAACCGCTTCTTACAGAAGATAAAGCATGCAGAGAACGGCTGGCAGAAGAAGATCCGGTTGCCGCTGGACAGTCGGCATATATCAGTGACTGGGCACATTTTCCGGTTTATGAGCATACCACGACCAATTATTATGTTTCCGGAGAAGAAATGTTTCCGGCAATGTTAGAGGAAATCCGGAAAGCAGAAAAATTTATTTTCCTGGAATATTTTATTTTGGATGATGGAAAGATGTTCCGGGAGCTGATTCAGCTTTTGAAGGAAAAGGTAGAGCAGGGCGTAGAGGTACGTCTGATTTATGATGATGTAGGATGCATTACTACGTTGCCGAATAATTTCTATAAAGAATTGCAGAAAATCGGAATCAAGTGCGCAGCATTTAATCCTCTTCGGGCAAGACTTGCAGTTATTATGAATAACCGTGACCACAGAAAAATTCTTGTAATTGATGGAAATGTTGCATTTACCGGCGGAATCAATATTGCGGATGAATATATCAATGAAATTGAACGTTTTGGATACTGGAAGGATACCGGAATCCGCATGAAGGGTGCTGCTGTATGGAGCTTTACCTGCATGTTTCTTGAAATGTGGAATTATATTTTAAATTCTACAGAAGATTATGAGAAGTTCCGGCCGGATGCAGACTACGTGGCAAAGATTCCATCTGTTGGATATGTGCAACCATATAGTGACACACCGTTAGACCATGAAAATACCGGTGAAAATGTATACATGAATATTATTAATTCAGCACAGAACTATGTCTACATTTTCACACCGTATCTGATTATTGACCACGAAATGTTAGTGAGCCTTCAGAATGCAGCAAAACGCGGAGTGGATGTGCGGATTGTGACACCGGGTATTCCGGATAAGAAATTTGTATATCTTCTGACGCAGGCAGATTATGGTGTTCTTATTGAAAGCGGTGTAAAAATTTATCAGTATACACCGGGATTTATTCATGCCAAGAGCTTTGTCTGTGATGATAAAATTGCAACTGTTGGAAGCATCAATCTGGATTACCGCAGTATGTATCTGCATTTTGAATGTGGAGTCTGGTGCTATAAGACCGAGGCGGTACAGCAGTTAAAAGAAGATACACTTGCGGTAATCGAGCAGTCACAGCAGATTGATTTGGAATTCTGCAAACACAGATTTGTGGGAGTACGAATTGTACAGATCTGTCTGCGTCTGCTGGCTCCGCTTTTGTAGGCTACTAACTTCTGCCAGTGGTAACAGTTTCTGCAGGAGCGGAAAGTTTTACAGGGAGAAAAAATAAGTAAGGGTTTCGTGAAAATAGTCATGATAAGTAGCTTTCGGGATGCTGGTATCATATAAGACCCGGATAGAACCGATTTCTTTTCCATTTAATGTATAGTGAAGAGTCCCGGCTTCTTTCCCCTGTGTAACCGGAGCTTCTGTTTCTTCCGGAAGAGAGAGGTTTCTTTCGATAAGGCTTAAGTCATTTCCAGCAGTATCAAGGAAAGAAAAGTTTCCTTCATAGGAAAGATGGACTTTTTTATCGGTGCCACCCCGTACAGGCAATTCCGGCAGAGCGGGCGGTGTGGTATCCTGATAGAGGCGGCATACGGAAAAGCCATAGTCTAAAAGGGCAGAAGCATCTGCAAAACGCACTTTATAGTCCGGGGCAGCCATGATAACTGCGATGAGTTCAATGTCATCTTTTACAGCAGTGGCTGAGACACAGTATTTGGCAAGACCGGTGGAACCGGTTTTTAACCCGTTGGCATAGGCATATTGCTTGATCAGTTTGTTGGTATTGGTCAGACCAAATTCGGAGGAGCCTTTTTTCGTGACATGGGTAATATTTTCCATCCAGATGGTGGAATAGTTATGTATCTGCGGATATTTTGTGATTAATTCCCGGGACATTAAAGCGACATCATAGGCACTGGTCATATGATTGTCAACGTCAAGACCACAGCAGTTGACAAAGTTTGTATCTTTCATACCAAGACCGGCAGCCCGCTCGTTCATCTGGGCAACGAAGGCATCTTCCGAACCGGCAATGAATTCAGCCATGGCAACACAGGCATCATTGGCACTGGCAACACTGATACACTTTATCATGGTATCGACGGTCTGGGTTTCACCCTGTTCTAAGAAGACCTGGGAGCCGCCCATGCTTGCTGCATGTTCCGAAACTGTGACAACATCATCCAAGGCAATTTTTTGCGCGTCCAGAGCATCGAAAATCAGAATCAGTGTCATGATTTTTGTGATGCTGGCAGGATGCAGGATGGAATGAGCATCCTTTTCATAGATGATGGTTCCGGTAGAAGCTTCCATTAAAAGAGCACTGGGTGCGGATAATGCGACCGGAGCAGATGCGACCGGAGCAGATGCACCGGGAGCAGCATCCGGAGTGGAAGCATCCGGAGTGGAAGCATCTGGCATGGAAGTATCAGGAGCAGCATCAGGGGACGGATTGTCGGATTCCGTAGGAGTTTCGTTTTCTGTAAGAACAGGAAAGGATGCAGTTATCGGTGTAAAGGTCGGGCTGAGAAGAGACAGGCTTATGAAAATAGAAAGAATGGTATGCATAAGAATACCTCCGGTATGTTCTATTACATTTTAATAGAGAAGAGAAAGAAATATGCAGACAGAGCATGGTTTATTTTATCGGCACAAAGAGGTGAAAGATGTTATTAAAAATTATTGCTGTAATAGCATGTGTGATTTTGGTTTACATAATCTGGCAGTGGCAGGAATTAAGAAAGTTTACAAGAACGGATTATGAAATAAAAAGTGGTAAAGTACAAAAAGAGTATAAGGTAGCAGTACTGGCGGATTTGCATGGCTTTCAGTATGGAAAAGACAACACCCGGCTTTTGGATGCAATCAGAAACGGACATCCGGATCTGATTTTAATTCCCGGAGATATGGTGGTCAGCAAGAAAAGTGCAACTTATGAGACTGCTTTAAAGGTACTGGCAGAGTTAAGCCGGATTGCACCGGTTTATTATTCTTACGGAAACCATGAATCCCGTGCCCACGTAAGAAAAAGTGAGTATCAGGAAAAATTTTTTGCTTATGAAAAGAAATTAAAAGAGCTTGGAATCCATGTGCTGTATAATGAAACAGAAGCCTTTGATGAATTGGCAGTTACCGGGCTTGAAATTCCACTGTCCTGTTATAAAAAAGGAGTGGATGTGCCGCTTCCACAAGATTATCTTGAGGAAACACTTCCAAAGCAGAAGAAAAATGCCTTTCAGGTGCTGTTAGCACATAATCCAAGATATGCAAAAGAGTATGCAGACTGGGGAGCGGATTTGACTCTTTGTGGACACAATCATGGGGGACTGATACGGATTCCGGGCGTTGGAAGCCTGATTTCTCCGCAGTTTCAGTGGTTTCCGAAATATGATGCCGGCTCCTTTGAGTTTGACGGAAAGAAAGTAATCGTAAGCCGGGGGCTTGGAACCCATACCTTTCATATCAGAATCTTTAACCGGGCAGAACTTGTGTTCGTGGTTATAAAACCACAAGATATTGCTTAATTAGTGGTATAAAGTTGTGGAAAACACTAAATCTTGTAAAAACACTTGCGTTTTTCTAAAGATACCGTTAAAATAGATTTGCTAGGAAAGAACGGAGAGGTTTTGAAATGGAATTAACAGTAAAGCTGCAGGTGTTCGAAGGACCGTTAGATTTGCTCCTTCATCTGCTGGATAAAAATAAAGTAAATATCTATGATATCCCAATCGTGGAGATTACCAATCAGTATATGGAGTATATCCGGGAAATGAAGCGGCAGGATTTAAATGTTATGAGTGAGTTCTTAGTCATGGCAGCCACACTGATTGATATTAAATCAAAGATGCTTCTTCCGGCAAAAGAGACAGAAGAAGAGGAAGCAGAAGATCCGAGAGCAGAACTGGTAGAACAGCTTTTGGAATATAAGATGTATAAATGCATTTCCTATGAATTGAAAGACCGCCAGATGGATGCAGAAAAGGTGATGTTTAAAGAGCCGACCATTCCGGATGAGGTAGCTGTCTATGAAGAACCGGTGGATTTAGAGGAACTGATGGCAGATGTCACATTGAAGAAATTAAATGATATTTTCAAATCCATCATGCGTAAGCAGGAAGATAAGATTGACCCGGTTCGTTCCAAATTCGGCAAGATTGAAAAAGAAGAAGTATCACTTTCTGATAAAATGGCATATTTAGAGCAGTATGCAATGTCACATCCACATTTCAGCTTCCGCAGTCTTTTAGAAGCACAGTGTGGCAAGATGGAGATTATTGTGACTTTCCTTGCGGTGCTTGAGTTGATGAAGATGGGCAAGATAACCATTTATCAGGATAAAATATTTGATGATATCAGAATAGAGTCCAAGGTTGCCGCCTAGACTCTTATTATATGAGGGTAGTAATGGAAGAAAAGAATTATGAAGCAATTATAGAAGCAATTTTATTTACCATGGGGGAATCGGTAGAACTGGATAAAATTGCCAATGCAATTGAATTAGACAAACAGGAAACCAAAAAGAAAATAGAAGCGCTTCAGCAGAAATATGAGCAGGAAGAAAGAGGTATCCAGATTATCGAACTGGACGGTGCTTATCAGATGTGTACGAAGAATGAAATGTATGAATATCTGATTCGGATTGCCAAACAGCCGAAGAAACGTGTCCTTACAGACGTACTGTTAGAGACCTTATCCATCATTGCTTATAAGCAGCCGATTACCAAGGCAGAGATTGAAAAAATCCGTGGCGTATCCTGCGACCATGCAGTAAGCAAACTGGTAGAATATAATCTGGTTAATGAAGTGGGAAGATTGGATGCTCCGGGCAGACCAATGTTATTTGGTACAACGGAAGAATTCTTACGGAGCTTTGGTGTACATTCCATCGACGAACTTCCGGTGCTGAATGAAGATCAGGTGGAGGAATTCAAACATCAGGCTGAACAGGAAGCGGAAATGAAACTGGAAGTGTAGTAACCGAAAATCCGGTAAGTGGAAGTATAATCATAGAAAGAAATGAATAGAATGCAGAGAAAATGTATTTCGGAGCGGTCATGAAAAAGAGACGGTGGAAGAAAATAATAGCATTATCTCTGCTTTTTACATTTCTTGGATTTAATCATATTCCGGCAGAGCCGCTGCCACAGGATAATCCAGATGAATCGCAGAAAGAAAATGAAATAGAGATTGAGATCGAAGAACCAAAGAATTTGTACGCGCTGTCTGCATGCTTAATGGATGCGGATTCAGGGCGTATTTTGTTTGGAAAAGAAGAGGATGTACACCGGGCAAATGCCAGCACGACGAAAATTATGACATTAATCATAACCTTAGAGCATGCAGATTTAAATGAAGTGGTTACATTTTCGGATTATGCAGCCTCCCAGCCGGATGTGCAGCTGAATGGAGCAAGCGGGGAACAGTTTTTATTAAAAGACCTTTGTTTTTCCCTGATGTTAGAATCCCATAATGATTCGGCAGTAGCAATTGCGGAACATGTGGCAGGAAGTGTGGAGGCATTTGCCGGCTTGATGAATGAGAAGGCGGCAGAGCTTGGCTGCATGGATACCTATTTTATTACACCAAACGGACTGGATAAGGAAGATGAAAACGGATTTCACGGAACGACAGCAGCAGACCTTGCCCGGATTATGAGTTATTGTATCAATGAGTCGCCCATGAAAGAGACTTTTCTTGAAATTACACAGACGCCATCCTATTCCTTTTCTAATATAGAAAGAACACGAAGCTACAACTGTAATAATCACAACCGGTTTCTTACAATGATGGATGGCGCAATCAGTGGGAAAACCGGTTTTACAGGCAACGCCGGATACTGTTATGTGGGAGCATTGCGGCGGGATGACCGTACCTTTGTGGTGGCACTGTTAGGCTGTGGCTGGCCGAATAATAAGAACTATAAATGGGCGGATACAAAGCAGCTGATGCAGTATGGAATCGATTCGTTTGAAAAAGTAAATCTATTAGATCTTGAAATCCCAAAGGAAGCAGAATACCCCCTTGAGATAAGGGGGGCAAAGACAGAAGACTACAGCAGGATTAAGAAGGCAGAGGTTTGGTGCGGGACATCTGGGAAACAGACAGAAAATATACTGCTTCGTAAGGACGAATGCATTGAATTTAAATTAGAGAGAAAGCAGAGCCTTAAGGCTCCGGTGGAAGAGGGAACGGCTGTTGGAACCCTTAAGTATATGCTGAACGGGCAGGTGGTGAGAGAGGAAGAACTTGTCTTAAAAGACAGTGTTCCGGCATGGGATTACCGCTACAGCTGCCTCAGACTGGTTGACCTTTTTTCGTTATAAAGCCAGAAAATCAGCCCTAAAATGTGACATGTAAAATCTGTGAAAAAATTAACGATTTGCTATTGAAAAGTTTTGGTCAATGTACTACAATTACCCTAGCGAAAAATTTTATTTTTTCTAAAATAGATGGAGGACTAAGAGATGAGCAACAGAAGTAATAACTTAGCAGAACAGAGAATTTGCCGTTTGCTGGATGAAAACAGCTTTATGGAAATCGGTTCTCTGGTAACCGCAAGAAATACGGATTTTAATCTGGCAGATGAAGCTACGCCATCAGATGGTGTCATTACCGGACATGGTCTGATTGATGGCAATCTGGTATTTGTCTACAGCCAGGATGCTTCCGTATTAAATGGAACAATTGGCGAGATGCATGCAAAGAAAATTGCAGCTGTTTATGACAGAGCAATGAAGATGGGTGCACCGGTAATCGGACTTTTGGATTGTGCCGGAGTTCGTCTTCAGGAATCAGTAGATGCTTTGAATGCATTAGGAATGATTTATGAGAAACAGGTTATGGCATCCGGAGTAATTCCACAGATTTGTGCTGTATTTGGCAACTGTGGCGGCGGACTTACCGTAGTACCTGGTTTATGTGATTTTGCATATATGGAAGCTGATAAAGCAAAAATGTTTGTAAATGCACCAAACGCAATCGAAGGAAATTACGTTGGAAAATGTGATACTTCTTCTGCAGATTTCCAGAGCACAGAGACCGGTGTCATTGATATGGCAGGTTCTGAAGAAGAAATCTTTGCACAGATTCGTGAACTGGTTTGCATGCTTCCAGCAGACAACACAGAGAATGGTTATATGGAAGACTGTGAAGATGATTTGAACCGTGCATGTGAAAACGTAGATACCATGAAAGGTGATCCTCGTTTCGTATTAAGCGAGATTTCTGATAATCATAATTTCTTAGAGACAAAGAAGGATTACGCAAAGAGCATGGTAACCGGATTCATCCAGTTAAACGGACTGACTGTAGGTGCCGTTGCTAACTGCACAGAAGAATATGATGAAGAAGGAAAGAAAGTAGCAGAGCATGATGCTGCACTTTGTGCAAAAGGCTGTGAGAAAGCTTCTGAATTCATCCAGTTCTGTGATGCATTTAATATTCCGGTATTATCTCTTACCAATGTGGCTGGATTTACAGCAACAAAATGCAGCGAAAGAAGACTTGCAAAAGCTCTGGCTAAACTTACATATGCATTTGCAAATGCAACAGTTCCTAAGGTTAGCCTGCTTACCGGTAATGCTTACGGAAGTGCAGCAGTAATGATGAACTCCAAAGCAATCGGTGCTGACCTTGTATACGCATGGCCGGATGTTAAGACCGGTATGATGGATGCTCGTCTTGCAGCAGAGATTATGTATGCAGGCGCTGATGCGGACAAGCTTGCAGAGAAAGCAAAAGAATATGAGGCATTACAGTCTAATGTTGTAACTGCAGCTAAGAGAGGATATGTAGACTTAATTATTGAGCCTGCTGATACCAGAAAATATCTTGTAGCAGCTTTTGAAATGCTGTTTACAAAACGTATGGATACTCCATATAAGAAACATGGAACAAAATAGAAAGGTGAATCTTATGAAGAAAAAATTGTGGATGCTTGTATGTGTTTTTGTGCTTGCATTTTCTATTACGGCCTGTGGTAAGACAGATCAGACTTCAATAACATTCAATGGAGGCACCTATGACCAGTGGAAGGATACAGTACAGCAGACAGTACAGCAGATGACTACTGTGTCAGAAGCAGATATTGATAATGCACTTTCTTCTATGTCAGAGAAGAGTGATGCAGTAAATTACAACTTCTATAGCAGCTGGAAAGAGGCTGTTGCTGACGAAGGAGACTTCCAGGGATTTGGTGACTTTACCATGACAGAGTCCAATAAGACAATGGTAATGGAACAGACATTGAATTATTCCAATCGTGATTTGAGCTTTACTGTTGTATTTAATACAACTACCGATACACCGGAACTTACCAGTATGACATTTGATAAGGTATATTCACTTGGTGAGAAAATGGGTAAAGCCGGAATGAATACACTTATGGGCATGGGTACCGTATTTGTAATCTTAATTTTAATCAGTATTATTATTTATGCATTCCGTATTATTCCTTATTTACAGAATAAGAAAAAGAATGCAGCTGATGCAACTACTGCAAAAGAAGATAAAGTAGTGGAACAGATTGCTCAGAAAGAAGAGCAGGTTCAGGACGACTTGGAACTTGTTGCAGTTATCTCTGCTGCAATTGCGGCAGCAACAGGAAGTTCTACAGATGGATTTGTAGTACGTTCCATTAAGAGAAGATAGTTTGAAGAATAATTAGGAGGATATAAAGATGAAAAACTATACAATTACAGTAAATGGAAATGTTTATGATGTTACCGTAGAAGAGAACGGAGCAGCATCTGCACCTGTAGCTGCACCAAGAAAGGCAGCAGCTCCTGCAGCAAAAGCAGCAGCACCTAAGGCAGCAGCCGGAGCAGGAAGCATCAAGATTGAAGCCGGAGCAGCCGGAAAAGTATTCAAGATTGAGGCTCAGCCTGGAACAGCAGTAAAGAAAGGTGATGCAGTTCTGATTCTTGAAATTATGAAAATGGAGACTCCTGTTGTTGCACCGGAAGACGGAACAGTTGCAAGCATCGAAGTTGCAGTTGGTGACAGCGTAGAAGCAGGAGCATTACTTGCTACAATGAACAACTAGGAGGAAAATTATGTTAAGTTATGTTGGAGACACAATGAGTAACCTCCTGCATCAGACTGCATTCTTTAACCTGACCTGGGGTAACTACCTTATGATTGTAATTGCCTGTGTATTCTTATATCTGGCAATCAAGAAAGGTTATGAACCTCTTCTTCTGGTTCCGATTGCATTTGGTATGCTTCTGGTTAACATTTATCCGGACATTATTGCAAGTCCAGAAGAGACCAGCAATGGTGTTGGTGGTTTACTTTATTATTTCTATACTCTGGATGAGTGGTCAATCTTACCTTCTCTGATTTTCCTTGGAGTTGGTGCGATGACAGACTTTGGCCCTTTGATTGCAAACCCAATCAGCTTCCTTTTAGGAGCCGCAGCACAGTTCGGTATTTTCGGAGCTTACCTGCTTGCAATTCTGATGGGATTCAATGACAAGGGAGCAGCAGCCGTATCTATTATCGGTGGAGCAGATGGTCCTACCTCTATCTTCCTTGCCGGTAAATTAGGACAGACTGCATTAATGGGACCGATTGCGGTGGCAGCATATTCTTATATGTCTCTGGTTCCGATTATTCAGCCGCCAATTATGAAACTGTTTACAACAAAGAAAGAACGTGCAATCAAGATGGAGAACCTTCGTCCGGTATCCAAACTGGAGAAGATTTTGTTCCCAATCGTAGTTACTACAATTGTATGTCTGATTCTTCCGACAACTGCTCCGTTGGTTGGTATGCTTATGCTTGGTAACCTCTTCCGTGAGTCTGGTGTAGTTAGACAGCTTACAGATACAGCATCCAATGCTTTGATGTATATCGTAGTTATTCTTCTGGGTACTTCCGTTGGTGCATCTACCAGTGCAGAAGCATTCTTAAATATCAGTACACTTAAGATTGTTGCTCTTGGACTGATTGCATTTATGTTTGGTACTACAGCCGGAGTTCTCTTCGGAAAACTGCTTTGCTGGATTACCAAAGGAAAGATTAATCCGTTGATTGGTTCTGCCGGAGTTTCTGCCGTGCCTATGGCTGCGCGTGTATCGCAGAAGGTCGGTGCAGAAGAAGACCCGACAAACTTTTTACTTATGCATGCAATGGGACCAAACGTTGCCGGTGTTATCGGTACAGCAGTAGCTGCCGGTGTATTTATGGCAATCTTTGGTATATAGGAGGATAGAAATGTCAGAAGAAATGAAAAAACCTTTAAAAATTACAGAAACTGTTCTTCGTGATGCACATCAGTCTCTGATTGCAACCAGAATGACAACAGAACAGATGCTTCCAATCGTCCCAAAAATGGATGAAGTTGGATATTATGCAGTAGAGTGCTGGGGTGGAGCAACATTCGATGCCTGCCTTCGTTTCTTAAAGGAAGATCCATGGGACAGACTTCGTAAGTTAAGAGATGGATTTAAAAAAACAAAACTTCAGATGCTGTTCCGTGGACAGAATATCTTAGGATATCGTCCATATGCAGATGATGTTGTTGAGTATTTCGTACAGAAATCTATTGCAAATGGAATTGATATTATCCGTATTTTTGACTGCTTAAATGATGTTCGTAACCTTCAGACAGCAGTAACAGCATGTAACAAAGAAAAAGGACATGCCCAGGTTGCATTATCTTATACATTAGGTGATGCTTATACTTTAGATTACTGGATGGAAATGGCAAAGAGAGTAGAAGATATGGGTGCTGATTCCTTATGTATTAAGGATATGGCAGGACTTTTAGTTCCTCAGAAAGCAACTGAACTGATTCAGGCTTTGAAATCTTCAACCAGCCTCCCAATCGAACTTCATACACATTATACTTCCGGTGTAGCTTCCATGACATATATGAAAGCAGTAGAAGCTGGATGTGACATTATCGATACTGCAATGTCACCATTTGCACTTGGTACCAGCCAGCCTGCAACCGAAGTTATGGTAGAAGCATTCAAGGGAACACAGTATGATACCGGTCTTGACCAGAACAAACTGGCTGAAATCGCTGATTACTTCCGTCCAATGCGTGAAGAAGCGTTAGACAGCGGTCTGATGAATCCAAAGGTACTTGGTGTTAATATCAAGACTTTGTTATATCAGGTACCGGGTGGAATGTTATCCAACCTGATTTCCCAGTTAAAAGAGCAGGGAAAAGAAGACAAATACGAAGAAGTACTGGCTGAAGTACCTCGCGTTCGTAAAGACCTTGGTGAGCCACCACTTGTTACACCTTCTTCCCAGATTGTTGGTACACAGGCTGTATTTAACGTATTAATGGGTGAGCGTTACAAAGTTGCTACCAAAGAGACCAAGGATATCCTTCTTGGAAAATATGGTCAGACTGTAAAACCTTTCAATCCGGAAGTTGTGGATAAGGTTCTCGGCGCTGACAAAGAAAAGGCAATTACCTGCCGTCCGGCAGATTTACTTGAGCCTGAATTAGACAAGATTGAAGCTGAAATGAAACAGTACAAACAGCAGGATGAAGATGTATTATCTTATGCATTATTCCCACAGGTTGCTACTGAATTCTTCAAATATCGTCAGGCACAGCAGACAAAAGTTGATACAACAATTGCAGATACAAAGAACGGAGCATATCCGGTATAGGATACCTGCTATCCGTATCGTATCTGTATCAGTAGAAAAAACAGCTACAGACAAATAGTCTGTAGCTGTTTTGCATTTACGCGAGTAGCACAAAAAATTCTATGGACAAGAGGGCAAAAGATTGCTATGATGAAGTTATCATTTGTCATGGGGTAGACAAATTTCACAGCAAAGCATTTGAAAATATTGTGGCAGTTCTTTCACGGTATTTGGAGAGGGAAAAGGTGAAGGACAATGAAACTGTATGAATTGGGAACGGGGGAGCCAGTACAGGTACTGGTGAAAGTGGAGAATGCTTCAGCGGAATATGATAGTACAGTTGCTTTCGGAAAAGAAGGCATTTTATTAATTGAGCCAATACGTTATGAGGGGAAAATTATTAATTTTTCCGGAGATAAGGTACATATCAGTGTGATTTATATGGAAGATGGAGTCAAACCACTGATATGGGAGGGCTGCAGAATGCAGACCGTCCAGGCTGGAAAAGAGAAATATCATGCAATTGTATGCAAGCGTGACGGAATGAAATGGAACCGCAGACAGGCATACCGTCAGTATCTGGGACTGGATGGAACATTATCCGTTGACAGCACCAGAGCAAATCATTCTGTGATTGTGAAAGACATCAGTGCTACCGGAGTGTCCTTTGTGGGACAGCCGAATATGAATAATCTTTCCATGGGACCGTTTCATTTGACGTTTGAAGATAAAGCAAGCAGGCTTAAAGTGCAGTTATCCGGTATGGCAGTCCGCCAGGAACCGGTGGACGAGACCAAGATGGTGGTAGGGTGTACCGTAAAGCAGGCAAATCTTGATTTGGGGACCTATGTCGCCTTAAAACAGAAGCAGGAAATTGCAAGAAGACATGGAAGTTGACAAAAATCCTGCAAAAAAGTATTGAAATGACATAAAAATTGCAAAATATTTGCAGAATCGAGAAGAAGGAACTATGAATGGGAATACCAATGATTTGACGAGTCGAATCAATGAATGTTATGGAAGTTTAAGTAAAGGACAGAAAATTTTAGCAACCTACATTACGGATAATTACGATAAGGCAGTATTTCTTACGGCAGCCAAAATGGGGCAGGTAGTAGGCGTGAGTGAATCGACGGTGGTTCGTTTTGCTACACATTTAGGCTATAAAGGTTATCCGGAATTTCAGAAGGCTTTAGAGGAGATGGTTCGCAATAAGCTCAACTCCATACAGCGTATGGAAGTGACTTATGGAAGAATCAGCCAGTCGCATATATTAGAAACTGTATTGCAGTCGGATCAGGAGAAGATTAAGGACACTTTAGAGCATATTGATGAACATGCTTTTGAACTGGCAGTCGATACCATTATCAAAGCAAAACATATTTATATTGTTGGAATACGAAGCTGCGCTCCACTGGCAGCTTTTATGGCGTTTTACTTTAATCTGATGTTTGAAAATGTTACACTGCTTCAGACAAATAATTCCAGTGAATTATTTGAGCAGATGGTGCGAATCAGTAAGGATGATGTCATTATCGGAATCAGTTTCCCAAGATATTCCATGCGTACCTTAAAAGCAATGGAATTTGCCAATAACCGGAATGCCAAGGTAATTACGTTGACAGACAGCGTCCATTCCCCGATGAATTTATATTCTTCCTGCAACCTGATCGCAAGAAGTGACATGGCATCCATTGTGGATTCTCTGGTGGCACCCCTTAGTGTTATTAATGCACTGATTGTTGCACTGTGCATGAAGAAGCAGGGTGAGGTTGCCAAGACATTGGAAACTTTAGAGGATATCTGGAATGAATACCAGGTATATGAAAATGATGAAATTAATTATATTGATGATAAAATCAAAATGAGATATGCCAAATTAGGAGATGCAGATGAGTAAGGTACTTGTAATCGGTGGTGGCCCGGCAGGCTGTTTTGCAGCAATTGCGGCGGCAGAGCAGGGACATCAGGTCATATTGTTAGAACGCAATGAGAAAATCGGAAAAAAATTATTTATTACCGGAAAAGGAAGATGTAACCTTACCAATGCATGTGATACGGAAGAACTGTTTTCGAACATTCCAAGGAATGCCAAGTTCTTATACAGTGCAATCTATTCTTATGATAATTTCCGGGTTATGGATTTCTTTGAACAGAATGGAACCCCGGTAAAGGTGGAGCGGGGAAACCGTGTATTTCCGGTATCAGACCATTCATCGGATGTCATTGCAGCCTTAAAACGTTCCTTAGATGCGCATAAAGTAAAAATCATGTATCACACAACCGTGGAAAAGCTTATGGTATCAGATGGAAGTGTCCATGGAGTAGTTACCGCAGAAGGTAAGAAAATGCCGGCAGATGCGGTGGTTATCGCAACAGGCGGCTGTTCTTATGCGTCTACCGGATCTACCGGAGATGGCTATCGTTTTGCAGAAGCATGTGGACATACCATCAAAACCTGCAGCCCATCCCTTGTGCCATTTACCGCAGAAGAGGAATATGTCAAAGAATTGCAGGGTTTGTCCTTAAAAAATGTAAAGGCGAGCATTTATCAGGGGAAAAAGCTTTTATATGAAGCTTTTGGAGAAATGTTATTTACCCATTTTGGCGTAAGCGGCCCTCTGATGTTAAGTGCCAGCAGTGTGGTAAATGATGCGGGAAGAAAACAGCCGCTGCAATTATATATTGACTGGAAACCGGCACTTTCAGAAGAACAGTTAGACCACAGAATTTTAAGAGATTTTGAGGAAGCCAAAAACCGCCAGGTGATTCATGGAATTGAAAAATTATATCCATCCAAATTCCTGCCGATTATTTTACGGCTTGCCAAGATTCCACCGGAAAAACGCGTCAATGAAGTGACCAAAGAGGAACGGCAGCGCTTAGTAGAACTGACGAAGAAGTTTCCGGTTACGCTGACCGGGTTGCGAGGCTTTTCGGAAGCCATTATTACAAAGGGTGGTGTTTCCGTAAAAGAGGTAAATCCGTCAACCATGGAATCGAAATTAGTAAAGCATCTTTATTTTGCCGGAGAGGTACTGGATTTAGATGCATTTACCGGCGGCTTTAATCTGCAGATTGCCTGGTCTACCGGATATCTGGCAGGAAGCAGCATTGGAAACGAATAAAGAAAATAACGAATTGCAGAAAATGGCAGGAAAGTAACAGCAGAAGTAGTAGAAAAATTGGAAAACAAAAAATCGGAGGATAAAAAATGAGTTTTAATATAGCAATCGACGGACCGGCAGGAGCCGGAAAAAGTACCATAGCAAAACAGCTTGCAAAGGAACTTTCTTTTATATATGTAGATACAGGAGCCATGTATCGGAGCATGGCATTGTATTTTATGAGAAATGGCATTGCCAAAGAGGATGAAGCAGCAATCTCAGATGCCTGCAAGACAGTGGAAGTATCCATTGCCTATGAGAATGGCGAACAGCAGGTGCTTTTAAATGGAGAGAATGTCAGCAAAGAAATCCGGAAAGAGGAAGTTGGCAAAATGGCATCTGCCACCAGTGTTTATAAGGATGTCCGCAAAAAACTGGTAGAATTGCAGCAGAAGCTTGCATCAGATAAAGATGTGATTATGGATGGAAGAGATATCGGAACCTGTGTACTGCCAAATGCTCAGGTAAAGATTTATCTTACTGCAAGTGTTGAGACAAGAGCAGAAAGAAGATATCAGGAATTGCAGGAAAAAGGTGTTGCCTGTGACTTGGAAGTGATTAAAAAGGATATTGCAGACCGCGATTATCAGGATATGCACCGGGAGATTTCTCCATTAAAGCAGGCAGAGGACGCCATTCTCGTAGATTCTTCTGATATGGGAATTGAAGAAGTGGTAGCAGCCATCAAAAATATTTACAGGGAAAAATGTTAATATGAAAAATGTCAGAGTTGCAAAAAGTGCAGGCTTCTGCTTTGGCGTAAAGCGGGCAGTGGATATGGTCTATGCACAGCTTGAAACAAAAGATGAAACAAAGGATGGAACAAAAGAGCCAATTTATACCTACGGACCGATTATTCATAATGAAGAAGTGGTAAAGGATTTAGAAGCAAAGGGTGTAACCGTAATCCATGATATTTCTGAAATAGAAAAATCAGAAAAGGGAACCATCGTCATCCGTTCCCACGGTGTTGGTGAGAAAATCTATCAGCAGTTAGAAGAAGCCGGTTATCATATCGTAGATGCTACCTGTCCTTTTGTAAAGAAGATTCACCGCCATGTACGGGAATATGGAGAAGCCGGTTATCATGTTGTGATTATCGGAAATGCCAGCCATCCGGAGGTAGAAGGAATCCGCGGATGGGGAAAAGAAACAGAAATTACCGTGATTGGAACGAAGGAAGAGGCAGAAAAATTCCATGTTCCAGAAGGAAAAAAGGTTTGTATCGTATCACAAACGACATTTAACTACAATAAATTTCAAGAATTAGTTGAAATTATAAATAAAAAAGGTTATGATATAATTGTTTTAAATACAATCTGTAATGCAACGGAAGAGCGGCAGACCCAGTCGAGGGCTTTGGCAAAAGAAGTTGAAGCAATGATTGTGATTGGGGGGAAGAGCAGTTCCAACACACAGAAGTTATTTGAAATATGTAAAAATGAATGTGCAAATACTTACTATATACAAACCATAGATGATTTGGATCCGGCAGTGCTTCGATCCATTGATAACGTAGGTATTACCGCAGGGGCATCTACCCCAAATAAAATTATTGAGGAGGTTCAAAATAATGTCAGAAATGAGTTTTGAACAAATGTTGGAAGAATCTTTTAAAACAATAAGAAATGGAGAGGTAGTCGAAGGCGTCGTTATCGGTGTTAAGCCAGATGAGATCATCCTTAATATTGGATATAAGTCAGACGGAATTATTACACGTAATGAATATACCAACGAAGCAAATGTAGACCTGACCACCGTTGTATCCGTAGGTGACACTATGGAAGCCAAAGTTTTAAAGGTAAATGATGGAGAAGGACAGGTACTTCTTACTTACAAACGTCTTGCTGCTGAAAAAGGAAGCAAACGTTTAGAGGAAGCATTCAACAACCAGGAAGTGCTTACAGCAAAAGTTACACAGGTATTATCCGGTGGATTAAGTGTTGTAGTTGACGAAGCAAGAGTATTTATTCCTGCAAGCCTTGTATCAGATACTTATGAGAAAGATTTATCTAAGTATGAAGGACAGGAAATTTCATTTGTAATCACTGAGTTCAACCCAAGAAAGAGAAGAATTATCGGTGACAGAAAACAGCTTTTAGTAGCAGAGAAGGCTGAGAAACAGAAAGAACTCATGGAGAGAATCCATGTTGGTGATGTTGTAGAAGGTACCGTAAAGAACGTAACAGATTTCGGCGCATTCATCGACCTTGGTGGAGCAGATGGACTGTTACATATTTCTGAAATGTCCTGGGGACGTGTGGAAAGTCCTAAGAAAGTATTCAAAGTTGGCGATACTGTTAAGGTATTCATCAAAGATATCAACGAGAATAAGATTGCACTCAGCATGAAATTCGAGGATGAGAATCCTTGGAACAATGCTGCAGAGAAATATGCAGTTGGTAATGTTGTAACAGGTGTTGTTGCAAGAATGACAGACTTTGGTGCATTCGTAGAATTAGCTCCTGGAGTAGATGCATTACTTCATGTATCCCAGATTTCCAAAGAGCATGTTGAGAAACCTTCTGATGTATTAAGAGTAGGTCAGGAAGTAGAAGCTAAAGTAGTTGACTTCAACGAAGAAGATAAGAAAATCAGCTTAAGCATGAAAGCTCTTCTGCCAGAAGAGGAAGCTGATACTGAAGAAGTATATAGCGAAGAAGTTCCTACAGAAGAATAATAAAGTAGGGGGTAGCATATATGTTTGAAGGCTACGAAAAGTTTAAAAAAGATATATATGCAATGACCACGATTGATTTAAATGCTTATAAAGAGAAGCAGATGCGTCGTAGGATTGACAGCCTTTTAGTAAAAAATAAGGTGCAGTCCTATGACGACTATGTGCGCCTGCTTCATAATGATAAGGATAAGTTTGACCAGTTCATCAATTTCCTGACTATTAATGTTTCAGAATTCTACCGGAATCCGGAACAGTGGAAATTCCTGGATGAGGAGGTTTTTCCGGCACTTATCAAACAGTTTGGTAACAATTTAAAAATCTGGAGTGCAGCATGTTCTACCGGAGATGAGCCATACTCCCTTGTAATGGCTTTATCAAAGCATGTTCCATTGAACCAGATACATATTATTGCAACCGATATTGATAAACAGGTGCTTGAGAAAGCCAAAGTTGGACTTTATAATGAAAAGAGCATTGAGTCTGTGCCGGATGATTTGAAGCGTAAGTATTTTACGCAGGTAGGAAAATCTTATAAGATTTCCGATGAAATCAAAAAGCATGTGGAATTTCGTGAACACAATCTTTTGCGGGATGCATATCCGACCGGCTGTCATCTGATTGTCTGCAGAAATGTAGTTATCTATTTTACAGAAGAAGCAAAGGATGAGATTTATCGTAAGTTCTATGATGCTATGGCAAAAGATGGAATGTTATTTATCGGAAGTACAGAGCAGATTATGAATTATCGTGAATTGAATCTGAAACGGCATCAGTCGTTTTTCTTTCAGAAATAATAAAAATAGTCATAAGATTAAAAACTCGTTCTTAATTTTAAGAACGAGTTTTTTGATATGAACTATATGGACTTTGAACTATGAGGGCGGGTACTTGGGATAACCGGAGAACTTTGCAAAAACCGGTTCTCGCAGTGCTCAGTCATTATCCTTTGATTTTCTTATTTTTTATGGCATCCAGCAAATGGTTTACATAACTTTGAATAAGCTCCGGTGATGAAAGAAATTTTTCCGTAAGTTCAAAGTAAGAAATTTTCTCCTTATAGTCATGTTTAAAAGAAGGAGTAATGAGCTCTTCATATTGGGGAAGAAAGCTGCCTTCATGTCTGGTATAGCAGGTAGCGGCGGTAGCCTGCTTGCGGTGTTCTTTATCGACATATGATGCTACACTTTTGTGCATGGCAGTATCCTCAGCCGGCAGATAATAATAATCTTTATAATTTGGAAAGAAATATTTCAGCGCATCCTCTTCTAAACGAATGGAGAGGGTGCATTTTTCATCTTTTGCATAGAAATAAACAGAACCCATACGGCAGGAAACATGCTTCGGGAATGGAAATTCCGGTTCAATAGAAAGAATCAGTTCCTTCTTTTCCTGCTGTTTATAATCCGTATAATCAGAAACAGAAGCACTGCAGGATAAATACTGCCCGCAAAACAGATGAACGTAGGATAAGATGGGAAGTAATGCAGGCATATCCAGTACGTCTTCGTAATTGTGGAGCAGAAGTGTTTCTAATTTATCCGGGCGGGGGTCTTTGGTATAAGAATGATAGATTTCAATCAATTCACCACCGGAATATAAGTCATCCCTGCCGATACCAAGAAAAGCTTCGATGGTTTTCTGCTTGTAATTAGGCAGCTGGAGAATATGCTTTATCTGGGAAATGGATTTGAAAATATCCACATAAGTAAAATCAGCAAAGTGCTCGTTACATTCATAAGTATTGCATTTTGCTTTCAGATAAGGAATATCAAAGCCGATTCCATTGAAAGTGATAATTGTATCAAAACCGTCTAATAGCAAAAGAAACTGCTCAAGTACTTCTTTTTCTTCTTCCGGTGTTTCGGCAAAAAACTGTTTGATATAAAGCATCTGTTCTATGTGATAGGCACATCCAATCAGATAAAGACTGGTATGAGCCGGGGAAAATCCGGTAGTTTCGATATCGAAAAAGACAGAGGAAGCAGTGAATATTTCTTCATCTAAATTCGAAGCCGGACTATATGGAATTTCATGTACAATTGTTTTCATATCTGTCCTCCTGTTATTTTTTTATTATACACGATGTATGGGAAAAAAGTAATCATTCCTTGTTTAAAATCGACAAAAATATTGAGAAAAAATCTTTTTAGTGTGTCAAAAAATCCTAATTTGTGTTATAATACATTTTATGTTAAACGCATTGCATATGCAGTGCAATACTATCATAGAAAGAGGGGCACATAAGATGGGTTTAATGACATTTAAAGGTGGCGTCCATCCTTTCGAAGGAAAGGAATTATCCAAAGATAAGCCAATACGTGAATTATTACCCAAAGGTGAACTGGTATATCCGTTATCGCAGCATATTGGAGCACCGGCAACACCAATCGTAGCGGTAGGAGATACCGTTTTGAAGGGGCAGAAGATAGCAGAAGCAGGCGGCTTCGTATCTGCGCCAATCCATGCGTCCGTATCCGGAACTGTTAAGAAAATTGAGCCAAGAAGAGTTCCAACAGGTGATATGGTGAACTCCATTGTAATTGAAAGCGATGGTGAATTTAAGGAAGTAGAGTATCAGGCAGTAGAAGATGTCAGTGCTCTTTCCAAAGAAGAGATTATTAACCGTATAAAAGAAGCCGGAGTTGTTGGTATGGGTGGAGCAGGATTCCCAACTCACGTAAAATTATCTCCGAAGGAACCGGAAAAAATCGACTATATTATTGCCAACTGTGCAGAGTGTGAACCGTATCTGACATCTGATTACCGCATCATGTTAGACCACACGGAAGAACTGGTGGAAGGCATGCGTATCATTCTCAGCATGTTTGAACATGCCAAGGGTGTATTTGCAGTCGAGAATAATAAACCGGATTGTATTGCAAAATTATTAGAATTAACGAAAGATGAACCTCGTATGGAGGTCGCACCTCTCATGACGAAATACCCACAGGGTGGTGAGCGTCAGCTTATTTATGCAGTAACCAAACGTGCAATTAATTCCAAGATGCTTCCGGCAGATGCAGGATGTATCGTAGATAACGTTGCAACTATGGTTGCCGTATACCATGCAGTAAAAGAAGGAAAACCTGTTACAAGCAGAATCTTTACAGTTACCGGTGATGCAGTTGTAGACCCGGGTAACTTTGAGTTCTTAATCGGAACCAGTTTCCAGGAACTTTTAGATGCTGCCGGTGGATTTAAAGAGCAGCCGGAGAAAATCATTTCCGGTGGACCAATGATGGGATTTTCCATGTTTGGATTAGATGTGCCGACAACCAAGACCACATCTGCACTTCTTTGCATGACCAAAGACGAAGTGGCAGAAGCAGATGCAGTTGCAACAGCATGTATCAACTGCGGCCGCTGTGTGGAAGCATGTCCGGAGCAGATTGTTCCATCCAGACTGTCTAAATTCTCAGAGCATGGTGACATGGCAGGATTTGAAAAATGGCATGGTCTTGAGTGCGTGGAATGTGGAAGCTGCAGTTTTATCTGCCCGGCAAAACGTCCGTTAGCACAGCTTATTAAGACCATGAAAAAGCAGGTTCTTGATGAAAAGAGAAAAAATAAATAACAAAGAAAGAGGTGGATTATTGTGAGTGAGTTATATCATGTATCATCATCACCACATGTACGAGCCAAAGATACAACAAGCAGAATCATGCTTTATGTAATTATAGCTCTGCTTCCAACAAGTATATATGGTATTGTTAATTTTGGATATAAAGCAGCAGTATTGATTTTGGTATCTGTTGCAAGCTGTATTGCATCAGAGTGGATTTTCAATCTGATTGTACATAAGAAGAATACCGTCAGTGATTTAAGTGCGGTAGTTACCGGACTATTACTGGCATTAAACCTGCCGGCATCCCTTCCGTGGTGGGAAGCTGTAATCGGCAGTGTATTTGCAATTGTCATTGTTAAAATGATGTTTGGCGGACTGGGACAGAACTTCATGAACCCGGCCCTGGGTGCAAGATGTTTCTTACTGATTGCATTTGCCGCAGACATGACAAACTTTACCGTAGATGGATATTCAGGAGCAACTCCACTGGCTCTGATCAGAGAACAGGGCGTTGGAGCTGTTAATACCATGAATATGTTAATTGGTAAGACAGCCGGAACTATCGGAGAGACATCCGCTATTGCTATTTTAATCGGTGCAATGTTCTTAATCCTGATGGGAGTCATTACACTTCGTATTCCGGGAACTTATATCATTACATTTGTAATATTTATCAGCTTATTCGGCGGACATGGCTTTGACATCGACTATATCGTTGCTGAGCTTTGTGGTGGTGGATTAATGCTTGGTGCATTCTTTATGGCAACCGACTATGTAACATCACCGATTACACCGAAGGGACAGATTTTATATGGAATTCTTTTAGGTATTCTTACCGGATTATTCCGTATCTTTGGAGCAAACGCAGAAGGTGTATCCTTTGCAATTATTTTAAGCAACCTTTTGGTTCCAATGATTGAAAAGATTACAATTCCAAAGGCCTTTGGACAGGTAAAGGAGGCAAAGCAGCATGAATAAGAAGATTGTACATGACGCGTTGATTTTAACCGTATTTACCGTAGTAATCGGATTTATTCTCGGACTGGTATATGAGATTACCAAGGATCCGATTGCAAAGGCAGAAGAGGCAACTGCACAGGCTGCATACAAAGCAGTCTTTGAAGATGCAGATTCTTTTTCCACCTATGATTTTGATGCAGAAGATGCAGCCAGCCTGTTAGAGCAGAATGGCTACAGTGATGAAATCAATGGCGTGCAGGAAGCGTTAGATAAAGATGGCAATGTATTAGGCTATGTGATTACCGTAACAGCCAAAGACGGAAGTCAGGGCAATATCACATTTTCTGTAGGCATAAAGAATGATGGAACCGTAAACGGATATTCCATTACCAGCATGTCAGAGACACCTGGACTTGGAGATAAGGCAAAGACAGAAGATTTCTCCAAACAGTATAAGAATAAGAATGTAGACAGCTTTACCGTTGTGAAACAGGCACCATCTGCTGATAATGAAATTGAAGCAATTTCCGGTGCAACCATTACATCAAAAGCAATGACCAATGGTGTAAATGCCTGCATTACATACTTCCAGAATGAATTGGAAGGAGGCGCTGAATAATGAATAAGTATTTAGAACGCGTATATAACGGATTGATTAAAGAAAATCCTACCTTTGTACTGATGCTTGGTATGTGTCCGACACTGGCAGTAACTACATCAGCAATGAATGCACTTGGAATGGGATTATCTACAACAGTGGTATTGATTTTCTCCAACCTTTTGATTTCCTTATTCCGTAAAGTAATTCCAAATGGTGTCAGAATGCCTGCATACATTGTTATCGTAGCATCCTTGGTAACCATTGTAGAATTTATTATGAAAGCATATACACCGGCACTGGCTACACAGCTTGGCGTATATATCCCTCTTATTGTTGTAAACTGTATCATCCTTGGACGTGCAGAAAGTTATGCATCTAAGAATCCACCGGTATTATCTATTTTAGACGGTGTTGGTATGGGTCTTGGATTTACTTTCGGTTTAACCTGTATCGGTATTGTCCGTGAGATTTTAGGTGCAGGACAGTTATTTGGATTCCAGATTCTTTCACTGAAATGGTATACACCAATCAATATCTTCGTTATGGCACCGGGTGCATTCTTAGTACTGGCATTCTTAGTTGCTTTAATGAGTATTGTACGTCAGAAGATGGAAGCAAAAGGCAAACCACTGGCAGAGCCTGCCGGCTGTATCAGTGGAGACTGTGCCGGATGCAGCATGTCTGCAACCTGCGGTGAGAAAGATAAGAAAGCTGCAGCTGCAGAGGAAAAAAGTGAATAGGAGGAATATGACAGATGCAGACATTATTATTGATTGCAATTGGTTCAGCCATTGTAAATAACGTAGTATTAAGCCAGTTCCTTGGTATCTGTCCTTTCTTGGGTGTATCAAAGAAAACAGAGACCGCTGCTGGAATGGGTGGAGCCGTTATCTTTGTCATAACGATATCCTCCTTTGTTACCTCATTGATTTATAAGTTTATACTGACTCCGACGGGAACACAGTATTTACAGACCATTGTATTTATCCTTGTAATCGCAGCGCTGGTACAGTTTGTAGAAATGTTCTTAAAGAAATCCATGCCGGCCCTTTATAAGAGTCTTGGTGTGTATCTTCCTTTGATTACAACCAACTGTGCAGTATTAGGTGTAGCACTTACCAACGTTACCAAAGAGTATGGTATCTTAGAGGGCGTTGTAAACGGTTTTGCAACCGCATTTGGATTCTTTATTGCTATTACAATCATGGCAGGAATTCGTGAGAAAATTGAATATAATGATATCCCTAAGCCATTTAAAGGAACAGCAATTGTATTAATTACAGCATGTCTGATGTCCATTGCATTTATGGGCTTCTCAGGAATGATTTAGGAGGAAAGAAAAGATGAGTGTACAGGCAATTATTATTGCAGCCGTTATTGTAGGCGGCGTAGGACTTTTTATTGGATTTTTCCTCGGCGTTTCCGGAGAAAAGTTCAAAGTAGAAGTAGATGAGAGAGAAGAAGCCATTGTTGGTGTTCTTCCTGGAAATAACTGTGGTGGTTGTGGTTATGCCGGATGTTCCGGTCTTGCTGCCGCTATTGTAAAAGGCGATGCCCCGGTCAATGGATGTCCGGTTGGTGGAGCACCGGTTGCAGCAAAAGTCGGTGAAATCATGGGCGTTGCTGCAGAAGAAGGTGCAAAGCAGGTTGCCTTTGTAAAATGTGCAGGAACATGTGAAAAAGCCGGTCATGATTATGAATATACCGGAGTAGAAGATTGTGCCGCAATGGCATTTATTCCGGGCGGCGGAGCAAAGAGCTGTAACTATGGCTGTCTTGGTTTTGGAAACTGTGTAAAGGCATGTCCATTTGATGCAATCCATGTTGTAGATGGCATTGCAAAGGTGGATAAGGAAGTATGTAAGGCGTGTGGAAAATGTGTTGCAGCCTGCCCGAAGCACTTGATTGAGCTGGTACCATATGAAGCAAAACATCTGGTACAGTGCAGTTCCAAGGATAAAGGCAAAGACGTTATGAAGGCATGCTCTGTAGGTTGTATTGGCTGTCATCTCTGCGAGAAGAACTGTCCAAATGATGCAGTTCATGTCGTAGAAAATGTAGCTTATATCGACCAGGAGAAATGTACCGGATGTGGCGTTTGTGCTGAAAAATGTCCGAAGAAGATTATTTTATAACAGATTTTTTGATGAAGAACGGGATTGTCATTGGTTTGGCAGTCCCGTTTCTGCTTTCTGTAGTTGATGTTATATGAGGGTTAGATATGAGAAAATTTAGAGAAAAGTATATTGGAAATAAAGATTTTTATAAAATGGTTCTGTTGGTAGCTATTCCAATTATGATACAGAATGCCATTACTAACTTTGTGAGTCTTTTGGACAATATCATGGTAGGACTGGTTGGAACGGAGCAGATGTCCGGTGTCGCAATCATCAATCAGTTGATGCTGGTTTACAATATCTGTATTTTTGGAGCAGTATCCGGTGCAGGCATTTTTGGGGCGCAGTTTTATGGAAAAGGGGACCATAAAGGAGTGCGGGATGCCTTCCGTTTTAAAATTGTAGCCTGTGGTTTCTTGGCAGTCATGTGGATGCTGATATTTGGTTTTGCAAATGAACCGTTAATTCGGCTGTTTTTGCATGATGGAGGAAGCACGGGAGATATTGAAGCTACATTATTGTATGCAAAACAGTATTTGCAGACGGTAATGCCATCCATGGTTCCTTTTGCATTGATTCAGGCATATGCCCAGACCTTGCGTGAAACCGGAGAAACGGTTCTTCCGATGAAGGCTGGAATTGCTTCAGTAGCAGTGAATCTGGTGTTTGACTATGTATTGATATTTGGAGCATTTGGCCTGCCTGCATTAGGAGTAAGAGGTGCAGCGGCAGCAACCGTATTGGCAAGAGTTGTGGAATGCGTTATTGTTGTCTGGTGGACCCATGCGAGAGCAGATAAGAATCATTTTATTGTAGGAGCTTACCGTGATTTTAAAATACCGGGAACTCTGGTACGACAGATTATCATAAAAGGAACGCCATTGCTTTTAAATGAGACTTTATGGGCAGGAGGAATGGCAGTCCTGATGCAGTGTTATTCCACAAGAGGACTTGCTGTTGTGGCAGGATTTAATATATCAAATACAGTAGCCAATCTTTTTAATGTAGTATTTATTGCGTTGGGAAGTGCAATATCCATTATTGTAGGACAGCAGCTTGGCGCTGGTAAATTGGAAGAGGCGGTGGATACAGACCGCAAGATGATTGTATTTTCTGTATTTTGTTGTTTTGTCATAGGAGCCTGTATGTTTGCGATTGCTCCGTTCTTTCCAAGAATATACAATACGACAGAAGAAGTGCGTGGACTGGCAAAACAATTTATCCGGATTGCATCAGCCTGCATGCCGTTATATGGATTTATGCATGCGACCTATTTCACACTGCGTTCCGGCGGCAAGACGGTTATTACTTTCCTTTTTGACAGTGTCTATGTCTGGGTGGTAGATATTCCACTGGCATTTGTATTAACCAGATTTACAGGACTTCCGATTGTACCGATTTATTTATCCTGTCAGTTGATAGAGATTATCAAATGTATCATTGGTTATATTATGGTAAAGAAGAAAATCTGGGTCAATAATATGGTTATGGAACATTGACAGGAAAAAGACTTACATTTCATGAAAAGGAATGCTGCTGCCAATACCGGAAGTGGTATGAAGCTCATAATCATCGGTAATGAAAACAGCTTCCGTGTCATCCAAGGATTCAATCAGCTTCATGCCGTCTTCTAATCCTAAAGCAAAACAGGTGGTGGAAAGTCCGTCACCGTCTACGGATTTGGGACAGATAATGGTGACACCCAGTAAGTTGTTGTCGTAAGGATAACCGGTTTTCGGATTTAAAATGTGATGATAGAAGTTATCACCCACATAGAAATACCGTTCATAAACACCGGAACTTACCACCGTTTCATCAGAGACTTCAACACTGGCGATGGCAGTGCCGTCATCGGAAAATGGTTTCTGGATACCGATATTATAGTTACTTCCATCCAGTTTGGAACCAAGCGTAAGGACATTACCTCCAAGGTTAATCATACCGGAGGTAATGCCTTTTTCATTTAAATAATCTTTCATTTTATCCGCAATATAACCTTTGGCGATGCCGCCCAAATCAATCATAGCATCCGGATTGGAAAGAGAAACTTCATTTCCGTCAATAACAATCGCATGATAGTCGATGGTGGAAAGCGTGGCTTCAATATCAGATTCGGATGGAACCGTACCGCTGTTATTTGGAAAGTCCCAGAGAGAAGATAATTTGCCAATGGTAATATCGAACTGTCCCTGACTTAAATCGCCATAATAGATACCTTTTTGCAGTAATTCAATGGTATCATCATCTACCGTAACCGGAGAGCCGTTAGCATTATTGATTTTACTGATATCGCTGTCTGCAATGGTATTACTGAAAAGGTTCTCATAATGGGAAGCAAGCTTGAAACAGTCATCAATATAAGAAGCATTTTCTTCCCCATAAAGTGTAATGGTAATGACTGTGTTAAAATAAAAATCCGATTTTGAAACCGGTTCTTTGCTGCGTCCGCATCCCACGAAGGAGAAGGAGCAGAAGAAGAGAAAGAAAGTAAGTAAACTGCAGGTTAATTTATAAGAAAATATCGTCTTTTTTGTATTCATTTTGTATACTCCGGTTCTTTTAAAATCATATAGCACAAGCATAGCACAAGGAAGATAAAATTTACAGATGATTTTTTCCTTAAGGTATGATAAAGTATAAAATGTATGCACATTAGTATAAAATAACGAACGGCATTCGAATATGAATATGCCGTAGATGATTTAAGAGGCGGAAAAATGGATACACAGTTGCGTGAAACATTAAAGAATAAGAAACGTGTAATCGTAAAAATCGGTTCTTCATCGCTTTTACATGAAGAGACCGGAAATTTAAATCTTTTAAAGCTGGAACGCTTGGTAAGAGAATTATGTGATATTAAAAATCAGGGTATGGATGTATGTCTGGTCAGTTCCGGAGCTATTGCGGTAGGAAGACAGTCCATGGGATTAAAAGAGCGGCCGAAGAAAATAGCAGTAAAGCAGGCATGTGCGGCAGTGGGACAGGCAAGACTTATGATGACTTATCAGAAACTTTTCTCAGAATATCATCAGAATGCCGGACAGGTTCTGATGACCAAAAATACCATGATTGATAATGTATCAAGAAAGAATGCCCAGAATACTTTTGAAGAATTGTTTGAAATGGGAATTATCCCGATTGTAAATGAAAATGATACGGTATCTACTTATGAGATGCAGTTTGGTGATAACGACTCTCTGTCAGCCATTGTAGCTTCATTGGTAGGCGCAGATTTGCTGATTCTCTTATCGGATATAGACGGATTGTATACCGATGATCCGAGAAAGAATCCGAAGGCGGAACTGATACCGGTAGTAGAAAAAATAGACAGTCAGATTGAAAACATGGCAGGAGATACCGTAGGCAGTGATGTCGGTACCGGTGGAATGACCACTAAATTAACGGCAGCAAAGATTGCAACCTTATCCGGAGCAGATATGATTATTGCCAATGCAAAGGATGTAGGTGTTCTGCATCAGATTTTCGAAGGAAAACCGGTGGGAACCTTTTTCAAAGCCAATAAAAATGATGATTTCTATATTGCGGATTATGTAGAAGAAAGCATGGGGTAAAAAGATGATTGAAAATACAATAGCAAGAATCAATGAATTATATCATAAATCTCAGAAAGAAGGACTGACGCCGGAAGAGAAGGAAGAACAGGCAGCACTTTGCAAGGAATACATAGCCAGTGTAAAGCGGAATCTGAAAGGGCAGTTAGATAATATTGATATGGTAAATGCAGATGGAACCGTTACCAATCTGGGAGAAAAATATGGAAACAAAGGCAAGCATCAGAACTAAGTATAAGACACTGCGAAATGCACTGCCGGAGGATATTGTAAGAGAAGAATCCCAAAGGATTTGTCAGAATATCAGCACATGGGAAATCTTTCAGAAAGCACAAAATTGTTTCTTTTATTATCCCCTTGGAAAAGAGGCTTCGTTATTGCCACTTTTTAAGGAAAGTATTCAAAAAAGAGTAGCCTTTCCACGGGTGCATGAAGATGAAATGGAGTTTTGTGAAATCCATAGTACAGATGATTTCCGGGAAGGGTATTTTCATGTGATGGAGCCAAAGGATGAGATACCGGCGATAGATTTAGCAGAACTTGAGCAGGAGAAAACAATTGTATTTACCCCGGGACTGGTCTTTGATATTAATGGTGGAAGAAGCGGATATGGTAAGGGCTTTTATGACCGCTTTTTTCAGAAATATAAGAAAGTAATCCGGGTTGGAATTGCATTATCCTGTCAGCTTGCAGAACAGGTACCTATGGAGGCTTATGATATTCCGATGGATTATCTTATCACACCGGAGAATATTTATAAAGTAACGGATAACAGAGACGAAAATAAGTAGCAGGAGGGAAATATGGAATTACAGGAATTAGGTAAGAGAGCAAAAGCAGCAGAAGTCATCATGCGGAATATGGGCATGAAAGAAAAAGAAAAGATTTTGCTTGAAGTTGCAGAACATTTAGTAGAAGATACCGATGCTATTTTAGCAGCAAACCAGAAAGATATGGATGCAGGAAGAGAAGCCGGAATGCATCAGGGACTTTTAGACCGTCTGATGTTAAATAAAGAACGTATTGCGCAGATGGCAGAAGGAATTCGCCAGGTGGCAGAATTAGAAGACCCGGTAGGAGAAGTCCTTTCCATGAAACAGCGCCCAAATGGACTTATGATTGGAAAGAAGCGTGTGCCATTAGGTGTTATTGGAATTATCTATGAATCACGCCCAAATGTAACCGCAGATGCCTTTGCATTATGCTTTAAAACCGGAAATACCGTAATTTTAAAAGGTGGAAGTGATGCGATTCATTCCAATATGGCAATCGTAAAGAGCATCAATGAAACCTTAAGTGCCAATCAGCTGCCGGAGGGAGTGCTTTCTTTAATCGAAGATACCAGCCGGGAGACTGCTACTGCATTTATGAAAATGAATGAGTATGTGGATGTGCTGATTCCAAGAGGTGGAGCCGGACTGATTCGTGCCGTGGTAGCCAATGCTACGATTCCGGTGATTGAGACCGGTACCGGTAACTGTCACATTTATGTAGATGAAACGGCAGACCTTGATATGGCGGTGAATATCATTAATAATGCAAAAACACAGCGTATCGGTGTATGTAATGCCTGTGAATCCTTAGTGCTGCATGAGAGCATTGTAGATGAACTGATGCCACGTCTTTCCGCTAAATTAGCAGAAAGTCATGTAGAAATCCGCGGGGATGAGCGTGTTCAGAAAGCTACAAAAGATGCAGTGGCTGCAACAGAAAAAGACTGGGGCACCGAATACTTGGATTATATTATCTCTGCAAAGACAGTTTCTGATATTGATGAAGCCATTGCACATATCAATAAATATAATACCGGACATTCGGAAGCAATCATTACTAATAATTATGAGCATGCGCAGAAGTTCTTAAATGAGATTGATGCTGCTGCTGTTTATGTGAATGCATCCACCCGTTTTACGGACGGATTTGAGTTTGGCTTTGGAGCAGAAATCGGAATCAGTACCCAGAAGCTGCATGCCAGAGGACCAATGGGCTTAGAAGCACTGACCACCACCAAATATATCATTTACGGGGATGGTCAGATCAGAGAATAATAAGAAAAATATTAAGAAAACAGGAAAAGAAATGAGAGAAATAGAAAAGATAAATCACACCGGTGAAGTTCCGGTAATGGAACCGCAGAGACAATTTTATTTTATGGAGCTTGCAAAACAGTATATGGCGCAGATTTCCAGGAAAAAGGGCAGACCGCTTACCTTTCATGTGACAACTTTTGGCTGCCAGATGAATGCCAGGGATTCCGAAAAATTATGTGGAATTTTAGAGACCGTAGGCTTTGAAGAGACAGATTCCGAAGAAGCAGATTTTGTTATTTACAATACCTGTACGGTCCGTGAAAATGCCAACAATAAGGTTTACGGACGGCTGGGATATTTAAGCGGATTTAAGAAAAAGAATAAAGATATGATGATTGCATTATGCGGCTGCATGATGCAGGAACCGGAGGTTGTGGAAAAATTAAAACAGAGCTACCGTTTTGTAGATCTGGTTTTCGGAACCCATAATATCTTTAAATTTGCAGAACTTCTGGTGCGCTGCTTCGAAGAGCAGAAAATGGTGATTGACATCTGGGATGATACGAAAGAAATCGTAGAAGAACTTCCGGTAGAACGGAAATACAGCTTTAAATCCGGTGTTAATATTATGTTTGGCTGCAATAATTTCTGCAGCTACTGTATTGTGCCATATGTAAGAGGAAGAGAACGCAGCAGAAAACCGCAGGATATCATAAGAGAAATTGAAAAGCTGGTAGCAGATGGTGTAGTAGAGGTTATGCTCTTAGGACAGAATGTCAATTCCTATGGAAAGAACTTAGATACACCGGTGACCTTTGCACAGCTTTTACAGGAAGTAGAAAAGATTGAAGGTCTGGAAAGAATCCGTTTCATGACATCCCATCCAAAGGATTTATCCGATGAACTGATTGAAGTAATGAAGAATTCCAAGAAAATCTGCAGACATCTTCATCTGCCGCTTCAGTCCGGTAGTAGCAGAGTGCTAAAGGAAATGAACCGTCATTATGATAAGGAACATTATCTTGCACTGGTTGAGAAAATCAAAAAAGCAATGCCGGATTTAGCAATTACAACAGATATAATTGTGGGATTTCCGGGAGAGACAGAAGAAGATTTCTTAGAGACCATGGATGTGGTAAGACAGGTAGAATATGACAGTGCGTTTACTTTTATCTATTCCAAACGTACCGGAACACCTGCTGCCAAGATGGAAAATCAGATTCCGGAAGATGTGATAAAAGACCGTTTTGACCGGCTGTTAAAACTGGTACAGGAGATTTCGGCAAAGAAAGCCGGAGCATTAACCGGAAGCGTGCAGGATGTATTAGTAGAAGAATTAGACGAACAGCAGGAAGGTCTTGTGACCGGAAGATTATCCAATAACTCAGTAGTACATCTGCCGGGAGATGCAGCCATGATTGGAACCATCGTACCGGTACATTTAAAAGAATGCAAAGGCTTTTATTATATGGGAGAGGTTGCAGAGTAAATGAACCGTCGTTTTGGAAAAAATGATATTCTGTTGCTGGGAATTCTTGCAGTAGTTATTTTAGTATTCTATGTGGGAATGACTTCTGCATTACGAAGCGGTGACAGTATTATCATTACGGTAAATGGCAGTGAATATGGCAGATATTCTCTGGCAGAAAATAAAGAGATTCCGATTAAAATAGATGGAAAAGTTACCAATATCGTAACGATTGAAAATGGGACTGCCTATATGCTTGAGGCGGACTGCCCGGATCAGTTGTGCATGCACCAGAAAGCAATTTCCAAAGATAAAGAATCCATTATCTGTCTGCCAAACCGGGTTGTAGTAACCGTAGAAAGTGAGCAGCAAAATACATTGGATGATGTGGCAGGGTAGGTGAAAGCATGAAGAAAAGTGTAGCATATCTTGGCGTGTTTTTGGCACTTGCCATGATATTAAGTTATGTGGAAGCAATATTGCCCTTTGTCATTGGAATTCCGGGAGTAAAGCTTGGACTTGCCAATCTTGTTACGGTGCTGATGCTGTATCTGATTGGCTGGAAAGAGGCTCTGTGTGTATCGGTGCTTCGTATTGTGCTTACCGGAATTTTATTTGGAAATGTAGTCAGCATCTGTTATGGACTTGCCGGAGGCTTATTAAGTTTCGTTCTTATGTTTATTTTAATCCGGTTGAACCGTTTCCATGTAGTTACGGTCAGCATCTGTGGCGGAATCATACATAATATGGGACAGCTTATTGTAGCAGGATTTCTGGTAAGTTCATACTATGTCATTTACTATATGCCTGTTTTACTGATTGCAGGCTTTGTGACCGGTGCCCTGATTGGAATTGTGGCAAAGGAAGTAGGAGGAAGATTATGTATTCATATATCAAAGGCGAATTATCCGAAATAGTGGGAGAAAATCACATTGTCGTTGAAAATGGCGGCATTGGATATAATATTTATATTCCGGGTCAGGTATTATCTCTGCTTCCGGGAGTAGGCGAAGAAGTAAAAATCTATACCTATCTCTGCGTCAGAGAGGATGCATTTATTTTATATGGCTTCCTTACCAGAGATGATTTAAATGTATTTAAATTGCTGATTGGTGTATCCGGAATCGGACCAAAAGGGGCACTGGCAATTCTTTCTGTCATGTCAACGGATGATTTGCGTTTTGCAGTATTATCCGATGATGCAAAAGCAATTGCAAAGGCTCCGGGTGTCGGCAATAAGACGGCGCAGCGGCTGATTATAGAATTAAAAGACAAGCTTAGTTTAGAGGATGCGTTTGAACAGAAATTAAGCCATACCAAAGAGGAAGCTTCCGGCAGCGGCTTAAAAGGAATCCGCAATGAAGCAGTGGAGGCACTGGTTTCACTGGGCTATTCTTCTTCAGAGGCTTTAAAGGTTCTTCGTGATATTGAAATTACGGAAGACAGTTCTGTGGAAGATATTTTAAAGCAGGCATTGAAGCAGATGGCATTCTTATAAGAGGAGCAGAAAATGGAAAAACGTGTAATTTCAACGCAGATGCAGGATGAAGATATTAAAATCGAAAAAACACTGCGTCCGATGACCTTAGATGAATATATCGGTCAGGAGAAAGCGAAAGCAAATCTTAAAGTATATATAGAGGCTGCAAAACAGCGTGGCGAGTCCTTAGACCACGTATTGTTTTACGGACCGCCGGGATTAGGTAAGACAACCCTTGCCGGAATCATTGCCAATGAAATGGGCGTACATATGAAAGTTACTTCCGGTCCAGCCATTGGAAAGCCGGGAGAAATGGCGGCTATTTTAAGCAATCTTGCAGAGGGTGACATTTTATTTGTAGATGAAATTCATCGTCTGAACCGCCAGGTGGAGGAAGTATTATATCCTGCCATGGAGGATTATGTCATTGATATTATGGTGGGAAAGGGAGCAACAGCCCGTTCTATCCGTCTTGATTTACCGCATTTTACATTGGTTGGTGCCACCACCAGAGCCGGACTTTTATCGGCACCCTTAAGAGATCGTTTTGGAGTGGTTCATCATCTGGAATTTTATAATGTGGAGGAGCTTAAGACAATTATTGTCCATTCCGCGAAGAAGTTAGAGGTAAAGATTGATGAGGAAGGTGCAATCGAATTGGCACGCCGTTCCAGAGGAACGCCACGTCTTGCCAACCGCCTTTTAAAGAGAGTGCGTGATTTCGCACAGGTACAGTACAGCGGTGAAATTACCAAAGAAGTAGCATCCTTTGCACTGGATTTACTGGAAGTAGACAAGATGGGCTTAGACCAGAACGACCGGAATATTTTACTTACGATTATTGAAAAATTCCAGGGAGGCCCGGTAGGACTGGATACTCTTGCGGCAGCGATTGGGGAAGATGCCGGAACGATAGAGGATGTCTATGAACCATATCTTGTAAAGAACGGATTTATCAACCGGACACCGAAGGGAAGAGTCGCAACAGAATTTGCATATCATCACTTTGGAATAGAGGGCTAAGAAAATAGTTGTTTTTCGATAGATTTATGGCTATAATATGCTATATGTAGTAGTCAGAGAATATTTTTAGGCAGATACGCAGAGAGGAAATGAAAATGGCAGCAAAAAATAATACAGAAGTGATTATTGATGGAAAGGTATATACTTTAAGCGGATATGAAAGTCAGGAGTATTTACAGAAGGTAGCAACTTATATCAATGATAAGATTGCAGAATTTAAAATGCTGGATGAATATAAGAGAATTCCAAGTGATATGCGTTCCACACTGCTGGCATTGAACATTGCAGACGATTACTTCAAAGCGAAAAATCAGGTTGAAAAATTAGAGCAGGATTTAGAGGTAAAAGACCGTGAAATCTATGATTTAAAGCATGAACTGATTTCTAATCAGATCCGCATGGAAAGTGATGCCAAGTCATTAAAGGATCTGGAAAAAGAAAATAAAGAGCTGCTTTTAAATAAGACCAGATTAGAAGCAACCTTAGAAGATGCGCTGCTTGGTAAAGTAGATAAACTTGAAAAACCGGGAAAAGCTGACAAACCAGAGGAAAAGAAAGCAGATCATACGGAAGAGAAGAAAGAGGAAAAGCCTTCCGGAAAGAAAGCGTAATAAAGAATAAAAACTATGAAAAGAAAAGGGGGCAGACGTTTCGCTGTCCCTTTTGTTTACGCGAGAAACTCGCAAAGCGTGTTTCTCGTAATTCCCATAGGAGATGAGGAAAGATGAAAGAGTTAGAACTTTTAGCACCGGCAGGTTCCTTAAAAACATTAAAGGCAGTCATTCATGCCGGAGCAGATGCCGTATATCTTGGCGGAAGTATGTTCGGTGCAAGAGCATATGCCAATAATTTTAACGAAGAAGAATTATTAGAAGCAATCCGTTTCGGACATATTCATGGACGCAAAATTATTCTTGCGGTGAATACCCTGTTAAAAGAATATGAATTAGGACAGCTCTATGATTATCTGCACCCTTATTATGAAGCGGGATTAGATGCTGTCATCGTGCAGGATATGGGCGTTATGGAGTTTATCAAAGCTCATTTTCCGAATCTTCCGATACATACCAGTACCCAGATGACCATTACTAATGTGGATGGTGCAAGACTCTTAAAGGAACAGGGCGTAGAGCGTGTGGTGACAGCGAGAGAAATGTCCTTAGAAGAAATCCAAAGAATCCATGATGAAGTAGGCGTGGAACTGGAAAGCTTTATTCATGGTGCATTGTGTTACTGCTATTCCGGACAGTGTCTTTTCAGCAGTATCATCGGCGGAAGAAGCGGAAACCGTGGCAGATGTGCACAGCCTTGCCGCCTTTCCTATGAAGTATTGCAGGGAGAAAAAAGTCTTACCGGACATCATGCAACACCGATTCTGAGCCTTAAGGATATGTGTACACTGCCATTTTTGTATGAACTGGCAGACCATGGGGTATATTCCTTTAAGATAGAAGGACGGATGAAGACACCGGAGTATGCTGCCGGTGTAGTAAGTATTTACCGGAAATATATGGATTCCTATCTGGATGGAAGCCGTATTCCGGTGGAGAAGAAGGATATCAGGGCACTTTTAGAACTTGGAAACCGAGGTGGCTTTACCAGCGGATATTACTATCATCATAATGACAGTGATATGCTAAGCGGAGAGAGCGCTTCCCATAATAAGAGCGAAGGTGTTCTTCAGGATAATATCCGAAGAGAATATGTAGAAACCGAATTAAAAGAAAAGATTAAAGGAAAGTTAATATTAAATAAAGAATGCCCTGCTAAGATAGAAGTGCAATATGGAAAAATAAAAGTTTCTTATCAGGGAGATATGGTTCTTGTAGCGCAGAATCGTCCGTTGACGAATGAAGTTGTAACAGAAAAGATTACAAAGACAGGAAATACACCATTTGTTTTTGAAAAGCTTGAAGTTACAATGGATGATGATATTTTTATGCCGGTAAACCAGTTGAACCAGCTGCGAAGAGGTGCGTTGGAAGCATTAGAAGAAGCACTGCTGAAGCCTTATGAAAGAACGCTTCCGGAATTGGTGAAAACTTCTTCCGCTGAAACAGATAGGCAGACAAAAGGAAATGCCATAAATGAAAAGCAGATTTCCGGACAGTCATTATCACAGACTTCCGGACAACAACCCGCCGGTTCATCCACAGAAGTCCGGGTACTGATTGAAGACGCAGAACAGCTTCTGGCAGTATTGAAAGCCGATTTCGTGGATGCGGTTTATCTTGATTGTATGTTGTATACAAGAGAAAATCTGATCCGCAAGTTAAGTGAGGATATAGACAGGGTACATGCATCCGGTAAGAAAGCATTTTATGTATTCCCATTTATTTTCCGGCAGCAGACCAGTCTTTTTTATAAAAAAATCATGCCGGAGCTAAAAAAGCTCCCATTAGATGGTATTATGGTGCGGAGTCTTGATGAGATTGCGTTTATAAAGGAATGGGGCAATGAAAACTGGCAGATGGTATCCGACAGTAATTTATATACCTATTCCAATGAAGCGTCAGAATATTTTTATCGTCTTGGAATGATGCAGGATACAATTCCGGTGGAATTGAACCGGAAGGAGATTTTAAGAAGAGAAAACAGCCGGTCTGAAATGATTATCTATGGCAGACTTCCACTTATGATAACGGCACAGTGTATTCATAAGAACACGTTAGGCTGTATGCATCAGCCCAAGGTGCTGAACTTAAAAGACCGTTATTCTGTACATTTTCCGGTGAAAAATTTCTGCTCGGAATGTTATAATGTAATTTATAATTCGCTTCCGGTCTGCCTCTTTAAGGAAGACGTAACCGTGAAAAAGATTGCACCGGCTGCCGTAAGGCTTTCCTTTACGACAGAGACGGAAGAAGAGGCAGAACAGATTTTAACAATTTATGGTGATATTTATAAAAATGGTGGCATTTTGGGGCAGCTGCCGATGGAATGCACCAATGGACATTTTAAACGAGGCGTAGAATAAAGCAGAGGTATTTATGGTTCATTTGATTGTGGAATTATCAAAATATGCACTGATTATTCTGTTTTCCGTGTATACATATGAATGTTTTGCGGTATTCCGGAATATATCAGAACGAAAACAGGAAAAGAAATTCAGGCGGCAGGCAAGGATTTTGTATGCGATTCATTTTACGGCATATTTAGTTATATTTGCGGTGACTGAGGATGCATATACTTTTATTTTTTATCTGGCGCAGATAATTCTTCTTGTTGTGGTACGGAATGTGTACAAATTATGTTATCCGAAGGCTTCGAGACTTTTGGTTAATAATATGTGTATGCTTATGATTATCGGGTTTATTATTCTGACCCGCCTGAATTTCGGACATGCTATCAAGCAGTTTGCGATTGCAGCGGTATCCTGTGTGATTTCCCTTGTGATTCCGGTGATGATACGGAGGATGGGATTTTTCCGGAATCTTACCTGGATTTATGCGGCAATTGGTATTGTGGGACTTGGTATTGTATGTATCGCAGGAAGCACCAGCTATGGAGCAAAGATTTCTTTTACCATAGCAGGAATTACGGTACAGCCGTCTGAATTTATTAAGATTCTTTTTGTGTTTTTTGTGGCTGCCATGTATCACAAATCAACGGAATTCCGCCAGGTGGTAATTACCACTTTGATTGCAGCACTGCATGTATTGATTCTGGTATTATCCCGGGATTTAGGTGGCGCATTGATTTTCTTTGTGGCTTATATGGCAATGCTTTATGTGGCAACGAGAAAACCACTCTATTTTGCCGGTGGACTGCTGGCGGGAAGTGTAGCGGCAGTAATTGCCTATAAATTATTTAATCATGTCAGAGTCCGTGTGGTGGCATGGAAAACACCGCTTAAAGTCATTGACAATGAGGGCTATCAGATCTGTCAGTCCCTTTTTGCAATCGGGACCGGAGGCTTTTTCGGTCTTGGGTTATATCAGGGCATGCCAAATAAAATTCCGGTAGTAGAGCAGGATTTTATTTTTGCAGCAATTTCAGAAGAACTGGGTGGAATGTTTGCCCTGTGCCTGATTTTGGTCTGTGTAAGCTGTTTCCTGATGTTTTTAAATATTGCCATGCAGTTAAAGGATTCCTTTTATAAGCTGGTGGCACTTGGACTTGGAACGATTTACGGATTTCAGGTATTCTTAACCATTGGCGGAGTAACAAAGTTTATTCCATCCACCGGAGTAACCCTTCCGTTAGTCAGCTATGGAGGAAGTTCCATGTTAAGTACATTGGTTATATTTGGCATTATTCAGGGATTATATATTTTGCGGGAAGACGAAGGAGTGTCACATAATGAAAAAGGAGAATCTAAATCAGCAAAAAAGAAAGCAAAATCAGGATTCGAAACAGAAGTCAGGGACCTCAGTTAGTAAGAATAAAGAATTTGCAGTGATTACTTATTTTTTCCTTGCTATCTTTATCTGCCTGATGGGATATATGGTATATTTTCAGATGGTAAAAAGCGAAGATTTTATCAATAGTCCATATAATAGCAGACAGGATACTTTTGCAGACCGTGTGGTCAGAGGAAAGATTATGTCAGCAGATGGCAAAGTTTTAGCCGAGACCGTAGTGGATGCTGCCGGTAATGAAACCCGGAAATATCCTTATGGTAATATGTATGCGCATGTGGTTGGGTTTTCCACCAATGGAAAGTCCGGTATTGAATCCAATATGAACTTTAATCTTTTACGTTCCCATTCTTTTGTATTAGAGCGTATGTTTAACGAGATTAAAGATGAAAAAAGCATGGGAGACAATGTGGTTACTACGTTGGATTCCACTTTGCAGGAAACTGCATATCAGGCATTGGGTAATTATGATGGTGCAGTTGTTGTGATGGAGCCTTCCACCGGAAAAGTGCTTGCCATGGTGTCCAAACCGGATTTTGACCCGAATACTATTGCAGCAGACTGGGATTCCATTATTTCAGAAGATAATAATAACTCGGTTCTTTTAAACCGGGCAACCCAGGGATTATATCCGCCTGGCTCTACGTTTAAAATAATTACAACCTTAGAATATATCCGGGAAAATCCGGATTATGAGAATTACAGCTATAGCTGTAACGGAAGTATTACAGAGAATGATTTTACAATACACTGTTATAATAATGCCGTGCATGGAACGCAGGATTTGAAGCAGTCCTTTGCAAATTCCTGTAATTCATCTTATGCCAATATCGGATTATCTTTGGACACAGATTCTCTTTCGGACCTTTGTTCAGATCTGATGTTTGATAAGACACTGCCGGGAAACTTTGAAACAAGTAAAAGTCAGTTTAAATTAACAGATGAATCCCCGGAAAGTATGAAGATGCAGACGGCAATCGGACAGGGAGAGACGCTGGTAACACCACTCCATATGTTATTGATTACCAGTGCAATTGCCAACGATGGTATTCTGATGAAGCCTTATGTGGTAGACCATACGGAAAATGAAAATGGTATAGAAGTAAAGAAATATGAGCCGGCTGCAAGCAAGCAGCTTCTTTCGGAAAAAGAAGCAAAGACCATGCAGGAATTTATGGCAGGTGTAGTTGCAGATGGTACTGCATCCAAGTTAAATGGGCAGAGTTATACTGCATACGGCAAGACCGGCTCAGCAGAGTTTAATAACAATAAGGGAGAAAGCCATTCCTGGTTTGTAGGATATGCACACCGGGAGGATAAGGAAGATATTGCAGTTGTTGTAATTGCGGAAGGGGCAGGTGCAGGCAGTACCGTTGCAGTTCCGGCAGCAAAACAGGTTTTTGATGCTTATTACAGATAAATGAAACAGACAGGATGGCATGTTGCGTCGGGGAATCATCCTGGACTTCTGAAATGGATTGTTGCATCCTTCTGAAAAAAGGGGTATACTGTTTGTTAAACAAAAGGTAGTGACCACATCAGGAGGTATTGCAATGATTGAAGCAACAAGTTGTGGTGGTGTGGTAATATTTCGGGGTAAGGTGCTTGTCCTTTATAAGAATTATAAGAATAAGTACGAAGGCTGGGTGCTTCCAAAGGGAACAGTAGAACCCGGGGAAGAATTCAAAGATACCGCAGCAAGAGAGGTATTGGAGGAAACGGGCGTAGATGCATCCATAATCAAATATGTCGGGAAGAGCCAGTATAGCTTTACTGTGCCAGAAGATACGGTGGAGAAACAGGTACATTGGTATCTGATGATGGCAGACAGTTATTACAGTAAGCCACAACGTGAAGAGTTCTTTGTAGATTCCGGATATTATAAATATCATGAAGCCTATCATCTTTTAAAATTTGCCAATGAGAAGCAGATTTTGGAAAAAGCTTATAATGAATATCTGGATTTGAAAAAGTGTAATCTGTGGGGAACCCACAAATATTATTAGAGCAGCCATCTGACTGTTTTTTTAAATCAGATATGAGGTGTAGCATGCATTGGTATTCTAATTTATATCTGGGAGAAAGGCTGAAAAATCAGGAAGCAAAGGTAAAAAGCAGAGTGGAGCGGAATGTGCCACAGCCGTCGCTTTATCTTCTGACCCTTCCGTCAAATGAAGAGAATCTTCTGGATATTATACCGGCAACAGATTTATTACAAAAGGCATATCCGAAGAAAGAACTTTTTATTATCGGTCTGGAAAAAGGATATGACGCAGCATTAGAGATGTCAGCAGCAATTGTGAATGATATTTATCATAAAACAGGAACATTTGAAGTGCGTAAATTTGTACTGAAACAGCAGACTCGTAAAAATACTGAAATGGAGACATGAGGATGACAGTGCTGTTATCTATTTTGAAAATCCTGGGCATAATATTATTATGCATATTAGGTTTACTGGTTTTACTTATCATGCTTTTGCTGTTTGCTCCGGTATCTTACCGGATTCGTGGAGAGACAAGGCAGGGACAGACTACGTTAAAAGTGCATGGAGCATGGTGTCTTATTGCTATGCGTTTTTCCTTTCTGATGGAGCAGGGAAAGCAGCTTGCAGTTTTAAAGATTTTTGGCATAAAAGCATGGAAATATCCATCGGATGAAAAAGCCAAACAGAAAGTAGAGAAAAAGAAAGTAAAGAAAAAGCCGAAAAAGAAATCCGGGGAAAAATCCCATAAGGAACCGGAAAAAGACTTAGAGCAGAATCCACCGGCTGTGGTGCAAGAAGAACAGACGGAAAAACAGCATGAACAGAAACGCCAGAAGAAGACATATAAGAAAAAGTTCGTTTCCGTATTTGGTAAAATCAGCAAGACAATACGCTCGATAGTAGAAAAGATAAAAGCAATTCCGCAGAAAGCAAAAAATATCGGCAGTAAAATAAAAAAAGTGAATCAGTGGATACAGGATGAGCAGAATAGAAGTGCCGTCCGGTTTGCTCTGGGTAAAGTAATAGGGCTGTTAAAAAAATACGGACCAAAGCATATGAAGGCAGATGTTGCTTATGGCATGGAAGATCCGGCAGCCACAGGACAGGTTTTAGCAGTGCTCAGCGTATTACCGTTTTTATATTATGATAAGGTATCTATTATGCCGGATTTTGAGGCAGAACGTTTTTATATCGAAGGCAGCTGGGATATAAAGGGACGGATACAGGTGATTCATTTATTAAAGGCAGCAATTCAAATCTGGAGAAATCCGGATGTGAAACACTTTATAAAGCAATTTTAACAGAATCAATATGAAGTAGAATCAGGAGGAATTATTATGTCAGACAGTAATAACACATTTCGCAATACGGTAGAATCTTTATTCAAAGGAATGGACAGCTTCATTACAACCAAGACGGTTGTAGGAGATGCCATTCATATCGGAGATACCATCATTCTTCCATTAGTGGATGTATCCTTTGGTGTAGGCGCAGGCGCATTTTCCCAGGAGAAGAAGAACAACGGAGCAGGAGGAATGGGTGGAAAGATTACACCAAGTGCGGTTCTTGTCATTCAGAATGGCACCACCAAGCTTGTAAATATTAAGAATCAGGATGGTGTGACCAAGATTCTTGATATGGTACCGGATTTTGTAAATAAGTTTGCATCCAGAGGAAAGAAGGATGAGGCAGCAACTGCAAAGTTAGATGAAGAATCCAAGAAAGCTGCAGAGTCTGAGATGAATGAAATTTTATCTGATGCAGTAAATAAGGATGAAGAATAAGAACAGTATAGAATAGTAACAGAAGAACGTACAGCGTGCTAAGTGAAAAAGAAGGGCATATACTATAATGGTATATGTCTTTTTGATTGGAGAAAAAACATGAAACGCTTGATGGGGTATTCCTCTTTCATGGTTGGATTTGGCATGTTTTTTATGTTTATTATTCCAAGTGACGTGATTGGGATTATTATTATATTGATATTGCTGCTGATAGGGTATAATCTTTTCTGCTGTAAGTAATAGGAAAGCAATTTCTTGTAAAGGAACAAAGAATGTGCCTTGGCACATTCTCGCGCCTGCGGCGGTCGCTTGCGACAACTACCTTATACGCCGCAGTGTGCATCCTCGCGGAGCGTTTTTACTTTACAGGAAAGCAATTTCCTGTAAAGTAAAAAAAGGACTGTCCAAAAGGACAGTCCAGATAGAAAATGCTAATTAAGCTCTTTCAACGGATCCGGATCTTAAACAGGAAGTACATACGTACATTCTTTTTGGAGTTCCGTTTACTTTACATTTTACAGATTTGATGTTTGATTTCCACATTCTATTAGATCTTCTATGAGAATGGCTCACATTGTTACCGAAATGAGCGCCTTTTCCACAAACTGCACATTTTGCCATGATAGCACCTCCTTTAAATTCTTCACTAAGCCTGTTATGACACAAGCTCACAACAAAGCTATCTTAACAGAAATACAGACAGAATGCAAGAAAAAAATTGCATTTTTTGAAAATAAAGAAAAATACTGTTTCTTTTTTCAGAAAAAGAGGTTATAATATAGTTCATGTTATGTATATACTGGCGGAAATGCGAGAAGATTAATTTTAATTGGAGGTTATAGAATGACAGGTAAAATGGAAAACGAATTAGGTAAAGTCGTAATTGATAATGAAGTAATTGCAACCTATGCCGGTTCTGTTGCAGTTGAGTGCTTTGGCATTGTTGGAATGGCTGCAGTTAATATGAAAGATGGCCTGGTTAAATTATTAAAAAGAGATTATCTGACACATGGTATAAATGTGGATGTGGATGAAAATAATAAAATTACAATTGATTTCCATGTAATTGTTGCCTATGGCGTAAGTATTGAGACAGTAGCAGACAATCTGATTCATACGGTAAAATATAAAGTGGAAGAGTTTACCGGAATGCAGATTAAGAAAGTCAACATTTTAGTTGAAGGCGTCAGAGTGATTGATTAAGGAGGAACTGTTGAAGTGGAAGTAAGTACAATAAACGCTGCGGTATTTGCTAAAATGTTTTTGGCCGGAGCAAAGAATCTCGAAGCAAAGAAAGAGTGGATTAACGAACTGAATGTTTTCCCTGTACCGGATGGAGATACGGGAACCAATATGTCTATGACAATTATGTCAGCAGCAAAGGCAGTAAGCGAGCTTGAAAATCCGACCATGAAGGAACTTGCAAAGGCAATTTCCTCGGGTTCATTAAGAGGAGCAAGAGGAAACTCAGGAGTTATCCTTTCCCAGTTATTCCGTGGATTTACCAAGGTAATTGCAGAATATGATGAACTGGACGTAGTAATTCTGACAGAGGCTATGCAGAAGGCTGTTGAGACTGCATATAAGGCAGTTATGAAACCAAAGGAAGGAACCATTCTTACCGTTGCCAAGGGCGCAGCCAATAAAGCACTGGAGCTTTGTGATGATACCGATGATATTGTATTCTTTGTAGATGAAGTTATTAAAGAAGCAGACCATGTGTTAAGCAAGACACCGGATATGCTTCCTGTATTAAAACAGGCTGGCGTAGTAGATTCCGGCGGACAGGGACTGGTTCAGGTATTAAAGGGCGGTTATGATTCCCTGATTGGCAAAGAAATTGATTACAGCATTGAAGGTTCTGCAGCATCTGCAGGTGTTATGAAGATTACTGCTGAGACAGAAGCTGATATTAAGTTTGGTTATTGTACCGAATTTATCATTGTATTAAATCAGCCATTAACAGAGAAACAGGAGCATGAATATAAAGGCTTCTTAGAGTCCATTGGTGATTCTATCGTTGTTGTGGCAGATGATGAGATTGTGAAAACCCATGTACATACCAATGACCCTGGTCTTGCCCTTCAGGAAGCATTGAAACATGGTTCATTAAGCAAAATCAAGATTGATAATATGCGTGAAGAACATCAGGAAAAATTAATCAAGGATGCTGAGAAACTCGCAAAAGAGCAGAAAGAGGAAGAAACCAAAGAAGAAAAGACAGAGGAACCAAGAAAAGAAATGGGCTTCATTTCCGTATCCATTGGTGCCGGTGTCAATGAAATCTTCAACGGACTTGGCGTGGATTATATCATCGAAGGTGGTCAGACCATGAACCCAAGTACCGAGGATATGTTAAATGCCATCGACCATGTGAATGCGGATAACATCTTTATTCTTCCAAACAATAAGAATATTGTACTGGCTGCAAATCAGGCAGCATCTTTAGTAGAAGATAAGAAGATTATTGTTATTCCAACCAAGACAATTCCACAGGGAATTACAGCGCTGATTAACTTTATTCCGGATCAGTCGGCAGAGGAAAATGCAAAGCGTATGACCGAAGAATTAGAAAATGTAAAGACCGGTCAGGTGACTTATGCAGTCCGTGATACCGTAATCGATGACAAAGAGATTAAACAGGGCGATTATATGGGAATTGGTGACAAGAGCATCCTTGCTGTTGGTAAGGATATCAAGAGCACTACAGAAGATATGGTTGCTGAGATGATAGATGAAGAATCTGCGATTATCTGTATCTATTATGGCGAAGAAGTAACAGAAGAAGATGCCAATGCATTAGGTGCTTCTTTAGAAGAGAAGTATCCTGAGGTAGAAGTGGAGATTCACTTTGGCGGACAGCCAATTTACTATTATGTAATATCAGTAGAGTAACAGGAGTGTTTATGGACAGAAATGCACCCATTCAGGAATTGAATGGAGTTGGACCAAAAACTGAAAAAATATTGCAAAAACTTGGAGTATATACCGTTGGGGATATACTCCTTGCTTTTCCAAGGGATTATAAGCGGATGCCGGAGCCGGAGCATATCAGTGTGGCCGAGCCGGAGAAAGTCTATGCTTTTCATGTACGGCTTTGTTCTTCACCGGTAACGAGAAGTACCAGAGCCATGCAGATATCTACTGCACAGTTTAGCGATGGAACAGGGAAAGTAGAGGCGGTCTGGTTTCGGATGCCCTATATCTGCAATCAGCTGAACCGGGAACCGGAAGTAATATTATATGGAAAGCTGACCTTAAAAAATAAGAAATATGTCATGGAACAGCCGGCAGTGTGGAAGCCGGATGAATACAGGAAAATGCAGACATCCCTGCAGCCGGTATATCCTCTGACCAAGGGAATATCCAGCAAGCAATTTGGAAAGCTTGTGCGTACAGCCCTTGACAGCATGAAAGAAGATGGAGAATATATCCCGGAAGAAATCTTAGCCCGCCATCAGTTTATGGGATTGAGAGAGGCATTGGAAAAAGTGCATTTTCCAACAGATTTAGAAGAACTGACCGGAGCAAGAAAACGTCTTGCTTTTGACGAATTTTTCTTATTTCTGCTTCAGATACAGCGGTTTAAGGAACATCATGAGCAGACGCCGAATGGATTTCCGGTAGTAAGGGATGAATTTATTGAAGTGGTGGCAGAACAGCTTCCGTTTCCACTGACAAATGCCCAGAAGAAAACATTGGAAGATCTGGAAAAAGATATATACAGTCCTTATGCCATGCAACGGTTGATACAGGGGGATGTAGGTTCCGGTAAGACCATTCTTGCATTCCTTATTATGGCAAAATTTGCTCATGAAGGTTATCAGACTGCTATTATGGCACCAACTGAGGTTCTGGCAAGACAGCATTATGACACTTTTCGGAAATGGATTGTCATGTTTGAACTGGACTTTCCGGTTATTCTTCTTACCGGTTCATTGACCGCAAAGGAAAAACGTGAAGCATATGCGAAAATGGAAACAGAACAGAATGCCATGATAATTGGAACCCATGCATTGATACAGGAAAAGGCACTTTATCAGAGGCTGGCGCTGGTAGTAACGGATGAACAGCATCGTTTCGGGGTAAGGCAGAGGGAGACGCTGGCAGATAAGAGCAGCCGGCTGCCACATGTACTGGTTATGAGTGCGACGCCGATTCCGCGGACCCTTGCAATAATTCTTTACGGAGATCTGGACATTTCGGTAGTAGGTGAGCTTCCGGCAGAACGTCTTCCAATCAAAAACTGTGTAGTTGGACCGAAAATGCGGGAGAAATCCTGGAATTTTATTTTAGATGAAGTCCAAAAAGGACATCAGGCATATATTATCTGTCCTCTGGTAGAAGCCAATGAGGAATTGGAATTGCAGGATGTTACTTCATATGTAAAGAAATTAAAACAATATTATGGAGACAGAATCAGCGTAGGATTACTTCATGGAAAAATGCGCCCGGCAGAGAAGAATAAAGTAATGGAAGCCTTTGTCACTGGTGAAATCCAGGTTCTGGTTTCTACAACGGTAGTGGAAGTAGGTGTGAATGTGCCGAATGCCACTGTCATGATGATTGAGGATGCACAGCGTTTCGGGCTGGCACAGCTCCATCAGCTGCGGGGACGTGTCGGAAGAGGAAACGCACAATCCTATTGTATTCTTATGAATTCTTCCAATGGAAAGAACGCCAAAGAGAGATTGAATATTCTGGCGGGCTCTAATGATGGATTCTATATTGCCGGTGAAGATTTGAAAATGCGTGGACCAGGAGATTTCTTCGGGGTACGTCAGAGTGGTTTGATGGAATTTAAAATTGCAGATGTCTTTTCGGATGCCGATATGCTTTCTATTGCATCCGAAGAAGCAAAAAAATATGTCGAAAAGTGCAACTTAAACGATTACGAAAAAGACATGAGACTCGAAATAACGCTGAAAAATGCGTACAAAATGACAGAATACAACATAAATATTTAGAAAGTTTCGAAAAATTAAGGAATGATTTGTGGAAACTTTACGAAAATTAACGTAAAATCCCTTGTTTTTATTGCTAAATTACCGAAATGTTGATACAATAAGTGCAGACATACAATTTAGGGAAAGCGGGGGATATATTTTTATGGCTAAGAAGAAAAAAGGGAAGAAAATTAGCACGAAAATGTTAAGTGCAATGCTCCCGGTACTGATTCTGGGTATGGCTGTATTAGGTGCAGTCAGTGTATTTTCCAGTAAGCAGATTATTGACGATGAGATTGGGAAGGAAATGTCGCTGAGTCTGGAAAACGAGAAGACAGAGGTAGAGTCACAGATGCAGTCTGCGGCAAGCCTTGCAAAGCATATGGCAGGAATTGTTGGGATTACTTATGAAAATGAGGAACTGCTGGCATATGTTAATTTCTTAAATACCATGATTTATGAGGAGGATTTTATTTATGGTGCCGGAATTTATTTTGCACCGAATAAGTATGACTCCAAACAACGTTTTGTAGGACCTTATGTATATAAGGATGGAGATACGCCGATTCTGACTTATGACAGGAGCCAGTCCTCTTATGATTATGTAAGCAGGGATTTCTACAAGATTGTTTCGAATGGTGAAACAGAACCGAAGTTTACAAAGGCATATCATGATGAGGTTTTAGACTGTGATATGGTAAACTGTTCTGCACCGATGTATAGTGCAGATGGAACTTATATGGGATGCGTAACTGTTGATATTACGCTGGATGAGATTCAGAATCTGGTCAGCCAGATGTCAGTAGGAAAAACAGGAAAAGCATTTCTGATTTCATCGGATGGAACCTATCTTTATACACAGGATTCCGGTAAAATCATGAATGAGAAAATAACGGATTCTAAAAATAGTTCTCTTGCTAAAGTGGGAACAAAAATGTTGGATTCTGATAGTGGAAAAGCCTGCTTTACAGAAGGAATTACCGGATATACGGTATATTATGAGACAATTCCTGATCTGGACTGGAAGCTTGGAATTGCAATTGAAAATTCAGAACTGAATGCGCCGGTTATCAGCCTTGGAATTAAGTTGGCAATCATTGCGGCAGTGATCCTTATAATTATGATACTTGTGATTTTATCGCAGGTAAAATCAGTTTCCAGACAGATTAATAGAGTTAAGAACTTTGCTGTACAGCTGGCAGAGGGTAACTTTAAAGTACAGTCGCTGGAGAGCAGACGCAGTGATGAACTGGGAGCAATGGGACAGTCCTTAAATGAAATGTATGGAAACAATAAGGACATGATTTCAAAAATCAGTGGTCATGCAAAACTTCTGAGTGATTCCAGCATTGAACTGAAGCGTTCGGTAGAGGAATTAAAGAAAGATTATGAGATGATAGAGTCACTGATGAATCAGGTTAATTCTGATATGACATCTTCCAGTGCAGCGACGGAAGAAGTAAATGCTGCGGTAGAGGAAGTGAATTCCTCGGTTAATATGCTGGCTTCTGAGACAGAAAAGAGTCTGGAGCTTGCAGGAGAAATTAAGAAGCGTGCAAATGGAATTGAAGATACCAGCCGCAATGCTTATGAACTTGCCAATAAGCTTGCAGCGCAGAATAGAGTTGGCCTGGAGGAGAGTATTAAGAATGCAGATGTTGTAAAATCCATTGGCGCATTGGCAGAAGTGATTTCCGAAATCGCAGATCAGATTAACTTACTGTCCTTAAATGCTTCCATTGAGGCCGCCCGGGCAGGAGAACAGGGAAAGGGATTTGCAGTTGTTGCCGGAGAAATTGGCAATCTGGCAGGTGAGACTACAGCTGCAGTTAATAAGATTAAAGAAACAATTGGCGAAGTAGAACATGCCTTTAGCGGAATTGTGGAACAGTCACAGTCTATGTTAAACTTCGTGACAGATACGGTCGCACCGGACTACGATACTTTCGTCAATGTAGCACAGCAGTATGGAGATGATGCCCAGGCAATTGAAAAATTCTCCAATGATATTGCCCAGATGGCAGCAAACATCGAGACAATCATTCATGAAGTCAGCCAGGCGGTATCCAGTGTAGCGGAATCTTCCCAGAATACAGTGGATAACAGTGGACAGATTATGAAGTCTGTAAATTCAGTATCTGCAGTTGTTGGAGAAGTGTCTGACATGTCTTCCCAGCAGGAAAAGATTGCCGGAGAATTAAAAGAGGTTGTCGGAAAATTCGTATTGTAATAAGTATTACTGCATGTGTCATGATAGAAAAATGATATAGAAAGAAAAGGAAGAACCTGAGAAAGGGGCTGTTCACCGATTCCGGTGGACAGCCTCTTCCGACATCTAAGCGGGCAATGAAAAAGATGCGTTAACGTTCAGCCATCTGCTTTTCCTGCGCCTCAATCATTTTCTTTACCATATAACCGCCTACGGAACCATTCTGACGGGAAGTTAAATCCCCATTATATCCCTCAGACAGTGGTACACCTAACTCACTTGCAACTTCGAATTTGAAACGGTTTAATGCACTTTGTGCTTCTGGAACAGAAGATTTTTTCGAACGATTAGACATAGTAAATTTCCTCCTTAGCATTTGTATATAACCGAATGGTTACAATACTATTATCTACCGATAAAAAAGGATAATACTAATAAATATTCACTTTTTTGGAATAATCTTGAAAAACCTCTTGACACATACAAGTATAATTGTATACAATTATTCAAGAATATTTGTGAATCAAAAGGAGTGTGTTCCATGAGAGAAGTCGTTATGAATGAAAAAACTAATCTATTACAGTTGGAAGAGCATTTTTATCAGCTTGTAGATGTTGAGGAACCAAATGTATTCCGCAATCTTTTTCCATATGAGGAAATTCCGAAAATTGCATTTAATGACAGAATCGTTCCGCACAATATGCCGGAAGATATCTGGATTACTGATACAACATTCCGTGATGGTCAGCAGTCAAGAGCACCATATACCACAGAACAGATTGTAACCATCTATGATTACTTACATAAATTAGGCGGACCAAAGGGAAAAATCCGTCAGAGTGAGTTCTTCTTATATAGCAAGAAGGATCGTGATGCCGTATATAAATGCTTAGAGCGTGGTTATAAATTCCCGGAAGTCACCAGCTGGATTCGTGCCAGCAAACAGGATTTCCAGCTTGTAAAAGATTTGGGGCTGCGTGAAACCGGTATTTTGGTAAGCTGCTCTGATTATCATATTTTCTATAAAATGAAAATGACCAGAAGCGAAGTTATGAATCTTTACTTAAGTGTGATTCGTGAATGCTTAGAGACCGGAATCAGTCCAAGATGTCATTTGGAGGATATTACACGTTCTGATATTTACGGATTTGTAATTCCATTCTGCTTAGAGCTGATGAAATTAATGAAGGAATACAATATTCCGATTAAGATTCGTGCCTGCGATACCATGGGATATGGTGTAAACTTCCCGGGAGCAGTAATTCCGCGAAGTGTACCGGGTATCATTTACGGACTTACCACACATGCAGGAGTTCCTTCTGAACTGATTGAATGGCATGGACACAACGATTTCTATAAAGCAGTCAATAACTCAACCACAGCATGGCTTTACGGTGCATCCGGTGTCAACTGCTCCTTATTTGGTATTGGTGAGAGAACCGGTAATACACCTCTGGAAGCTATGGTATTTGAATATGCACAGTTAAAGGGTACCCTGGATGGAATGGATACCAGAGTTATCACAGAACTGGCAGAATATTATGAGAAGGAATTGAATTATAAGATTCCAAGCCGTACACCGTTTGTCGGAAGTAACTTTAACGTTACTAGAGCTGGTATCCATGCAGACGGACTTTTGAAAAATGAAGAGATTTATAACATTTTTGATACCGAAAAATTCTTAAATCGTCCGGCACTGGTATCTGTTTCCAATACATCAGGACTTGCTGGAATTGCACACTGGATTAATACCTATTACCGTCTTAGTGATGACCGTAAAGTAGATAAAAATTCTGAACTGGTAAAGACAATCAAACAGTGGGTAGACGAGCAGTATGATGAGGGACGTGTAACTGTAATTACAGATAATGAACTTGTAGTACAGATAACTGACTGTTGTAAAAAACTCGGAATTGTATTATAAATTAAGGAGGCTTTATCGTGGGCGAAGAAGGATATTCTTTAAGCGGAAGAGTATTTCATACGATTCGTGAAAATATCTTATCCGGAAAATACAAGTGCGATGAAGAATTAAAAGAGAAAACCCTGGGTGATGAACTTGGTGTCAGCCGTACTCCGGTAAGAGAAGCCTTAAGGCAGCTTGAACTGGAAGGTCTTGTCAGAATCATTCCAAACCGCGGAGCGTTCGTAGAGGGAATTACGAAAGAAGACGTAAAGGATATTTATGAAATCCGCGCACGGCTGGAAGGACTTTGCGCAAAGTGGGCGGCAGACAGAATTACCAAGGATCAGATAGCAGAACTGGAAGAAAATATTTTTCTGGTGGAATTTCATGCTAAGAAGGAAAATTATGCACAGATATTAGAGCTGGATAATAAGTTTCATGAGGTACTTTATGAAGCTTCCGGAAGCAAAATGTTAAAGCATGAATTGTCTGCATTTCATCATTATGTGGAAAGAGTTCGAAAAATTACTTTGTCAATGCCGGATCGTGTGGTAAAATCAAATGATGAACATAAAAGGATTGTAGAAGCATTGAAACAGCACAATGCAAAAGAAGCAGAACTGCTTGCAACAAGCCATATGTTAAATACTATTGAAAATATGGATAATTATGGCTGGGACAATCTGCTGAAATAGTAAATGGAGGATAGAAAGATGGACAAAATTAAAATGACTACCCCTTTGGTTGAAATGGACGGAGACGAAATGACAAGAATCCTTTGGAAAATGATTAAGGATGAACTGTTATTACCATTTATTGATTTGAACACAGAATATTATGACCTGGGTCTTGAACATCGTAATGAAACGGATGACCAGGTAACTGTAGATTCTGCAAATGCAACAAAGAAATACGGTGTTGCAGTAAAATGTGCTACCATTACACCAAATGCAGCACGTATGACGGAGTACAACTTAAAGGAAATGTGGAAGAGTCCGAATGGAACTATCCGTGCAATGTTAGATGGAACGGTATTCCGTGCACCAATCGTTGTAAAGGGAATTGAGCCATGCGTTAAGAACTGGAAGAAACCGATTACCATTGCAAGACATGCTTACGGCGATGTATACAAGGCTTCTGAAATGAAGATTCCGGGACCGGGAAAATGTGAACTGGTTTATACAGCAGAGGACGGAACGGAAACAAGAGAGCTGATTCATAACTTTACCGGAGCAGGTGTTGTCCAGGGACAGCATAACTTAAATGATTCTATCGAAAGCTTTGCAAGAAGCTGCTTTAGCTATGCACTTTCTACCAGACAGGATTTATGGTTTGCAACCAAGGATACCATTTCCAAAAAATACGACCATACTTTCAAAGATATTTTCCAGGAAATCTTTGATGCAGAATATAAAGAAAAATTCGAAGAAGCAGGAATTACCTACTTCTATACCTTAATCGATGATGCGGTAGCCCGTGTGATGAAAGCAGAGGGCGGCTTTATCTGGGCATGTAAGAACTATGATGGAGATGTTATGAGTGATATGGTATCATCTGCATTTGGTTCCCTTGCCATGATGACTTCCGTACTGGTATCACCGGCAGGATATTATGAATATGAAGCTGCACACGGAACAGTTCAGCGTCACTATTATAAACACCTCAAGGGAGAAGAAACATCCACCAACTCCGTAGCAACTATTTTTGCATGGACCGGAGCACTCCGTAAGAGAGGTGAATTAGATGGCAACCAGGAGTTAAGCGCATTTGCTGACAAACTGGAAAAAGCCTGTGTAGACACTATTGAGTCCGGAAAGATGACCAAAGACCTTGCACTGATTACAACAATCGAAAATCCGACTGTATTAAACAGTGAAGACTTTATCAAAGCAATCCGTGCTACATTAGAAAAAATGTTATAAAATCTATACTCCGGGATGGCAAATAGTGTGCCGTCCCGGAATTTTCAGCTATAAAAAGCCCCTTGTAAAGAATGCTTTACTTATGGGGTAAAGAGAAAAAGTGAGGAGACTTCCATGATTTTAGCCTGTCAGAATATCAGTAAATCCTTTGGGACAGACACCATAATACAGAATGTTTCTTTTCATGTAGAAGATAATGAGAAAACAGCAATTGTCGGCATCAATGGTGCCGGCAAATCTACGTTATTGAAAATTATAGTGGGAGAGCTGGCACCGGACAGTGGCGATGTAACCGTTGCAAAAGGAAAAACCATCGGTTATCTTGCCCAGTATCAGGATAAAGACAGCAACGAGACCATTTATAATGAAGTGCTTCATGCCTGCGATGCATTAATTGAAAAAGAAGAAAAGCTTCGTAAAATGGAAGAAGACATGCAGCATGTAAGTGCAGATGAATTAGAGAAATATATGGAGCAGTATAACCGTTTCAGCCATGCCTTTGAGTTAGAGGGCGGACTGACTTTTCGTAGTGAAATAAACGGTGTGTTAAAGGGACTTGGCTTTTCGGAAAATGATTTCGGAAAGAAAATGTCAGAGTTATCCGGAGGACAGAAGACCAGGGTGGCATTAGGCAGACTTCTGGTAACCAAGCCTGACATTATCATGCTCGACGAGCCGACCAATCACCTTGATATGGCATCGATTGCATGGCTTGAAAACTATCTTTTGAATTATAAAGGAGCCGTAATTATCGTAGCCCATGACCGTTATTTCTTAGACCGGATTGTTACGAAGGTGGTGGAAATATCCCGCCATACGGCAACGGTATTTCCGGGAAATTATACCGCATATGCGAGGCAGAAGGAAATACAGCGGGAAAGTCTTTTGCGACAGTATTATAACCAGCAGCGGGAAATCAAGCACCAGGAAGAAGTAATATCCAAGTTAAAATCCTTTAACCGGGAAAAGTCCATTAAGCGTGCGGAAAGCCGTGAGAAGGCATTGGATAAAATAGAACGTATTGAGAAGCCAATCGATGAAAAAACAGATATGCATATTACATTGGAGCCGGAAATTACCAGTGGAAATGATGTACTTTCGGTGAAAGGTCTTTCAAAATCTTACGAGCATAAACTGTTTTCAAACATTGATTTTCAGATTAAGCGAGGGGAAAAAGTTGCTTTAATCGGAAATAACGGTACCGGGAAAACCACCATTTTAAAGATAATCAATGGAATTGTAGACGCAGATGCCGGGGAGATAAAGCTTGGAAGCAATGTGGAAATCGGATATTACGACCAGGAGCATCAGAATTTAGACCCGGATAAGACGTTATTTGATGAAATTGCAGATGCTTATCCGAATCTTAAGGCAACGAAGATTCGAAATGTATTAGCGGCATTTTTATTTACGGATGATGATGTATTTAAGCGGATTCGTGATATCAGTGGTGGAGAAAGAGGCCGTGTTTCACTGGCAAAACTGATGTTATCCAATGCGAACTTCTTAATTTTGGACGAGCCGACCAACCACCTTGATATTATGTCAAAGGAGATTTTGGAGTCAGCCATCAATTCCTATACCGGAACGGTGCTTTATGTATCCCATGACCGTTATTTCATTAATAAAACCGCCAGCAGAATTCTTGATTTAAAGAATGAAACAATTCTAAATTATATTGGAAATTATGATTATTATCTGGAAAAAAAGGAAGTTCAGGAGTTAGCGGTATTTGGAACGACCACACAGGATAATGCAAATGTTTCCAGTGAAACGACCGGTACAGAGAGTGCTTCTAATGGCGCAAATCAGAAGTTAAGCTGGGAAGAAATGAAGAAACAGCAGGCAGCAAAGCGTAAGCTGGAAAATGAACTGAAGCGTACCGAAGAAGAAATTGCTGCGAGAGAGGCTAAGATAGAAGCATTAAATGAAGAACTGTCAAAGCCGGAGGTGGCATCAAATTCTTATGAATTAAACAAAATCCATGAGGAGCAGATGCAGGAAGAGGCAGCTCTGGAAGAACTCTATGCAAAATGGGAAGAATTAAGTTTGCAGCAAGATTGTTAAAGTTGCGTAGGGTAAAGTTTTTGTAGGAAAATTAAATAGACATAATGAAAGCACCTGGATCCTGTGTTAGGATTGAAGTTGACTAGACAAAAATCCAAGGAGG
>ONAD01000020.1 GCA_900315735.1 uncultured Lachnospiraceae bacterium | reverse complement strand
AAATATAACCACTATATATAGTACACTTTGCCAATAAAAAGAAGCCCCAATGGGACTTCCTTAAAAATCAGATATGAATCAGCTGTGAATAGTAACAATTTTTTGAAAAAATTTGAAAATAAATGTTGACAATTGGTACATGCTATAATATAATATGTCTTGCGTCACGGAAAAAGAAATTTAAATAGCGTTGACGGGGTGTGGCTCAGCTTGGCTAGAGCGCCTGGTTTGGGACCAGGAGGTCGCAGGTTCGAATCCTGTCACCCCGACTTCATGCGGGTGTAGTTCAATGGTAGAACACCAGCCTTCCAAGCTGGATACGTGGGTTCGATTCCCATCACCCGCTTTCTAATTGGAAAATTAGATATGTGTTCGTAGCTCAGCTGGATAGAGCAACGGCCTTCTAAGCCGTGGGTCGGGGGTTCGAATCCCTTCGAGCACATTTTTCCCAAGAGGGAAGAGAGACCGCCTGATGGCCGGAATCTTATGGTGGGTATAGCGCAGTTGGTTAGCGCGCCAGATTGTGGCTCTGGAGGCCCAGGGTTCGAATCCCTGTATCCACCTTGATGCGATGGTTAGAGCATCTTTTGTAAAATTGATGGGCTATCGCCAAGCGGTAAGGCACAGCACTTTGACTGCTGCATACGTTGGTTCGAATCCAACTAGCCCAGTTAAGTTGCTATGTATCTCGAAGAATTCTAAAAGGATTCAGAACGAGCACTTATCGAACTAAATATGTATGGGATATTAGCTCAGTTGGTAGAGCACTTGACTTTTAATCAAGTTGTCCGGGGTTCGAATCCCCGATGTCTCATTAGGAAAAATTGTGGAAGTACTGATTTTACAGCACTTCCGCTTTTTTGTTTCTAAAGCATTTCTATTAGTTGTTTACTTTTGTTTACTTTTTATTCGAGTAAACATCTCTTGTTAAGAACCTTAACTGCAACAGATAAATCTGTGCCGGTAAAATAGTTCTGCTTTGCAACTTCCGGTGAGTTACCAAATAATTCAGATGCATAATAATATTTCCATTTGTTTCATTAACAACATCTGTAATTGCATTTCTACGGAACGAATGAGGTCCTTTAACTGTATCTTGTGATATTTCAATACCAAGATTGTCACAGATGCCTTGATAAACATAGTATACAGCCCGATTTGTTATTACACCTGTTTCTGTGTCGGCAGGAAACAAGTATTTGCTGTTAGGATAATAACTGTCCTGCATCTCTTTTAGTCGCTTTAAAAAGGCTTTCAAATCATTTGTAAGAGGAAAGTATCTGTCTTTATAGTTCTTGGTATGTGAAACAATAAAGAAATCATTTCCTGATGTAAGCTGTTCTTTACTGATAATGATATATTCATCTGTAATGTCAGACCATTCAAGCGGTGGTACTTCGCCACGTCTTAAACCCATAAGCATTTGTAATTCTAAAGCCCATGCAGAACATAATTTAGGATTGTTCATCTGCTTCTTGCGAATCGCTCTCAAAATAGCAGAGACTTCTTTTTTGGTATGTACCCGAGACTCTATCGGTGTATCTGGTACAATCATATTTTTAAAAATCCGAAAGTCTACACGCTGATATACATTGTCAGTTATCCAGTATTCAGCATAAGCCATATCAAAAACAGATTTTATAATACCACGTAATGATGCAAAAGCTTTTTTCTTTAAATCATATCGTTGAAGATTAAATAAACAAATATCCTCAACGTCTTTTTTAGTAAGTTCATCAATAGGGGTGCGCTCAAAATCTGTGTCAGAAAAATAGCGCCGGTAATCAGAGTTGTTTTTTACTTGAGTGTTTTGGGCACTAAGTAACTTTTCTGGATTTTTGATAAACTGCAATTTGCGTTCCTGCACAAGACAGTAGATTTCCCCAAAGGTCTTTTGGGATTTTGATTCCATATTCTGTTGTAAATGATAATGTTCAAACAGAAATCGTTCTAAGTCGCATTTCTTTTTTCGTGCAATTGACTTTCTACCAGATACCCGTGTAGCATCTGCAATAGTGGTATGCCACCTATTGTCAGATTCAGAATAAAAAATAGAATATGGATGCACTTGTGATAAAATTTTATTCATTAGCTTGTCCTCCGATAAGGACATAGCATCTTCGAAAGAAATTATATCATGCTTGATGTAAAATTGGAGTGTTTCTGTATATTTTTTTGAATCCATGATAAATACTTGAAAAAGTATCTATCTGGACAGGATAGATAATCATTGTTTTAGTCCTCAATCTTTTTGCTCCTTTCTGTGATTATTTTGAATCTATGTAAGAAGTTATTTTGTGGAAATAATAAAATAACTTGGATGAGGGAAGATACAGCCGTATCAGTCAGTCGCACATAAGGGGCTAAAATACAGCCCCTAAGTGCTTTGTGACAGCCTAGACGCTAGGCGTTTTACGAACAAGGAGATAACAAAAGTGGCTGTCTACACTTTACATTTTACACAGATACTTATATAAATCTTTCAGGAATAAATTGAAAAAATGGGGAACAAAAAAGTGTTCATGCTTTTCAACACGAACACAAGGGAGAGGGAATGAATATGAAGTTGGGAAGGCTTGTAAATAGCGAGGGGAGAGGGGATAACACAGGACACGGATGTTCGGGGTAATACTAGCCCGAACTCCCCCCTTGCGGGGAATGCGCCGTGGCACTCGGACGCTACGCCGTCCTGTTCTCGACCGCTTCACGTCCGTTCCGCTTGTCTGCGCTCCAGAACGCCTGCGTCTGTCCGTGCATGGGCGCATTTACAAATTAATGCTTTTTTGAAATTAAATTTTTTCTGTGAGGAAAATGTAAAGTATTTTAGTTTGGGATTGCTTGTGATTGACTTTTTCATGCTGTGCCTCCTTAATAATAATGAAAAATAAAATTTATAGTAAATTTAGGGAAGGGCATGAAAAAAGGACATCACCACTAGGGTGGATGCCCTTTAATGTATTATGAAAACTTATTTTAGTCTACGTCAAACCCTGTTGCTAAACGCATGTTCTGCTCAAACTCTGGATACTTGTCACCTGGGTAGGTTTTGTCGGTACCCCAGAATGGCTCTGCTCCATCATCATTTAAACTTGTTCCGTAGAAGAAGGAATCTGGTCCTGCAACCATTTTTTCGCCTGTGCGTTGATTGATTGCATAGGAACGTTGGTCACCTGCGGCTGAACCATAATAGTAGATGAGCCATGCACCACATAATTCATCTGCACCTTGGTCTTTTACATATGCATCATATTTTGTAAATAAATCTCCTTCGTATCCTAATTCATCTACTATATTATCTATGTAATCAACATCAAGTGCTGTTGCTTCATCGACTGTTAGACCTTCTGAGTTGGTGGCTTCTGGAGTGCCATCTTTGTTTGTTACAAACATTGAATTTCCGTAGGATGTCTCAACTGCATCAATGAAAAGATTGATGGCTTCGGATTTGGTGATTGCTTCGTCCCAGTTGAGGGTATCTTCGGTTATGAAGCCAAGGGCTACTGCTCTTGCTAGGGTTTGGTACATTTCTGTTGGTAAACCATTCTCTGGGTTGTTTAGTGCCTCTTGGAAAGTGATGTCTCCACCATCTTTGATATTTGTTAAACTCAAATCATCTGATAGTGTTTCATCTTCTTTTCCTGCGTCTGCCATGCGCTGTGCATATGCATCACCATAAATGCATTTTGTTAACATGTAAATGTATTCACCACGTGACATTGTGGTGTTGAATGTTTTGTCATTCAAGCCATTCTCTGTGTTGAGGTAGGTGTATTCATCCATTGGTGCTGCGAAGTTGGTGTATTGTGATTCGCCGACTACTGTGGTGAAGGCTTCATCCTCTACTGGGCTTCCCTCTAACTCTTGTCCTTTTACTACACTTACTGGGGTTGTGGCTCTCATTACTAGGGTCATGGCTTGGGCTCTGCTGATTGTGGCATCACCATCAAACTGTCCTTCTGTTTGGTCTGGTAGGAGTTCGAAGTAGGCATTGATTACTGCTGCAACTCCTTGATTATCTTCAATATCTGTGTATTCATTGTTGGCTATCTCTTCAATTTTTGAGCTCTGCTCTGCATCTCTGATGTAGCTGATTGTGAAATTGGTGTTACCAAGTGCATTGAATAAGGTGTTGTTCTGGTTTCTATCTCCATTTTCATCTGTGTAAACTACTCCACTCTTTGTTCCGTCATCTTCTGTTGTTATACCAAGTAAGTCCTCAAATGCTGAACGAAGTTCTGGATGGGTTTCTAAGGATGCGAGTTGGAGCCATGGGAGAAGTTCTACTTTGGATTCCTCTGTTCCCTCTGTAATTTCGGATTCAATGGCTGTTGTTTCAATTGTCTCTGAGTTCTCTGGTGAATCAGCGGATTTACAACCAGATAATAGAGTTGCTGATATTGTTAATATTGATAATAAAGATAATGTTTTTCTTTTCATGGAACATCCTCCTAGGTAAACATGGTATTATAGTAACATAAAATTGAATATCTTAAAAGATGAAGTAATAGAGTGCGGGGGAAAATGATTATTTAATGTTTGGGTAATCAAAATGTTTACTTTTGTTTACTTTTTCATTTTTGAAGATACTACATCCTTGATTTTACTGATGTTTTTTAGTTCCTGTAAAGTTCGAATCCCCGATGTCTCATTAATTGAAAATGACGGAAATGCTGATAAATACAGTGTTTCCGCTTTTTTTTTTTCGTGTAATCGGAAGTTGTGTTAAGTAAGCCTAAATATTTATCTTCACCCCGTCTTCAAGTGCATTTTTGAATATCTTCGTCTTCAGTTCATCTTCAAAAGAAGAAAAAGAAGAGTTTGCGTAATTAGGTAGAATGCTTTATGATTAAGATAATGAGGTGTTAGGAAGGCTTTCAAAAATCTTTGGAGGAGGAGAAAAAGCATGACAAGAAGAGAACGTGAAGTAACAGATATAAATGAAATCCTTAAGATTATGGATACCTGCAAAATCGTGCATGTTGGACTGGTGGACGGTGACCAGCCTTATGTGTTACCGATGAATTTCGGCTATACCTATGAAGATGGGAAAATGGTGATTTACCTTCATGGAGCAAAGAAGGGTTATAAGTATGATTTAATAGAGAAAAATCCGAAGGTATGCTTTGAAATGGAGTGTGATGTGGTACCATTTGAAGGAAAGGTGGCATGCCAGTATGGCAATTCCTATTCCTGTGTTATGGGAAAAGGGAAAGCTGTTATCGTAGAGGATGTAAATGAGAAAATGCAGGCACTTTCTATTTTGATGAAATGCCAGACCGGAGGCGATTTTACTTTTAATGAAGAATTGGTATCCATTGTCAATGTGATTCGGATTGATGTAAGCGAATTCAGCGCAAAAAGAAGACCGATTCCGGAAGGATTGAAAAAGTAACAGAATAACAGGAGATGGAAAAAGAAATATTGACAAAGAAATATTGATAAAGTAGAAAGCAGGATTATGAAAGTGTAATTCCTGCTTTTTTCTATCCCCAATCATTTATCACAAAACTGTGACAATCTATTCGTTGCGTGAGCTTGGAAGCATTTGTATAATGAGACATAGGTAAGAAGCGGGGAAGAAAAACAGGAAAGAATGACAGGAAAAACGGATGACAACAGATAAGAAAAAGGATGTTTATAGGAAGATGGATAGAATATTAGTGGTGGAAGATGACCGGGAACTGAATCAGGGAATTTGTTTTGCGTTGCAGCAGGCAGGGTATGATACGGAAAGTGCCTATTCCATTCAGGAGGCAAAGATTGCGGGTTTGCAGCAGGAATATTCGCTGGTGATACTGGATGTAAATCTTCCGGATGGAGAAGGATTTGGCTTTTGTAAATGGATTATGGAGCGCAGGAAAGTGAAAGTCATGTTTCTTACGGCAAGGGACTTGGAAGAAGATGTGTTATCCGGGTATGAGCTTGGAGCAGAGGATTATGTGACAAAGCCATTTCCCATACATATTCTGTTAAAGAAGATAGCGGTCATTTTAAAACGGGAGACAGAAAATCCAAGAAATATTTATGAAGATGGACATCTGCGGATAGACTTCGACCGGGTTAAGGTAGAAATCGAAGGAAAAGAGTGCATGGTGACACCTACGGAATTTCGGATGTTACGGTTATTTATCGAACATGCAGGGCAAGTGCTTTCTTATAATGTGCTGTTAGAGCAATTGTGGGATTGTGATGAAGCCTATGTGGACAGGCATACGCTGGCAGTCAATGTGAACCGGCTGCGTGGAAAGATAGAGGATACGGAACACAAATATATTTCAAATGTATACGGGATGGGATATCAATGGTTGCGATAGGAATAATAGCAGGCTGTGGCATTGTGATAATTTATCTTCTAATCAGGCTGTATCGGCAGAAGAAGGAAATCTATGATTTTACGGAAGAACTACAGCGATGTCTGACACTGATGAAAGCAGGCGAAGACATTGGAAATGAAGCAGAGTTTAAGGATAGTCTTTGGGATAAGATTTATCACGATTTGCAGGAACTGATGGATGTATGGAACCGGAAGAACCGGCAGAGCCATAAGGAAAAAGAACAGATAAAAGAACTGATTTCCGATATTTCCCATCAGGGCAGAACGCCAATGGCAAATATTAAAATATATCTGGAAATCTTAGAAGAAGAACAGGAAGATAAGGTGCGGCGGCAGGAGTGCATCGGAAAGCTGAAAAAACAGACAGAACGGCTGGATTTCCTGATGCAGAGTCTGGTGAAGCTTTCACGCCTGGAAACCGGAATCATAGAAATATGTGAAAAGGACACAAAGATTTTTGAGGTGCTGGGACTGGCAGTTGCAGCGGTGGTGCCGGGAGCAGAAGCAAAAGAGATTTCCGTTCATGTGGATTGCCCGGAGACACTGAAGCTGTTTTGTGATGCGAAATGGACACAGGAAGCAATTTTTAATCTTTTAGATAATGCAGTGAAATATACTCCTAAGGGGGGAAGCATCTACATTTCAGTAATGGAACAGGAGGTTTTCGGAAAAATCAGCATCCGGGATACCGGAAGGGGAATCCCTAAGAAACATCAGGCACAGATTTTTCAAAGGTTCTACCGGGAACCGGAAGTTCATGATGAAGAGGGAATCGGTATCGGTCTGTATCTGGCACGAAAGATTGTTACGATGCAGGATGGCTATATGGAAGTGCATTCAGAAAGTGGAAAGGGGGCAGAATTTTGCATTTATCTGCCAATGAAATAAAAGAAGTAGTACGGACAGAGGAGTTAAAGAAATATTATCCATTGGGAACTCATACGGTAAAAGCTTTAGATGGAGTGAATCTTACCGTAAAAGAGGGCGAATTTGTGGCAATCATTGGAAAGTCCGGAAGTGGTAAAAGTACGCTGCTGCATATGTTAGGAGCATTGGATGTACCCACAGCCGGAGAAGTCTATATTGATGGAAAAAATCTTGCGTCAATGACACGGGAGGAACAGGCAATTTTTCGAAGAAGAAAGGTTGGCGTAGTATTTCAAAGCTATAATCTGATTCCGGACTTGAGTGTATATGAGAATATTGTGCTGCCTGTTGAGCTGGATGGAGGATATGTGGACAAGGCATATATGGAAGAATTGTTAAGGCAGCTGAAAATAGAAGATAAGCGGGATGCACTGCCGGGCACTTTATCCGGTGGCCAGCAGCAGAGGACGGCAATTGCCCGGGCATTATCTTATAAACCTGCTATCCTTTTGGCAGACGAACCTACGGGAAATCTCGACACACAGACCAGCCATGATGTCATGGGATTGTTAAAAACAGTGGCACGAAAATATCAGCAGACCACGATTCTGATTACACACGATATGGACGTGGCGCAGTTATCAGACCGGATTGTATACATGGAAGATGGGAAAATCAGGAAGGAACGAAAGCTATATGCTTAAAAATAATAATCAGGCTGTCATCCGTAAGATGGCAGTCCGTTCCATAAGGAGCAACAGAAAGAAAAACAGCCTGTATTTTGTGGCAATCGTATTGGCGGTGCTGATGTTGTTTACAGTTTTGCAGACCGGTGCTACCTATATGCATATGCAGTATGTCTGGCGGCTGCATTCCGTGGGAGAACTTTATGATGGAATTCTGATGGGCGGAGTAACAAAGGAACAGGAAGAAACAGTAAAAGCAGATCCTGGTATTGAAGTGGTTGGAATTACAGAATTTATGCTTGGAAGCCTCGCTGGAAAAAATATTTCTATCATATATGAGGATGAAAATTACCGGGAGAAAATGCATCAGCCAGGCGTTATCAAGCAGGAAGGAAGGTATCCTGAGACATCGGATGAAGTAATGGTTACAAAGACACTTTTAGAAAAGCGAAAGTCAGAAAATCTGACCATTGGCGATACGCTCCTTTTAAGTTATCAGAAGAAAGATGGAACGCAGGTAGAAAAGCCCATGAAAATTACGGGTATCATAGATGACTATGAAGAAACTGCCAACTGTTTCGTGACGAAAGAGGTATTTGAACAGGCAGGTTACAGTCAGGCAGATTATGGCTGTGGCATTCTCTACTATCAATATCGTTTCTGGTTTGCGGCAGACCGGATAGAGAACCGGTTGAAAGAAGAATTAAATCTGGAACGGAAGCAGAACATTCAGACAACATGGGACTGCGATAAAGTAAGGGGAATTCTTCTTGGCATGATAGGAATCATTATGTTGACCTGTCTCAGCGCCTATTTACTGATTTACAATATCATGTATTTATCCATAGAAGATAATATCCGCTATTATGGGTTGCTGCGGGCTGTGGGAATGACAGAAAGCCAGATACACCGGCTGTTGTGGCAGAAGCAGATTATCTTAAGTGGAATTGGAATTCTGGTGGGAATAGTTTTAGGATTTCTGACGTCCTATCTTGTGATTCCCGGAACAATCCGGGTGCTGGGACTTCGCTCCGAAAAGATGGTTGTAACGATAAAACCGGAATTTCTGGTGCTGACGATTGCTATTATGGCAGTGACCGTCTATCTTGCCAGCCGTAAGCCGGTAAGAGTAGCAGAGCGTATTTCTGTCATGGAGGCACTGGGGTATCAGACTTCGAAGGTAGTCTATACCAGAAAGAAAAAACGAACCGGTAAAAATATTATTTACCGGCTGGCATGGCAGCAGCTTGGCAGGATGAAGAAGAAAACGATTCTTGTAATTCTCTCATTGTCAACCAGTCTGACCGTATTTTTATGTGTGATAACATTGGCTGGAAGTCAGAGCAAACGGACGGCGGAGCTGCAGTATATGGATGCTGATATGGAACTGACCAATAAGAGTATGGTGTCAGATACATCAGACTGGAAACAGCCTTTTGATGATGCCTTTTGTGACAAGCTCTTAAAAATAGATGGAGTAAAGGAAATCCACAAATTAAATTACAGTACAATTGTTGTGCCTTGGGAGCCGGATTTTTCGGATCAGTGGATGCGTGATTTCTATGACCAGTGGATGTATATAAAATATGATGACATCCGGGAAGAATATCAGCAAAATCCGGAAGATTTTATGGCACTGGTAGTTGGAATCGATGAAAAAACATTTCATTATATCAATCAGCAGAATGAAACAGCCATTGATGAGAAGTCATTTTTGGCGGGTGAAAGCTGCCTTTTGTGTCAGCAATATATGGGATATACCAATGCGGATGTCAAAAATAAGAAAATAAGTTTTTATTTTCCGGGTCAGGAAACGAAGAAATACAGTACATCTGTTGCGGGGCTGCAAAAGGATGACAGCCCATATCGGGGACCAAGCGAGGTGAGCCTGTCGGTGGCGGGAATACAGGAGGATGACAGTCCGTATCTTGGTCCGACTGCCATGGGACCGACGATTATGATTCTGGTAAGCGATTCCTTTCTTAAGGATAAGGCAGAGAGTCTGTGGACCTATAAGGTATCTGTGATTTATGATGAGGAATACGACAAAACCACTGAAAAGAAAATCAAAGAGCTGATACAGGAATCTGAGGATGCACAGGATATTACCTGGAGCAGCAAGCTAAAGGGTATCAAAGAGCAGAAACCTGCGGAACAGAAGATGTGGCAGCTTGGAATGGGAATTGCCATAGTTTTGGGATTTATCGGAGTGATGAATTATATCAATACAGAGCTTGGAAGTATATCCGGCAGAAGGCGGGAAATTGCAATATTAGAAAGCATTGGCATGACCGGAAAACAACAGCGCAGGCTGCTTTTGACAGAAGGGATGTATTATGCGGGAATTTCTCTTTTCTTAACGGCAACGGTGGGACTTGGCATTGATGTGCTGCTGTTTCAGCGGATGAATTATCATAAGGTAGCATTTTCCATCCCTGTCATTCCGGTGGTTGTCATGATAGTGACACTGTTTGCATTGTGCATTTTAGTGCCGTTGGCAGCAGGCAGATTAATGGAAGGAGATGGCACACTCGTAGAGCGGATTCATCATGTGGGAGAGTAAAAAGTAACTTTTGCTGCAACCGTTTCTTTCATTATTACAATATATAAGTGTAAGGGAAATATCCCAAAACAAATGACGGCGCGGTCTGGGAGATTGGAAACATGAACAAACAATTACTGGAACATTACATTGAGGCATACGGAACGGACATCCATTCCTTTTGTATCCGGCTGACACAGAACCGGGAACTGGCAGAAGAACTCTATCAGGATACCTTTCTTGCAATGTGTGAGAAGGAGGGCTGGAAGGAAGAAGGAAATGTCAAAAGCTATCTGCTTGGAATTACCATAAAGCTCTGGCAGAACCGGAAGCGGAAATTTGCCTGGCGAAAGCGAATCGTAGCGGAGATTCCCTTATCGAAGGAACAGGGACTGGAAGCATTTTCGGCAGATGAAAATTTAGAGCAGTATATGGTAAGCAAAGAAGAGCAGGAAGCCGTGTGGAAGGCTGTATACAAATTGCCGGAGCAGCTTCGCATCGTGATTCTTCTATATTATATGGAAGATTTAAAAGTTGCCGAGATTGCAGAAAAGCTGTCCCTTTCTGCCAGTAATGTGAAAAGTAAGCTGATGCGTGCACGCAGATATCTGAAACAGGAACTGGAGGATTTTATCATATGAAACCAACCTTAGATGATTTATTACACAACTCCCTTATAGCAACTGATATTCCCTCAGAGGAACTCAATCAGAGGGTTTTAAACCAGTCAACCCAAAAGGAGGTTGTACCTATGCGTAAGAAGGAAACGAAGAAGCCATGGAAAATGGCACAGACAGCAGCGGCTGTGGCACTTCTTGTTTTAGTCACCGGCTGTGGTGTATATGCGGCAGAGCGAATCCTTGCACAAAAGCAGATTGCAATCATTGATAACGAAACGGAATTTATGGAAAATACGAAAGAGACAACGATTCATTATGAAGAATTTTCGGGAGAAAATCTTGACTTTGCAGACAGCAAGGTGACCGACCGGACAGAGGAATTAATTCAAAATTCCGATTTTGTCGGAACTGTTACCGAAGGAACCAAGGATGATTTATGGAGCTTAAAAGCAGAAGAAAAGATTGATGGCAGAATAGAAGCAGGCTATGTCTATCCAAAATTAAGCGATGCTTTTAAAGACCAGAATATTGGCATTGACCTTTCTTATATAGAAGCAAATTATCCAACACTCTGGAGTGAAAAAGCCTGTCAGCTTTGCTATGATTCCAAGGATGCAGACACTTTTTCCCAGGGAGCATTCTTTGCCAGTTATCGGAAGGGAGACAGTCAGGCGGTGTCCATTCAGTATGAAGTGTCGGATACAGCAAATGAGGATGACTATATTTTTGCAGAAGCTTATGACAGTACCGGTACTTATACGACAGCGGATGGTGTGACACTGACCATTACTGGTGAAACGGCAGACAACGGCTATGCGATTACTTATGCCCGGTTGATTACGGAATATGGAGATTTTATACTGACATTACGTGGTGACTTTTCAGAAGAAGAAAGCCATGCGATTTATGACAGCTTAAATCTTTCTTCTATCTGTGAGACGACAAAGCAGTAATAAGAGGTAACTACGAGAAACACACTTTGTGGGTTTCTCGCATAAATAAAAATGGTTCAGGAATTATCCTGAACCATTTTTGGGTTGGACTGCGGGCAACAGGACTTGAACCTGCACGGTCTCCCACTAGAACCTAAATCTAGCGCGTCTGCCAATTCCGCCATGCCCGCAAGACAAGAACTATAATAATATAGAAATACAGTTCATGTCAAGTGTAGATTAACCCTGAAGACCCCGTGCCTGGCGGTCCATATCTTCCACTACAATGTCATAGATTTCACCAAGACTTGCGCAGTATTCTAAGACCTTCCAAGGCTCATTGGTGTGATAATGAATCTTAATCAGTTCTTCATCACCAACTGCCAGAAGACAGTCTCCTTTGAAATTTTCGGTAAAGTAATCATTAATAGCATCTTCGTCAAGATTTTCCCCTTCAATTAAAAGCTGGGTGTCATATCTGAATTCTAACATCATCGAATCCTCTCTTTCTGTCTGCTTCCTTTTTATCAGGAATGAATTTCAAACACAGTATAGCATAACGAGGTGAGAGAAGAAAGTATTTCATAAAGCAGCAGGACTTTGTTGAGACAGATTAACCAAGTAGAAAGTTTTAGATTTCTTTAAGAACTGCCTAAGCAAAGATTAATGTTCTTTAAGAATTCGTAACTGTGATATTCTTGTGATTTTATTGTGCTATAGTTGTCCCTAGAAAAAGGAAAAGAGGGATGATATGGATATTTTAAAGAACATCAGAGAAACTGCCCTGACACATCCGAAGCGGTGTGCAGTGCAAAGCAGAGAACAAAAGTTGACTTATGAGGAGTTAGAAGAATATTCCAACCGGCTTGCAGTATGGATTGCAAAGAATAGTCAGGATCGTAAGCGGCCGGTTATTGTATATGGACATAAGAATCCGTATATGGTGGTATGCTTCCTTGCCTGTGCCAAGGCAGGTAGAAGCTATGTGCCGCAGGATATCTGCATTCCAGTAAGCCGGGTGGATGAGACCGTATTAAGTGTAGAACCGGAACTGACCTTTGTGGTAGAAGGTGATTATCAGACAGAAATCGGAACAGAAATCGGAAAAGATGAGATAGAAGAAATCGTAAAACAGGAGACAAACGAGACCGATGTGCTACAGCCTCTGACCAAAGATGAAGTATGGTATATCATATTTACTTCCGGAAGCACCGGAAAGCCAAAGGGTGTAGAGATTACAAGAGACTGTCTCAGCCACTATCTTGACTGGTCAGTTCAGTTAGGCAGTACCATGAAAGAAAAGAGCGGTGCGCATTTTATGAATCAGGCACCATTTTCCTTTGATTTATCGGTAATGGATTTATACACTTCCTTGGTCTGTGGCGGAACGCTTTATACCATGGATAAGAAGATGCAGAGTGACTACAGTGAAATGTTGGGCTTCTTAGAACAGTCGGAAATCGAAATCTGGGTATCCACACCGTCTTTTGCAGATATGTGTCTGGCAGACCGAAATTTCTGTGGGGAAAAGATCAAAGCCTTAAAACTTTTCTTATTCTGCGGGGAAGTGCTTACTACAGCTACGGTAGAGAAGTTAAAGGAACGTTTCCCAGAGGCAGTTATCATCAATACTTATGGCCCGACAGAATCTACGGTGGCAGTCACGGATGTGACTATAACAGAGAAGTTATTGCAGGAGACCATTGCCCGGGGCAAATCCCTTCCGGTAGGCCATGAAAAGCCAGGAACTTATATCGAAATCTGGGATAAAGCCGGAAAAGTGTTGCCGGAAGGAGAACAGGGCGAGATTGTTATTATCGGAGATACGGTAAGCTGTGGCTATTATAAGAGAGCGGATTTGACGAAAAAGGCATTTTTCCATTGTATCCGTGATGGAAAAGCCTACCGGGGTTATAAGACCGGAGATGCCGGATATTTAAAAGACGGACAGCTTTATTATAATGGAAGAATCGATTTGCAGGTGAAGCTGCATGGATACCGCATTGAAATTGAAGATATCGAAAATAACATTGTAAGACTTCCACAGATTGACCATGCAGTCGTAGTGCCGAATCTGGAAGAAGGAAAGGTAAAGAGCCTGACTGCATTTGTGACAGGAGCACAGATGGCAGGAAAGAAAGCATCCGAGATTTCAAGGCAGGTAAAAAGCGGTCTGAAGGAATTCCTTCCGGTTTATATGATTCCCAAGAAGATAAAATACATAGAAACCATGCCGATGAATAACCACGGCAAGGCAGACCGAAAATATCTTGGAGGTCTGGCAGAATGAGTTTTTACAGCGGAGCACCATTCTTTGGCACATTGATTCTGTTATTGCTTTTCGCATTGATTCTTGGCTGTATGGAAAGGAGCCTGCACTGGTATAACCTTATCGTATCCGGTGTAATGGTTGTCTGCGTGTTAGGCGGAAATCTGACGGCGCTTGCGTATTTCGCAGGATACTTTCTGATTGAATGGATGCTGGTCAGAGGATATGAATACATAAGAAAGAAATATGGAAGAAAGGCAGCATTTTATCGCAGTTTTGTGCTGCTTTCCATCCTGCCACTTGCATTATGTAAACTATGTGACCTTCCATGGTTAAAGGAGATGAATCTTTTTCAGTTTACCGGAATTTCTTACCTTACGTTCCGGGTGGTGCAGATTATCATTGAACTTTATGATGGCACCATAGAAGAGGTGAAAATCCTTGATTTTTCAGCATTTTTAATCTTCTTTCCAACCTTCAGCTGCGGACCCATTGACCGGAGCAGAAGATTCTTGGAGGATTATCATAATGTGCCGGGAAGAAGAGAATATCTTGAGCGGTTTGGAATTGGTTTACAGAAGATTGTTTTAGGAGCAGCATATAAATTCGTATTTGCGGATTTCTTCTATCAGATTATGAATCAGTTCATGAACCGGACAGCAGGGAATATGGTTTGTTATGCATACAGCTATGGTTTTTATATGTTTTTTGATTTTGCGGGATACAGTCTGATGGCAGTGGGAACCGGCTATATGCTTGGCATCTGCGTACCGGATAACTTTAAGAAACCGTTTATCAGCCGGGATATGAAAGAATTCTGGGCAAGGTGGCATATTTCCCTGTCCGAGTGGTTTCGGGATTTTGTCTTTTCCAGATTTATGATGTTATCCATGCACAAAAAATGGTTTAAAAGCAGATTAAATGGTGCGGCAGCAGGCTTTCTTATCAATATGCTGGTGATGGGTGTGTGGCATGGACTGACAGTGCATTACATTTTATACGGACTCTATCATGGCATATTGTTAGCGGTTACGGAAATCTATCAGAAGAAGTCAAAGTTCTATAAGAAATATAAGAAGAAAACCTGGTATGCACTGGCATCCTGGGGAATCACATTAAATCTGGTGATGTTTGGTTTCCTGATTTTCTCAGGACATTTTATTACAATTTAGGTTATTCCAACTTATATATAGAAGAAAAATTTCAGATGCAGAATCGTTTGCAAAGAAAAATAGAAAGAGAAAAGGAGATTATAAGATGAAAGAAAAGATTTTGGATATTATTGAAAAAGTATGTGAGGATGACAGCGTCCGGGAAGACCTTACGATGAATCTTTTTGAAGAGGATTTACTGGATTCCTTAAGCTTTGTAGAACTTCTGGTGGAACTTGAGGATAACCTTGGTGTTGTAATTTCACCATCGGAAGTAACAAGAGAGGATATGGATACACCGGAGAAAATTATCGCGCTGGTAGAAGCGAAAGCACAGGAGAAGTAAGCATGAAAACGATAAAAGCATTTGCAGTTTCGCTGCTGTTATGCGCACTTACGATAGTGGGACTGCATTTATACAGCGGCAGAGGTTTTTCGGCAGAGGGAAAAGCAGGCACCTGGGTCAGTGATGCAAAATCCCAAAGCGGCAGTACATTAAAGAAGATGGCAGCCGATGAAAATGCAGTGCTGATATTCGGCTCTTCGGAGCTGCGGCATGGACAGGGCAGTGGATTCCATGGAGATACGATTTTTGATGGCGCGGATATGGCTCCCATTTATGTAGGAAAAGCAGGGTATCAGAGCCTGACCCATGCCATTACGCTGGGCGCGGTGGGCAGTCAGGCAGCCAATAAGAAGGCAGTATTAATCGTTTCGCCCCAGTGGTTTAAAGAAAATGGAGTAAAATCCACGGCGTTTGAAGCTGCTTTTTCAGAAGAAGAATATATTGCATTGCTGGAAAATCCGGATATCAGTCAGGAAACCAAAGATTATATCAATGGCAGACTGCAAAATATCATGGCAGATAATGAAACCATGTCAGAAAGAGTAAAAAAAGCCAGGGAATGGTATCAGCCGAAGGATGATAATACAGCAGAACAACTAGGCTGGCTGGAGCAGAAAAAAGCAGATTTTCATAAGGTACTGTTGGAAGAAAAGAATAATTATAAAGTGATGGCAGAGGCACTGATGGATGGAATCAGCAATCATAGGAGCAAGGAAAGTGGTGCAAAGCTGTCACAGGCTACCTGGGAGCAGCTTCGAAAGGAAGCTGAAACAGAAGGACATAAGCTTTCGGATGGCAACGACTATGGCATGTTTGACAGCGTATATAAAGGAACGTACCAGACGCTGATTGCCAATGGAAAGCATAAGAATCCGAAGTACACCTTAGATTCCATGGAATTTTCGGATTTGGAATGTTTTCTGTCAATTTGCAGGGAGGAGGGAATCGAGCCTTTGGTAGTAATCCTTCCCTTTAACGGATACTGGTATGATTATACGGAGCTGACGGCAGAAGAGCGGAGCACATTTTATGAAAAGATAAGATGCATAGCAGAAGATTATGGTGTGCAGTGTGCCGATTTAAGTGGAAATGAATATACGGAGTATTACTTTGAGGATAATTCCCATCCAGCATTGAAAGGACTGGTAGATTTAAATGAAGCGATTTATGAATTTTATCGGAAAGATAAGACAGAATGAGAAGGCAGTATTTCTTGGTAAAGTGATTTTCTTTTACCTGCTGCTGATGATTCTATGGATGCATTTTATGCTGGCAAAGGATTCTGCAGCACCGGCGTTTATTTATGAGCAGTTTTAAACTATACCGGTTTGGAATGTGATATATAACCTATGGTTATGTGTTAAAATAAATCAACCTAGTAAAATCAATGCGTCTTTAGCACTTTAACGCGGAAAAGTACATGAAAAACCTAGAAAAATCAAGGAGTAGCAGGGAAAATGAGTATTGCTTTTCAAATTTTCATGTAGTAAGATAAGGCACATGAAACCTAGGAGTTAAAGGAGGAACTATTATGAAGAAAAAAATAGTCAGTGTAATACTGGTCGCAGCGATGGCAGTTGGATGCCTTGCAGGTTGTGGCTCAAAAGAAGCAAAAAATGAAGATGCATTCTATATCGGAGGAATTGGACCGGTTACCGGTGATGCAGCAATTTACGGAACAGCCGTTCAGAACGGTGCACAGATTGCTGTCGATGAGATTAATGAAGCCGGTGGAATTAACGGTCATCAGATTGAATATAATTTCCAGGATGATCAGGGAGACCCTGAAAAATCAGCAAACGCATACAACACATTAAAAGACTGGGGTATGCAGGTATTAATGGGAACTGTTACAACAGGTCCTTGTGTATCTGTGGCAGATTTAACTGCAGCAGATAATATGTTCCAGATTACACCATCTGCATCATCTACAGATGTAATCAAGAACGACAATGTATTCCAGGTATGCTTTACAGACCCTGCACAGGGAACAAAATCCGCACAGTATATCGGTGAGAATAACCTTGCCAAGAAAGTGGCAATTATTTACAACAGTTCAGATATCTATTCATCAGGTATCGAAGCAAAATTCGTAGAAGAAGCAGCAAACCAGAACTTCGAGGTAGTTGCAGAAGAAGCATTTACTGCAGATTCCAAGACAGATTTTTCTACACAGTTACAGAAAGCAAAAGATGCAGAAGCAGATCTGGTATTCCTTCCAATCTACTATACAGAAGCATCTATTATCTTAACCCAGGCAGATTCTATGGGATATGCACCGACATTCTTCGGATGTGACGGTATGGACGGAATCTTAGGTGTTAAGAACTTCGATACTTCTTTAGCAGAAGGACTTATGTTATTAACACCGTTTGCAGCAGATTCGAAAGATGAAAAAACTGCAAACTTCGTTTCTAAATATGAAGAGAAATATAAAGATACACCAAACCAGTTTGCAGCTGATGCTTATGATGCAATTTATGCAATCAAAGCAGCATTGGAAGAAGCAAATGCAACACCGGATATGAGTGCTTCTGATATTTGTGATTTATTGAAAGACGCAATTACAAAAGTCAGCATTGATGGTGCAACAGGTAGCGGAATGACATGGTCAGCAACTGGTGAAGTAAACAAAGATCCTAAAGCGGTTGTAATTCAGAATGGTGAATACGTAGGAATGTAATGTATTTTATCAGATAAGCCAAAGAGGGGTTGCCAATGGCAGCCCCTTTTATGTATTATAGAGGTATATATTCTAAGAGAAAGCAAGAGGTGTTGTTATGAGATTCATAACGTATTTAATCAACGGTATCAGCCTTGGCAGCATCTATGCAATCATTGCACTGGGTTACACCATGGTGTATGGAATTGCTAAGATGCTGAATTTTGCCCATGGTGATGTTATCATGATTGGCTGCTATGTCGTATTTATGACAATGAGCGGCATGAACATGAACCCGCTTTTGAGCGTAATCCTTGCAGTTGTAGTCTGCACTGTGCTTGGCGTGATAATTGAAAAAGTGGCATATAAGCCTTTGCGTAAGGCATCTCCACTGGCAGTATTGATTACCGCAATTGGTGTCAGCTATTTGCTGCAGAATATTGCATTACTGATATTTGGCGCAGATACCAAATCCTTTAGTTCTGTGGTTCCACTGCAGAATATCAAGATTGGCGGAATTACCATAACCGGTGTTACGGTAGTGGCAGTCCTGGCATGTATTGTTATCATGATTGGCCTGATGATTTTTATTAAAAAGACAAAAGCAGGACAGGCAATGCTGGCAGTATCCGAGGATAAGGATGCAGCACAGCTTATGGGGGTAAATGTAAACGGGACAATTTCACTTACTTTCGCAATTGGTTCCGGACTTGCAGCAATTGCAGGTGTGTTATTGTGTTCAGCATATCCGACACTGACTCCATATACCGGATCTATGCCTGGTATCAAAGCATTTACTGCAGCTGTATTTGGTGGAATCGGTTCCATTCCGGGAGCATTTATCGGAGGAATTCTTCTTGGTATTATCGAAATCTTAGGAAAAGCTTATATTTCTTCACAGCTTTCCGATGCTATCGTTTTTGCCGTATTGATTATCGTGTTATTGGTTAAGCCTACCGGTATTCTTGGTAAGCCAATCCATGAGAAAGTGTAGGTGGCAGAAATGAGTAAAATGAATTTAAAAACAATGAAGAAGACAACAAAGAGTAATTTGATTACATATGCTATGGTAATCGTCATTTTTGCCGTAGTACAGATTCTGGTAGCAACCGGAAGCATGTCCAGTCTGATGCAGGGACTTTTGGTACCACTTTGTACTTATTCTATCGTTGCAATCGGATTGAACCTCTGTGTAGGCTATCTGGGTGAATTAAGTCTTGGTCATGCAGGCTTTATGTGTGTCGGCGCTTTTTCCAGTGCTTTCTTTACCCGATGCATGGAAAATTCATCTATGAATCCAACCCTGCGTTTTATCATCGCTTTATTAATCGGAACTGCTGTTGCAGCATTCTTTGGATTCTTAATCGGAATTCCGGTACTTCGTTTAAGAGGCGATTACCTTGCAATCGTAACCCTGGCATTTGGAGAGATTATCAAGAATGTCATCAATGTTCTTTATGTAGGCAAAGATGAAAACGGTCTGCATTTTGCAATCAATGACAGCAAGTCTCTTAATATGTCGGGAACCGGAGAAATGATTATCGATGGTGCAAAGGGAATCACCGGAACACCAAGACAGTCTACTTTCTTAATCGGTGTTATTTTGATTCTGGTTGCATTGTTTGTAGTATTTAATCTGGTTAATTCCAGAAGCGGCCGTGCCATCATGGCAATCCGTGATAACCGTATTGCAGCAGAATCTGTTGGCATTAATATTACAAAGTTTAAACTGATGGCATTTACCATTTCTGCAGCAATCGCAGGAGCAGGCGGAGTGCTTTATGCACATAACCTTTCCAGTCTGATTGCCCAGCCGGCAAACTTTGGATACAATATGTCCATCATGATTCTGGTATTTGTCGTACTCGGTGGAATGGGAAGCTTCCGTGGTTCCATTATTGCAGCCGTAGTACTGACCATGCTTCCGGAAGTATTGCGTGGACTGCGTGATTACCGTATGCTGATTTATGCGGTAGTTCTGATTGCAATGATGCTCTTTAACTGGGCACCGGCAGCAATTACCTGGAGACAGACACATTCTTTGAAGAATTTATTTGCAAAGAAAACGAAGGAGGTACAATAAGATGGCAATGTTAGAAGTAAAGAATCTTGGAATTTCCTTCGGTGGACTCCGGGCGGTAGATGGATTTGAAATGCAGATTGAAAAAGGTCAGTTATACGGACTGATTGGACCGAACGGTGCAGGTAAAACAACCGTATTTAATATGCTTACCGGTGTATACAAACCGGATGATGGAAGCATTGTACTGGATGGAAAAGATATTACCGGAAAGAAAACCATAGATATTAATAAAGCCGGAATTGCAAGAACCTTTCAGAATATCCGCCTTTTTAAAGACCAGTCCGTGCTGGATAATGTAAAAGTCGGACTGCATAATCATCATACCTATTCTACTTTAACCGGAATCCTAAGACTTCCGAAGTATTTTAAAGTAGAAGCAGAGATGAATGAAAAGGCAATGGAGCTGTTAAAGGTATTTGGTCTTGAGGATGAAGCAGATTATCTGGCATCCAATCTTCCATATGGTAAACAGCGTAAACTGGAAATCGCAAGAGCATTGGCAACCGAACCAAAGCTTCTGCTTTTAGATGAGCCGGCAGCCGGCATGAACCCAAATGAAACCAAAGAATTAATGGATACCATCCGCTTTGTAAGGGATGAATTTGATATGACCATTCTTCTGATTGAACATGATATGAAACTGGTATCCGGTATCTGTGAGAAACTGACTGTATTGAACTTCGGGCAGGTACTGGCAAGTGGAAATACCAGTGACGTATTGAATAATCCGCAGGTTATCAAGGCGTATCTGGGTGAATAGGAGGGATGATAAAATGGCAATGCTTGAAATAAAAGATTTGGAAGTATATTATGGCGTGATTCAGGCAATTAAAGGGATTTCCTTTGATGTCAATGAAGGAGAAGTCATTGCATTAATCGGAGCCAATGGTGCAGGTAAGACAACTACACTGCAGACAATCACCGGAATGCTCAGTGCCAAAAAGGGAAGTATTCTTTTTGAAGGAACAGATATCACCAAGGTTCCGGGACACAAGATTGTATCCATGGGAATGGCACATGTTCCGGAAGGAAGACGTGTATTTGCAGAGCTTTCTGTATATGAGAACTTAAAGCTGGGTGCATATACCAGAAAAGATAAGCAGGAAATTGCAGAGTCTTTAGAGCGTGTATACAAGAGTTTTCCAAGATTAAAGGAACGTAAGAATCAGCTGGCGGGAACCTTAAGTGGTGGTGAACAGCAGATGCTTGCCATGGGCCGGGCATTGATGAGTAAGCCGAGGATCATCCTTATGGATGAGCCGTCCATGGGATTGTCTCCAATCTTTGTAGAAGAGATTTTTAACATTATCAAAGAAATATCTGCATCCGGTACAACGGTTCTTCTGGTAGAACAGAATGCAAAGAAAGCATTATCGATTGCAGACCGTGCATATGTACTGGAAACAGGTAAAATTGTATTGAGCGGTGATGCCAAAGAGCTTATGAATAATGAGTCTATTAAAAAGGCATATTTAGGAGAGTAGGTGTTAAATATGAAACATACGGTAATAACCATTGCAAGAAGTTATGGAAGCGGCGGAAGAACGCTGGGTAAGAAGCTGGCAGAAGAACTTGGAATTCATTGCTATGACCGTGAGTTAATAAGAATGGCTTCCGATGAAAGCGGAATCAATGAGGCATTGTTTGGAGAGGCAGATGAGAAACTGCGTAAGATGCCACTCTTTCGTATTGCGAAGAAAGCATATCATGGGGAAGTGCTTCCACCGGATAGTGATGAGTTTGTATCCAACGACAATCTCTTTAACTATCAGGCGAAAATTATCCGTGAGGTAGCCAAAGAAGAGTCCTGCATTATTATCGGACGTTGTGCGGATTATGTTTTAAAAGATTGTGATTATGTAAAGAGTCTGTTTTTCTACGCACCGCGTAAGGACTGCATTGAACGTGTCATGCAGCAGAATGGCGGGACTAAGAAGGATATTGAAAAGAAGATAGACACGATTGATAAATATCGTGCAGACTATTACAAATACTATACCGGCAGGGAGTGGAATGATGCCAGAAATTACGATTTCTGTCTGGACACTACATCCTTAAGCTATGAGAAGCTGGTACAGGTTGTAAAAGCATATTTAGAAATCAGTGAGGCAGAGCAGCCTTAGGAACAATATTGCAGCAGAATATGAGAAAGAAGAGGTATCTGATGATTCGGGCATCGGATACCTCTTCTTTCGATGCTTATGCGGGCAGCGGGAAAACGCTGGACTTACAAAGCATGTTTTCTGTAGTTTTACAGTTTCTTTAAAATTTTATCGATGTCATTTCTGTGACCTAATACCATCAGATGGTCCGTGTCTTTAAAAATATAATTGGCATCCGGCAGCAGGCTCATAACACCATCTGTTTTAATACCGATGATATTGGCATGATAGCAGGCACGGAAATTTAGATCCTTAATACTCTTTCCAATCCATTCCGGTAATGGCGGAATCTCATAAATGGAGAAGCCACCGCCTAATTCAAAGTAGTCAAAGACCTGGTCGGCAGAGAAACGGACTGCAATTTTTTCTGCGATATCCCGGTCAGGGTAGATAACTTCGTCAGCACCGTTCCGCAGCAGAAATTTGGCATGAATATCACGGTTTGCTTTGCTGACGACATATCTGGCACCCATTTCCTTAAGCAGGCTTGTAATCTCTAAGCTGCTCTGGAAATTACTTCCGATACAGACAAAGCAGACGTCAAAATTGCCAACACCTAAAGTGGCAAGTACTTTTTCATTGGTGCAGTCGCCAATTTTTGCACTGGTGACAAAAGAGAGAACATCTTCCATTACGGCTTCATTCTCGTCCACAACCATAATCTCATTATCCAGTTTGGATAAGTCTTTGCAAAGGTGAGTGCCAAATCGGCCCAGTCCAATAATTAAAAATGATTTCATAGAATCCTCCTAGTATAATCAAGATATTTGATATTAACCGACATTGATTTTTTCTACCGGCTGCATCACATGCGCAATCCTTTTCTTATCCGTAAATGATAAGGCAAAGGAAAGGCTTCCCAGTCGTCCTAAATACATTAACAGAATTAGAATGATATGACAGCTGGTACTAAGGCTGCTTGTAATACCGGTTGACATTCCGACAGTGTCAAGAGCTGAAAATGCTTCAAAAGCCACATCAATGACTGGATAACCGGAAATAGCAGTAATTGCCAGTGTGGCGCTGAGTGCCAGCGTCAACTGGAACATAAGGACGACGACTGATTTGGTGATAACAGATTCTTCCAGTCTGCGTCCGAAAATATTTGTTCCGGTAGTACGGGTTAAGGTGGAACGTACGGATAACAATAGAACAAATATGGTTGTAACCTTTACACCGCCGGCGGTAGAACCCGGGGCACCACCGATAAACATAAATACAATAGAAAGAAATTTGCTGCTTTCACTTAACGCACCATTATCAACAGCGTTAAAACCGGCAGTTCGTGGGGTAACAGTACAGAAGAAAGAATTCAAAAGCTGTTCTCCGAAACTCATACCGGCAAATAAGCGGTTATGCTCAAAAAGATAAAAGAGCAGCGTGCCGCCAAAGAGGCAGACTGCAGTAGCACTTAAAACCATTTTGGTCTGCAGAGCATAGTGGCGGCAATGCAGCCCGTGTTCCCTAAGGTCATTCCATACAAAGAAACCGATACCACCAATTAGGATCAGGGCACTGATGGTAAGAATTACTACAGGATCATTGTAGAATCTGGTAATGGATGAAAATGGACTGTAACGCCCCATTAAATCGAATCCTGCATTACAAAAAGCTGAAATAGAATGGAAGATACCATAATAGATGGCATGTAAAACATCCATGTCTTTCAGAAAACGCAGTGTAAGAATGAATGCACCCGATATTTCAAAAAGAAACGTGCCTCCGATGACACGGCGGACAAGCCGCACGACACCGCCGATTTCAAGGGTGTTTAAACTTTCTTTAATAAGACCACGCTGTTTCAGCCCGATTTTCTTGCGTAATATCAAAGAAACAGTAATACCAATGGTGATAAAACCAAGACCACCAATCTGAATCAGAACTAATAAAACAAGCTGTCCGAAAATGCTCCAGTGGGTAAAGGTGTCAACCAGAACCAGACCGGTTACACAGGTAGCACTGGTTGAGGTGAAAAGGGCAGTTATAAATGGAGTCCATTCACCATTCCGGCTGGAAACCGGAAGCATCAGAAGTATGGTTCCGATAAAGATGAGCAATAGAAAACCAAGTGCTATCATCTGTGTACCGGACATACGTTTTTCAAATTTCCCAAACATAATAAAATTCCTATTCCTGATTTAAATAATTTTCGATAAATCTTATTTATCTATTATAGTAATTCTACTCCGTTTTGTCCATTGCCAAATGGAGAAAGGTAGTGTCCCTTGCAGGCTTTATCTGCATCCGTACTCGACAGACAGTCCTGTGATTGTGTCAAAGCAACGAAAAGACAGTCTGACAGCAAGAAAAAATTATAGAATGAGTTGTTGTCTTAGCTGGTTTGTTTGAGTATAATAAAATAATAGGGTAAACTTGAAAAGAAAAAACTTGAAAAGGATAGAAAAAGGAAGGTTTTTATATGGGACTTTTTATTGTATTTATCATTATTATCATATATGTTGCTTTGTCCCAGAGTGTAAAGCAAAGCAATAATCAAAACAGGCGTGGAAATAATCCGGCTATGGGGCGGCCGCCACAGCAGATATATCGTCCACAGATGAACCAGCCCCAGCGTACATACCAGCAGGCACCGGCTCAGCAGCATACATACCAGCAGACCATGAACCAGCCGAAGCGTGCATCCCATGTATCAGCAGACACCTGATCCGCAGATGAACAGACAGCAGGCGCAGCAGCAGTTGAAGAACCGCCTGGCGGAAAAATATCAGTCCCAGATGCAGCAGAAATATCAGCAGCAAAATGGAGCACCGGAGAATAAGATATTGCAGCAGATGGAGCTTCATGCGGCAGAAGAGCGAACGGAAGAAGCAAAGGCTACTGCGGCAGAAAAGTCCGCTGCAACAGAAAAAATATCTGCCATGGAAGTAATAGAACCGATGGAATTTACTTATGATATTCCACAGAGTGATAATATGAAGAAAGTGCAGGAACTGATTGTAACTGGCTTCAGCGGCAATCTGAATTTTGAAAGAGATTTTGTGGCAGAAGGAATTGAAATGTTAAACCGTTTTGAATTACAGTAAAGAACAGAGATAAGTGGAGGATGACAGCAATGGAAGACAGAAGACCGGCAACAGGGGAGATTTACAGACATTTTAAAGGAAAATTATATCAGATTGTAGCTATAGCAACACACAGCGAAACAAGAGAAGAACTGGTGATTTATCAGGCACTTTACGGAGCCTATAAAGTATATGCAAGACCGCTTGCCATGTTTGTAAGCGAAGTAGACCATGAGAAATATCCGGCAGTAGAACAGAAATACAGATTTGAAAAAGTGGAACTGCAGGAAGAAGCAACTCCACAGGAAGCGGTAAAGGTTAGTCAGGAGATAACACAGCCGCAGGCATCAGCCCAGCCGCAGGAAGCTTCAGAATCCGAAGAGCAGGCGAATCCGTTCCTGCTTCGTTTCCTGGATGCAGATACCTATGAGGAGAAATATAAGATTTTAAATGAGATGGAAAATGATATTACAGACCGTCTGATTAATGATTTCTCCGTAGTATTGGATGTGGTAATTCCGGAAGGAGACTTAATCGACCGTTATATACAGTTAAAGCAGTGCGTGGCAACCATGTGCCGTTATGAGACTACCCGCCTTAGGTAGGCAGTCCCACACGACTCAAAGTGCTGTTGTGATAATCAGAGGAGAAGGTGACATCTTTCCCAAACCACTTCGGTGGAAGGAAGGATTCAGCTTCTTCTTTTGTTTCGAATTCCACTTCGGCTAATTTCAACGGAGCGAGGTCTCCTTCGAAAATATCAAGCTCAATGGTCAGCTTGTCAGTCAATGGAATCAGATAGCGCTTCTTGGAAATGATAATGCCATCGGCTTTTTGAATCAGATGCCGGTAAGCCTCTTCGTTCAGAGGAAGATTATATTCTTCCCGCACCATAAGACCGGAGCCTTTGTAAGTAAGAATATATTTGTCATTGGAACGGCGCACCCGCACTACAGGGTCCGTATTGAGATAGCCCTGTTCAATGACTTTGCAGGGATAGTCTTTTAAATCAAAAGGAATCTCATCAATTAAATATTTGCGTTCAATTTCCATAATAGCCTCCATATAGTCAGGAAAATAATGATACGTTTATTGTAAAATATTTTAAAATTCACTGCAACCATGGAATTGAAAAAGCGTAATAACCATGCTAACATAAGAGACAGCATAGAAAAGTTTCGTGTTAGAAAATTTAATATTAGAAAAATGTAATATCAGAAAAAGTAACATCAGAAGAGAATAGAAAGCAGGAGGAAGATAACATGAAGAAAATTGGAATTTTTATGGCAGATGGCTGTGAAGAGATTGAAGGACTTACCGTAGTAGATGTGGTACGCAGAGCAGGTATCGATATTGATATGATTTCCATTACCGGAAAGAAAGAAGTGGCAGGAGCCCACGGAATTACTTTTGCAGCAGATGTACTGGCAGAGGAAGCTGATTTTGACAGCTATGATGGAATTGTATTGCCGGGCGGAATGCCGGGAACTCTGAACCTCGGAAAGCATGAAATTGTAAAGAAAGTGATTACATCTTATGCAGCAGACGGCAAACTTACCGCAGCAATCTGTGCTGCACCAAGCGTATTGGGCGAGAATGGAATATTAGAGGGCAGGCATGCAGTCAGCTATCCGGGCTTTGAAGAAAAGCTTCTTGGAGCAAAGGTCGGAGAAGAAAAAGTTGCAGCAGATGGCAACATCATTACCAGCCGGGGCATGGGAACAGCCATTGAATTTGCCATGGCGATTGCAAAATGGCTGGATCCGCAGGCGGATATTGATGCGATGGAAGCAAATATCATGTATTTTAAATAAAATAACCAGAACTTACCAACATAATTTATTCTCTGGAAGCCATACTAAAAACAGGATAAGCAACCAACAAAAGCTTATCTGAAAATAGATAACAAAGAGAAGAAACTATGGAGGTAGAAACAAATGAGCGGAACAAACAGTTCTAATTCAAGTAACCAGATGGCAGTGCCACAGGCAAAAGAGGCAATGCACCGTTTTAAACAGGAGGTTGCATCTGAAATCGGAGTACCTTTAAAAGAGGGCTACAACGGTGACCTGACATCCAGACAGGCTGGCTCTATTGGTGGAGAAATGGTTAAGAAAATGATCATGAGACAGGAAGAGCAGATGTCTAAATAAGAAGAGGGACAAAAAGCCTTCGGGAAAAGCATGAAAGTGCATTTCCCGGGGGCTTTTTACATGGCGGAAATCAATTGAAATCTTGTACCGAAAAAAAAGCTAGTAATTTTACAAACGGTGTGTTATAATCTCTAAATGACTGTTAGTAGCTCTAAGTATGCCTATTTTTAGGGGAGCAGTCGTAAGATAAGAAAATATTTGTACATGTATATTTTATATATAGTTATAAGGAGGAAGAAACAAGAATGAGTGTACAGGTTGAAAATTTAGAGAAAAATATGGTAAAGCTTACAATTGAAGTGGCAGAAGATAAAGTGGCAGAGGCTTTGAAAGCTGCATACAATAAGCAGAAAAACAAAATCAGCATCCCTGGATTCCGTAAAGGAAAAGTTCCAATGGCTATGGTAGAGAAAATGTATGGCCCGGAAATCTTCTATGAAGATGCTGCAAATATCATGATGCAGGAAGCTTATCCGGCAGCAATCGATGAGAGCGGTGTAGATATCGTTTCCCAGCCAACTGTTGATGTAGTTCAGTTAGAAAAAGGAAAACCTTTCATCTTTACAGCAGAAGTTGCAAAGAGACCAGAAGTTAAACTTGGTAAATACAATGGCGTAACTGTAACAAAGATTGATACATCCGTATCTGATGAAGAAGTTGCAGAAGCATTAGAGAGAGAAAGAAATAACAATGCAAGAACTGTAACTGTAACAGACAGACCTGTTGCAGAAGGTGATACAGCAGTTATCGACTACGAAGGATTCGTAGACGGTGTTGCATTTGAAGGTGGAAAAGGAGAGAATCATCCATTAGAGATCGGTTCCCATTCCTTCATCGATACATTCGAAGATCAGTTAGTAGGAAAGAACGCTGGCGATGAGGTAGAAGTAAACGTTACATTCCCGGCAGAATATCATGCAGAAGACTTAGCTGGAAAACCTGCAGTATTCAAAGTTAAGATTAACGAGATTAAGACAAAAGAACTTCCAGAGTTAAATGATGAGTTCGCATCTGATGTTTCTGAGTTCGAAACCTTAGAAGAGTACAAAGAGAGCGTTAAGAAGAACTTAGAAGAGACCAAAGAGAACAATGCAAAACGTACCAAAGAGGACGAAGCAATCAAGAAGATTATCGAGAAATCTGAGATGGAAATCCCGGATGCAATGATTGATACTCAGGTACAGAACATGATTCAGGAATTCGCTCAGAGACTTGCTCAGCAGGGATTAAGCTTTGACCAGTATATGCAGTTCTCCGGAATGACTATGGACAAGATGAAAGAGCAGGTTCGTCCGGAAGCATTAACAAGAATCCAGAGCAGCTTAGTATTAGAGCAGATTGCAAAAGAAGAAAACTTCGAGATTACAGAAGATGATGTAAACGCTGAAATCGAGAAGATGGCAAAAGCATACGGAATGGAAGCTGATAAGCTTAAAGAGTATGTTGGCGATGCTGAGAAAGAATCCATGAAACGTGATATCGCAATTGAAAAAGCAGTTCAGTTCATCATGGACAACGTAAAAGAAAGAGCAAAAGCTAAGACTAAGAAAGAAAAAGAAGCAGAAGCAGCAGCTAACGCAGAAGCATAAGAGAAGCGTGTAAAGAAACAGACTGACTTGGAATCAGGTCGGTCTGTTTTACGCAAGTCGCTTAAACAAGAGATAAATTTGCAGCAGAATGTATGGTAGAAATGGAGGTTATCATATGAGTTTAGTACCTTATGTCATTGAACAGACCAGCAGAGGAGAGCGTAGTTACGACATATACTCCAGATTATTAAAGGATAGAATTATTTTCCTTGGTGAAGAGGTAAATGAGACCACAGCCAGCCTGGTAGTGGCACAGCTTTTATTCTTAGAGTCCGAAGATCCGGGAAAAGACATTCAGTTATACATCAATTCTCCGGGTGGAATTGTAACAGGCGGATTGGCAATTTATGATACCATGCAGTATATCAAATGTGATGTATCTACAATTTGTATCGGACTTGCAGCCAGCATGGGTGCGTTCCTGTTATCCGGTGGAACAAAGGGAAAGAGATTTGCATTACCAAATGCAGAGATTATGATACATCAGCCTTCCGGTGGAGCAAAAGGACAGGCAACTGAGATTCAGATTGCAGCAGAGAATATCTTAAAGACCAAGAAACGTTTGAACGAGATTTTAGCTGCAAATACCGGAAAGCCATATGATGTAATTGCCGCAGATACAGAGCGTGACTATTACATGTCCGCAGAAGAGGCAAAGGAGTATGGCCTGATTGACGGTGTAATTACAGCAAGATAAGAGAAATAAGAAAGAGGCTGTCTCTGGGCGGATTATCCGAAGCACATATGCGGAATTCGACTACGGGCAGCCTTTACCTTTTTTACGAAAGATTTAGAAAAGATAGATGGAAATAATCGAGGTGGAAAGATGGCAGGAAGAAATAGCGAGGACAAAATCAGATGTTCCTTTTGCGGAAAATCACAGGATCAGGTGCGCAAGCTGATTGCAGGACCAAACGGTGCTTATATCTGTGATGAATGCGTGGATATCTGTGCAGAAATCATAGAGGAGGAATTCGAAGATGAGGAGACTTCCGGAAAAGGAAAGGAAGATTTAGAAGAAATCAACCTGATTAAACCGGAAGAAATGAAGAAATTCTTAGATGAATATGTAATCGGTCAGGACGAAGCAAAGAAAGTCCTTTCCGTGGCAGTATATAATCACTATAAGAGAATTACTTCTGATGTAGATATGAATGATGTGGAATTGCAGAAGAGTAACATTCTGATGTTAGGACCGACCGGTTCCGGTAAGACACTTCTGGCACAGACACTGGCAAGAGTCTTAAATGTACCGTTTGCCATTGCAGATGCCACCACATTAACTGAGGCAGGATATGTCGGTGAAGATGTAGAGAATATCCTTCTGAAACTGATTCAGGCAGCAGATTACAATATTGAGCGTGCTCAGTGTGGAATCATTTACATCGATGAGATTGATAAGATTACCAAGAAATCCGAAAATGTATCCATCACCAGAGATGTATCCGGTGAAGGTGTACAGCAGGCATTGTTAAAAATCTTAGAGGGAACCATGGCTTCTGTTCCGCCACAGGGTGGAAGAAAGCATCCACAGCAGGAGTTAATCCAGATTGATACCACCAATATTTTATTTATCTGCGGTGGAGCATTTGATGGATTAGAGAAGATTATCGAGCAGCGTATGGATCAGAAATCCATCGGTTTTAATGCAGATATTGCAGACCGTACCGAGCGTAATTTAAGCGAAGTCTTAAAACAGGTTCTTCCGGGAGACTTTATCAAATTCGGTCTGATTCCGGAGTTTATCGGACGTGTTCCGGTAAATGTATCCTTAGAGCAGTTGGATAAGGAAGCATTAATCCGTATCTTAAAGGAGCCGAAGAATTCCCTGATTAAGCAGTATAAGAAACTGTTTGAAATCGACGGCGTAGAGCTGGAATTCGAAGATGATGCAGTAGAAGCAATTGCAGAGAAATCTTTAGCCCGTAAGACCGGTGCCCGTGGACTTCGTGCAATCATGGAAGATACCATGATGGATTTGATGTATCAGATTCCTTCCGATGAGAGCATTGTAAAATGCACCATTACCAAAGAAACTGTAGAAGACAAGAAAGCGAAGATAGAATATCATAACGCATAAATGAGGAGAAAAAGATGAGCAGGACAGTAATTCATTTACCGGCAGTAGCACTTCGTGGAATGACCATTCTGCCGGGAATGGTGGCTCATTTTGATATTAGCAGGGAACGTTCCATTCATGCCGTAGAAGAGGCAATGGGTGGAGACCAGAAAATATTTCTGATTACACAGCAGGATGCTTCCGTAGAGGAGCCGACCCAGGATGATTTATATCAGATTGGTGTCATTGCTGAAGTAAAACAGGTAATAAAGATGCCAAATGAAATCGTGCGTGTTTTGGTAGAAGGATTGGAAAGAGGCGAGTTAGCCTCTTTTCTGTCACAGGAGAAGTATCTGATGGCAGAAGTTATCCTTTTTGATGAAAAAACGGCAGAGGAGGAAGATCTGATGCCGGAAGCGAAGGAAGCAATGCTTCGCTGCATCAAAGAAACCGTACTGAAATATCAAAAAGCCAATGGACATATGAGTAAAGAATTCTTACGTCAGGTAGAAGAACAGCAGGACGTGGGAACTCTGATGCAGCAGGTTGCATACAATCTGCCGCTTTATTATACCCAGAAACAGAAAATCTTAGAGGCAGTAGACCTCACTTCCCAGTATGAGACTTTAATGGCAATTTTACTGAATGAAGTAGAAGTCATTTCCTTGAAAAATGAGTTTCAGGCGAAGGTAAAAGAACGCGTAGATAAGAATCAGAAGGAATATTTACTGCGGGAACAGATGAAGCTGATTCGGGAAGAATTAGGTGAGGATAATACACAGTCCGATGCGGAACACTTTTTAGAGGAAGTGAAGAAGCTGAAAGCGGATAAGACGGTCAAAGAGCGAATTAAAAAAGAGATTGAGCGTTTTAAAAATATCGCTTCCAGTTCTTCTGAAAGTGCAGTCAGCCGGGGCTATATTGAGACATTGCTGGAACTGCCATGGAATAAGGCTTCTAAGGACAATAAAGATTTAGCCAATGCGGAAAAAATCTTAGACGAAGACCACTACGGACTGGAAAAGGTAAAAGAGCGTATGCTGGAATTCTTAGCAGTCCGAAATCTGACCAATAAGGGAGAAAGCCCGATTATCTGTCTGGTGGGACCACCGGGAACCGGTAAGACCAGCATTGCCCGTTCTGTGGCAAAGGCTTTAAATAAAAAGTATGTCAGAATCTGTCTCGGCGGAGTCCGGGATGAAGCAGAGATTCGCGGACACAGAAAGACCTATGTGGGGGCAATGCCGGGCAGAATTATCAACGGTTTAAAGAGTGCCGGAGTAAAGAATCCGCTGATGCTTTTAGATGAGATTGACAAGGTAAGCAGTGATTATAAAGGAGATACATCTTCTGCGCTGCTGGAAGTATTGGACAATGAGCAGAACAGTCATTTCAGGGACCACTATGTGGAGCTTCCGGTAGATTTGGCCGAAGTATTATTTATTGCGACAGCCAATTCCGTACAGACAATACCAAGACCTCTTTTAGACCGTATGGAGCTGATTGAGGTAAGCAGTTATACGGAAAATGAAAAGGCACACATTGCAAAAGAGCATCTTATAGCAAAGCAGATTGAGAAGAATGGCTTAAAGGAATCCGAGCTTACATTTCAAAATGGTGCCATTGAGCAGCTGATTCGCGGCTATACAAGAGAAGCCAGTGTGCGTAATTTAGAGCGTAAAATCGGTGAGATCTGCAGAAAAGCCGCAAGAGAGATATACGAAGGTAAGAAAAAGAAAGTTACTATAAGTACAAGAAATTTAGAGCATTATCTTGGCAAAGAGAAATATACCTTTGATAAGAAGAATGAGAAGGACGAGGTCGGTATTGTCCGGGGACTGGCATGGACCAGTGTCGGTGGTGATACATTAGAAATCGAAGTAAATGTAATGCCGGGAAAAGGTGAATTTAAACTGACAGGACAGCTTGGCGATGTCATGAAAGAGTCTGCACAGGCTGGAATCAGTTATATCCGTTCTGCCAGTGAGCAGTATCAGATACCGGACGATTTCTTTACCAGACATGATATACATATCCACATTCCGGAAGGAGCCGTACCAAAGGATGGACCGTCCGCCGGTGTTACCATGGCAACCGCAATGCTTTCTGCCATTACCGGGAAAAAGGTGCGTGCCGATGTTGCCATGACAGGAGAGATTACCCTCCGCGGCAGAGTGCTTCCGATTGGTGGATTAAAAGAGAAGACATTAGCAGCAAAAAATGCCGGTATCCGGACAGTCTGTGTACCGCGAAAAAATGAAAAAGATATCGAGGAACTCTCGGCAGAGATAAAAAAGGATCTGGAAATTGTCTATGCAGATACCATGGAAGATATCTTAAAGGTTGCTTTTGTAAAAGAGCAGTAAAGGAGCAGAAAATGGTTATAAAAGAAGTAAACTTAGAAACGGTGTGTGGCGTTACCAGTAAGCTTCCGGAGAATACGTTGCCGGAGGTGGCATTTGCAGGAAAATCCAATGTCGGAAAGTCATCATTAATTAATGCACTGATGAACCGGAAATCCCTTGCAAGAACTTCTGCACAGCCGGGAAAGACACAGACCATTAATTTCTATAATATCAATGATGCCATGTATCTGGTGGATTTACCGGGGTATGGTTATGCAAAAGTGGCAGAGAGCGAGAAAGCAAAATGGGGTAAGATGATTGAAAATTATCTGCATACTTCAAAGCAGCTGCGCCGGGTATTCTTATTAATTGATATCAGACACGACCCGTCTGCCAATGATAAACTGATGTATGACTGGATTATCCATCAGGGCTTTGACCCGATTATCGTAGCAACGAAGCTGGACAAGCTGAAGAGAAGCCAGGTGCAAAAATGCATCAAAGCAGTAAAAGAAGGACTGAAAGTAAAACCGGGAACTGTAATTGTTCCATTTTCCGCTGTAACCAAACAGGGCAGGGAAGAAATCTGGCAGATTATGGATGAGGCTGTTGGCTATGAAGAATAAATATGTATTTGTAACGGTTCTTCTGTTGGTGCTTTTATTAGCCGGAGCAGGACTGACGCAATTATATGTAAAAGAAGAGACAAAGCAGCAGGATAGTGAACTTACGGTAGTAACATCCTTTTATCCGATGTATATTGCAGCAATGAATGTCATCGGAGACACTCCGGGTGTGGATTTGCAGAATCTCAGTGAGCCGCAGACCGGCTGCCTTCACGATTACCAGCTGACTCCGGCAGACATGAAGCTCCTTTCCGGTGCAGATGTGTTTATTGTAAATGGCGGCGGAATCGAATCTTTTTTATCGGATGTGGCAGCAGATTATAAGAATCTTTCCATTGTAAATGCCTGCGAGGGACTTAATCTTTTGTCCGAAGAGGAGGAAGGAGAGGAACATGCTCACGGAGATGCCCATGAAGATGCAGCAGAGGAGCATATCCACGGAGATGCCGAGGATACTCATGAAGATGGACACAATCACGGGGATGTGAATGCCCATGCATGGATGAGCATTGCGTTATATAAACAGCAGGTGGAAAATATTTTAGAAGGTCTTTGCAGGATAGATCCGAAGCATCAGGATGCCTATGAAAGCAATGTAAAGGAGTATCTGGCAAAGCTTGAGGATTTAGAGAGAGAGCAGCAGTCCTTAAAGGAAGAATTAGCAGGAAAGCATATTGTTATTTTCCATGAAGCCTATGCCTATGTGGCAGAGGACTACGATATGGAGATTTCCTATACCATGGATTTGGATGAGGAGCGTCAGGTCAGTGCCGGTGAAGTGGCAGATGTGATGGGAGCCATTGAAAAGAATGATATATCAGTGGTGCTGGCAGAAGAACTCTATGGCAAAGATATGGGAGATACGGTAGAACGGGAGACCGATGCGAAAGTATGTTATCTTGATACCTTAACCCGCGGGGCGTATGAAAAGGACAGCTATCTTGATGCAATGAGACATAATATGGAACTGCTGAAGGAGGCTTTTGCAGAATGAGAAAAATAGTAAAACCATGTGGACTGCATTGTATCCGGATCAACCATCTGGGTGTTACTATTGGAGAACAGCAGATATTGTCAGATGTGAATCTGCATATTCATTGTGGAACACTGACGGTACTGATTGGTCGGAACGGAGCAGGAAAATCAACTTTAATCCGGGCAATTTTAAATGACATTCCACACACAGGAAGCATTGAATTTAAGGACAGGGAGAATGGTCATATCCAGAAACTTAAGATTGGCTATGTACCGCAGAATCTGAATATCGAGAAATCCACTCCGGTGAGTGTCTATGATATGATTGCAAGCTATCAGTCCAACCGTCCGGTATTTTTATATAAGAGTAAGAAGTTATATCAGGAAATCAAAGAAGGCTTAAAAATGTTTGAAGCGGAGCATTTGATTGATAAACAGGTATGCAATCTTTCCGGTGGAGAATTACAGCGTGTACTTCTTTCCATGGCAGTGATGGATGAACCGAATCTGCTGCTTTTAGATGAGCCGGTGTCCGGTATCGACCAGAACGGAATGGAATTATTTTACCGGAATATTGAATATCTGAAAGAAAATTTTGATCTGGCAGTATTATTGATTTCCCATGACCTTGATTATGTAAGAAAATATGCAGACCATGTGGTCCTCATAGATGGCAAAGTGCTGACTCAGGGAACACCAAAGGAAGTCTATGCCAGTGATGCCTTCAAACAGGTCTTTACAGATATGGAGGTGCGGGGATGATAGAATTTTTTACTGCATGGTGGTCTTATGGATTTATGCGGAATGCATTTATCGCAATCCTGATTATCACGCCATTGTTTGGAATCCTTGGAACCATGATTGTAAATAACAAGATGGCATTTTTCTCGGATGCATTAGGTCACTCCGCATTGACGGGAATTGCCCTCGGTGTCGTGATGGGCGTTGCGGATACGACCTTATCCATGATTGTTTTTGCCGTGATTTTTGCATTGTTATTAAACTATATCAGCAGTAAGGCATCGGCATCCAGAGATACGATTATCTCCGTCTTTTCTTCCGCAAGTATTGCGGTAGGACTGGCTATTTTATCAAAGGGCGGCAATTTCAGCAAATATTCCAGCCTTTTGGTAGGCGATGTTTTAAGCATTTCCAAAAAGGAAATTATTTATCTGATTCTGATTTTTGCAGCAACCCTGATTTTCTGGGGCGTGGCATTTAATAAATTAAATGCGGTAAGTCTGCACCGGGCATTGGCAAAGAGCCGTGGAATCCGGGTAAAACTGATTGAAAATATTTTTGCAATTTTTATTGCATTAATCGTTATGCTTTCGATTAAATGGATTGGAATTTTAATCATCAATGCACTGCTGATTCTTCCGGCAGCAGCAAGCCGGAATATTTCGGTGAATATGCGGGAATATCATTTGTTTTCCGTTATCTTTTCCCTGTTTTCGGGATTGCTTGGACTGATGATTTCCTATTTTACCAATGTTGCAACCGGTCCGATGATTGTGATTATCGCAGCCATCATTTATTTTGCAACTTATGTATACGGAAGGAGAAATGCACGATGAGAACCACGAAAAAAGGAAAAAAATGCGTACTTTTACTTACCTTTCTTCTGGCAGGAAGCCTGCTTCTTTCCGGTTGTAAGAAAGAAGACGAGACAGTAGAAGATACCCAGCAGCCGGAGATTGGCGGGGAAGAGTCCGTAGATATGCAGTATGTGGATGAAGAAGACACCCAGTCACCGTTTTATTTCTCGTTAGAGCAGCAGAGTATCCTGCCGTTGTTAGATGTTGTGATGGAATATCAGAATGGCAGCGTGACGCTGGCATATCCGGCAGATTCCGCAGAAAGTTATTGGAATTATCTGGTGACAGCACTGATAAAATACAGCTATCTTCGGGAAGCAGATGGAAGTATAACAAGAAATGAAGACGGAACGCTTACGGTTAAGAAATATGTGGTAGAGGAATTTGCACAGGCGATGTTTGCTACAGATTCTTCTGTGCCGGAAATACCGGCAAGTCTTTCAGATACTGCAATCCGCTATGAGAATGAAAGTAAGAGTTATATCATAGACAAAGGCGCATTTCAGCTGCCTTATGGTGAGAATACGACGGTACAGGCGCAGCTTGATGACTGGATTGCCCAGGATGACGGAAGTTATCTTGTAACCGCATCCCTCTTAACCTATAGCGATGCAGAGGGAAGCAGAAACACAACCTTCCGGTTTATATTGAACGAAAATGGATATAAGGATGAACTCCCGGATCCATTATTCTATTATGCAATCTCAAGTGTCAGTCCGATGGACGGTTCTTTTTCGGATCCGACTCAGGAGACGGAAGAAAACTCCCTCGGACAAGAGCCTTCGACCCAAACCGCTTCCGAATAGAATCAATCGCTGCATCCAGTTGCTTTTGCTTATTGGCAGAAGGCATCTGGGTGTAGCTTTTTTTATTGCTATCCTGGAGCGGGCTGCCGGAGGAAGATTTCGCAGAAGAAATTTTCCCGGAGGAAACTTTCTCAGAGGGAAGTCTCCCGGAAGTTGGGGCGCTGCCAGAAAGTCTAGCGGAGGAGACTTTGCCGGAAGCCGGAGCATCGGTTGCATAATCAAAAATAGAAAGCTGCACCGGCGCATCCTCAGGCAGCAGGCGGCTGGTACGGATGCCAAGAAGCCGGACAGGTTCGTTATTCCAGAGCTGCTGGAAAAGAGAAACAGCAGTTTTATAAATGGCATCTGTAGTATTGGTTGCAGAGAGGAGACTGCACTGGTGGGAAGTATTGGTAAAATCATGGTAGCGGATTTCTACCGTGATGCTCTGGGCTAACATTTTTTCTTTCCGAAGACGCATAGATACGGATTCTGCAAGAGAGAGCAGAACCTTTTTTGCATCGTCTAAGGTACGGACGTCCTCTTTTAAAGTGGTGGAATTACCGATACCTTTGGCTTCTCTTTTGGTAGAATGCACATGGTCATCGCCGATTCCGTTGGCATATTCCCACATCAGTGTGCCATGGCTTTTGAATTCCTGACGGAGATAATCCGGGTCAGTGGCAGCAAGTTCTCCGATGGTACGGATGCCGAGGGCTTTCAGCCGGGTGGCACTGGAATGTCCGACCATGTAGAGATCATCCACTGGAAGCGGCCACATTTTGGTGGCAATTTCATCCGGAAAAAGAGTATGAATCCGGTCAGGCTTGGTAAAATCACTTGCCATCTTTGCCAGAAGCTTATTGGGAGCAATTCCAATATTAACCGTAAAACCAAATCGTGATTTAATATCTGCGGAAATAATTTTGGCTGCTGCAAGGGGAGATTCATACCGGTGGGCAATGGGCGTAAAGTCCAGAAAGCATTCATCTACGGAAAGCTGTTCAATATCATCCGTATATGTGTGTAAAAGTTCCATAAGTGCATGACTTTTCTCGTGGTACATGGCATGATTCGGTGGAACCAGCATAAGGGTAGGACATTTACGCAAAGCGTTGGCAACCGGTTCACCGGTGACAATCTTATAGGCTTTGGCTGGCACAGATTTGGCAAGAACCACACCATGTCTTGTGGCAGAGTCACCGCCGATAATTGCCGGTACGGTGCGGATATCCAAAGTCTCGCCGTGCTCTAAGCGGTCGACAGCACTCCAGCTTAAATAAGCGGAATTGACATCAATATGAAAGATAATCCGGCTCATAATGCCCCTCCTTTTCAGTGTCATGGAATTGCCAGATGTTTACTGGCTGAATACCTATATTATAAAAGCCGTAGGGTAAAGTTTTTGTAGGAAAATTAAATAGACATAATGAAAGCACCTGGATCCTGTGTTAGGATTGAAGTTGACTAGACAAAAATCCAAGGAGGG
>ONAD01000012.1 GCA_900315735.1 uncultured Lachnospiraceae bacterium | reverse complement strand
TAAAAACTAAAGAACTCGCTTCATCTAGGAATTTATGCATTGACACAAACTCTTCCTTGTGTTGTATCAAGATTGCGAACTTGTTTCGCAATTACCTATTTAATATACTAATATGGTAATGGAAATATAACAGAAAGTAAATACATTTTACTTCCTATTTTCAGAAAATTGAGTTATAATATATATAACCAAAAGTAATACGAGAGAGTTGTCATACGACCGTAGAGGAGGGGTGCTCATGAGACAGGAATTTACTTATAACCAGATTGCACACCTGAATGCAGCGTTACATGAACAACGCCTGCCATACCGTATTAGCTTTCATGATGCGGAGACAGCCGTTGTAGAACCGTTAGGATTTTGTGCATGTGATGGTAAAGAGGGTATGCTCAAAGCGGCAATTGAAGCATTTTTTGAAAAAGAGGGAATGACCGTAACATTCTCTGACCATTGTGAAATTATTTCACCGGGATGCCGGACCGTTTCTGTGGCAGCCTGCCAGTAGAAACAGGTGAGACCGGAAAGATGAGCAGATTAGAAGGAAGAAGCCGGAATTCAAAAATCTTTGAGATGGGAACAGATTTTTGAAAATACTTTCTCTTTTAAGTCCTCATCAGAACAGAACATTTGAATCGCTATATCCACTGCTTTCGGAGAGAGAGCAGTGGATTTTTTGAGCCATGAAATATCAGCGGCAGACTCTGTCCCTGTAAGAAAATGATTTACAATTTCATTTAACCGGTGGCAGAATTCCATCAGGGAATGATAATCATGAATCATATCTAAAAGGTTGTGCCCATAAAGTTCCTGTTCAAAGGAACAGGTAGAAATTACCTGCATGCAAAGGTGCAGTTCACCGGTAATATCAGAAGCTTCCATCAGAATGTCCGGGCGTTTCGCATAGCTTTCCATGAAAATGGACTGGGCTTTCTGGTAGTCGCCATCCGCAAAACATTTTGCCAGAGATTCCCGGAGCATTCTTGTTTCATGCTTTTCATCGGACATCCCCACCATACATTCATAGGTGGAGAGATTCTGCTTCGCAATGTAGACGGTCAGCAGAAACTCCGACAGGAATCCAAACAACCGCTTACAGTAATTATCATAGCTGCTGATATCGACCCGGCACTCCACTTCAAAGAGAATGTCAAACAGCCATTCACAGTAGGCATCAAATCGTTCCTTTGAAGTAATGAAAATATTCCCAAAATAAGTATGTACATCATGAACCATATGGTGAAAAACAGGCACATAGTCCGGGTATTTTTCAGAAATGACCTGCTCAGTAATCAGCAGATCCTTCTGGTGATGGTTCTGACTGAAACCATCAAAATAAGAAGTATTTAAAGTCAGAAGCTTTGGTGTGATCATGTCATGATTCTGAAGCAGCCGCATCAGCTCTTTTTCCGTGAAAATAAGCCCCTGTCTATTTATGAGATAGCGGCGGTAATGACAGATGCCGATATAATCGCAGGCATGGTAATTTTTCCAGAGCCAGTAAATGCCGGTCAGCTCGCAGAAACTTTTGTTTTTCCGGGAAATATTATCTCCGGTATCATCTGCAAGATAGCCCAATTCCGGAGAAATTGCATGTCCGACCTGCAGAGGAACATACATGGAATCGGTGGGAGCTTCAAATTGTTTGTGGGTCATAACGAATATTTTAATGGACATAATACACCTCGCAAAAACATGCTTTTCCCTTACTGTATACGCAATCGCATTCCTTGACAAGAGCAAATCAGGGAACCAATCAACATTTTTGACATAAACTAATACGAAAGTAAGAAAGAATGGGAAGAGGTCAGCGTGAACTGCAGCAATTCAATCGAACATACCGTGGAAGCGGGGGATACATTATACAAACTTTCCCGGCAGTATAAGACGACGGTATCCTCTATTATTTTAAGCAATCCAAGGATAAATCCTTACAATTTACAGATTGGAATGAAGATAGAAATATGCCCGGGCAGAGAATACACAAGACCGGAAATGCCGGGAAATACAGGAGATTCCGGGATTTCCAATAACAATGGAAAAGGAAATTTAAAAGAACTGATGCGGATGGCATGGCTGAATCATACCTATCTGCTCCGGATGCTTTTGGTCAGCATGGCAGCGGATTTGCCGGATCAGCAGGAACTGGTTACTGCATTAATTGACAATGCAGAGGAAATAGCAGACCTTTTCGGCAGATATTATCCGGAAAATACGGTGCACAGCCTCAGAGATTTGCTGGTGCGGCATGTAGAGCTTACCGGTGGACTGATCACCCAGAAAAAAGAAGGAAGAGCAAAGGATACGGAGGAGCAGGTACGCCGGTTAAACGAAAATGCAGACCGCATTGCAGAGCTTTTGGCATCTGCAACACCGGAATATGAAGAAAGTGTATTAAAAGAAATGTTCCGTATGCACATAGACCTGACCGGACAGGAAATCAGTGAGCGGCTTGCCGGCAATTATGAAAAAGATTTACAGACATTCTGGAATATCCAGCGGCAGATTATTGCCATGGCGGATTATTTTGCCAACGGACTGGAAACAGAGGCAAAGGAATCCGGGCTTCGTTAAAGAAAAGGCATTAAAAAGTATTGTTTCTTATGGTTTCACAGCAGAAGCGGCTGTGTTATAATAGAAAAACAGGACAAAAATAACCGAGGCTGTCCGAATGCAACTGCGGACAGCCACAACATAAAAGTACAGAACAAAAACAATAGTAAATAGAAGGAGACAGCAAAAAATGACACCAGAATTTTTAAACAGCACATTAGAGCATTTATATGAGAGAACCAAAGAAGGAAAGCAGCACTGGAATGTTGAGATGAAGACCAGCGAATATAAAGAGGAATCCGAAAAGCCGGTTGTAGAAGCCGACGGAAAGCAGTGGGTAGTAGATGAGTGTTATACAGCCTATTCCTGCGAAGAGCATGGAAATGAATTTGTAATGATTACTTATGAAAATATTGAGACTTGTGGAGAAGAAGTGCGGAGCACCAACATGGTATTCCTGCCGGATCCGAATGTCCGCTATTTTGATTTGGAACGGCTGGCCCAGTATGCAATTCTTCCAAGCCAGAAATTGATGGAGACCATTCATCAGTTATTTACTCTTCTGCTTTCTCTTCAGAAGGAAGAAAGTGCCCAGGTAGAGTGGAAAATCAGCGAATAGGAAATGGCATCGCAGACAGATTGTAATTACATATGTTTCTTGTAGTTGTTTTAACAATTTAAATAAAACTGAAAATTCAGATAATTTACACAATATATGTAATATAATAAAGTAAATACGAAAAATAATTAAGAAAATTCTAAAAATAGTGTTGACAAATGAACTATAGTTAGATATAATCAAATCATCAAAAGAAACAAATGAACGGAAACAAAGTAAGGAGGAGATTCCACCAGAAAGAGAAGGAACAAACTCATAATAATGTAAGAGGAGGTCGATACCACCAGGATATTAAATCAGAATCGGACAAGCGTTTAGACGAAGAGAAACGCAATAGTAAGAAAGGAAGGTACGGTCCAATGCAGAGCTGACAGATATTATGAAACCTGACATAATAAATAATAAAATCAGATTCAGTTCATGGATTCAGAATCGGAAGGAAAACCTGAGGTAAATACAAAAGAAAAGTGGATGGAGAATCAGAACGGCAACGTAAAGATATGGTTCCAGTCCAACAGGACTCAGAAGCGAACGGATTCAGGAGGAAGGGTTTAGGGATTGAAGACGAAATATACGAAATGAGGTAAAAGTCCAATGGACGAAATAGTATGAAAGGGCATCATCTTAAGAGAATTTAGATGATGCCCTTTCCATGTTATGATTCTTTTTTCTGCACTTCAAGGGCTGCTAAGCATGCCTGCGCAAGCTGGTCACCACAGGAAGTGGATTTAAATCCGCAGGTGATTCCCTTTAATTTTTCTTCTACTTCTTCTACCGTTAATCCTTCTACTAAAGAAGAAATAGCTTTTAAATTACCGTTACATCCGTTGGTAAAGGTTACATGTTTTAAAACATTTCCTTCTAAATCCAAATCAATCTGGGTGGAACAGGTTCCTTTTGTCTTATATGTGTAATGCATAAGAAACTCCTTTCTATACTTGGACTTGTTGCCAGGCGATTGCAAAATGAAAAATAATACATTTGTGAAGTGATTTTCAGGGAGAAAGACGTCCCTTCTTTTTTATAGATATGAAATATCTTATAATTCTTAGCACTTTATTTTTCTTGATTGCAGACTGTCTTTCCGCTTGCTTTGACATGGAATTTCCGGACTGTCCGTCGGTTGCGGATGCGACACCAAACCCGCAAGGGGCACTAGGAATTTCGATAAAGTTCCTATTACGTCTGGCAACCGGTGTATATTCACATCCATGTTCAGATACACCTCACTGGCACATCCCTGTGCCAGTGTTGCCGGTTGCCGGCGAACTTCCAAGTGCCCCTAGCAGTTTTGCCAAGGCATCCGCACTCCGGCGAACAGTCCTGAAATTCTTGTTAAACATTGGAAAGACAGTCAATATAGCAGAAAGAAAAATAAAATGCTTAGAATTATAATATTTCATATCTGAAAAGAAGGGGAGCCTTTCTTCACTGAAAATAAGTCATATCGCATTTTCCATTTTGCAATCGCCTGTTCAATCTTTGCCTATTATAGCATCTGTTTGCAAAAAGTCCACTGATTTAACAAAAAGTTTATAAATCGTTCATTGGATTAGATATTGTGAAGAAGGGCAGATAGTGGTACAATATTTTATAGTTGCGTAAGCAAAATTATGGATAGGAGCATTATATGAAAGCAATAGAAAAAATCTTTGGAACACATAGCGAAAGAGAATTAAAAAGAATTTATCCGCTTATAGATAAGATAGAGTCTTATCGTCCTGCCATGCAGGAGCTGACTGACGAGCAGTTAAAGGATAAGACAAAAGAATTCAAAAAGAGGCTTGCTGATGGCGAGACATTGGATGATTTGCTTCCGGAAGCATATGCAACCGTTCGTGAGGCAGCAAAGAGAGTGCTTGGAATGGAGCATTACCGTGTTCAGTTAATTGGTGGTATTATCCTGCATCAGGGACGTATCGCTGAGATGAAGACCGGTGAAGGAAAGACATTGGTATCAACCCTGCCGGCATACTTAAATGCATTGGAAGGAAAAGGTGTACATGTTGTAACTGTCAATGAATACCTGGCAAAGCGTGATGCTGAGTGGATGGGACAGGTTCATGAGTTCTTAGGACTGACCGTTGGTGTTGTATTTAATGGCATGGACAATAAGGAACGTCAGGATGCATATAACTGCGACATTACTTATATCACAAATAATGAATTGGGATTCGATTACCTGCGTGATAACATGGTAATTTACAAGGAACAGTTAGTGCAGCGTGGACTTCATTTTGCAATTATCGACGAGGTCGACTCTGTATTGATTGATGAGGCAAGAACACCGCTTATCATTTCCGGACAGAGTGGCAAATCCACCAGCATTTATGAGGCATGTGATATTCTGGCAAGACAGATGAAACGTGGTGAAGACCAGAAAGAATACACCAAGATGGATGCTATCATGGGAGTGGAAATCGAAGAAGATGGAGACTTTGTGGTAAATGAGAAGGATAAGGTAGTCAACCTGACCTTAGAAGGTGTGAAGAAAGTAGAGCAGTTCTTCCATATTGACAACCTTGCAGATCCGGATAATCTTGAGATTCAGCATAATATTATTTTAGCACTGCGTGCGCACAATCTGATGTTCCGTGACCAGGATTATGTAGTAAAAGATGATCAGGTATTAATCGTAGACGAATTTACCGGACGTATCATGCCGGGGCGTCGTTATTCCGATGGTTTACATCAGGCAATTGAAGCAAAAGAGCATGTAAAAGTAAAACGTGAGAGCAAGACTCTTGCAAATATTACTTTCCAGAACTTCTTTAATAAATATGATAAGAAAGCAGGTATGACAGGTACTGCTTTGACTGAGGAAAAAGAGTTCCGTGACATCTATGGCATGGACGTTATCGAGATTCCTACCAACAGACCGGTTATCCGTGTGGATAAAGAGGATGCTGTTTATAAGACTAAGAAGGAAAAATTCCATGCAGTTGTGGATGAAGTAGAGGAAGCATACAAGAAGGGACAGCCGGTTCTGGTTGGTACCATCAATATCGATACTTCCGAGCTGGTAAGCTCCATGTTAAATAAACGTGGTATTCCGCACAAAGTTTTGAATGCAAAATTCCATGAATTAGAGGCAGAAATCGTAGCACAGGCCGGTGTACACGGTGCGGTAACCATCGCAACCAACATGGCTGGTCGTGGTACTGATATTAAGCTGGATGATGAAGCAAAAGAAGCCGGTGGTCTGAAAATCATCGGTACAGAGCGTCATGAATCCAGACGTATTGATAATCAGCTGCGTGGACGTTCCGGTCGTCAGGGAGATCCGGGAGAATCCCAGTTCTTCATTTCTCTGGAAGACGATTTGATGCGTCTGTTCGGTTCTGAAAAGCTGCTTAGCATGTTTAATGCTCTGGGTGTGCCGGAAGGTGAGCAGATTCAGCATAAGATGCTGACCAGTGCAATTGAAAAAGCCCAGAAGAAGATTGAGGGTAACAACTTTGGAATTCGTAAGAACCTGTTAGAATATGACCAGGTTATGAATGACCAGAGAGAGATTATCTATGCAGAGCGTCTTCGCGTATTAAATGGCGAGAGCATGCGCGATGTTATCTATAAAATGATTACCGACAGAGTGGAAAATACAGTAGATACCTGTATTTCACCGGATTTACCACCGGAGGAATGGGATATCAATGAACTGAACCAGTTACTGATTCCAATTATTCCACTTCAGCAGGTGACACCGGAACAGGCAAAAGAATACAAAGATCAGAAGAAATTAAAACATGCTTTAAAAGAACAGGCTGTAAAACTCTACGAAGAGAAAGAAGCAGAGTTCCCGGAGCCGGAAGCTGTACGTGAATTAGAACGTGTTATCTTACTGAAAGTTATTGACCGTAAGTGGATGGATCATATCGATGATATGGATCAGTTACGTCAGGGTATCGGTTTACAGGCATATGGACAGAGAGACCCGCTGGTAGAGTACAAGATGAGCGGTTATGATATGTTCGAAGAGATGATTAACAGTATTCAGGAAGATACCGTCCGCCTGTTATTCCATGTCAGAGTAGAGCAGAAGGTAGAAAGAGAACAGGTTGCAAAAGTAACCGGAACCAATAAGGATGAGACAGCACAGGGTGCACCGAAGAGACGTGCGGCAGCAAAGGTTTACCCAAATGACCCATGTCCGTGCGGAAGCGGTAAGAAATATAAACAGTGCTGTGGAAGAAAAGCTTAGGAACAAAAACACTAAAAATTAAATCAACTTATAATAATTAAATTGAATTATAATAACAAATACGACAAAGGGAGGAAAACAGATGCATTGCACAAGAAAAGTAACAGAAGACATAATCTGGATTGGTGGAAGTGACAGAAGACTTGCTTTATTTGAAAACATTTTCCCGATTCCAAGAGGTGTATCCTATAATTCCTATCTTTTAAAAGATGAAAAAACAGTATTATTAGATACCGTAGACCGTTCTATTGCAGGACAGTTTTTAGAGAATCTGGAATTTGCACTGGATGGAAGAAACCTGGATTACATGATTGTAAACCATATGGAACCGGATCACTGTGCGTTAATTGAAGAAATCGTAAGACGATATCCGGAAGTAAAGGTTGTGGGAAATGCCAAGACCTTTGGCATGATACAGCAGTTCTATACCTTTGATATTGCAGACCGTTCCGTTACCGTGAAAGAAGGCGAGACATTAAATACCGGAAAACATACCCTTCACTTTGTGATGGCACCGATGGTACACTGGCCGGAAGTAATGGTAACCTATGATGAAACAGATAAAGTTTTATTCTCAGCAGATGCATTCGGAACCTTCGGTGCATTGAACGGAACCATTTTTGATGATGAAATTGATTTCGACCGCGACTGGTTGGATGACGCAAGACGTTATTATACCAACATTGTTGGAAAATATGGCGGACCGGTTCAGACAACCTTAAAGAAAGCAGCAGGACTTGATATTTCCATTATCTGTCCACTGCATGGTCCAATCTGGCGTTCCAACCTTGGCTACATTCTGGATAAATACAATACCTGGAGCAGCTACGAGCCGGAAGAAAAGGCAGTTATGATTGCTTATGCATCTATGTATGGTAATACAGAGAACCTTGCCAATGTGCTTGCTGCGAAGCTGGCAGAAGCAGGCATTCACAATATTGCAGTATATGATGTGTCCAATACACATGTTTCTACCTTGATTTCAGAAGCATTCCGCTGCAGTCATATTGTACTGGCAGCCCCGACTTATAATGGAAATGTTTATCCGGTTATGGAGAACTTCTTAAATGACATGAAAGCACTTGCAGTACAGAAACGTACCGTTGCAATTTTAGATAATGGTACCTGGGCAGCAACAGCAGGAAAGCAGATGGCAGATAAGATCGCGGAAATGAAAGATATGAAGATTATTGAACCTAAGGTAAGTATTAAATCTTCATTAAAGAATGAGCAGTTAGAACAGCTGGATGAACTGGTAGCAGAGATTAAGAAAGACTTCTAAAGCTCTGGCAGTCATCAGAAGAGAAAATGAAATAAAAAATAGAATAAAAAGTAACAGAGTAAAAATGAGTACAGAACAAACATTCGATTTTGTTCTGTACTTTTTTGTTATGGGGTGCTATAATGAGCGGAGAAAAGTGGTAATACTAAAGGCAGAGTGAGTGAATAGAGGAGAAATTGAGTGGATCATTTTAAATTAGTTTCCAAATATAAACCGACCGGAGACCAGCCTCAGGCAATTGAGAAGCTGGTGAAGGGATTTAAAGAAGGTAATCAGTTTGAAACACTGTTAGGTGTAACTGGTTCCGGTAAGACATTTACCATGGCAAATGTCATTGCCCAGATGAATAAACCGACTTTGATTATTTCACATAATAAGACGCTGGCGGCGCAGCTCTATGGAGAATTTAAAGAGTTTTTCCCGGAGAATGCGGTGGAGTATTTTGTTTCCTATTACGATTACTACCAGCCGGAGGCTTATGTGCCATCCACAGATACTTATATTGCAAAGGATTCTTCCGTAAATGATGAGATTGATAAACTGCGTCTGTCTGCTACAGCAGCACTGACAGAACGGCGGGATGTTATTGTAGTTTCCAGTGTATCCTGTATCTATGGACTGGGTGAGCCGGAGAACTTCCAGAAGATGATGGTATCCCTGCGGCCGGGCATGGAACGGGATCGTGATGATGTTATCCGGCAGTTGATTGATATACAGTATACAAGAAATGACATGGATTTTCAGCGAGGAACTTTCCGGGTACGGGGCGATGTTTTGGAGATTTTCCCGGCAGACCGTGGAGAGACTGCCATCCGGGTAGAATTCTTCGGAGATGAAATTGACCGGATTACAGAGATTGATGTATTGACCGGTGAGATTAAGAACAGTCTTAATCATATCAGCATTTTCCCGGCATCCCATTATGTAGTGCCAAGAGAGAAAATCCTGCGGGCATGCGATACCATTGAAGCAGAGTTGGAAGAACGGGTAAAATACTTTAAGGGAGAAGATAAGCTTTTAGAGGCACAGCGAATTGCAGAGCGGACGAATTTTGATATTGAGATGTTAAAAGAGACCGGTTTCTGCAGTGGAATCGAAAACTATTCCAGACATTTATCCGGACAGCCGGCAGGTTCGAGACCACTAACACTGATTGATTATTTCCCGGATGACTTCCTGATTATGGTAGATGAGTCCCATATTACGATTCCACAGATTCGTGGAATGTATGCAGGAGACCAGTCCAGAAAGACAACGCTTGTGGATTATGGCTTCCGCCTGCCGTCAGCAAAAGATAACCGGCCGATGAATTTTGAAGAGTTTGAAAGCCAGATAGACCAGATGTTGTTTGTATCTGCAACGCCAAATGTTTATGAGGACGAACATGAACTTTTGCGGGTAGAGCAGATTATTAGACCGACAGGACTTTTAGACCCGGATGTGGAAGTACGTCCGGTAGAAGGCCAGATTGATGACTTGATTGGAGAGGTCAACAAAGAGACTGCTGCAGGACATAAGGTACTGGTAACGACGCTGACCAAGAAGATGGCAGAGGATTTGACAGAATATATGCGTGAAGTGGGTATCCGCGTGAAATACCTGCATTCGGATATCGATACCTTGGAGAGGGCAGAGATTATCCGTGATTTGCGGTTGGATGTATTTGATGTGCTGGTGGGAATCAACCTTTTACGAGAGGGACTTGATATACCGGAAATTACACTGGTAGCAATTATTGATGCAGATAAAGAAGGCTTCTTACGTTCCGAGACTTCGCTGATTCAGACCATCGGACGGGCAGCCAGAAACAGTGAGGGTCATGTTATCATGTATGCAGATAAGATTACAGACTCCATGCGGGTTGCCATTGATGAGACAAAACGCCGCCGGGAGATTCAGCAGAAATACAATGAAGAGCATGGCATTACACCGACTACCATTCAGAAATCTGTCCGTGAGTTAATCAGTATTTCCAAGAAGGTAGCCAAGAATGAAATGGAATTCAAGAAAGATCCGGAATCCATGGATAAGAAGGAACTGGAGAAGCTGATTGCAGATATTCAGAAGAAGATGAACCATGCTGCAGCAGAGCTGAATTTTGAGGTTGCGGCGGAATATCGTGATAAGTTAATTGAGTTAAAGAAGATGCTTCGCGATTTGTAAGGAAAAGAAAGAGGAAGAAAAAGTGGCAAAGAAAGAGAGAAAATATATCAAGATTCGTGGTGCAAGCGAACATAATTTAAAGCATATTGATGTGGATATACCAAGAGATGAGTTTGTGGTACTGACAGGACTCAGTGGTTCCGGTAAATCTTCACTGGCGTTTGATACGATTTATGCAGAGGGACAGCGACGCTACATGGAGAGCCTGTCTTCTTATGCAAGACAGTTCTTAGGACAGATGGAGAAGCCGAATGTAGAGAAAATCGAAGGCCTGTCTCCGGCTATTTCCATTGACCAGAAATCCACAAACCGTAACCCGAGATCTACTGTAGGAACCGTAACAGAGATTTATGATTATTTCCGTCTGCTCTATGCACGAATTGGAATTCCGCACTGTCCGAACTGCGGCAAGGAGATTAAGAAGCAGACCGTAGACCAGATGGTAGACCAGATTATGAAACTGCCGGAGCGTACCAAGATACAGCTTTTAGCACCGGTAGTCCGTGGAAGAAAGGGTGAACACCAGAAGCTCTTTGAGCGGGCAAAACGAAGCGGCTATGTGAGAGTGCAGGTGGATGGAAATACCTATGAGCTGACGGAAGAAATTAAACTGGATAAAAATAAGAAGCACAACATTGAAATCGTAGTGGACCGTCTGGTAGTAAAGGAAGGCATTGAAAAGCGTCTGACAGATTCCATCGAAAATGTGCTGGATCTCTCCAACGGGCTTCTGATGGTAGATGTTATTGATGGAGAAACCATGCAGTTTTCCCAGAGCTTTTCCTGTCCGGACTGTGGAATCAGTATCGATGAAATTGAACCGAGAAGCTTTTCTTTTAACAATCCATTCGGAGCCTGCCCGGAATGTTTTGGACTAGGCTACAAGATGGAATTTGATGAAGAACTGATGATACCGGATAAGAGATTGAGTCTTGCAGAGGGCGCAATTCAGGTAATGGGCTGGCAGTCCTCTACCGATAAGAAGAGCTTTACCTATGCAATCCTTAAAGCACTTTCTGAGGAATACGGCTTCAGTCTGGATACACCGTATAAGGAACTTCCTGCAGAAATCCGCCAGATGTTAATACATGGAACCAATGGAAGGTCTGTAAAGGTTTATTATAAAGGACAGCGTGGCGAAGGCGTATATGATATTGCTTTTGAAGGCCTGATTAAGAATGTGGAACGCCGCTATCGTGAGACAGGCTCTGATACCATGAAGCAGCAGTATGAGGAATTTATGCGGATTACACCATGTAAATGCTGTGGCGGGCAGAGACTGAAGAAGGAGTCACTGGCAGTAACAGTTTCCGGTAAAAATATTTATGAGATAACAGCAATGTCCATCCGTAATCTGGATGCTTATTTAAAAGAAATGAAACTGACGGAACAGCAGCATCTGATTGGTGACCAGGTATTAAAGGAAATTCGGGCGCGTGTAGGTTTCTTAATGGATGTGGGACTGGATTATCTGTCACTGTCCCGTGCAACCGGAAGCTTATCCGGTGGTGAAGCGCAGCGAATCAGACTGGCAACCCAGATTGGTTCCGGACTTGTAGGTGTGGCATATATTCTGGACGAGCCGAGTATCGGTCTGCATCAGCGGGATAATGACAAGCTTTTAAATTCCTTAAAGGGATTAAAAGACCTTGGAAACACATTGATTGTAGTAGAACATGATGAAGATACCATGCGTGCGGCAGATTATATTGTGGATATCGGACCGGGAGCCGGCGAACATGGTGGAGAAGTCATTGCCACCGGAACAGCAGAAGAGATTATGAAAAATAAGAACTCTATTACCGGTGCCTATTTAAGTGGAAGAATCAAGATTCCGGTACCGGAGGAGAGACGGAAGCCAACCGGATTTATTACTGTAAAGGGTGCAAGAGAGAATAACTTAAAGAATATTGATGTAAAGATTCCTCTGGGTATTATGACCTGCATTACCGGAGTGTCCGGCTCCGGAAAGAGTTCTCTGACCAATGAAATCCTTTATAAACGTCTGGCAAGGGATTTAAACCGGGCAAGATGCATTCCGGGTGCACATGATGATATTGAAGGTCTGGAACAGCTGGATAAGGTCATTGACATTGACCAGTCTCCAATCGGAAGAACCCCGCGTTCCAATCCGGCTACTTATACTGGCGTATTTGATATGATCAGAGATTTGTTTGCGTCTACCCCGGATGCCAAGGCAAGAGGATACCAGAAGGGAAGATTCAGCTTTAATGTGAAAGGCGGCCGGTGTGAAGCCTGCTCCGGTGATGGTATTCTTAAGATAGAAATGCACTTTCTGCCGGACGTATATGTTCCGTGTGAAGTGTGTCAGGGCAAACGATATAACCGTGAAACGCTGGAAGTGAAATATAAAGGCAAGAGTATCTATGATGTGCTGAATATGACAGTGGAAGAGGCACTGGAATTCTTTAAAAATGTGCCTTCTATTGCCAGAAAGATACAGACACTTTATGATGTAGGCTTATCCTATATCCGTCTGGGGCAGCCGTCTACCGAATTATCCGGTGGTGAAGCACAGAGAATTAAGCTGGCAACCGAATTAAGCAAACGCAGCACCGGAAAGACCATTTATATTCTGGATGAGCCGACAACCGGACTTCATTTTGCGGATGTCCATAAATTAATTGAGATTCTGCGGAGATTATCGGATGGTGGTAATACTGTGGTTGTCATCGAGCATAATCTGGATGTAATCAAAACTGCAGATTATATTATTGATATGGGACCGGAAGGCGGAGACGGCGGCGGAACCGTAGTTGCCCAGGGAACGCCGGAAGAGATTGCCAAAGTACCGGAATCCTATACCGGACAATATGTAAAAAAATATCTGGAGCAGTAACCGGAAAGAAAAATTGCAAAAGATATTTCATAAAAGAAATGTTATAAAAGATATATTACAAAAGATATATTATAAAAGAAAAGAAGGTGCATGTTCTCTTGCAGACAGGGAAAACATGCGCCTTCTTTTTGGGGATATATGCTTTTCACATTACAGGCACAAAAAAACTGCTGAACCATTCAGCAGTTACTATCTTGGGGAGTACCCTCCGGACATCCCGAGGGACATCCGAAGGGCTGAGTTATGAAAAATTATATTAGCTTAATAGCTAGTACATATAAGATACTATAGAAAAACTGTGACTATTCTGTGAACTAAAGGTTAAGAGAACGAAAAAGAAAAAGAAAGTTAAGAAGATGTTGCGATTTCATTAAAAATAAGTAAAAACAGAAAAAAACCTTTGAAAAATGCCATTTATTGTATATAATGTGATTATATATGTAAGAATATGATTGAATGCGTAGTCTGCCTTTTTTTGAGATGGGCTACTCCACATATAATGAAACAGATGAAAGGGGAAACATTGACATGGTTTCAACAGATATTGGAATTGATTTAGGAACAGCCAGTATATTGGTTTATATTAAAGGAAAAGGCGTAGTATTAAAGGAGCCGTCCGTAGTAGCATTTGACAGAGATACAAACAAGATTAAAGCAATTGGTGAAGAGGCAAGACTGATGCTTGGTAGAACACCGGGCAATATCGTAGCAGTAAGACCACTTCGTCAGGGCGTTATTTCTGATTATACTGTAACAGAGAAGATGATTAAGTACTTTATCCAGAAAGCACTTGGAAAGAAAACCTTCCGTAAGCCAAGAATAAGCGTCTGTGTACCGAGCGGCGTAACAGAGGTTGAGAAGAAGGCAGTAGAAGATGCAACCTATCAGGCAGGAGCAAGAGAAGTTGCAATTATCGAAGAACCAATTGCAGCAGCAATCGGAGCAGGTATTGATATTGCAAGACCTTGTGGAAACATGATTGTAGATATCGGAGGAGGAACCGCAGATATCGCAGTAATTTCACTGGGTGGTTCTGTAGTAAGTACATCAATTAAAATTGCCGGAGATGATTTTGATGAGGCAATTGTCCGTTATATGAGAAAGAAACATAATCTTCTGATCGGAGAAAGAACTGCAGAAGATATTAAGATTAAGATTGGAACCTGTTTCCCACTGGCACAGCCGGAAACGATGGATGTCCGTGGACGTAACCTGGTAACAGGACTTCCTAAGACAGTAACCGTTTCTTCTGAAGAGACAGAGGAAGCATTAAGAGAGCCGACCTTACAGATTGTAGAAGCAGTGCACAGCGTTCTGGAGAAAACACCACCAGAGCTGGCAGCAGACGTTGCAGACAGAGGAATTGTACTGACAGGTGGCGGTTCACTGCTTAGAGGACTGGAAGAACTGATTGAAGACAAGACTGGAATCAATACAATGACAGCAGAAGAACCAATGACCTGTGTAGCAATTGGTACAGGTAAATTCGTAGAATTCTTAGCTGGTAAGAGAGACGACGATTAAGATTTCGGGAGGACTGTAGATGGTAAAAGGATTATATACCGCATGGACTGGAATGTTAGACGAACAGAACCGTCTGGATATTCTGACAAATAATCTGGCAAATGCCGACACAACCGGATATAAGAAGGAAGGTACGACAAATCATACCTTTGCTGACACACTGGCAATTAAGATTAAGGATACTTCTGATTATGGACAGCCGCGGGTACTGGGAAATATCAGCATGGGCGTGCATATTGGAGAAGTGTATACTGACTTCAGCCAGGGCAGCTTTAAGGTGACAGACAGAAGTACCGATATGGCATTGGATGGAAATGGATTTTTTGCGGTATCATTTACCAATAAGAATGGTGAAACATCTATGAAACTTACCCGGGATGGTGCATTTACACTGACCAGAGAGGGCTATCTGGTAACCAAAGACGGTGATTATGTGCTGAATCAGAATGGAGCCTCTACCGGAAATCCTGGCGCAGAGAATTATATTCAGATTAATCCGAACCTTGATTTTGATGTACTTTCTGATGGAAGCATTATGCAGAATGATCAGGTGGTTGCAAGACTTGGTGTGGTAGATGTAGATAATTATGATTATATCAGCAAGTATGGCGAGAACCTCTATGATGTAGTGAATGGCGGTCAGCTTGTGGCATCGAATGCGAGAGTAGAGCAGGGTGCATTGGAAGCTTCCAATATTAATGTAGTATCTGAAATGGTAGATATGATTACAATCACCAGAGCTTACGAGGCTGGACAGAAGATTATCCAGACGATGGATTCAACACTGGATAAAGCCGTAAATAATGTAGGTAAAGTATAAAAAGTACTAAAGAAAAATGCAAAAGAAGCCGATATAAACAGATAGGGAACAGGTATGTTTCATAAAAGGCTGGCCACGGATGGCGCAAGAGAGATAAGGAGCGCAGGGCTTATGATGAGAGCATTGTGGACTGCTGCATCAGGAATGATTGCACAGCAGACAAATATTGATTCGATTTCTAATAACTTATCGAATGTAAATACAACAGGTTACAAATCAGAACAGGCGGAATTTAAATCACTGCTGTATCAGACACTGCAGTCTAAGACAACATCTGCAAATGGTGATGAGAAGCCGGTTCCGGTTCAGGTAGGACTGGGAACCAGAGTAGCATCTATTACATCTGATTTTACCAATGGAGCATTGATTGCCAATTCCAGCAATACAGCATTTGCATTGGAAGGAAAAGGATTTTTCTCAGTGCGTGGAGAAGATGGACAGACTTACTATACCAGAAATGGTAAATTTGACTGGGCAATTGGAACTAATGGAACGACACTTTGTAATGAGGCCGGACTTCCGGTATTAGACGTGAATGGCAATGAAATTGTTCTGCCGGATAATATTGTTGCATCATCTATTGAAGTATCCAATGATGGAAAATTCTATTATAAAGATGCAGCAGGTAATACAATAGATATGAACAGACAGATTGGTGTTTATCAGTTTACCAATCCATCCGGTCTGGAAAAAGATTCCGGAAGCCTTTTGGTTGCAACCGCAGCATCCGGCAATCCGATGAATGAAATGACTACTCCTGGACTGACCAGAAGTAAGGTGTGCCAGAATTATCTGGAAGCATCCAATGTTCAGGTGGCAGATGAGATGGTTAATATGATTATTGCACAGCGTGCATACGAATTGAACTCAAAGGCAATTCAGGCAGCAGATGAGATGCTTGGACAGGCAAATTCATTAAGAAGATAGTTCTGAGGGCAGGATAAGATATGAGTATATCAATGGATAATATTTCTACATTGTTGAATACAACCGCATCACAGGCAAGCAACAGTTCCAATGGACTGGAAAAGACGCTGAATTCGGATTTGTCAAATGCGACAGATGACGAACTGATGGATGTCTGTAAAGAATTTGAGGCATATTTCTTAGAGCAGGTCTATAAGGAAATGAAGAAAACCATTCCGGAGAATGAAGACCAGGATGCCAGTATGAGTCAGATGACAGACTATTTTGAGGATGAGATGATTCAGAAACTGGCAAGCCAGTCAGTAGAACAGAGTGGCGGAAGCAACAGTCTGGCGCAGCAGTTGTATGAGCAGATGAAGCGTAATTATAATATGGAATAGAATTTGGAAAAGACGATAAAAGGGGCTGTCATCATATGACAGCCTTCTCTTATGTTGGAAAGGAAAGATGATGGAGACAATAACCGGTTATGTAGATCATATCATATATCGAAATGCCGACAATGGCTATACGGTGCTGGTACTGGTTTGCGAAGAAGAGGAGATTACCTGCGTGGGAATTTTTTCTGGAATCAGTGAAGGAGAGAATATCGAAGTGACCGGTGAGTATACGGCACATCCAACCTATGGAAAGCAGTTTAAGGCTGAGAGTTATGTGGAGAAGGAACCGACCGATGAACTGTCTATTGAACGATATCTTGGCTCTGGAGCTATTAAAGGAATAGGTGCAGCGCTTGCAGCAAGAATTGTAAGAAGATTTAAAGGAGATACCTTCCGGATTATTGAAGAAGAGCCGGAACGGTTAGCGGAAGTAAAGGGAATCAGTGAACGGAAAGCAATGGAAATATCTGATCAGGTCTCGGAAAAACGTGATTTGCGTCAGGCAATGATATTTTTGCAGCAGTATGGAATTACACTGAACCTTGCAGTGAAAATCTATAAGGAATACGGACAGGAAGTCTATGGCATCATTCAGGAGAATCCGTATCGGCTGGCAGATGATATCAGCGGTGTGGGATTTCGGATTGCAGATGAAATTGCTAAGAAAGTTGGAATTCATACAGATTCTGATTTCCGAATCCGAAGCGGTATCTTGTATACACTCTTGCAGGCATCTGGGGAAGGACATACCTTTCTACCGGAGGAAGAACTGACAAAGCGGGCAGGAGAACTTCTGGGTGTAGCAGAAGAAGCAATCGAAAAGCAGTATATAGATTTGTCAATAGAGCGGAAAATCATCATGAAACAGGAAAATGATCAGGTTCAGATATATGGTGCTCCGCTGTATTATACCGAAGTAAATACAGCTATGATGCTTAAGAACCTGGATATTGCCTATGATGTGTCGGATGCAGAGATTACCCAGCGAATCCATAAAATAGAGAAGCAGACCGGTATGGAACTGGATGAACACCAGAGAGAGGCTGTTTCGGAAGCGGTGCGGAATGGCCTGCTGATTATCACCGGAGGTCCTGGAACAGGTAAGACAACGACGATTAACAGTATTATCAAATATTTCGAACTGGAAGGCCTGGACATTTTCCTGGCGGCGCCTACCGGAAGAGCTGCAAAGCGAATGAGCGAAATGACCGGATATGAAGCCAAAACCATACACCGGATGCTGGAATTAAACGGTGGCATGGAAGGTGCGGTAGGCTTCGAACGAAATGAAAGAAATCCGCTGGAAACGGATGTTGTGATTATCGATGAGATGTCTATGGTGGATATCAGCCTGATGCAGTCTCTTTTAAAGGCAATGGTAGCCGGAACCAGGCTGATTCTGGTAGGAGACGTAAACCAGCTTCCGAGTGTAGGACCGGGAAGCGTATTAAAGGATATTATCGACAGCGGACGGTTCCATGTGGTGCAGCTTACAAAAATTTTCAGACAGGCATCCCAGAGTGATATTATTGTCAATGCCCATAAAATCAACCGGGGGGAAGAAGTTGTGTTGGATAATAAGAGCATGGATTTCTTTTTCCTGAAGCGGTATGATGCAGATGTGATTATTAACGTAGTGCTGCAGCTGATTATGCAGAAACTGCCGAAATTCGTGGATGCACAGCCTTATGATATACAGGTGCTGACTCCGATGAAAAAAGGAAATCTGGGCGTAGAACGGTTGAATACTATCTTGCAGCAATACTTAAATCCACCGGCACCGGATAAGAAAGAAAAAGAGTATGGTGATAAAGTGTTCCGTGAAGGGGACAAGGTCATGCAGATAAAAAATAACTATCAGCTGGAATGGGAAGTCTTAAGCAAATATGGATTTGCCATTGACCGCGGAACTGGCGTATTTAACGGAGATACGGGAATTATCCGTGAAATCAATGATTATAAAGAGACCATGACTGTAGTCTATGATGAAGACAAGGTGGTGGAGTATTCCTTTAAAATCTTAGAGGAACTGGAACTGGCATATGCCATTACAATACATAAATCCCAGGGTAGTGAATATCCGGCAGTTGTAATTCCCCTGCTGGGTGGTCCGAGAATGCTAATGAACCGGAATCTTTTGTATACAGCAGTGACCCGTGCGAGAAAGTGTGTAACGCTTGTGGGAAATGAAATGTGTTTCTATGAGATGGAACAGAATATTACAGAGCAGACCAGATACAGCGGTCTTTGCGCAAGGTTAAAAGAACTGGAAGAAAATGTATAGATAGTGTTTTGCCACATAAATCTGCAGAACATGCCCCTGGCAGCTTCTTACGGTTGCCGGGAAATAAAGAAAATCCAACCGGAATTCTGTGAAGTACAGAATTTCGGTTGGATTTTGCATATCTGACAACTTGCTTACATAGCAAGCTGTTTGGTATTTCTATTTAAAAACCGGCAGAACAAATTATTTGGATAATAAAGCTTTGTCATTGGCAAACTCTTCGCCGCTGATTTCTTCAAATTTCTCTAACAAATCTTCTACGGTAAGATTCTTCTTCTCTTCACCGGAGATATCTAAGATAACCTGACCTTCGTTCATCATAATCAGACGGTTGCCGTGAGCAATAGCATCACGCATGTTGTGTGTTACCATCAGTGTGGTAAGGTTCTGCTCTGCAACTATTTTATCCGAAAGAGTAAGAACCTTGGCAGCGGTCTTAGGGTCCAGTGCTGCGGTATGCTCATCTAAGAGCAGCAGCTTCGGCTGGTTTAAGGTTGCCATCAGAAGGGTTAAAGCCTGACGCTGACCACCGGAAAGCAGTCCGACTTTGGAAGTAAGACGGTTTTCCAGTCCTAAATCCAGTTCTTTTAACAGTTCCTTGTAATGAGCACGTTCTGCCTTGGTAATACCGCTTCCGAGACCTCTGATTTTGCCACGGCGGGCAGCGAGAGCGAGGTTCTCGTCAATTCCCATAGTAGCGGCAGTTCCCATCATAGGATCCTGAAATACACGGCCTAAGAAACGGGCACGTCTGTGCTCGGACATTCTGGTAACATCCACACCGTCGATAGAGATAGAACCCTCATCTACAGGAAAGACACCTGCGATAGCATTTAACATAGTAGATTTTCCGGCACCATTTCCACCGATAACGGTAACAAAATCACCTTCATTTAAAGTAAGAGTTGTACCATTTAAAGCTGTTTTTTCATTGATGGTTCCTGGATTAAATGTTTTATAAATGTGATCAACTTTAAGCATTGGTTTTAACTCCTTTCTTTACCGGTTTTGAAAAATATTTCTTCTTCCAGTAAGGAACTGCAAGGAAGATAGCAACCACTGCGGCTGACAAAAGTTTCAGGTAGTTGGTATCAAGACCAACCCAGATAACAATCTGAAGTACAGCGTAGTAGATAACTGCACCGATGGCTACGGATAACAGCTTCAGCGCGAAATTGCGGAAAATCTTTTCAAATAATACAGTACCGATGATAACGGCTGCAAGACCGATTACGATAGCACCACGTCCGGCATTGACATCAGCAAAGCCCTGATACTGTGCGTAAAGGGCACTGGCAAGACCAACCAGACCGTTGGAAATCATTAAACCGATTACAGTATTGAAATTGGTATTGATACCCTGGGCACGGCTCATATTCGGGTTGCATCCGGTTGCACGGATAGAGCAGCCTCTGGCAGTACCGAAGAACCAGTACAGAATAGCAATAATCACAATAACGAAGATTGCAACGATAAAAATAGTATTCTGATAAAAAGCGACATTCTTTACATAACGTAAAGATACAATCAGGTTGTATTTGTCAGCACTGATTGCCTGATTGGATTTACCACCAAGAATTTTAAGGTTAATGGAGTATAATCCAAGCTGGGTCAGGATTCCGGCAAGGATAACAGGAATTCCCATTTTAGTATGTAAGATTCCGGTAACAAGTCCTGCAACCATACCTGACAGCGTAGCCACCAGAACGGCTACCCAGATATTCTGTCCCATGGCAACCATGGTAACACAGACAGCACCACCAAGACTCATGGTTCCGTCTACAGTTAAGTCTGCTACGTCCTGTATTTTAAAGGTGATATATACACCGATTGCCATGATGCCCCAGATTAATCCCTGGGCTACAGCACCGGGCATAGCATTGATTAAATCAGCAATTTGCAATTCCACAATAAGTTCCTCCGGTTTCTAAATAAATAATTTCAAAATATGAATTACTCAGACATATCTAAAGCTTCGTAATCATCTGGAACAGTGATACCAAGTTTTTCACAGATGTCAGGGTTGTACTGTTTGGTAACAGCCGGAGCAAATTCAACTTCCATAGTAGATGGGTCTGCACCGTTTACTAAGATTTCGTATGCCATTTTACCTGTCTGGTATCCAAGGTCGTAGTAGCTGATAGATAAGGTTGCAACGCCACATCCTTTACAGATACCTGCTTCGCCTGCGATGATTGGAACACCTGCTTCAGAAGCAATGTTGTTGATAACTTCGGTATTGGAAGCTGCTGTGTTATCAGTAGGGATGTAAAGAACATCATTGCTGTTTACAGCACTCTGGACAACGCTTGCAATATCGTTGGAGTCAACGAAAGAATAAGCAGTACAGGTGTAATTTAATTTTTCTAATTCTTCTTTGATAACGTCAATCTGATACTGGGAGTTTGCTTCTGCAGAGCAGTAAAGCAGTCCGACATTTTTGGCATCCGGGAATAACTCATTTAACATAGCTGCCTGCTCGGAAAGAGGAGCCAGGTCAGAAGTTCCTGAAATGTTACGTCCTGTTGTGCCTGACCAGTCAGAAATGTCAAGAGCGGTTGCGTAATCTGTTACGGAAGTTCCAAGAATAGGAATATCTGTAGTTGCAGCAGCTGCAGACTGAAGAGGAGCAGTTGCATTTGCAAGAATCAGGTCTTCGTTTTTGGAAACGAAGGAGTTGACGATAGTTGCACATGTTGCGGAATCACCCTGGGCATTCTGCTCATCAAATACAACGTCATCACCTAATTTCTCGGTAAGATAGTCTTTGAATCCTTTTGTTGCAGCATCTAATGCCTCATGCTGTACGAGCTGACAGATGCCAACGGTGTACTTTGCGTTGGATGAACTTTTCTCTGTAGCGTCGGCGTTTTGGGTATCTCCTGCTTTGGAGCCACAGGCGGTCATGCTGAGTGCAAGAACTGCTGCAACTGAAAGAGAGAGAAATTTCTTCATTTTTTTCATAATAATTTCCTCCTGAAATATGTAATATTTTTTTGATTTAACGCGTTCGTGCGTCTGTGCGTTTATGCATTAAAGCGTTAATTCGAATAGTCTAATTATAATAAGTAGAGAAAAATAAGTCAATAAAAATAAGCCAAGAAATGAATCCCTGTTTTATCAGGAAAAATTAAGAGAATGTTAATGTTTTTGCAAATGGGACTGTGTTAATATGTGCAAAGAGAGTTTTTGGAAAGGAAAACATGAACATACTGGATGTATTATTTCCAAGAAGATGCCCGCTGTGTGATGAAGTAATCGCACCGGACAGAGAACTTTGCCCGGGATGCACAGGAAAGGTTGAACTGGTGAAAGAACCGGTCTGCAAGCAGTGTGGAAAGCCCATGGAAAATGACAGAAAGGAATACTGCGGTGACTGCGGCAGGAAGAAACATTCTTTTGATGTGGGAAAAGCAGTATTTGTCTATCAGGGAGCCCTGCAGCGTTCCTTGTACCGGTTTAAATATGCCAACCGGAGAGAATATGCAGCATTTTATGGGAAAGCGGCATATGAACAGTATGGCAGGTGGATATCCATGCTTGGCATCGAAGCGATTATTCCGGTTCCGCTGCATCGGAAACGCAGACGGGAGCGGGGGTATAATCAGGCAGAACTCTTTGCAGAGGAAATCGGAAGGCGAACCGGAATTCCGGTGGAGAAAAAGCTGTTAATCCGCTGCATAAATACCAGACCCCAGAAGGAACTTGATGACCGGGAACGCAAGAAAAATCTGAAAAAGGCTTTTATATTCGCACAAAATATAGTACAATTAAGAAAAGTTCTGCTTGTAGATGACATTTATACTACCGGAAGTACCGTGGATGCGGCAGCAGAATGTTTAAAGAAATCAGGAATACAAAAGGTTTATGTACTTTGCATTAGCATTGGCAGGGGACATTAGGAGGAGAAAGAATGGACGTAAGAAACTGCAAAGGATGCGGAAGATTATTTAATTATTATGGGGGCGTACCGTTATGTAAAGCCTGCAAAGATAAACTGGAAGAGAAGTTCCAGGAGGTAAAAGAATATTTGCGGCAGAACCCGAATGCTCCGATACAGGTTGTATCGGAAGATAATGATGTTTCTGTAAAACAGATTAAACAGTGGGTGCGTGAAGAAAGACTTGTCTTTTCAGAAGATTCACCACTGGGTCTTGAATGTGAAGGATGTGGAACGATTATTAAAACAGGACGTTTCTGTGAGAAATGCAAGCGCAAGATGGAAACAGATTTCCAGAGTGTAATAAAGACAGAACCGGTGGCACCTCAGGTGGATAAGAGACAAAAAGAAAGAGATAAGATGAGATATCTGTAACTGTAGATTAAGAACTGCCGCGGGGAATGGCGGCAGTTTTTTCTTTTCAGAAGATAATATCTATGTTATACTATAGAGAGTTTGTTTAGGAGCAGAGTATGATTAGTAAAGAACGCGTCAGACATATGACAAAGCTGGCAGAATTCGAGAACGAAGAAAGTAAATCCTGCCAGAAAGCAACACAGTATTTCAGAAGAGATTATGTTGCGATTGAGTTGATAAAAAGCTTTTTTGCCGGAACCATTGCGTTTGGACTTCTTTTTGTGCTGTGGCTTTTCTGTGATATGGAGAATCTGGCAAAGAAAATTAACAACATAGACCTGGTTGGCTTCGACATCCGGGTTGTTGTGGTCTATCTGGTATTTCTTGCTGCCTATCTGATTATTACTTATATCATTTATAATCGCAGATATACGAAGGGGAGAAAACAGGTAAAGGAATATTATAACAGACTGAAGAGGGTGAGCAGTCTGTATCGTGAGGAAGAAAATATATCTAATACGGATGACTGGGAGGTTTAGGATGACGGGTTTACTCGAACTGAAGGAGCGGTTAATCCGCTTTTTTGGAAAAAATGAAATATATGTGGTGCCGGTACTTAAGTTTATTCTGGCAACAGTGGTATTTCTGCTGATCAATCAAAATATTGGCTATATGACCAGACTGGCCGGACTTCCGGTAACACTGGTACTGGCACTGTTATGTGCGGTTCTTCCGGTCAATGCTATCCTGTTGTTTGCGTTCATTCTGATTGCTGCACATTTATTTGCACTGTCTATGGATGTATGCGTGGTAGGACTGATTCTTATGCTGGTTATCGCACTGCTGTATTTACGGTTTTCACCAAAAGATGGTTATTATGCAGTGCTGACACCGATAACATTTGCATTACATACCCCGTATATCATGCCGATTTCGGCAGGACTGTTGCGGACACCGGCATCTGCTGCATCTATTGTGAGCGGAACTGTGATGTTTTATTTCCTGAAGGGAATAAAGGAAAATGAGGCAGTATTAAGTGCAGTGGAAGAGGACAGCAATGCGGCTTCTAAGATGGTGGTAGCAATCAACCAGCTGCTGGGAAATAAGGAAATGTATCTGGTACTGGCAACTTTTATTGTGATTTTACTGGTGGTTTATGTAGTGCGCCGCCTGTCCATAGATTATGCATGGACAGTGGCGTCACTGGCTGGTATTCTGATTGGACTTACTGTGCTGATCAGCGGTTTTGTAATGCTGGGAATCAAGGGACAAATCGTCTGGATTATTGTAGGAGGCGTAATTTCTACGGTGATTGCATTGATACAGCAGTTCCTGTTCTTTAACCTGGATTATAGCAGGACAGAACGGGTACAGTTTGAGGATGATGAATATTACTATTATGTAAAGGCGGTACCGAAGATTTATGTTACAACCAAGGAGAAAAGGGTAAAACGTATCGCAGCCAAGGATGAGGAAAAAGAACGTATTTCCCGCAAAGCATTGGCAGAGGAAATGGATATAGACGAAGATTTGCTGAAATAAGACAGAGAGGAAGTGGAACAGGTGCAGTCATTTTTGACAGTGTTGGAAAATTTTAAAGAAAATTATCTGGCGTGGGTAAGCGTTTTGAACATTACGGTATCAAAGACTGATATTGTAGAAATGCTTATTATTGCGTTCCTGTTTTATCACGTCCTGAAATGGATTAAGGATACAAGGGCATGGATGCTGTTAAAAGGAATTCTTGTGATTTTAGCGTTTGTACTTGTGGCAGCAATCTTCCAGATGAATACAATTCTCTGGATAGCAGAGAAGACGATTAATGTAGCAATTATTGCAATCGTTGTTATCTTCCAGCCGGAGCTCCGGAAAGCACTGGAAGAATTGGGACGAAAAAAATTTATTTCATCCCTCTTTTCTTTTGATTTTGGAAAAAACGGAGTGGAACGTTTCAATGACCATACGATTGGAGAACTGGTAAAGGCAAGCTATGAGATGGGTAAGGTGAAGACCGGAGCCCTGATTGTAGTAGAAAATGAAATTATGCTGACAGAATACGAAAGAACTGGTATTGCGCTGGATTCCCTGGTATCAAGCCAGCTTCTGATTAATATATTTGAAAAGAACACTCCGTTACATGACGGAGCTATTATTGTACGTGGGGACAGGGTTGTCTCTGCAACCTGTTATCTGCCACTGTCTGACAGCCTGGAACTGAGCAAGGATCTGGGAACCAGACATCGTGCAGCAGTTGGAATTAGTGAAGTGAGTGATTCTCTTACAATTGTGGTATCAGAGGAAACCGGAAAGGTTTCTATTGCGATGGGTGGACAGCTGTACCGTAATGTGGATGCGGAGTTTCTGCGCAGCAAACTGAAATTTCTCCAGAGCAGCAATATCGAACCAAAGCGCTTCCAATTACTGAAGAGGAGGTTACGCAATGTTAAAAAAGCTGACAAAACTGGTGACGAATAATTTTGGACTGAAGGTTGCAGCATTATTCTTCTCTGTTGTGCTGTGGCTTGTTGTTGTCAACATTGATGATCCGACACAGGCGAAGAACTTTACCACGTCTATTACGATAACCAATTCGGATTATATGACACAGCAGGGCAAATACTTTGAAGCAAAGGACAGTAATCTGCAGGTAACCTTTAAGGTTTCTACTGTGCGTTCTGTTATGAAGAACTTGAGCAATACTGACTTCCGGGCAGTAGCAGATATGGAAAATGTTGAGCAGGTAGACGGTGTATACCGGGTACCGATTGAGATAACTGCAACACGATATGCGTCTGCGGTGAACTTCCAGGGCAAAACACAGTATATGGAAGTAAATGTAGAAGATCTGATGCTGTCACAGTTTTCTATTAAGGCAAAAACAGTAGGAGATGCAGCTGAGAATTATGCGGTGGGAGATGTGCGGGTATCTCCGAACATCTTAAAAGTAACCGGACCGGAATCGGTGGTGAATCAGATTGATCATGTAGAAGCAACCATTGATGTAACAGGTGCATCCGCAGACTTGACGGATAGTGTAGTCCCGGTTGTATATAATGCAAACGGTGAGGCGGTAGACACCTCAAAGCTGAATTTTAATATTGATAAAGTGACAATTTCGGCTACGATACTTAATATCCGTAACCTTTCAGTAGAAATTGAACCGAGTGGAACGGTTGCAGATGGATTTGTATGCACCGGAGTGACGATTAATCCGAATAAGATAGCGATAAAGGGAACACCGGAAGCGCTGAATGCAGCCGGAAGTATTGTGATTCCGTCAGACCAGCTGGATATCAGCGATGCAACTGGCAATGTAGTGAAGACAATTAACATTTCTTCTTATCTGCCGGATGATGTAGAGGTGGTCGATGCTGACAATCTGAATGTTGAAGTAACCGCAGTGGTGGAGCAGATTGTATCAGAATCTTATAGCGTACCGGTTGAAAACATTGCAATTCAGAATCTGAAAGAGGGTTATGAAGCGGTCTTTGCAGAGAGTACAGTTACAATAACCTTAAAGGGACTGCGGAATGATCTGGATAAACTTATGGCAGACAGCATTAAGGGAAATGTAAATGCAGCAGGACTGGCAGAAGGTAATCATACCGTAACAGTTACCCTGGAGCTGGATGACAGCTTATATTCCGTAAATGGAACACAGTCTGCAGTGATAACCATAACAAAGAAATCAGAAGATACATCAGATACCACGAATACCGGAAATGACAATGGAACCCATACGGGTTCGAATGGTGGTACAGAAACGGGAATGGGCAGTACCAATGGAAATAATACGAATAATGGAAATTCGGAGGAAGATTAGAAAATGAGCAGAATGTTTGGAACAGATGGTGTAAGAGGTATTGCAGGAGCGGAGCTGACCATTGAACTGGCAACAAAGCTTGGGCAGGCAGGTGCCTATGTGCTGACGAAAGAGCAGGAACATCAGCCGACATTAATTGTAGGATGTGATACAAGAATTTCAGGTGGAATGCTTGCCAATGCACTGATGGCAGGAATCTGTTCTGTAGGAGCCAATGCAATCTATGTAGGGGTAATGCCGACACCGGCGATTGCCTATCTGACCAGAAAACATAAAGTAGATGCAGGCGTTGTGATTTCCGCATCCCATAATCCGATGGAATTTAACGGAATCAAATTCTTTAATGGAGACGGATATAAGCTTTCTGATGCGTTGGAAGATGAAATCGAAGAGCTGATCCGCAATAATATGAAAGATGTTGTACTGCCAATTGGATCCGGTGTGGGAAGAATTGACTATCGTTTTGATTTGCGTGATGAATATGTGAAATTCATGAAGAAATGTGTGCCGGTTGATTTGACCGGTATGAAGATTGTGATAGACTGTGCAGAGGGTGCATCCTACTATACATCGGTTAAGACATTAAAAGACCTGGGTGCAGATCTGGTTGCTATCCATACGAAGCCGGATGGAACCAATATCAATGCCAACTGCGGTTCCACCCATATGGAAGAACTTCAGGCAAGGGTTGTTTATGAAAAAGCAGACGTTGGCCTTGCATTTGATGGCGATGCTGACCGTATGCTTGCGGTAGATGAAAAAGGTAACCTGGTGGATGGCGACCAGCTTATGGCAATCTGTGGATGCCATATGAAGAAAAAAGGAACTTTAAAGAAAAATACCATTGTAGTAACCGTTATGACCAATCTTGGCTTCAGTCTGATGGGAGAGCGGGAAGGCATCCATGTAGAGAAAACCAAGGTCGGAGACAGATATGTCCTTGAAAATATGCTGGAGAATGGCTATAATATCGGGGGTGAGCAGTCCGGACATATTATATTTTTAGATGATAATACAACCGGTGACGGACTTCTTTCCGGACTTCATTTATTACAGGTAATGAAGGAAACCGGCAGGAAATTATCTGAGCTGGCAGAGGTGATGGAAGTATTGCCGCAGGCACTTGTGAATGCCAAAGTGCCGAATCACAAGAAAGAAAAATTCATGGAATATACTGAGATTGCAGAGGCAATCAAGGCATTGGAAGAGAAATTCAATGGGGAAGGAAGGGTACTGATTCGTCCATCCGGAACCGAGCCGCTGGTAAGAGTTATGATTGAGGGAAAGAACCAGAGCGAGATTGAAGAAGAAGCACAGAAGCTGGCTGAATTAATTACCAACACAATGCTGTAATCAGGAGGGGAATAGAAATGGTAAGTCAGAAAGTTAAAATAAAGAATCCAACAGGATTACATTTGCGTCCGGCAGGAATACTCTGCAAGGAAGCAATGCAGTATAAATCGTTAGTAACATTTCATTATCGCGGAAATACCGCTAATGCCAAAAGTGTTTTAAGCGTACTGGGCGCATGCATCAAATTTGGAGATGAAATCGAATTCGTCTGCGAAGGTGATGATGAGGACGAAGCATTAAAGGCAATGGTAGAAGCCGTAGAAAGTGGATTAGGAGAATAAAAGATGAAAAAAATACTGGTAACTGGATGTAATGGACAGTTAGGAAGAGCAATTCGCAAGGAATATGCAGCAAGTGATGTGGAATTTATCAACACAGATGTAGTAGAAGGAGAAGGAGTTGTCTCTCTTGATATTACTGATGTAGATGCAGTACTGAAGCTGGTACGTGCAGAGAAACCGGATGTTATCATCAACTGCGCCGCACATACCAATGTAGACAAGTGTGAGGAACAGTGGGATCTTGCATATAAGATTAATGCAATCGGGCCAAGAAACTTAAGTATTGCAGCAACCGAAGCAGATGCAAAAATGATTCATGTATCTACGGATTATGTTTTTGAAGGAAATGGGACAAGACCATATACAGAGTTTGATGCACCAAATCCGGTAAGTGCTTATGGAAAGACCAAGTTAGAGGGTGAAAACTTTGTAAAGGAATTTGCAAAGAAACATTTTATCTTAAGAACAGCATGGCTTTATGGAGATGGAAAGAACTTTGTCAAGACAATGCTGGCATTGGCAGAGAACCATGATGAATTAAATGTAGTCTGTGACCAGGTGGGAACACCTACCAGCGCAGTGGAATTAGCAAAAATGATTCATTATCTGGAAGGCACAGAGAATTATGGAACCTTCCATGCAACCTGTGAAGGAGATACCAACTGGGCAGATTTCGCAGAAGCAATCTTCAAAAGAGCAGGAAAGAATGTAAAAGTAAATCATGTAACCAGTAAGCAGTACAAAGAGATGAATCCGGCATCCGCTAACAGACCGGCATACTCTATCTTGGAGGATTATATGATTAAGCTTACCAGTGACTTTGTAATGGCAGACTGGCAGGATGCACTGGATGTCTATATGAAAGAACTGTTGGGATAATAGGTGAAAAAATGGAACCATTAGTAAGCGTATGTATTCCGGCATATAATAATGCGGAATACATTAAAGATACGATTGATTCAATTCTAAATCAGACATATCAGAATATAGAGCTTGTAATTGTGGATGATAATTCAAAAGATAATACTTATGAACTGATTCAGGAAATCGGGGATGAGAGGATTAAGCTTTATCATAATGATAAGAATCTTGGAATGTCAGGAAACTGGAACCGCTGTCTTTCCTTATGCACCGGTAAATATGCAAAGCTTGTCTGTGCAGATGATATTTTATCACCGGATGCATTGAAGCGGGAAGTAGATGCTTTAGAGGCAAATCCTACAGCAGTGATTGCAGAAAGTGATACCAAGCTGATTGATTTAAATGGAAAAGGAAAAGGCTTTTATAAACGCTATAAGAAGAGCGGACTGGTAGATGGAAAAGAAATCTGCCGGAAGGGCTTCTTTTCACAGGATTATTTCGGAGCACCACAGGCAAATACTTTCCGGAGAGATGTGGCAGAGAAAATCGGAGGATTTGATACAGATTATACCTATATCTTAGACTATGATTTCTTTGTTTCCCTGGCATGTGAAGGCGATGTTTATATCATACACGAACCACTGAATTTCTTCCGTGTGCGAAAAGGTTCAAATACCGGAGAAGTTATGGGGGGCAACAAGGAAAAAACAAAAGTATATGTAGAGGAACATCTGCATTTACTGGAGAAAAACAAAGAACGCTTGAAACTGACACCGAAAGATATCAGACGCAGTGTTATGATTCGCAAGTTCCGCTGTTTTGCGGCATCTGTATATCTGAAACTGTTTGTGCATAAATAAGCGAAAGGGGGCTAAAATGGATAAAATTGCAGTATTGATTCCCTGCTATAACGAGAGTAAAACAATCGTAAAGGTAGTAGAGGATTTTAAACGGGTAATTCCGGAAGCTGTTATTTATGTATATGATAATAATTCCAATGATGGAACGGACGAGCTCGCAAGAAGTGCCGGTGCGGTCGTACGTTATGAATATCAGCAGGGAAAAGGAAATGTTATTCGAAGAATGTTCCGTGAAATTGATGCGGAATGTTATATCATGACAGATGGAGATGATACCTATCCGGCAGAATCAGCACCGGAGATGATTAAACAGGTGCTAGAGCATGGAGCAGACATGGTAGTAGGAGACAGACTTTCTTCTACTTATTTCCAGGAAAATACCAGACCATTCCACAATTTTGGTAATTCCCTGGTGCGTAAATCTATCAATCTTTTCTTCCACACGGATATTAAAGATATTATGACAGGTTATCGTGCGTTCAGTTATCAGTTTGTAAAATCATTCCCGGTATTATCCAAGGGATTTGAAATTGAAACAGAAATGAGCATTCATGCAGCAGATAAGAATATGCAGGTAGACAATGTGATTATTGAGTACCGTGACAGACCGGAGGGAAGTGTATCCAAGCTGAATACCTATTCAGATGGATTTAAGGTACTGCGTACCATTGCAAGACTGTACCGGACCTATAAGCCAATGTCATTCTTTGGCATTATTGCATTTATACTGGCTGCTCTTGGAGTTGGTTTCCTGATACCGGTATTGGTAGTATATGCAAAGACCGGAATGGTGCCGAACTTCCCGACTTTATTTGCTTGCTGTTTTACGATATTGGCAGCAACCCAGGCATTCTTCTCGGGACTTATCCTGCAGACCATTGGACAGAAGAACCGGCAGGATTTTGAAATGGAACTGCAGGCAATCGAAGAGAGAAAGAAAAGACTGGATAAAGAATAGAGCTGTTAAATTATGTACAAAAATGTGCACAAACTTCTAAAAAGTTGACAAACAAATGAGGACTGTGCCATAATAAAACGATTTTTAAATCAGGAGGAGAATAAGATGAGAACTTATTTAGTAACTGGAGGAGCCGGATTTATTGGTTCAAACTACATTCACTACATGTTTCGTAAATACGACAATGAGATTCGTATTATCAATGTAGACGCATTAACTTATGCAGGAAACTTGGAAAATTTAAAAGACATCGAGAACAGAGACAACTATACATTTGTAAAAGCAGATATTACAGACAAAGAAGCAATCCGCAAAGTGTTTGCAGAAAATGACATTGACCGCGTGGTACATTTCGCGGCAGAGAGTCATGTTGACCGTAGTATCAAAAACCCTGAAGTATTCGTTCATACCAATGTAATGGGTACTGCAGTTATGTTAAACTGTGCAAAAGAAGCATGGGAACTTCCGGATGGAAGCTTCAAGGAAGGTAAGAAATTCCTTCACGTATCCACAGACGAAGTATATGGTTCCCTTCCGGATGATGGAAAGAGCTTCTTCTATGAGACAACACCATATCAGCCACACAGCCCATACTCTGCAAGTAAGGCATCTTCTGATATGTTAGTAAAATCTTATATTGATACTTATCATTTCCCGGCAAATATTACCAATACATCCAATAACTACGGACCTTACCAGTTCCCGGAGAAACTGATTCCGTTAATCATCAACAATGCTTTACACGGAAAGAAACTCCCGGTATATGGTGATGGAATGAACATCCGTGACTGGTTATATGTAGATGACCATGCAAAGGGAATCGATATGGTTCAGGAGCAGGGACGTCTTGGACAGACTTATAACATCGGTGGACACAATGAGAAGCGTAATATCGAAATTATCAACATCATTATTGAAACTTTACAGGAGATTCTTCCGGATGATGATCCAAGAAAAGCAAATGTAAGCAAAGATTTAATCACTTACGTAGAAGACCGTAAAGGACATGACAGACGTTATGCAATCGCTCCGGACAAAATCAAAGCTGAGATTGGCTGGGAGCCGGAGACCATGTTCAAAGATGGTATCAAGAAGACAATTGCATGGTATCTTGAGCATGAAGACTGGATGAACAATGTAACCAGTGGTGACTACCAGAAATATTATGCAGATATGTATAAAGACAAATAGGCTGTAATAAATAAGTTAATAATTGAAATAATAAAAAGCAGAAAGATTTATCCTATGAGAAAAGTCTTTCTGCTTTTTACTATCATATTATTCGAAGAGACAGTTGATGGTAGACTCTGCAGGTTAGTAACAAGATATGGTAGCAAATAACTCTTGGGAGTTACAAGGTTACCGTGGAATTGACAGCATACGACAATTTTGGTAGAATAATATTTATGGAGATTACTTTATATAATGATAGAAAAGTGAGGATACATAGGATGAAAGTTGTTATATTAGCAGGTGGGCTGGGAACCAGAATTTCAGAAGAATCAGAATTTAAGCCCAAGCCAATGATAGAAATTGGGGATAAGCCAATTTTATGGCATATTATGAAAGAATATTCCTACTATGGTTATAATGAATTTGTGATTTGTGCTGGGTATAGACAGCATATGATAAAAGAATGGTTTGCAGATTATTTCCTGCATACTTCAGATGTTACATTTGATTTCACACAAGAAAATAAGATGATAGTTCATAATCAGCATTCAGAACCATGGAAGGTTACTGTTGTGGATACCGGACTGAATACTATGACAGGTGGTAGAATAAAAAGAATTCAGCCATATATTGGAAATGAAACGTTTATGATGACTTATGGAGATGGTGTGTGTGATGTGGATATTAAAGAACTGGTGAATTTTCATAAATCTCATGGTAAAATAGCAACCCTTACCTCTATTTTATTAGAACAGGAAAAGGGTGTTCTTAATATAGAAGAAGATAATAGCGTCAGGTCGTTTCGAGAAAAGAATGCAAATGATGGTACACCAATTAATGCAGGATATATGGTACTTGAACCAGAAATCTTTAACTATATTAAAGATGATAGTACTGTGTTTGAACGTGAACCTCTGGAGAAACTTGCTGCCGAGGGTCAGTTAATGTCGTATTCACATAAAGGATATTGGCAATGTATGGATACAAAACGTGAAAAAGACATGCTGGAACACTTGTGGAAAGCAGGGAAAGCACCATGGAAGAAGTGGTAACTCTAAATACAGGAAGGGAAATTTCGGGCATAACCGGATAGAAAATATTATGTTAGAATTTTATAAGAATAAAAAAGTATTAGTTACCGGTCACACAGGTTTTAAAGGGTCCTGGCTCTGCAAGATACTTGCAGAGGCAGGAGCTGTTGTGACCGGTTTTTCGTTAGAACCACCGACAGAGCCAAACTTATTTACTATTAGTCATGTGGAGAATGATATAGAGTCGGTTATCGGAGATATAAGAGATAGAAAGAAATTGATGGAGGTGTTTGAAAAAACACAACCTGAAATCGTGTTTCATCTGGCAGCGCAGCCAATCGTGAGAGATTCTTATAAAGACCCGGTATATACATATGAGACTAATGTAATGGGAACTGTAAACATATGCGAGTGCGTCCGGTTAAATCCATGTGTTAAGTCATTCTTGAATATCACAACAGATAAGGTGTATGAAAACAAAGAATGGGAATGGGGATATCGTGAGAATGAACCTTTGGATGGTTATGACCCATACTCTAATAGTAAGTCGTGTTCTGAATTAGTTACCCATAGTTATATTAATTCTTTTTACAATGATATGGATGTTGCCGTTTCTACAGCTAGAGCAGGAAACGTAATCGGTGGTGGTGATTTCGCTAATGACAGAATTATACCGGATTGTGTAAGAGCAGCGCAAAAAGGAGAAAATATTATTGTGCGTAATCCATACTCTACCAGACCGTATCAGCATGTGCTAGAACCATTGGCAATGTATCTTATGATTGCGGAGAAACAATATGAGGATAAAAAATATGCTGGATTCTATAATGTGGGACCAGATGATTGCGATTGCGTGACTACAGGGGAACTTGTGGATTTATTTTGCTATAAATGGGGAGAAGGTTTGTCGTGGATTAATAAGCATGACGGCGGGCCTCATGAAGCAAGCTTTTTGAAACTGGATTGCTCTAAAATAAAAAGAACATTTGGGTGGCGTCCAGTATGGCATATCGATGTGACAATAGAAAAAACTGTAGAATGGACAAAAGTCTGGTTAAATAATGACGATGTATGTGCAGAAATGAAACGGCAGATAAAAGAATTTTTTAAAAGAGAAAGGAAATGTAAATAAATGGGAGAAATAAAACTTCTGGATTGCACATTACGTGATGGCGGTTATGTGAATGATTGGAAATTTGGACATAATAATATTGTTAGTATATTTGAACGATTAGTTGATTCAAATGTGGACTATATTGAGGTGGGCTTTTTGGATGACAGGCGTCCATTTGATATGGATAGAAGTATTATGCCGGATACAGAATCAGTTAAAAAAATTTATGGTAAATTGGATCGCAAGCAGGCTTGTGTTGTTGGAATGATTGATTATGGTACCTGTACTTTAGATAATATTCAAGACTGCAAGGATTCGTATCTTGATGCAATCCGTGTTATTTTTAAAAAGCATTTACGTAAAGAGGCTCTTGAATATTGTGGAAAACTTAAGGAAAAAGGATATAAAGTTTTTGCACAGCTTGTTTCAGTTACGAGTTATTCGGATGAAGAAATGCTGGATCTAGTCAGACTGGCAAATGAAGTAAATCCTTATGCTGTTTCAATGGTAGACACATATGGATTGATGCATCAGAATAATTTAAAACATTTTTTTGAATTGCTGGATAAAAATTTGAACCCACAGATAGGATTGGGATATCATGCACATAATAATTTCCAAATGGGTTATGCAAATTGTATTACAATGATGTCTCAGGTGACGGACAGAATGCTTTTGGTGGATGGAACGATTTATGGAATGGGAAAAAGTGCAGGAAATGCACCGATTGAACTTATTGCAATGTATATGAATGATAATCTTGGAAAGAACTATAATATAAGTCAGTTTTTGGAAGCAATTGATTCTAATATAATGGATTTTTATTCGCCGGCGACATGGGGATATAATATGTTCTTTTATTTGGCAGCTTCTAATGATTGTCATCCTAATTACGTCTCATATTTAATGGATAAGAAGACATTGTCTGTAAAATCAATTAATGAGATATTAGGGAAGCTGGAGGGTGAAAAAAAATTATTATATGACCAGAAATATATAGAAGAACTTTATAGAAACTATCAGATGATAGATATCGATGATAAAAAAGACTGTCAGAGGCTGAAAGAACAAATTGCAAGTCAATCAATTTTATTACTTGGCCCAGGAAAGAGTATAGCGAAAGAAAAAGATAAAATTGAACAGTATATTAAGGAAAAAAATCCGGTTATAATTTCAGTTAATTTTCTGGATACGGAATATCCAATAGATTATCTGTTTTTAAGTAATGCAAAAAGGTATGTGCAATTAGCAACTACGTTGTCGCAGGAAAATAATAAAACAGAAATTATTGCCACATCAAATGTAACAAAAACAAGTGGAACCTTTGACTATGTACTTAAATATAGTACATTGATTGATAAAGATGCTGAGGTAATAGATAATTCATTTGTGATGTTGCTTAATGCGTTACAACGTTTTGGCGTTAAAAATGTTGTTGCTGCAGGATTTGATGGTTATATATTCAGCGAACAGGGAAATTATATAAGGCCATATATGGAATATGATTTTGACTCAAAAAAATTCGAGAGATTGAATAAATATGTAATAGAAAAGATAGAACAATTGAAAGAAAAAATGGAAGTTTATTTTCTGACAAAGTCATTTTATTCGGAAGAAGTTCTCGGCTGATAGAATTGGGATTGACTAATTGAAAATAAGAAAGGAAGAGTAATGAAAAATATAATAGTGACCGGAGCCACCGGAATGATAGGATCTTCAATGATAAAACAGATGCTAAAGGATGATTTACATGTAACTGCTGTTTGCAGACCAAATTCTAAAAAAAGAGGTAATTTACCACAAAATGTAAATTTAGATGTGGTAGAGTGTGATATTAATGAATTATATAAGCTGCCGGAACTACTTGCGACAGAGTATGATACGTTTTATCATTTTGCGTGGGATGGGACATATGGGGATAGTAGAGATGATGCAATCCTTCAGGAAAAAAATGTGGAAAATACATTAAAAGCAGTGGACGCAGCTCATGCATTAAAATGCAACGTTTTTGTGGGCGCAGGTTCTCAGGCTGAATTCGGATTTGTTGAGGGAACCTTGTCTGATAAAATACCAAAGAATCCTATTACAGGTTATGGAATAGCAAAATACACAGCTGGAAAATTGAGTGCAATATTATGTGCAAAGTATGGAATGAGACAGTCCTGGGGACGCATTGTTAGTACTTATGGACCGGGAGATAATAGTTATACAATGGTTATGTCAAGTATTATTGGAATGCTGAAGGGGGAGCGGATGTCGTTTACAAAAGGAGACCAGATTTGGGATTATGTATATGGCGGTGATTGCTCGAAAGCATTTTATCTTATTGGAAAGTATGGAAAACATGGAAAGGCATATACAATTGGATCTGGAAAAAGCAGATATTTAAAGGAATATATAAAGGATATTCGAGATGTGATTAATCCAGAACTTGAAATTGGGTTGGGTGAAAAAGAGTATTATCCAAATCAGGTCATGAACCTGACTGCAGATATACAGGAATTAGTGGATGACACTGGATTTGAACCAAGCGTGGATTTTAAAGATGGAGTTAGAAAAACCATAGAGTGGTATAGAGGAGTCACAAAAGAATGAAGCATATTTCAATAATGACGCCATGTTATAATGAAGAAGGAAATGTAAGAAATATATACGAAGCGGTAAAAAAACAATTTGAAAAATTACCTCAGTATACATATGAACATATTTTTATAGATAATTATTCGACAGATAATACAAGAGTAATTTTGCGTGAACTGGCAGATGCTGATAAGAATGTGAAGGTTATTTTTAATGCACAAAATTTTGGACCAAATCGTTCGGGGAGTTATGGAATGCTTCAGGGTACAGGAGACGCTGTGATTTGCATTGTATGTGATTTGCAGGATCCGCCAGAAATGATACCCGCCTTTTTGGAAAAGTGGGAACAGGGATATAAAGTTGTTTTAGGACAGAAAACAAAAAGTAAAGAGAACCCTGTTATGTTCCAAATTAGAAAATTATACTATAAGATAATGCGGAATTTGTCGGAAGCAGAGCATCTGACTAATGTTACAGGATATGGATTGTTTGATAAAGAAGTAATACAGACTATAAAGTGGATGAATGACCCGGACCCTTATATTAGGGGACTTGTAACCCAATTGGGTTATAAATGGTGCTTAGTTGAGTATACACAGCAAGAGAGAACGAGTGGAACGTCGAGTTATAATTTCAATAAATATTTTGATTTTGCAATGACTGGTTTAACACATATGTCAAAGAAACCATTACGGATTGTAACGATGGTTGGAATTATAACATCAGTAATCAGCTTTTGTATGGCAATAGTATATTTGATATTTAAACTTGTGCATTGGTATGATTTTGAAATGGGAACAGCACCAATGCTGATAGGTATTTTTCTGATAGGGTCAGTGCAGTTAGCATGTATAGGTATTATAGGTGAATATATCGGAGCAATATTAACGAAGGTGACAAAACGTCCTATGGTTGTAGAAGAAGAAAGAATTAACTTTGAAGAAGAAAGTGAATTAAAAAAAGAGATAATGGATAGCAATGGAGGACATTAGAAATGAAAGTAAAAATCGCAGACTGGATGGCACAGTATTTGGTAGACCAGGGAATTAAATATAATTTTACGGTTCCAGGTGGTGGAGCAATGCATATGAATGTTGCATTTGGACATCAGGAAGGACTTAACAATATATTTGTTCAGCATGAGCAGAGTGCAGCAATAGCAGCTGAAAGTTACTTTAGGGCAACAAATGAACTCCCAATGGTTTGCTGTACGACAGGACCGGGAGGAACCAATACATTAACAGGTGTATTGGGGGCATGGTTGGATAGCATTCCGATGATTATTATTAGTGGGCAGGTGCGGTATGCAACAACGGCACGTGCTGCCGGAATTCCTGTAAGAGCGATGGGAGATCAGGAATACGATATAACACCATTGGTTGCACATATGACAAAGTATGCGGAGATGATTATAGATCCTAAAATGGTAAAATACCATCTTCAAAAGGCTTTGTATCTGGCAAAACATGGTAGACCTGGTCCAGTTTGGCTTGATGTTCCACTTGATGTTCAGGGAGGGTATATAGATCCTGAAGAATTTGTGGAATTTGATGAAAATGAGATTAAAGAACAGATTCCGGTAGTGGATGAAAAAACTATTGCAACAGTTATTGACAAAGTTAAGAAGGCAAAACGACCAGTGTTGAATGTTGGAAGTGCAATTCACTCAACGAATACATTGCAGCTTATGAGAAAAGTAGCAGAAAAACTGGGAATACCAGTGGCAGTTGCATTTGATGCCTGTGATTTGATGCCACATGATAATGACTTGTTTGTTGGAATGCCTGGATTATTAGGCGACCGGGCAGGAAACTGGGCAATTCAGAATGCTGATTTGGTATTGTCTGTTGGCTGCCGGTTGAGCTGCAGACAGGTCGGCTATAATGTGAAGAACTGGGCGAGAGAGGCCTATGTCATTATGGTTGATATTGATAAATATGAATTGATTAAGCCTAGTATACATGTTGAAATGCCTATTCAGGCGGATGCAAAAGATTTTTTGGAAAAACTCGACAGAGCATTGCAGAAACCGTTAGAACGCCATAGTGGATGGCTATCTATATGTCAGGAATGGAAGCAAAATTATCCGGTTGTCCAAAAAAAACATTACAGTAAAGAGGGACTTGCAAATGCATATTGCTTTTTAAATGAGATTAGCCGCCACGCAAAGGAAGACCAGTATATTGTACTTGGAAATGGAACAGTGGAAGCATGTATGCATGCGTTATATATAAAAGAGCATACAAGAGTTATCTGCAATAGTGGAGCAGCCAGTATGGGGTATGATTTGCCAGCGGCAATTGGGTGTTGCTTTGCAATAGGTAAAAAAGATACAGTTTGCTTAACAGGAGATGGAAGCATTCAGATGAACTTACAGGAATTACAGACAATTGTATTCCATAAGCTTCCGATAAAGATATTTGTTGTAAATAATCAGGGTTACCACTCAATGAGACAAACGGAAGGAAACCTTTTTCCGGAATATACCAAGGTAGGTGTAGGACCGGAAAGTGGAGATTTAAGCTTCCCTGAAATGAAGAAAATTGCAGAGGCATATGGAATCCCATATATGGCTGCAAAATCCAATGAAGAGATTCCGGATGCAGTTGATAAAATGTTGAATATGCATGGCTATGCAATGTGTGAAATATTTGTAGACATTAATCAGAAGTTTGAACCAAAAAGTGCAACCAGAAAACTGGAAGATGGAACATTAGTCAGTCCACCGTTGGAGGATTTAGCACCATTTCTTCCGAGAGAGGAACTTGAAAAAGTAATGATTATTCCAATGTGGAGTGAATAGAACACGCATCATTAAAGAGAATACGAGGAGTATGACAATGAGAAAAGTATTGATAACAGGAGCATCCAGAGGAATTGGAAAAGCGATTGCAGATAAGTTTGAGACAGAAGGTTATCAGGTTATTACACCGACAAGAGGAGATATGGATTTGTCTAATTCAGAGTCTGTAGAGGCATTTGTTGAAAAACATCAAAATGAATATTTTGATGTTATTATAAATAATGCAGGAATAAACGAGATAAATGAAATTACGCAGGTAACAGATGAAGAATTACAGGCAATGATGAATATTAATCTTATATCTCCTATACGGTTGCTGCGTGGCTTTACGGAACAGATGAAACGGCATCAGTACGGAAGAATTGTGAATATAGGTTCTATATGGGCAACTGTATCAAAAAGCGGAAGATGCGTCTATAGTGCAACAAAAAATGGAATTCATGGTGTTACAAATACACTTGCAGTTGAATTAGCTCCATACAATATTTTGGTTAATACAGTGTGTCCGGGATTTACATTAACAGAACTGACATATAAAAATAATACTGAAGAGCAGATAGCAGAGATAAGTAAAGATATACCAATTGGAAGAATGGCAGAACCAAAAGAGATGGCAGAAGTTGTATATTTCTTGGGAAGTGAGAATAATACTTATCTGACAGGACAGAAGATAACGGTAGATGGAGGATTTGCAGAAAAATGATAATTAAGGCGAGTTCAAAAGATTATGAAGTAAGTTTATATAATAATTTTGCGGTGATAGAAGAATTGAATGTGGATGAAAATACTTTTGTCGTTATAGATAGTAACGTATTTGAACTGTATAAGGAAAAACTATTTAATAAAATTCCGGAACGACAGTTATATGTGTTTGAAGCTACAGAGGAAAATAAAACAATAGAATCCGCGTTAAAAATTTGTGAAATTATGACAAATATTCCAGCAAAAAGAAATGCGAAGCTGATTTCACTGGGCGGAGGAATTGTACAGGATGTAACAGGATTTGTTGCAAATATATTATATAGAGGAATTCATTGGACATTTATTCCAACCACTTTACTAGCAGCGTGTGATAGTTGCATTGGTGGAAAAACTTCATTGAATTATAAAAAATTCAAAAATTTATTAGGAACATTTTATCCACCGGATAAAATTATAATTTGTACACCGTTTTTTAAAACATTGTCTGAACGTGATTTTAAGAGCGGATTAGGAGAAGTGGTGAAATTTAATGTCATGTATGGTGAAACAGGCATTAAAAATATAGAGGATAATATTGATGAGCTTTTAAAGAGAGATGAATACAAACTGGAAGAGTTTGTGAAAAGTTCATTATTGTTTAAAAAGGATTTTGTTGAAGAAGATGAGTTTGACAGGGGAATTCGTATACATTTAAATTATGCACATACTTTTGGTCATGCATTTGAAACCATAAGCAATTATCTTATACCACATGGAACAGCAGTGGCAATGGGTACCATTGTTGCAAACCGGGTGGCATTAGGACGTAACTGGATACCAATAAGTACAGTTGAAAGAATTGAAAATGTATTGTGGAAAATAATTAGTATTGATACAAATAGTATTGATTTTGATATGGACAAAATCATATCTGCAATTCGAAAGGATAAGAAACAGACAAGCACAGCATTGACAGCAGTATTAATGAAAGCGGACATGAGTCTTGTTGTAGTTCATGATGTAAAAGTAGAAGAGATAAAAACTGCAGTTAATTATCTTATTGGTAAATTGGAGAATTAATTATGTATACATCTTTTTATACAGATGCAAAAGAAGTCCCAAAGGCAGAAGGAAATAGTAAATATAATAAAATCAGGTATATGATTATTGATGTAGATGGGACCCTTACAGATGGTGGTATTTACTATGATGAAAATGGCAATGAATTGAAAAAATTTAATACGAAAGATGCTGCTGGTTTTTTTACAGCTAAAGCCAGTGGCATCTTTCTTATGGTTATAACTGGAAGAAAGTGTAAGGCAACTGAAAGACGGATGAAGGAACTTCAGGTGGATTTATTGGCTCAGGAGGTTGTTGATAAAGTAAGCTTTATCAAAGAATATCTGATAGAACATAATATTAAGAAGTCGGAGCTAGCCTATATAGGCGATGATTTGAATGATTATACTGCAATGCAGCTGGCAGGTTTCCGGGCATGCCCAAGTGATTCTACTGAAGAGATAAAACAGATTGTTGATTATATTTCTCCGTATAAAGGAGGAGAAGGCGCTGTCAGGGACATAATATGTCAGTTATTAAAAAAAAGAAATCAGTGGGAATCTGCATATAAGAGCTGTTACCATATAGATTAATACAACGGGACGAAAAAGGGAAATTGAAGATGAACAAAGATATAAAGACTGGAAAAAGAGAAATCGGTTCGTTCATTTTGGTTACAATTATATTGTTTATAGCCGGGCTATTTATGTTTTGTAATCAGATTTTTTATACGGAACAACAGATTGATGTGAAAAAATTTGAAGATACAGTGCTGAACGCATACTATTGGGATGGAGAACAATATGTACCAGGGGAGGATGCTGCATTGTATTATGGGGGCTATGATGGAACAATCAATGAAGTAGAATTAATGTTTGAAAGCAGACTGAAAGAAGATACAACAATTTCTTTATATGATGCATCTAATATGGAAGAACAGTATCTGATTGAACAAAAGGTAGTCCGTAAGGGATATAAATCTGCATGTTTTTATTTTGATGATAAGCAGTTAAGTAATGTAAGAATTCTCTTTCAATCAAAAGATGGAAACTATAATATTGCATTTCCAGCTGGAACAATCCAAGTGGTGGAAAGATCTGGGAATCTTATACAGAAGAACAGAGAGTATTTTTTGAAACTTGGTGTAGTGTTTATGTTTTCTGTTATTTTGAGCCTTTTGTTATACATATCAGAAAGAAAAAATAAAACTGCCAATAACGGAAGAATTTCCAGAGACTCTAATTTGGAATTGCTTCGTATTGTTTGTATGCTTTTTCTTGTTGCACATCATTTTGCGGTTCATGGAGGATTACTTGGTCAGAGTGATTCTTTGCCAAAAACATTTGGCTTGATTTTTCTACCAGTAGGAAAAATCTGTTTTATAGCTTTTATTGCAATTAGCATGTATTTTCTTGCAGATGGAAAGAACAGTTCCAAGAGATTTTTGAAATGCTGGTTGGAAGTCTTATTTTATTCTGTAATCTTAACGGGACTAACATGGCTTTTTGGCGGATGCGTAAGTTGGAAAGGATTTATTAGTTGTTTCTTTGTTATGACAGGAAATTCCCATGGATTTGCAGCATCGTACCTTTTGTTTTTATTAATTTATCCGTTTGTATTAAAAGCAACTAAGAATTGTACCAAGAAACAGGCTAGATATTTGCTGCTATTTTTATTTATGGTACAGATATTCTCAAAGATACTGGGCACATGGACTGGATATACACAGCCGATAGCTTCGGAATTAGTATTATTTATATTCTGCTATGTTTTATCAATGAATCTAAAACGATATCCGGTTGTACTATTAGATAATAAATGGTTTGATTTCGCTGTTGTATTGTTGGTTTATCTGTATGTATATGTAATAAATGTGGCTGCTTATTCGGGGAATGTAAGTGAGACAACAAACTTTTTACGTGGTATAACAGCAGATGAATCCTCAATTTTCTTTATTATAGGTGGCTATGCCTTATTTTACTTATTTAAAAATATACACATTCCTCAGAGTAAAATGATTAATACTATTTCTGCAAGTACATTTGGTGTACTGTTGATTCATGATCATAATTTCTTTCGGCATTTGTTCTGGAATGAAGTGGTTCGGACACAGATTCATTTCAAATCAGCATTATTTGCAATTTGGTTCGTAGTTATTGTATTAATTGTGTTCGGTGTATGTGCGGTAATTGATTATATCCGTAGAATATTGTTGGAGAATCAGATAGTAACGACAAAATGCTTTAAAGCATTGGTAAGTAAATTAGATGGAGTATTGGAAGATGAAAATTAAGAAAACAGAAACAGGGAACAAAATACAAATATATGCAATAGTGAGTATTATAATTACATTGTTGTATTGGGGAATAATGGTTTTACTCAGAAGTAGTATTCTTACAAATTATTTTGTGAGTGATTGTCATAATACATATATGGATTATTATAATATGTTAGCTAATCTTTATGATGCAGATCATCCTTATAATAATAATTCGAATTATCCAGCTATGTGCTTTTTGATTTGGAGAGTTTTATTTCATATGATTCCGATTAATCAGGATGCTGCAGATGGTTTTTATTTACGAAATTATATGCCTGCAATATTGGGTTTTATTTTATGCAGCATATTTGTTGTTTGGCTTACATATGAAGCACTGCAGTATGTGATAAAAGGAGAAGAAATTGGAAAGAAACTTCTCGCATTCAGCATTATTGTTAGTGGACCATATATTTTTGCATTAGAAAGAGGAAATATAATTGTCCTTAGTTTTGCATTAACACTGATTTTTGTGGCGTTATATAAATCTGAAAAAAAATATTTGCGGATTGTAGCATACATATGTTTGGCAGTAGCAGCATCAATAAAAATTTACCCGGCTTTATTTGGGTTGCTTATGATAAAAAAAAGTAGAATAAAAGAAATTGTATTTACGGTAGCGTTAGGAATTATAACTTTTATTATGCCGTTTTTTGCTTTTGAAGGAATAAAAAGTGTTAAAGATTTTTTACATGGAATTAGATGCGCCAATATTTCGCAGGGAAATCAAGGAACAGGATTAAATTATTCTTTAGATAATTTGATAAAAATCATTGAAAATATTACCAAAACTGATTTGGAAAAATATTCAGGTGTTATATTGGTCTGTGCGGTTTGCTTTTGTCTTATAATCATATTTTGTTGCAGACATGAATGGCAAAGAAGCTTTGGGGTTGTATTATTGATTATATGGGTTCCTGAATTGTCATATACGTATATGCTATTATTTTTTTCAATACCTTTAATACTATTTCTAAACGAAAATGGAGAAAAAAGATTGTCTTGTTTGGATATAGGCGTTTTAATGTCCTTTATGGTAATACAGGTACCATTAGCTCTTCCATCACTTGGTAAGTATGACATAGAAAATGCAAAGTTTCCATTATCATGGTCAACATTACTTGGAAATTTGGTAATTTTATTTATAGCGGTGGCAGTGATTGTAAAAAGTAGTAAAGAAATAATTAATTCAAAGAAAAAGCTGATTAATAGATTGCAGTGAGATGAAATGGAAAATGAAAAAACAAATTGAACCAATAAACTTTATTAAAATAATGGCTACAATGTGTGTTTTCTTTATACATACGTCAATATTTAGCTCTCAATGGAGCGGGTTTTCTTTTTCAAAAGGAACATGGTTTTTTAAAACTCCAGCATGGGCGGCAGTATGGATTTTTTTCTTTATTTCAGGATATTGTAATGGTGGAAATTTTATAGCAAAAAATACTAAATATAATTTTGAATTAAAAAGTATATGGAATTTTTATAAAAAAAGGTTTTTGAAGGTGATTTGGCCGACTTGGATATTTATCTTTTGTGCATTAACTATTGGTGAACCAGAATTTTTGAAGCAAAATCCTGAAGTGGTAATTAAAATATTGACATTACGGTATTATAATAATCCAGCTTCAGCTAGCATAGGCGCAACATGGTTTGTTTTTACGTTGGCACAACTTTACCTTTTGACACCATTTATATGTTATATAATAAGTAAAATTTTAAAGAATATTTATAAAAATAAAAGAGCAAAATATATATTGCTTTTATTGTGTATTGTTTTGGGTGGAACTTTTCGATTGATAATGTATATAAAAGGTGTTGATTGGTCATCAAAGGTGTATGTTCCGTTTTATGGGAATTTGGATATTTATACTGCGGGTATCATTTTTTCAACACTTAAAGAGGAAAGAGAGTATAAGAGAGTAAAATATAATCTAAGTATAATATTTTCATTGCTATTGTTTGTTGGCGTCTTAATAATTAATTCTGATATATACTATCGAGGAACGCAGAAGATAGAGTATTTATTAGTTTATCAATATATATTTCCAAGTATTTATATTATAGTATTATGCATTTTTATTTATAATAGCAGTTTTTGGAAAATAGATTATGCTGGAACTAGTTTTGGAACTAGACTATTAGATAAGTTTGCTTCAATATCATTTGAATTTTACCTGATACATTCAATTGTTCTTTATAAAATATCACCATATATAGTTACAAATAATGCAAACAAAGCATACTTTTTGCTATTGCTTATAGGATTTTGTGTTACAACTACTTTGGCAATATTATTCCGAAATGGATATAGAAACATATGGCATAAACTATAGGGAAAAGTGCAAGTAATTTGTCTATAGTTTGAAATTACTTAATTTGATAAATAGCATAATTCCGAAGATGATACATAATAAAATCATGAGCAACAAATATAGTGTAGAAGCACCCATAATAGAGTAGCGTTCTACAAATACAGGGGATAAAATGTAAGCGCATACCGCTACAATGGCATAGCCTATTGCCTGACTATTCTGAATACGGATAATGGTCATGATTATAACTAACAAGCCAGACAGGGCAAGAAAACCGCCACCAAGAAGCAATACTAGTAATTCCATTTTATATGGAGCTAAATCTGTGTTATAAAGAACGGAGAGTACGGGAATTCCTAATAAATATGCTCCAATTTCACAGATTATTGTAATGGCTATTATAATAAGAATCTGTATACCAAATAGGTGCATAAAGTTCTTCCGTTCTTTCTGTTCCCACATAAGAGACATTTTTGCTATCATAGGACTGAAGATAAAATTATTCAGGAGTCCTATGACAAAGACTGGCATTGCAATAAATCCGTAACATGCTTGAAGTTCGTCGTTAAGAATTCCATCTATAGCATATTTTGGTGCATTTCCAATGTAAAAAGCAAGAAAACATCCCAAAAATAATGGGAAACATACTTTTAATAATTTTACAATATTAGATGGAAGCATAGTTTCACAATTATCTTTAAAATCAGGGTAAGTAAGCAAGAGAAAGATAATAAGTAAAACGGTGGTAGTAACGGTGGCAATAACGAGCGACAAAAGCTGATTTTTCAGAACAATTAAACCAAAACCAAAAATAAAAATAGTAATAACCATTCGAAGTGTAAGAATCTTTCCAGCAACGTCTAACCGGTTTTTCTGCTGGTATAGTCCCAGATACACATCTTCAATGGAATCCACAATTTTAAAAAGGCACATCCAAATAATTACCCATGTTTTATCGGAACTATAATGATTCTGAGTACTTGCAACAATAACGTAGATAATAGATACTACAAGCATAAGGATAGAAGTAATTACTCTGGAACAATTATATTCTTTAAAAGAGAATTCCCTCTTTACGTCAGACACCTGAAAGTTACGCATACCATACTTGCCAATATTTAAGAAAAGATTGGCACTCGCATAGGCGAGGGTAAAGACACCAGCTTCATAGAGATTAAGAGTCCTTGTAATAATCATCAGCATGATGACAGACTGGAAAGCCATAAGGAGACTACCCAGCATATTCCAAAAAAAACTGGCTTTATCAATATTGTTACTGTGTACTAAAAAATATTTAAATTTAGACATTTGTATTGACCTCAATATAGTAATGTAGATAAAATAAGTTTATAGCAATTAAGAGCGAATGTAAAGAAATATATAAAGGAAAAACAGAAAGTGAGTAAATTAAAATATTAATACTGGACTTTAAGTTTGACGGAGATTAGGAAGGAAAATAGTATGCGAAAAAGACAATATTTAATGCCGGTAGCATGTATTACAATTTTATTTATTATTATTTATCATCAGTATATTTGGGGTGATAAATTGTTTATGTTTGCTGATATAGGATTCGACACAATTTCAATTATTCATCCATATTCGGCGTTTATAGCAAATAGTAAGATCGCAGAATTAGGAAATTATTCATTTGTGTTTGGCCTTGGCGGTGGAACTTATGAACCGTTGACGTCATGTATAAATCCATCTGAGTTATTTACATATTTTTTGCCATCTGATGCGATTGCATATGCGTATATCGCAGCAATGTACATATCTACTTTAATTGCGGGTATTTTTGGATACCGCATTGGAAAAATATACTCAAAGGACAATAGAATTTGTACAATAGCTGCATTACTTTTTACTTTTTCTGGTTATATTAGTTTATGGGGACAGCAACCTCTTTTTGGTAGTGCATATAGTTTGATGATAGTATATACATATTATTTGCTGACATGTAGTTTTGAAGGGTTGAAGAAGGAAATGTGTCTGATAGTATCATTGTGCCTGATTACATTAGATGGTTATTATTTCCTTTACATGGCCGGTTTTTTTTCGGCACTGTATTTAGTTGTAAGAGGTATTTACAATAAAACATCTTGGAAAGTAGTAGGAAAAGAACTGATACATTTACTGCGTGTGGGTATAATAACAATTTTTTTATGTGCATTTACATTGGCTCCGACACTTGGTTCATTTTTAAGCAGTAGCAGACTTTCAAATTTGAAAGTTACATCGGCTTTACAGCCTGTTTATAGTATACAGTATCTTGTTACAGACATAGCAAGGTTATTATCAAGCAATTTATTGCGTATAGGAAATGCATATACCGGTGCATACAATTACTATGAAGGAACAATATTGTGGTGTTCTGTGCTTTCTGTAATGACATTAATCTTTGCGCTGATATATAAAAAAGAAAACCGAAAGAAAAGAATAAAAATCTTTATAGTAAGTGTGGTAATGCTGGTTTGCCCAATGTTTACAAAAATGGTTACATTTGATGCTGAAAAGCAGCGCTGGACATATATATATATTATTGCATTGATTATAATTTGCGTTTATACATTGGATGATATATTACGAAACAAGGAAAAAATTGGATTTTTGAAATGGTTAGTGCTTAGTGATGTAATATTTTTACTTATGTTATCAGGTGTGCTAGGGTATCAATGGATAGGAAATTGTCTTATCAGTAAACGTGCCTTGGTCAAGATTTTATTTTTTGTTACTTTATACAATATTCTCTTCCTATTGGCAAAGAAAATAAATAAAAGAGTGTTTTCAGTGTTTCTGTTATTAGTGGTGTGCATGGATATTTTATTAGAAACGTACCCGATTGTGAATAATCGGACGGCAATAACAAAAGAGCAGTATGAAAATTCACTTTATCATGATGGAACTACTGAAGGGGTAAAGTATATTCAAAATAATGATGATACATTGTACCGTATGAATAAATCGTATATATCGGTATTCCTAAATGATGCAATGGAGCAGGGATACAATGGAGTTGCTTCATATAATGCAGTGCCAATAGCTTCAGTGGCAGAATATATGAACCTGAATGATATACCATTTGCCAGAGATGCGGAATATTCAAAGGCGAGTAAGTATATTATGGTTCAATATGATAATTATTATATTAATACATTGCTTGGCGTGAAATATCTGCTGGCAAAGGATACGACTGGCGTGCCCACAGGGTATTCATTGATAGGACAGGTGGGAGCGGTATATATATATCAAAATAATCAGACACTGCCCTTTGGATATTTATATCATAATGCAATTTCGAAATATAAATATCAGATGCTGAATTCAGAACAAAAGGCATATGCAATGACGGCTGGTTTTTATCTTTCAGATACAGAAAATGAATCAGAAATTTTATCTCAATATGGAGCAATTCGTACAACAGAACTAAATGGGGATAATGCGGATATCAATATTTCTAATTTACAACAGGAGTCTATGTCAGATATTATTTTTGATGGAAGACAACTGAATGGTTCTGTAAATAATGAAGATATTTCAGATGCAATGCTTTGCCTTCCGGTATTTTTTGACAATAGATGGAGCGCATATGTGGATGGAGCGAAAGTAGACATTCAAAATATAAATGGTGGACTTATTGGAATTAGCATTAAACCAGGAGAACACGATGTTCAGATTGTCTATAAAGATTCATTGGCATATGCAGGAATTATAATTACTCTGGCTACATTAGGACTACTATTATTGTATCTCTTGTTGCATAGGCATGTAATTAGGCTCTGGAAGAAACATCGAGGCGTGATGATAAGGGTTTTGGTGATATTAGGAAGTACAGCTGTTTTATTTTTGATATGTAACAGGAAAAACACTTGTATTTCAGAAGTGCAGGATAGAATTAATGCGGGAGAAACAGTTATTACTCAATATGGAAATGACAGTAGAACGGAGACGCAGTATAGCTTCTGGACGATTGAGAATAGGGATTCATTTACGATAATTGATGGTGGAGTTCCGGCAGAGGCGGATGTAGTTGAAACGGTGATTCGTGAACATGATAATCATGTGGATAATTGGATTATTACGCATCCTCATCCTGATCATATGGGAGCATTTAATCAGATTATGAGCACAGAAAGTGAGATAGATATCTCTCATATATATACCGTGGAATTCCCATTAGAGGATTATGAGAAGATTGCCAGAGATGTGGATGATATTAACACATACTATAATTTCCTAGATATTACACAAAAATTCAGTCAGGAGGGCAGATTTCAGGTTGAATATCTGCATGAAGGGGATACATTAAAACTGGGCAGCAGTTCAATGAAGGTATATAGTGATTATACACCGGAGATTGTGGAAAGAAATCTTGATCTTCCTAATAGCAGTTCGCTTGTTTTTAAAATATCAGGAGAGACAAAGTCCATGCTGTTTTGGGCTGATTATGAAGATCCACAGTTAGCAGATAAATTATATGAAAAATACGGGAAAGAGATGACCGCAGATTATATGCAACTGGGGCATCATGGAAATAATGGATTTGAAACATCATTTTATTTAAAATTCCATCCAGCTGCAGTTTATGCAGATGCACCATATTTCCTATATACAGGGGAACAATATAGATGTGCAGATACCCTGGAATATCTTTCGGAGCATGGAGTGAAATGCTATACATTTTCATCAGCACCAAATAGGGTGTATCTGGATTAGAAATGATAAGAAAAATGTTACAGAAAATCTTAAGGAAAATATAGATGAAAAATACGATGTAATATGTTATAATTAAATGATTTATTGAGTGAAAGAATGCGTTGGAGAACGTAAATAATATGATTAAGGAGGAGATTATTCCATGAAAGGTATTATTTTAGCCGGAGGATCCGGAACAAGACTTTATCCATTGACAAAGGCAGTATCGAAACAGATTATGCCGGTATATGACAAACCAATGATTTATTATCCATTATCTACACTGATGTTAGCAGGAATCCGTGAGGTGCTGGTTATCTCTACACCAAGAGATCTTCCGGTATTTGAGGAGTTATTAGGGGATGGAAGCCAGCTTGGAATGTCTTTCTCTTATGCAGTACAGGAACAGCCAAGAGGACTTGCAGATGCATTTATCATCGGTGAGAAATTCATTGGAAACGATGCAGTAGCATTGGTATTAGGCGATAATATTTTCTATGGACAGAGCTTCTCTAAAGTGCTTCGCAGTGCAGCAGAGCGTACAGAGAGCCAGTCGGGAGCAACCATTTTTGGATATTATGTAAAAGATCCAAGAGAATACGGTGTAGTAGAATTTGATGAGAATGGTAAAGCATTGTCAATTGAAGAAAAACCGGCTCAGCCAAAATCCAATTATGCAGTTCCGGGACTCTATTTCTATGACAATGATGTGGTAGAAATTGCGAAGAATGTAAAACCATCTGCAAGAGGAGAAATTGAAATTACAAGTGTTAACAATGAATATCTGAACCGTGGAACCCTTCAGGTTGAGACCTTAGGAAGAGGATTTGCATGGTTAGATACCGGAAACCATGACATGCTTCTTGATGCAGCAGACTTCGTAGCAGCATTCCAGAAACGTCAGGGATTATATATTTCCTGTATCGAAGAGATTGCATACAAGAGAGGATTCATCGATAAAGCACAGTTAGAGAAGCTGGCGCAGCCATTACTTAAGACTGCATATGGTCAGTATCTGATGGACGTTGCTAACGGATTGTAAAATATGTTAAATTGTGAAGCTTTATATAGAGACAATAGTGAAGAAAGCAGGAGAAAAATTCTTAGCATACCAGATAAAAAGGGTGTTATACATGTTATGTTAAAAGGGCATGCTTTTGGTGGAAGCAGTGTAAAAAATATGCTGGCTCAAATCGGATTTGCACTAAAAACGTATGGAAAAGGATGCAAAGAATTTGGGTTTCATTGCGAAGAGTTCAAACCAAAAGATAAATTGTCATATATTATACTGGAGTGTGTTTTGTATGATTTAAATGTCCGATATGGAATAAAAGCCTGGATAGAATTTAAAAATGTACAACCACAGATAGACACGGAAGGAATAGGAAATTCCATAATTAGAGAATGTATACATTATAGCGAAAATATAGATATATTGAAGAAAAAGTTTGTGTTTGAACAAAATGAAAATCATTTTAGAAGATTACTGACAGCAAAACATTCGAGTGGAACCGGGATTTCCAATTTGCTTTCCGAATTAAAAGTTTTTTTTCTTACAGCTCCAATAGACCGTGAACGAACCAATGAGTTGGCATCCATAATATGTGAATTGGCAGACAATGCGGGAGAACATGCTGGTACAGATTGCCTGGTGGATATAGATGTTTCAAAAGAACCATATGGAATAGAAGGTGATGATTCTGATTATTATGCTGTAAATACGGTTGTTTTGAATTTCTCAAACAAGTGTTTATATGACGATGTTGAGCATAAAATAAAGGAAAGAGATTTTGGAGAGTCTGAAAGGTATGGGAAACTGGTAGAAGCATACGAAAACCACAGAAGCTTTTTTGAAAACAAAGGATATAATGAAAAGGATTTTTTCACAATAGCTTCATTTCAGGATGGAATATCGGGAAGAAGTGGCGAAACGGCAACAGGCGGAACGGGGTTAACGCAGTTGGTAAAGTCGCTGGAATCGTATGCATCGAACCATTCCTGCTATGTTATGAGTGGAAATCAGGGATTGTTTTTCCTGCCTGATTTGTTAGAATACAATCGGGATAATTGGATTGGTTTTAATGACAAAAATGACTTTATACAACAAAAACCAGATGAAAGAGTATTACTGAGGACAGAAACCTTTTTTAGAGGAACGACATATAACTTTACACTTATATATAAGAAGGGACAATAAAATGGTAAAAGAAGCGCACAAGATTCAATTACAGTTTGATAAAAAAATAAACAATCTGGCAGGTAATCGTTATGGACGGGAAATATACCAGGAACAACTTAAAGATAAAATCCGGGAAACAGAAAGATATGAAATAGAATTGCCAGAAATTATAGAAGATGTAGCCAGTTCTTTTATTCAGGGCATTTACAGTGAATTGGCAGAGAAAGTTGGGAAAGAAAAAGCAATGTCTATATTGGAACTACATTCACAGAGAAAAGAAGTGGATGAAAAGATAAGAACTGTATTAAGAACTTATAATGTTTGACTTTTAGGGGGGTATTGAGTGGAAACATCAGATATTATTGCAATTTTAGCATTGATTGTGTCTGTAGTAGCAGCTCTATTGTCGGGATTTGCAATTTATATACAAAAGAAATTAAATTCAACAAATCTTCAGGCTGTATATTATGAACAGATATTTAAAGATTTTTTCTTGGAACGAATACCGGAGGCTGCTTCAAGATTGGAGTTTGATGAAACTGGCAGATTGAGCAATTCATACAAGGAACTGAACAGAGTCTTTTTGGATATGATGGAAAAATGTAAATATTTTGCGTATGCTAATCATGATTTCTATATCTCACTAAAGGAAATGATACAGGACCTGGAGGACAAACTGATTAAAGAATCTGGTATAGTTGAGCCGGAAGAAGCAGACAGAATTAAATTTATTTATTTGGCACATGAGGATGTACAAAATATAATAAAAGTAATCAATAAACATTATATGAATTAAGATAAAAGCGAGGAAGAGAAAAATGGGAAAAATCAAAGTAACAAACGACTGTAATGGAATCAAAGGATTAAAAGTAATTGAACCTGCAGTATTCGGAGATGCAAGAGGATACTTTATGGAGACCTATAACTATAATGATTTCAAGGAAGCAGGAATTGACTGTGAATTCGTACAGGACAACCAGTCTGCATCCAAGAAAGGTGTACTCCGTGGACTTCATTTCCAGTTGAACTATCCACAGGACAAGCTGGTGCGTGTAGTAAACGGTGAAGTATTTGACGTCGCAGTTGACTTAAGAGAAGGTTCTGAAACCTTTGGAAAATGGTTTGGAGTTACTTTGTCTGCTGAGAACAAGAAACAGTTCTTCATTCCAAAGGATTTTGCACACGGATTTATCGTATTAAGCGATTATGCAGAATTCTGCTATAAAGTTACTGATTTCTATCATCCAAATGATGAGGGCGGACTTCTGTGGAATGACCCGGATATCGGAGTAGAATGGCCGATGCCGGAAGGAATGACAGAGGCAGACTTGATTTTATCCGACAAAGATAAAGTATGGCATGGCATCAAGGCATATGCAGAGAATAAGAATAACTGCAAGAAAGACTGATAGGCAGTTGAAGTAACATAAGGAGTAAATGATATGTCTAAGAAGAGACTCGCAGCCAGCCTGCTGGTGGTACTGTTTGGTATATTGGCGAACATCCTGATTTTCAGATATGAACCGGCTTTAAGTGAGAAGAAGGTTACAGTAAAGGTAACACTTACTTCCGATGAAGAAAATTATATGGAGATGTTCTATCTGACAGACGGACAGAAAATGCCGGATGATTTCAAGGCAGAACAAAGCAGCGGAGTAAATTATAAAAAGGTCGGAACAGAGAAAACGTTAGAATATACCGTGCCGGCAGATGCTTCATATCTTCGCTTTGATTTGGGAAGCGGAGCATCCGAGACAACTATTTCCGGCATAACCGTTGAAAGTAATGGAAAAACTGCGGTAATAGATCAGAATGTTTTTTCAGAAACAGTGCGTCTGCAGGAAGTAAAACAGAATAATGTTTCAGACGGTATTAACCTGACAGCAGAAAAAGAGGATCCTTACCTGGTATGGAATACAGAGAACTGGGGAATTGCGAAGCTGGTAAAGGACAGCCTGTGGCTTCGGTATCTTCTGGTTAAAATCCTTGCGTGTGTTGTATTAGATATCATTCTTATTGTTACATTAAAAGCAGGTAAAAAGCTGATTGTTCTTCCGAAAGAAGTGTATCAGAACAGAAAGCTGCTCTGGAATTTGTCAAAGAATGATTTTAAAACTAAATTTGCAGGTTCCTACCTTGGTATTATCTGGGCATTTATACAGCCAATTGTAACGGTAGTGGTATACTGGTTCGTATTTGAAAAAGGGTTAAAGGCTGGAGGAATCAACACCAGAGCAGGAATTGATGTTCCGTTTGTACTCTGGCTGGTTGCAGGTCTGGTGCCTTGGTTCTTCTTCCAGGATGCATTAAATGGTGGAACCAATGCACTGATTGAATATAGCTATCTGGTTAAGAAGGTTGTATTTAAGATAAGTATTCTCCCAATTGTGAAAGTAGTATCTGCACTGTTTGTACATGTATTCTTCGTAGTATTTACGCTGGTGCTGTATAGTGCATATCACTATTATCCGGATTTATATACATTGCAGATTGTGTATTATACCTTTGCCATGTTTATTATGGTATTGGGAATCGTGTATGCAACCTGTGCGATTGTAATCTTTTTCCGTGATTTAACACAGGTGATTAACATTGTTCTGCAGGTTGGGATGTGGATGACACCGATTATGTGGAACATTGATACCATGGAATTATCTCCAGTGCTGATTACCATATTCAAACTGAATCCGATGTACTATATTGTGGCAGGATACCGGGATGCGTTGATTAATAAGGCGTGGTTCTGGGAAAATGCACCACTGACTTTATACTTCTGGCTTCTGACAGCAGTATTATTCGGTATCGGAACCATGATATTTAAGCGGTTGAAGATTCATTTTGCAGATGTATTATAGGAAGGCATAGGATATGAGCGAAGTAGCAATTAGAGTAGATGATGTAAGTAAATTATATAAGCTTTACGATAAACCTTCAGACAGACTGAAGGAATCGTTAGGATTGACACGAAAGAAATTATATAAGGAACATTATGCACTGCATAATGTTTCTTTTGATGTAAAAAGAGGAGAAACCGTTGGCATAATCGGAACCAACGGTTCCGGAAAATCTACGATTCTTAAGATTATTACCGGAGTCTTGAATCCATCCGGTGGTCATGTAGAGATTGATGGAAGAATTTCTGCACTGTTGGAGCTGGGCGCAGGCTTCAATATGGAATATACCGGAATTGAGAATATCTACCTTAATGGAACCATGATTGGTTTTTCCAGGGAAGAGATTGATGCAAAGATGCAGGATATTCTTGATTTTGCAGATATCGGTGATTTTGTGCATCAGCCGGTCAAGGCATATTCCAGTGGTATGTTTGTGAGGCTGGCATTTGCGGTAGCGATTAATATTGACCCGGAAATCCTGATTGTCGATGAGGCGTTGTCGGTAGGAGATGTATTCTTTCAGGCAAAATGCTACAAGAAATTTGAAGATTTTAAGAAAATGGGAAAAACCATCCTTTTTGTCAGCCATGATCTGGGCAGTATCAGCAAATACTGTGACCGTGTTGTACTTTTAAACAGAGGAAAGAAGCTGGCAGAGGGTACACCAAAAGAAATGGTAAGCATGTATAAGCGAATCATGGTCAATCAGGATAAGGCAGAGGAAATCGCAGCACACCAGATGGACATGAGCTCCTTGGAAGAAGATGATGAAAAGGAAATCAAAGAGGCTGCCTGCGAAGGACAGTGGAAGAAACATTACAATCTGAATCCGGATGTGGATGAATATGGCAATGGTGCCGCTGAAATTGAAGACTTTGCCATAATAGATGAGAATGGTAATTATACCAATGCAATTGTAAAAGGAACACGATTCCGGCTGAAATCCAAAGTAAAATTTAAACAGGATGTTCATGATCCGATATTTACCTATACCTTTAAAAATATACAGGGTGTGGCAATAACCGGAACCAATACCATGTATGAGAAGAAGGATGTTCCACTGGCAAAAGAGGGGGAGACTTATGTTGCAACCTTTGAGCAGGATATGTTCCTGCAGGGAGGGGAATACTTATTGTCTATGAGCTGTACCGGATATCGTGACGGTGAGTTCCAGGTATATCACAGATTATATGATGTATGCAATGTGACGGTGGTTTCAGATAAGAATACCGTAGGTTTTTATGATATGAATTCTGTTACGACAGTGGAGAAGATAGAAGAGTAAAAAGATAAAGGAAAGACGGCGGAAATGACAGAAAATTGTGGGAAAGTTCAAATTGACAGAAGCAGATATCAGGCAGAGCCTGTGTTTGGGGAAGCGGTTCCGGATAAAATGATGTTAGAGGACATAAAACATTATGGGAAAGACAGCCTGCAGGAAGTGATAAAAGAACGTAAGAGCTATAATTATTTGTTCTATTTGTCGGAACTCCGCAAGAATATCATAGAATGGTATCCGTTTTCCGGACAGGCAGAAGTGCTTGCAGTGGGTGCGGATACAGGAGTGCTTACGGATGCACTGGCACAAAAGGCAGCGCATGTTACCTGCGTGGAAACATCGGAAACGAGAGCCAAAATGAATGCAGCATGGAACGCTGAAAAAGATAATGTCAGAATAATCCTGGGAAATTATCCGGAAGTAGAAGATAAACTCGGCAGCTATGATTACATTACGCTGATTGGAGAATGGAAATATGCCAGGTCCTATTATGAAAATTCAGAAGACGCATATAGAACCTTTCTTCTGGAACTGTTAAAACATTTGAAAACCGGTGGAGAACTGCTTCTTGCTACAGAAAATAAAATGGGAATGAAGTATTGGGCAGGCTGCCAGGATGATTATTATGGCGGATATTACCGGGGGATTGAAGATTATCCGGGGAAAGATAATGTCCGTACATTTTCGAAGAAAGAGCTGGAAGAGGAACTGAAGGGAATAGAGGGAATTTCCTGGAAATTCTATTATCCATATCCGGATTATAAATTTCCAATGGCGATTTATTCCGATGAATATCTTCCGAAAACAGATGAACTTACGATGAATATCCGTAATTTTGACCGGGATCGCTATGTTATGTTTGATGAAGAAAAGGCATTCGGAACGGTAATCAAAGAAGGGCTATTTTCAGAATTTTCAAATTCGTTTATGGTAACTATCAAAAAGGAGCAGTAGCATGAAAACAGTAGTATTCGCAAAATATTCAAATGATCGTGCAGATGAATTTGCAATATGTACGGAAATACTGAAGAATGAAAATGGAGAGAAAAGCATCCGCAAACGTCCGGTGGAAAAAGAGGGAATCCATCATGTGCAGGGCGTTTATGAAAACTATCTGAAACTTAAGAGGCAGTATCAGAATGTTTTCGGTGTTGCAGCCTGTCAGATGGAAGCACAGGCTGCAGAGTTTGAGTTTGTGAAGGGAACTGCGTTATCTGCAATATTAGAAAACTACATTGAACAGGGTGAAAAAGACAGAATAGAAGAACTGGTACGGGATTATTGCAACCGGATAACATCAATAGAACCAAAAGCAATCTTTCATGTAACAGAGGAATTTAGAAAAGTTTTCGGAGATGTAACATTTGAAAAAGAGCAGAGTTCTGCTGCGGAAATAACAGATATCGATTTGATATTTGAAAATGTTATGATAGATGCCGAAAGCTGGAAAGTAATTGATTATGAGTGGAGCTTTGCATTTCTTATTCCGGAGAAATTTGTAATATACAGAAGTATTCTTTACTGGTTTTTAAAACAGAATGTCAGCCAGTTGTTTACCTGGCAGGAGTTAATGGAATTAGTTTCGATTACGGAAGAAGAGGAAGAAAAATTCCGGAAGATGGAAGCAAATTTCCAGAGGTATGTCATTGGTGGAAAGATTCCGGTCCGGGATATGACAGAGTATCTTGGAACAAAAGCAATTCCATTTAGCGAGGTCTTGCATCCGGAGACAGAAGTAAAGGATAGGATGCAGGTTTATTATAACAGTGGAAAAGGATTTTCAGAACAGAATTCCTATTTTATCCCGCATACGGATGAAGTGGAGATGAAAGAAATCCGTATTCCTGTCAGCGAAAATGAGAAAGAAGTGCGCTTTGACCCAAGTATGGGAAAATGCGTTGTCTATATAGAATCCATACAGGATTCCAATGGAAAGAAAACTGCAGTCAAGTGGTGCAACGGACGGTGGCTTTCTAAGCAGAGTATTCTCTTTGAAGAGGAAGATCCACAGATTCTCTTTGAAATAGAACGGGGAATTTCTTATCTTGAGATAAAATGTATGGTGGCAGCATATACAGCACTTATCACAGAACTTTCCGATGTGACCAAGTTCTATGATTATGGGAAAGTGAAAAAGACTGCAGAAGAGCGGAAAAATGAAATCGAAGAGCTGAATGAGCAGATTGCACAATATGAAGAGAAACAGAAACAGGGCATAATCCGGCTGGAAGAACAGAGCAGGCAGATAGATGAAATGCGTAAACTGATTATGATAAGGGAAGATGAACTGATGTATCATAAGAATGGACTTTGGTACAGATTCAAAAATAAATTACGCAATTGGAAAAACAGGATATTACATAGAAATCGGTAATAGCTAATGGAGAACAACTATGAGTAATAGAGAAAGCTTTGAAGAATTAAAGAAAAAAATAGAACAGGCAGATGTGGTATCGTTTGATGTGTTTGATACGCTGATTTTACGAATTGTAAATACACCGGAAACCATATTTAAGCTGGTTGGAGATGTCTGCGGCATTAAGGATTATGAGCATATCCGTCAGGAAATGCAGCGGCAGGCAAGTATGGAAGCAGAAGAAAAATGGAACCAGCCTCATGCGGTTATGGATCAGATTTATGATTATATAAAGACACATTCCGGGCTTGAGATGGATTGGGAGAAAGTAAAGCAGACAGAGCTTGAAATGGAATATGATTCACTGGTTGCAAATCCGGAAATGAAAGAAATTTATGAGTTTGCTAAAGCAGCAGGCAAGCGTGTGATAGCAACAAGTGATATGTATTTAAAGAAGGATTTCTTAGAAAAAGTATTGAAAAAATGCGGATATGAAATGGATAAAATCTATGATTCTGCAGATGAGATGCATACAAAATTCCGCGGAGATTTGTACGAGCAGGTGCAGAAGGAAGAAGGAGTTCCTGCATGGAAAATCATACATATCGGTGACAACTGGGAATCTGATGTGGTAAATGCCCAGAAAGCGGGATTTCAGACCTATCATTATCCACAGGAAAAAGCAGATAATAAAAACATGCTTCCGTTCAGCATCGATGAAGGAGTAAAGAACTGTATTCACAAGGAGCATTATGAATTCTGGAAAAATTTAGGCGCAGAAGTGGGCGGACCGCTTTATCTCGGTTTATTTACCTGGCTAAAGAGCTGCCTGAAAAGGGAAAAATATGAGAAGATATTTTTCCTTGCAAGAGACGGTTATAATCTCTATCAGTTGTTTGGAAAATATACCGATGAGAAGACAGAATATCTGATGACTTCCCGCAGAGCCTTGTTATTGGCTGGAATCAGTAAATTAGACGAAGAAACCATGCAGATTCTTCCTCCATTTACATTAGGACAGACCATAAAAGAAGTGTTAGAATATCTTGGAGTGCTTGAAATTTGTCAGGACAGCATAAAGGAAGCTGGCTTTAAAAGTGTAGATGAAATTGTTCATACACGGGAAGAAATGGAACAGGTAAAGAAGTTGTATACATTAAATGAGACGGCCTTCTTGAAAAAATGTGAAGAAGAGAGACAGGAAGCATACCAGTATTTTAAGGAAAAAGGTTTCTTGGATGTAGACAGCATTGTATTTGACTGTGGCTGGAACGGTTCCTCACAGTATCTTCTGGATCGTTTCTTAGAATGTGTCGATTATCAGAAGAAAAATAAATTCTTCTATACCGGAATTTTAAATACAGAGAAAAGTAAACGCCAGTTAAACGGAAGAAAATTTGAAACCTATCTATTTAACTATGATGAAAATTATAATCTGCAGAATAAAGTGAAGGATTCCATTGTCATTATGGAATTATTCTTTGGTGCACCGATGAACTCTGTTTATAAATATGAAAATGGAGCGGCAGTATTAGAGGATATACCGGAAGAAACTGCATATAAAGAGGCAATCAGCCAGGGTATTATTGCTTTTGTGGAACGTTCTATTGACTTTGTGGAAAAATATAAGATTCGGGTGAAACAGGAACATGCTGTGACCGCTATTTTACGTTTGATTCATGAGCCGACAGAAAAGGAAGCAGTTACAATAGGAAATATCGCCAATGTGGATGGATTTGCCAACCAGAAAGCAATTATAAAATATATCGCAAAACTGGATGAAGCTTCATATAAAGAAAATCCACAGATTGAAATATACTGGGCGGAGGGCTTGTTCAAGAGACCGGACATCGATGAAAAGTTAAAAAAGCAGATTGCGCAGGACCGTCATCTGAATTATAAGGATGAGGAAACGGATGATGCAGAACAGGCAAAAGAAAGTCTTTATGAAAAAGATTTAAAGAAGTATGGAAAAGTTACGGCTGATTTCCTGGAAGAAGAAAGAAAGCACAAAAATAAAGATTCATACCAGCGCTTTATCAAAGAGAATGAGACCAATATCGTTACAGGAAGAACCTTTGAGCAAAATCCGCTCATTTCATTTGTAGTGCCGGTATATAATGTGCCGGATGACATGCTGACAGCCTGTATCGATTCCATTATCGGACAGACTTATAAGAACTGGGAATTATGGCTGGTGGATGATTTCTCATCCTGGGAGTCCGTGCGTGAAGTGCTGCGCAGCTATGAAGCCACACCGGGAGTTCATGTCATCTATCGTACAGAGAATGGAAATATTTCCAAAGCAACAAATGATGGAATTGCAAAAGCAAGTGGTGAATACATCGCATTTATGGACTGTGATGATGTAATAGAATTAAATACGTTAGAAGAAATGGTGGCATTAATCAACGAAAATCCGGAGCTGGATTTCATTTACAGTGATGAGGACAAGCTGACAGAGGATGGAACCAGAAGACATTCTCCGTTCTTCAAGCCGGACTGGTCACCGGATACCTTCTTTTCGATTATGTATACCAACCATCTTGCAATATACCGTACCGCATTGGTGCGCAAGACCGGTGGACTGCGTACAGAATATAATGGAGCACAGGATTATGATTTTACCCTGCGCTTTACAGAACTGACGGATTACAAACGGATTGGCCATGTGAAGAAAGTATTATATCACTGGCGTGAACGGGCAGAATCCATTGCAGCAAAAATGGAGGCAAAGCCATATGCACTGGAAGCGATGAAGCGCCTGAAAGAAGAAACGCTGGAAAGACGCGGATTAAAGGGAACCGTGGAATTCGTCAGTGACATGTATCAGTACAGAGTCTGCTATGAAGCAGAGGGTAATCCGAAGGTCAGTATTGTCATTCCGTCCAAGGATAATTTCAAAATATTAAAGCAGTGTATTGATTCCATAAAGCAGTGCACCATTTATGAAAATTATGAAATTATTGTAGTGGACAATGGAAGTAACGAAGAGAATAAAGCACAGATAGAGAGCTACTTGGAGGAACAGAAGGCAGCTTATATTTATGAGCCGATGAATTTTAATTTCTCGAAGATGTGCAATCTGGGAGTGAAAGCATCGGATGGAGAATATGTTCTGCTTTTAAATGATGATATTAAAGTATATCGTGCAGAGTGGCTGTCTCTTCTGCTGGGACAGGCATCCCTTGATTATACCGGAGCAGTCGGTGCGAAATTGTTATATCCGGAGACCGACATTATCCAGCATATTGGAATTGCAAATCTTAAGATAGGACCGTCTCACAGTGAAATCGGATTTTCGGATTCCAATATCTATTATTTTGGCAGAAACCGTGTGAATTATAACTGGCTTGCAGTAACAGCAGCATGTCTGATGGTGAAGAAGAGCAAATATGAAGAAGTAGGCGGTTTGGATGAAGAACTGACCGTTGCTTACAATGATGTAGATTTCTGCTTTAAATTGTACGAAAAGGGCTATTACAACAGCGTGCGGAATGATGTTCCAATGTATCATTATGAATCTATCAGCCGTGGCTCTGATGATGTGGATGAGAAAAAGCAGCAGAGATTGCTGAAAGAGAGAGAACGCTTATATGCGAAGCATCCGAAGCTGAAAGGAAAAGACCCGTTCTACAATGATAATTTAACCCAGAACAAAGTGGATTTCAGCATCAATGTAGAAGAGGAAGAACAGGAATATGCCATCTGTGAGTGGATGAAGCATTATCCGAAAAAAGTAAAAAGTGATTTCAATGTCTGCATTGATAAAATAACAGATGATAAAGATTTTGCCATTGAAGGCTGGTGTCGGGGAGAAGACGCAGAGAGAGATAATGCGTCAGAACGTTATCTGCTGCTTCGCTCCGAGCAGGGAAAAATCTATCAGTGTAAGATGGAAAAAGTATTCCGTGAGGATGTGGCACAGTCGTTGGGAAGCACCAATTATCTGGCAGGCTTCCGCTGCCGGGTAGACCGAAACCAGATTGCGATGAATCTTCATGCATATACCATTGGTATTATGCAGAAATATCAAAAAGAAGTCTTTATAAGATGGCTGGATGTCATGAGCGGCAGACAGGAATTAAAAGGAACTGTGGTACGTGATATTGCATCGGAAGAACGTGCAGGATGGAAACCAAAACAGATACTGCACAGAATCGATGGCGTAAAGCGTACCGAAGAGCTTTTTGGTATCAAAGGCTGGGCAGTATTAGAACATGCAGATAATATTAATTGTGAGACGCAGATTCTGGTTGTAGAAGGTGACAGGGCAAGAGTATGTTCCACACAGGCAAAGGAACGCTATGATGTAGCGTTATCCATGCCGCACTACAAAAATATTTATCTGTGTGGATTTGCAGCAGAGATTCCAAATGTAGGAAAGGATGCAGCCATTTTCATTGTTAAGAGGAATCTGCACAATGGAAAAGTATATTATCAGCAGTTGAGTGAATCAGAGTTACAAGAGGAAGCGTAGAAAACAATGAAGAGAAAGTTACAGAAAGTATTTCGAAATTTGTGGACAGCAGTACTGTTATGTGCCATGGCGCTGCCGGTAAATACCGTGCAGGCGGCGGAAAAAGAGCCGCAGAGCGTAGTAGCGACGATAAATACATATTATGACGGTGGATACAGTATTATGGGACCGACAACGGTTACCATTGGACAGATGATTAATTATTATCAGGCAAATCAGGCTTATCCGGCATTTTACGCCAATACGGATGCACCAAATATTTATGTATTCTGCATGATGTATATGGAAGAATGTAATGCAGAGGGCGTCCGTGCCGAGGTGGCATTCGCACAGGCAATGAAGGAAACAGGATTTCTCCGTTACAGAGGAGATGTTCATATTGAACAGTTTAACTTTGCAGGACTTGGTGCTACCGGTAATGGCAATCCGGGCAACAGCTTTCCAACCGTTCGTATGGGAATCCGTGCCCAGGTGCAGCATTTAAAAGCATATGCGACATCGGAACCATTGAATCAGGAAGTCGTAGACCCGCGTTACAGCCTTGTAAATAAAGGCAGTGCACCATATGTGGAGTGGCTTGGCAAACATGAGAATCCAACGGGAATCGGCTGGGCAACTGCATGGGGCTACGGAAACAGTATTGTTAATGATTATATTGCAAGAATGCGGAATTATTCTACCTATTCCACCTGGTATCAGGGAGTGAACTATGAGGCAGTATACAACCCGGATTATTATATGTTACATAATCCGGATGTGGCAGCCGTATGTGGCGGAAGTTCAGACAGTCTGCTTTCTCATTTTCTGAATTATGGAATGAAGGAAGGACGGCAGGGAATTGTATATTTTGATGTAAATTCTTATAAACGCCGGTACAAGGATCTTCGAATGGCTTTTGGGAATGACCTCAAATTATATTATCTTCACTATATATATTCCGGACAGAGTGAACACAGAATTGCATCCGGACCGGTTAACAACTTTGATGCAATAACGGTTTATAACGGAGTGGACTATGCATCAGTCTATAATTATAATTATTATGTAAATAAATATCCGGATATCAGGGCAGCCTTTGGAGATGATGATATGGCAGTTCTTGCTCACTTTGTAAATTATGGAATGAGCGAAGGACGACGGGGTAATGAGGCATTTGATATAAATTCTTATCGGAATGCGTATTCTGATCTTAGGGCAGCTTTTGGAATGGATTTGAGACAGTACTATCTGCATTATATCTATGCCGGTCAGGCAGAGAAACGTGTGGCATCAGGAGTAACCGAACTACAGAATCCACTGACGGTATATAATGAGGTAGATTATTCTTCTGTATACGATTATAATTATTATATCAATCTTTATCCGGATATAAGAGCAGCCTTTGGAAATGACGACAGAGCAGTTCTTGCACATTTCGTAAACTGTGGAATGGCAGAGGGAAGAAGAGGAAACGCAGCCTTTGATGTAGCTGTCTATCGTAATAAGTATGCGGATCTGCAGCAGGCATTCGGAAATGACTGGAAGGGGTATTACGAACATTATGTGCAGTATGGAAGATTAGAGGGCAGATAAGAAAGCAATGTAGATGAAATGGGGACATTTCGAAAGATAGTATTTGGGTAATATAAAAAAATAGTAAATGTAAAAAATAGGAGGTATCACAATGGTCTTGGCAGTAATACCGGCTCGTGGCGGATCAAAAGGAATACCACGGAAAAATGTCCGTTTGATGAATGGGAAACCACTTATTTATTATGCAATTCATAATGCAAAGAACTGTCCAGGTATTGATGACGTTGTAGTTTCATCTGATGATGAAGAAATTTTGAAAATAGCTTCTTCTTATGGCGTAGAGACCATGACCAGAGATAGTGAACTGGCAAAGGATGCCGTGACATTAGACCCGGTTATCTATGATGCAGTCTGCACCATGGAAAAGAAGAAAGGGATTCAGTATGATGTGGTAATTACCTTACAGGTAACATCACCGTTACTTTCTTCTGATACCTTGGACAAGGCTTTGGAAAGCTTTTTGGCTTCTTCCGATGATACTTATATCAGTGTGGTAAATAAGCCGCATTTATCCTGGACAAAGAAAGATGGCTGCTATGTACCAAATTATGAGAAACGTCTGAATCGTCAGCAGTTACCGCCGAACTATCTCGAGACGGGTGCATTTCTGATTACAAGAAGAGAATGTATGGAGGTAAACAGCCGCATTGGAAAGAAGGTTTCTGTCTATGAGATGCCGGAGCGTGAGGCAGTGGATATCGATGCGGCTTCCGACTGGGTATTGTGTGAGCATGAACTGAAAAAGAAACGGATTATTCTTCGGGCAGACGGATACAAAGAGCTTGGAATGGGACACATTTATCATTGTCTGACACTGGCATATAATCTGACCGGACAGGAGCTTCTCTTTGTAACAAAAGAGCAGCATGAGCCGGGACTGAAGAAACTGCAGGAAGCAAATATGCCGGTACATACCATTAAGAGTGACGAAGAATTCATGGAATTCGTGCAGGAATGGAAGCCAGATGTAGTAGTAAATGACTGCCTGAATACAGACGCGGATTATATCAGAGAATTAAAGAAATATGTAAAACGTGTCGTAACGATAGAAGACCTTGGTGAGGGAGCCGATTATGCAGATGTAGTGATTAATGCACTGTATGAAGACCATACCAGAGGAGATAATTATTACTGGGGAGCTAATTATGTATGCCTCAGGGATGAATTTTTTTGTGCCACACCATCCACATTTCATGAGCAGGTGCAGAATGTAGTGGTTATTTTTGGAGGAACAGATCCATCGAACTTTACCAAGAGAATCTATGAGATGGCAAAGTGGATTCATAAGGATTATCCGGAGATTAAATTCCATTTTGCACTGGGCGTAGGGTATGACCAGAAAGCAAATCAGATTGAAACAGATGAGGCAACAGGTATCTATGTAGAGCAGAATTTAAAACATATCAGCGACCTGTTTGATAAGGCAGACCTGGCATTTACTTCTCAGGGCAGAACCGTCTATGAGCTTGCCGCCATGGGCGTACCTGCAGTGGTTATGGCTCAGAATGAGCGTGAGATGAAGCACACCTTTGCACAGATGAACAATGGTTTCTTAAATCTTGGACTTGGAATCAATGTGGCAGATGAAACCATTGAGACAACCTTCCGCTGGCTGGTTGAGACACCGCAGATTCGAAAGGAAATGCAGAGTCTGATGATGCGTCACGATTTAAAATCCGGTATTAAGCGGGTAATTGGATTGATTTTAGAGGATGAGGAGATATAATTTATGAGCAAAATTATCGAACGTGCTCTGACACATAAAGCAGTACTGATTGCAGAGATTGGTGTAAATTATTATGACATTGCAAAGAAAATGAACATTTCCAATATGGAAGCTGCGAAGTTAATGATCAAGAAAGCCAAGGATGCCGGAATCCATGCAGTAAAATTCCAGACCTATAAAGCTGATACGCTGGCAGCAAAGGATTCTCCTTCTTACTGGGATACCACGGAAGAGACAACAACATCCCAGCATGAGTTATTTCAGAAATTTGACCAGTTTGGCGAAAAAGAATATCAGGAGCTGAAGGATTACAGCGACGAAATCGGCATTGAATTTTTATCCACTGCATTTGACATCGAATCTGCAGATTATCTCGATAAGATGATGGATGTCTATAAAATATCTTCATCCGATATGAACAACCTTCCGTTTGTGGAATATCAGGCAAAGAAAAATAAACCAATGCTTATTTCTGTAGGCGCAGCCAATGAGGGTGAGATTGACCGCATGATAGCAACAGTCCGTAAGGTAAATAACCAACCGCTTTGCATCCTGCATTGCGTACTGGAATATCCGACTCCGTATGAGCATGCCAACTTAAATAAGATAGCAAGCCTGAAAGAAAAGTATAAGGATCTGATTATCGGATATTCAGACCATACGAAGCCAGATGCCTGCGCAGATGTAATCAAAACAGCGTACAATCTGGGCGCGGTAGTGATAGAGAAGCATTTTACACTGGACAAGACCTTAAAAGGAAATGATCACTATCATGCCATGGATCCGGATGATGCAAGAAAGATTCTTGCTGGACTGGAATTTATTGATACCATTCGTGGCAAAGGTGATTTATGCTGCTTAGAGACAGAGCAGACTGCCAGAAAGAATGCAAGACGTTCTCTGGTAACAACCTGCGATATTGCCAAAGGAACCGTAATCACAAGAGAAATGCTGACCTTCAAGAGACCGGGAACCGGAATTTCTCCGGAGCGGATGGAAGAAATTATTGGACGCACGCTGAAGGTGGATGTGGCAGAGGATACGATTTTGAAGGATGAAATGTTAGGATAACTGGGAAGGAAATGTGATGAACAAAAGAAGCACGGAACTTGATATCGCAAAGGGAATTGGAATTGCGGTATGCGTACTGGAATTTCAGGTTACATTTCCATACCGAATCAGCAGAACGCTGATTTGTGCGATGTATTATATCTGTGGTTATCTCTATCAGAAGTATATCAGAGAACGGCTGTCCATGGTAGTGAAGAGTATGATTGCAATACTGTGGTTTACCGGATTCCTTGCAGAGGCATCCGTATTTGCCGGAAGCCTTGGCAGTAACCGGTATGACAACAAAATTTTATTTGCAATTGGTGGCTTGTTTATGTAATCGCAGGAATCTATGGTTCACTGCTGTGGAAATTTATTTTGGAGCATAATCCGTTATCTGGTTGGCTACGTAGACATTATGTGATTCGATAGCTGACATAGAAGGACTTTTTGAAATATATAAACAATCTTTTTGCATCTAAGCCATCCATGACAGAAATAACGCATTGCTTGAAATACATCTTTTGGTGGTGTATCATAAAATAGTACATTTAGAGAATAAAGAAATAAGTACAATGGAGAATAGAAATGAAACAATATGATAAAATTATTATCGGTGCAGGCTTCTATGGTCTATATGCGGCTTTGTTCTGTTGCAGGCGTGGCGAGCATGTAATTGTATTGGAATGTGATGATGCACCGTTTCGGAGAGCAACATATATTAATCAGGCGAGAGTACATCAGGGATATCATTATCCAAGGTCACTTTCCACAGCAATGAAGTCTGCAGGATATTTTGAACGATTTAATAAAGATTATGCATTTTGCGTGAATAAAGAATTTGATCAGATATATGCAACATCTGGTGAATATTCCTGGTCAAATGGAAAACAGTTTAAAGAATTTTGTAAAGCCGCCAATATTCCGTGTGAGGAGCTTTGCCCAGGCAATTATTTTAAGGAAGGTATGTGTGATGGTGTCTTCCGGACGAGGGAATATACTTATGATGCAATGATTCTTAAGGATTATCTGCTGGAAGAATTAGCTAAGTATCCGACCAGTGTAGAGATAAAATATGGTATCAATATTACTGGAATTGAAAAACATACAGATGCTTATGTAATAAATACTGCAGATGGTATTTCTTATAAGTCTGCTTATGTACTTAATGCAACTTATGCCGGAACCAATCAGATTCTTGATATGCTTGGGTATGAAAAATTTGGTATTAAGTATGAATTATGTGAGATTATTCTATGTGATGTGAATGAAAAATTAAAGAATATCGGTTTTACAGTAATGGATGGACCATTTTTCTCAATTATGCCATTTGGAAAGACAGGATTTCATTCACTTACATCTGTAACCTTTACACCACATACAACCAGCTATGATGGTGTTCCGACATTTTCTTGTCAGGAGAAGAGCCGAGGATTTTGCTCTAACGTTCATCTTGGAAATTGCAATGATTGTCCTGCAAAGCCGGCTACTGCGTTCCCATATATGGCAAATCTGGCAAGAAAATATATGCGGGATGAATATGGCTTTACATATAGAAGCTCACTGTTTTCTATGAAACCGATTCTTATGAGCTCTGAAATAGATGATTCAAGACCAACGGTAATAAGAAAATTTTCTGAAAATCCGACTTTTGTCGGTGTACTTTCAGGAAAAATAAATACAGTATATGATTTAGATGAGGTGCTGAGTGATGGCAAATAAAGAGAAGAATTTTGTTTCTGCAGTTGTCTATGTGCATAATGCAGAACATAGGATAGAACGTTTCCTTAAAATGCTGATAGACGTAATGGAGAGTAACTTTGAACATTCTGAGATTATTTGTGTAAATGATTTTTCAGAGGATACTTCATTAAAGATGATTAAAGAAGTCAGTACAATAGCAACAGGGACAAGTATTTCTGTGATTAATATGAGCTATTTCCATGGAGTGGAACTGGCAATGAATGCTGGAATGGATATGTCTATTGGAGACTTTGTATTTGAGTTTGATAATACAAACTTAGATTTTGATTCAATGGTGATTATGGAGATATATAGACATTCTTTAAAAGGCTATGATATTGTCAGTGCATCGCCAAAGAGAAAGGAAAGATTTTCTTCAAGACTTTTTTATACAGTATTTGCACACTATTCGGACATGCAGTATAAGATGACCACAGAGAGCTTCCGGGTACTTAGCAGAAGGGTGATTAATAGAATTAGTGCGATGAATAAGACAGTACCATATCGTAAAGCAGTTTATGCAAATTGTGGTCTGAAAACAGATAATATTCGATATACAGTTGTGGAGAATAAAACAGGACCATTTGATCATAGAGAAAAAAATTATAGATCTGGATTGGCAGAGGACTCATTGATTCTGTTTACCGAAATGGGATATAGTTTTGCGAAGACTATGACGTTTGCAATGATTTTTGTTTCTTTATTTATGATTGTCTATTCTGTTGTAATTTATGCAACTTCAAATCCAGTAGCCGGATGGACAACTACGATACTTTTCTTGTCAGTTGCATTTTTTGCACTTTTTGGAATTCTTACAATTGTAATTAAATATCTTCAACTTCTGGTTGATCTTGTGTTTAAAAGAAAACATTATAGTTTTGAAAGCATTGAAAAATTAACAAAGTAAAGGGGAAAAGAATGAAAATAGCACTTGTTGGTTATACAGGATTCGTAGGTAGTAATATTTATGCAGCAGCTGGTAATGAGATAACAGCAGTTTACAATTCAAAAAATATAGAAGAAGCATTTGGAACGAATCCGGATTTATTGATTTATGCAGGACTCAGAGCAGAAAAATATTTGGCAAATAATGCTCCAGAGAAAGATATGGATCTTATAAGACAGGCAGAGGATAATATCACAAAGATTAATCCAAAGAGACTTGTACTAATATCAACAATAGATGTATTTAAGGTCCCGAAAGGTGTGGATGAAAATTCACCAATAGATATCGAAAATCTGCATCCATATGGATATAACAGATATCAATTGGAATTGTGGGTAAGAGAGAATTATCCGGATGCACTTATTATCAGGTTACCGGGATTGTTTGGCAGAAATATTAAGAAGAATTTTATATATGATTTTATTAATGTGATTCCATTTATGTTGAAAGAAGAAAAATTCAGGGAATTGGCAGAGAGGGACGCTGACTTGGAAAAATATTACCAGCGTCAGGATAATGGTTTCTATAAAGTACAGGTAGTGGAGTCGCAAAAGGAACTTCTCAAAGAGAAATTCAAAAAATTAGGCTTTTCTGCATTGAACTTTACTGATAGCAGAAGCGTGTACCAGTTCTATAATCTTGAAAGACTCTGGGCGGATATAAAATTAGCGTTGGAAGCTGGAATCCTGCTTTGGCATCCGGCAACAGAACCTGTTTCAGCGGGAGAATTATATAAGTATCTTACCGGAAAAGAGTTCGTAAATGAGCTGGGCGGTATACCGGCGGATTATGATTATAAGACAATCCATGCAGAGATTTTTGGTGGGGTAGATGGATACATCTGTACAAAAGAGAAGATGATGGATGAGATAAAAACATTTGCAGAATAAAGGAGAATAACTGGCAATGTATAAAGTTGGACGCAGAATCATTGGATATATAAAGAATATTGAATTGAAAACTATGCTGTTGTCACTGACAATTGCATTGGCTGTTTCTTATTATATAAATCCGCTGAAGAATGTAGATTTATTGTCGTGGAATCGTACATTTAGTTCGTCTGTTTTGGCAGGAATATCCATAGATGCAAGAATTGGAAATTTTTATAAGTTGTTTCTTTTGTATTTACCACTGCTGATTATATTGGTGTTGATAGCATTGACCTGGCTCTTTAAAAAAAGATCTAAGTATCAGGATTTTTTTACAAAAATTGGAATTTTTCTTGCATTAATTACAGTTGCATCCTATATTTCAAGATATACATCTGATGCCACAAAAATAAATGAAAATCCAATGATTCAAAGTATTATAGCATATTTTCTGCTCCTATATGCAATTGCACTGATAGACAAGCAACAGCAATTGGAATTTTCAGATAGTATATTACTTTTATTGACATTTTTTATTTCAGTTACATCGTATACATTATTATTCCAGTCAGATAAGAAGACAATATTTATGATATTGCTGGGAGGAATTATTGTTGCCGGAACAGCAGGGGTACTATATTTGCCGATAGGAAAGAAAATTGCTGGTCAGTTAAAAAGTTACCTGTATATTCTTATGTGGCTTCCAGCAATGATAAGAGCTGCCTTAGAAGGAATTTACATTCTTACTGAAAGAGGTAGAAATATTGCCAGATATTTTACATATTTATGCAGAACAGCATTAATAATTCTTGTTCTGGCGGTATTTATCGTATGGCTGATACGGAAAAAAAATTGGAATTTATCTGCATTTGGATATATTGGAGCAATTATAAGTTATACGGCAATTGGGTTTTTTTCCTATAATTATCAATATGTATTTTCGTATTCTAGCTTTAATAATTTATATGAATTGAGTAATGATGCTGTTGCCATGGATACATGCCTATATGGAAAGTTACCAATTGTAGATTATTTTTCGGCACATGCACTGGATGATGTCTGGACGAAATTAGTATATTATCTGATAAATGGCGATATAAAAGGGGCTTTGACAGATCCATATGCAGGTTTGTCGATGGTAGTAGCATTTATTATTTTATATTTTATTATAAAGCAGATATTTAATAGAGAGATAGCGGTATTATTTGTATTGCTTTTCCCGGGAACATTAATGGGTATTAAATTTACCAGTATTTGTTGCATTACAATTGCAATGTTATTGTATATTTGCAGAAAACCTTCTTTTAAAAATTATATTCTATTTTGGATTAGTGCACTTGTAGGAGCATTTATTGCATATGATGAGGGAATATCTTTAGGAATTGCCTGCATTGTGGCATTTTGTATTTCTTGCATATTACAGAAAAATTGGAAAGAATTACAAAAATATATTGTATGTGGTATTTCTGTAGGAAGCATAGTGTTGGCATTATATGTTATATATGCATTAGCAACAGGTATTCCAGTAATTGGCAGGATAAAAGAATGGATGTCAGTCAGTATAGGTTCCAGTTCTTCATGGGCAACAGCTGATTTTGGAGATCAGACTACATTTGCTTTCTTATTTGCATATTTCATTGTTCCAATGACAGCTATAGGGTTATTTATATATACTTTGATAAGATATATTAAGTATAAAAGGCATTTGATATTAACAATTTTTACAATTGCTTTTTCTTTGACAGAAATTATATATATTACAAGGACTATTGTATATCACAATCTGGCAGTATGTTCAGGCTGGACAGGTGTGTTACTTAATTTTATTCACTGGACAGTTGCTGCTTTTTCACTATATTTGTTGACAGATAGGGAAAAACATGAAGATGTACGAATTCTTGCATTTGTGGGTTCGTTTTTTGTTGTAATATTGCTTGAGGGCACAATAGTTACACAGTACTGGCCTGCGGCAGATTCTAGTTTGATTGCCAGAGGACTTAATGTGGCAGAAAAGTGGAATTTACAGGATGATGTAACGGAGAATCAAGGACAGAAGAGAATTGTATACGATCAAGAAACTGAAGAATTAGTATTGTCTTTTCAGAATTTGTTTGATGAATTATTAACAGAAGAACAGACATATCTTGATTTTTCAAATGTAACCTCTATGTATTTGATGACAGGAAGAACCAGACCGTGTTATGTAGGACAGTCTCCGAGCCTGCTTACAGATTTGTATTCGCAGGAGTGTTTTATGGATGAAATAGAGCAAAATGACTGTCCATTGGCGGTTCTTGGAACAACAGAGACGATGTTCCTGCAACAGATGATTGGAATACCACATAATGTGAGATATTATAAGATTGCGGAATATATTTACAACAATTACAGACCATTGACAGCGTTTGGAGAATTTGCAGTTTGGTGCAGAAAAGATTCTTATGAAGCATATCGAAGTAAGCTGATTGCAGATGGCTTTTCGCAGAAAGGATATGAACTGATTGACTACGGATATGATTTTACAACATCTTATACAGATGAAGATGGAATGACACAATGGGATTTTAAACCATATCATTTTTATAATTTGGAGAAAATACCGTATATATGGGCGAATTATGATGAATATACGGCTATTGGTAATGCAAAAGTAGCAGACCTTACCAAAGAGACTGAAAATCGGTATATGTTTAATGGCTCAAAAAGTGTTGTCAGTGATATAGGTAACTATCTTGTTTTTGAAATAGCAAATAAATCAGAGGAAGAATTGGCACTTAATATTGTATTTTCAGATTCATCAAATGATGGAGCAATGTATCAGTATTGCTTTACAGTTGAGCCTGGAACAAACCAGTATCTGATTCGGGTAAGCGAAGATTATTTCTGGGAAGCATTTAATATCGACACAGTTTTATTTGAGGATAATGATATGGTGACAATACAGAAGGTTAGAATTTTGGAAGGGGATTAATAAGAATGAAATTATCAGTTTCTAATATCGGATGGACAGAAGAACAGGATGAACAGGTCTATATATGGATGAAAAAATATGGATTTTCGGGACTTGAAATAGCACCGACAAGAATTTTCCCAAAGGAACCATATAATCATAAGGAAGAGGCTGGAATATGGAGTTTAAGATTAAGAGAACAGTATGGATTTGTTGTTCCTTCGATGCAGTCTATCTGGTTTGGGCGGGAGGAAAAACTTTTTGGAACAAAGGAAGAGAGACGGGTATTGGTGGACTATACCAAAAAAGCAATTGACTTTGCAGCAGCAATTGGCTGTAAGAATCTGGTATTTGGCTGTCCAAGAAATAGAAATATTCCAGAAGGAGTGGATTCCAAGGTGGGAATAGCATTCTTTCGGGAGATTGGAGACTATGCAGCAGAGAAACAGACGGTTATAGGAATAGAGGCAAATCCACCAATATACAATACGAACTATATGAATGATACAGAATCTGCACTGAATCTCATAGAAAGTGTTGATTCACCGGGATTTAAGCTTAATCTTGATTTAGGCACGATGATACAGAATGAGGAGAACATCACAATCCTTAGGGGAAAAGTAAAATTGATAAATCATATTCATATAAGTGAACCTGGACTTAAACCGATTGAACAGAGAGAAAATCATCAGGAATTAAAACAGCTTCTGGTTGAAGAAGATTATCAAAACTGGATTTCTATTGAAATGGGAAAAACAGATGATATTGCTAAGCTGGAAAAAGCAATGTTGTATATAGAGGGAGAATTTAATTGATGATAGTTGAGGAAGTTGCGGGAAAAAAGAAAGAAAGAGTAACTGTTTACGATTGGGTTAGGGTTATTGCTATGGTGTATGTCGTTATTGGACATAGCGCATACCTGGACATGCAGACAAATTTGGGCGGAGTGGCATATAATTTACCTGTTGATTTAAGTCCTGCATATAATTCTGGAATTCTTTCGGGTATTAGATGGTTAGCAGGTTGGGTTTATGGATTTCATATGCCACTGTTTTTTATGCTATCTGGTGCGACAATTGCTTTGAGACAACTGGGAACATTTGACAATATATTAAAAAGTAAAGTAAAACGTCTCTTGATACCATACTTTGTATATGGTTGGTTTTTTATGTTTCCGATAAAACGGCTTGGATATTTTTATGATAATGCATCTCTAAAGGAGGCTTTAAAAGCTTTTTTGTCAGGGCAGGAAAGCGGTCATTTGTGGTTTCTAATAGCACTTTTTTGGTGTATACTTGTTTTTGTAGTTATTGTCAAACTAATAGAGAAAGTGAATATAAAAAGTATTTATGCAATTTTACTGATAACAGGAATTGTTCAGTTACTTTTTCCATATATTCCATTTGATATATTGGGTTTAAAAATAGGATTAAGTTATATTTTCTATTTTGCATTAGGATATGTATTTGAAAAAGAAAGAAGCAAAAACTCAAGGTGGAATCTGAAAACAACCATAAGTGCTGGAGTGTTGTTATTAGGATTAGAAATAATTAATGTGCAATATGGAGTTTTGGATGGATTCTTTACAATTATAGTTGGAGCTTTTTTTACATATATTATGGCCGAATTATGTGATAGACTTTTTTTGAGGGTTCCAAATACAAAGGCATGGAACTTTATTATAACCAATATATTTTATGTATATTTGTTACATGATCCGCTTAATTATATTATTCTTAGAATTTTTATGTCGCAGAATTATCTTGATTCGGCAATTGGATGTTATATGTTTACATTTTTCAGAACGATAGTATTGTTTACAGTTTCTCTTTTTGGGGGAGCATTTGTAAGATTTGTGAAGAAAAAAGTCAATTTGATTTTTGGTAAAATTGCTACGGAAGGAAGGAAGTAATGATTTACGAAAAACAGCCGGGTGTACCGAAATTTGAGTGCGTGGAATATGAAAAGAAAAATAGAGATTATGTGGTTTTGATACCAATTATAAATGAAGGAGAGCGAATTATAAAAGAACTTGCCAGAGCAAAGAAATATCATGTTTCAGATTGGGCAGATATTGTGATTTGTGATGGTGGTTCAACGGATGGTTGTACTGAAGAAGAACGATTGAAAACACTGGATGTAAACACTCTTTTGGTAAAGCAGGATACAGGGAAACAGGGTGCACAACTTCGAATGGGAATCTGGTGGGTTCTTCAGAGAGGTTATAAAGGTGTTATTACAATTGATGGAAACAATAAGGACAGTATAGAAGATGTTCCAAACTTTATCAGAAAGTTAAAAGAAGGATATGATCTGGTACAGGGTTCCAGATTTGTAAAAGGTGGAAAAGCGGTTAATACACCATTTGTTCGCTCCATTTCAGTGAAGTTAATTCATGCACCAATTATATCCTTAACAGCACATCAGCGTTTTACAGACACAACCAATGCTTATAGGGCATATTCGGCAAGATATCTTACCGACGAAAGAGTGCAGCCACTTAGAGACATCTTTATGACATATGAGTTACTGGCATATCTTTCGGTAAGAGCGACACAGATTGGAATGAAAGCTTGTGAGATACCTGTAACAAGAGCATATCCCAAGAAAGGAAAGACTCCCACTAAGATTAGCTTCCTGAAAGGAAACAGTGAATTGATGAAAATTTTGCTTAAGAATGCGCGTGGCGCATATAATCCAAAGTAAGGTGGAGATATAAATGATAGAATCCTTTCGAAAAAATAGAAAAGGCATATTGTTAATGATAGTTTCTTCCATATGTGTCTGTGTGGGACAGTTGCTTTGGAAGTTGTCGGCAGAACAGGGAATTCTGGTATTATTCTTTGGTTTTTGCTTTTATGGAGTGGGAGCACTTGTTATGATAGTAGCTTATCGTTATGGAGAGCTTTCTGTGCTTCAACCAATGTTAAGCCTGAATTATGTATTGAGCATTATTCTGGCAGCAGTGGTATTACAGGAGACAATTACAATACTAAAATGCCTTGGGGTATTGATAATTATAGCTGGAGTGATTTTGATTGCAGGAGGTACGGAAGAATGATATTATTTTTTATAATCCTGATAATCATGACGATGGTAGGCTCGGTTGCGTCTCTATTTTTAAAGAAAGCATCTGGGGCGGACGGAATTCTGGCACTTATTATGAATGTTAATCTTTATATTGGGGGATTTTTGTATCTTGCCTCGGCAGTATTAAATATCTGGATTTTACGATATCTGGACTATTCTGTGGTATTGCCACTTACATCATTGACCTATATCTGGACAATGGTTTTGTCCTATCTGATATTAAAAGAGAAAATTTCAACTAAGAAAATTTGTGGAGTGATTTTAATACTTGTGGGAGCAGTTTGTGTTTCTGTTTAAAGATATTACAACGACGAACAAAGGATGAGAGGTTTTATAGATTTATGAAAAAAAGGTTATACAGCCTGGATTTTATCCGGGCGGTTGCAACAATTTTAATTTTTACATTTCATTTTAATATGGGAACGGAGGAGGCACCACGCAGAGTATACAATACGGCATTATTCTTTAAAAATACAGACTTTGGTTCAGTCGGAGTGTCTTTATTCTTTGTGTTATCTGGATGTGCTTTGATTTATAGTGAGAAAAACAGCTTTTCCATAAAGCAATTTTATAAGAAACGTATTGTGGCATTATTTCCAATGTTTTATATTGCTTATATTTTGTGCAGATTTTTAGTGGAAGTTTTTACACCACATTTATATAATGGTATTCCATGGAAGTATTTTATATTGACGGTATTTGGCATGGATGGTTTCTTATCTTATCGATTACCTAATTTCTATGTTACCGGGGAATGGTTCTTAGGATGTATCATTGTATTTTACATTCTGTATCCATTGATACGGTGGTGCGTGAAGAAGATACCGGTTATTTTTGCAATTGCAATTATAGCATTAAATCTTTATACAAATAATCATTATATATTCCAGATGCCGATAATTTGGAATCCATTAATCAGAGTGATGGAATTTACATTTGGAATATATTGCGCGCAGTATCTGTTCCCACTTTTTGAAAAAAGGGCAGAAATGACGGATATGGTGAAGAAAAATGCATGGACGGTTCTTGGTTTAGTGATTAGTGGAGGAATTGCAGCATTTTTACTTTGGGGGAATCGAGCTTATTTCCCGGTTCCGTACATGACAATGGTGGGATTGTGTGGATGTTCAGTATTTCTGCTGCTTTATTTTGTAAGTGATTATCTGACCATAATGCCGGTGAAGAAAGTGGTAGTTTTCTTAAGTACATATTCCTTTGCAATTTATCTTGTACATCATGAAATTGACTTTATATTATATGCATATTTTGCACAGATGGAACTTTCTTGGCGGCATCTTTTTGCTATTTATATATTGTTCATACTGATGATTTGCCTGCTGGGTGTATTTTTACAGAAATTGACTAGATACTGCACAGAGGGAGTTCGTGTATTGAAACAATACTGCATTGAAAAATGCAGCTCAAACGAATGAAAAGTCTAATTCCCCAGTTATGCTAGGGAGAATGGAATAGCTGGAAGTGGTGAGGATATCAATAAAAATCCAGTGATATATTAAGAATGGTGTCGCAAGCAAAACTTAATCGCAGGTGATCCATATAGACAATAAAAGTTGCTGACTTAGTTATAAATGGGTTGCAAAGAAAATGAGAGGTGATTTAGAAATTATACTTTCAGAATATTAATATGAAATTCGGCAGGATATATATCAGTGACAGCAGAAAATTTAAGGAGGATATGCTAATGAAGAAAAAAGTGGGAAACAGATTAATTGCCTTGTTACTGGCATTATTTATGGCAGTAACCATGATGCCGGATATGGCGGTTTGGGCAGAAGAAACAGACAATGGGGTGGCTGATGCAGCACAGAAGTGTGGTTATGAACAGCCAAAGACCATCAATGTCGGAGAACTTGATGAGGATGAAACAGAAGATTTACCAATAGTCAGGGCACAGTATAATGCAGCAGATGCATCTTACTGGGCAGTATATGGCTCCGACTATTATTATAGTAAGATGTCTGGTGCAGAGAAGCAGTTCTATCAGGCACTTTATGATGTGAATATGTCATTCCTTACAGGAAATAAGAGCGCCGGCTATAAGACCTTTGATTCTGCGCGACATTATCATTCGGGCTTTGTTTCAATCGGCAGTCTGGATTTGGATACTGCACTGGAAGTGGCAAAAATTGTCCAGATGTCCAATCCGCAGTTCTATTTTGTAAATGAGGAGATGCTTTATGGTGTGAATTCAGATGGTAAATATCAACTGGCATTAGGCGTTTACAATACCTGCTCAAATGGAGGTGCAAGAGCGGATAAGACGAATGGAATTAAAAACAAGCTGGATTCATGGGTAGCATCGATTAAGAGTAAAGCGACAATTCTTGATATGGAGCAGGAAGCACATGACATTATTATGCGGAATTGCTGGTACTCTGAGGCGGGAAGCTATCATCAGAGCAGTGCCGGAGTTCTGTTAGAAGGTAAAGCAGTATGTGCCGGTTATGCGGAAACCTTTGAAATGCTTTGCAATGCAGTTGGTATTCAGACGGTATGTGTTACCAGCAGCAGTCATGAGTGGAACAAAGTAAAATTATATGGTAGATGGTATGTGGTGGACTGTACCTGGGATGATGATGCAGATGATACAACCGGAACTGTCTATAGTTATTGGTGTTTTAATGTATCCGATAATTTCAGTGATGAATATGGCAAGTGGTCGCATACAGCAGAAAGCTGGTGGAGTAGCTACAGTGTTCCAGTTTGTAAGAATGACAATGTAATTGCTGACAGAGATTATAACTATCAGGGAGTAGATTATTCGCCGGTTTTTGATGTAGATTATTATTTGAGAACATATCCGGATATTAAAGCTGCTTTTGGTGCAGATGAAGAGCAGGCTTTTATGCATTTTATTAATAATGGAATGCATGAGGGACGTCAGGGAATAGCAACCTTTAATGTACTTTCTTATAAGAACCGATATAAGGATTTGCGAATGGCATTTGGGAATGATTTACGTTCTTATTATTTGCATTACATATCAAATGGTAAAGCGGAAGGACGTAAGGCGACTGGTGAGGTGACAATTACGGATGGTGTCACCGTATATAATGGAGTAGACTATTCAGCAGTATATAATTACAGTTATTATATTAAGAAATATCCGGATATTGCAAAGGCTTTTCCTAATGATGATATCAGTACATTGGCACATTTTGTGAATTATGGTATGAATGAAAAACGTCAGGGAAATAAAACGTTTGATGTAAAGTCCTATTATAATGAGTATATAGATTTAAGAAGGGCATTTGGTACAAACTGGAGTGCATATTATCGTCATTATATCAATTATGGCAAAACTGAAGGAAGAAATGGAACTGGGACTATGACACTTCAGGGAATTACGGTATACAATGGAGTAGATTATTCGGCAGTATATAATATGAATGACTATATAGCACTTAACCCAGATGTAAAAAATGCTTTCGGTAATGATGATATTGCAATATTGGAACATTTCATAAATCATGGAATGTCAGAGGGACGTCAGGCAAGCAGTAAATTTGAGGTGAATTCTTACCGTATGCGTTATAGGGATTTGCGAAGTGCATTTGGATATAATTTACCAGATTATTATTATCATTATATGCATTATGGCAAGGCAGAAGGACGTCAGGCAACTGGAACAGTAACCAATATTGACGCAATTACGGTATATAATGGTATAGATTATAGTCTGGTATATGACTTTGAGTATTATTTAAATGCAAATCCAGATGTGAAGGCAGCATTTGGAAATGATGATTTGGCGGTTTTGTCACATTTTGTGAATTTTGGAATGCGTGAAGGACGCCGTGGCTGCAGTACATTTAATATAGCGGTTTATCGGGAAAATAATGATGATTTGAAAGTTGCATTTGGGAATGACTTGCCCTTATATTATCAACATTATATGAATTATGGAAAGAAAGAGGGAAGAAAGGCAGTATAAATTTTTGGAAAAATAAATATGTTGTGAAGGAAGAAGAGAGCTATTCCCAACTTAAGGAATAGCTCTTGCCATATTGTGACAAAATTCTTAAGATTTCATAAATGGCTATTAGTGTTCTTTAGTAAGCGCATAGTTTCGGGGCGTTCCCCAAACAAAACTGGCATCCTTGCTAGGGATGCCAGACATGCGAGTATTTTACTCTAATCATTTACAAGTTTCCTGAGCTAGCTTGCTCCATGGGGCCAGCTG
>ONAD01000017.1:59795-128466 GCA_900315735.1 uncultured Lachnospiraceae bacterium | reverse complement strand
TAAGATTATTATGAAGGATTTTAAGGCAAAAGAAAACCCCTAATCCCCTCAAGATTGAGGGGAAGGGGAGTTGAAGTGCCAAAGGCACTTTTTTATTTTGGCAAGTAATATACTCTTTCATGTTTTATAATGACAGCGTAAACAAAAAGGAGATGAACATCTATGAGAAACAAATTCCACAACTTTATTGAAAACTTACTTAGCTTTTATGCAGACTTTTTCACGCACAGATTTTACCCTATGTAATGTACAGTTGTCCCACATACCAATATAGCCAGAATTACCATTCCAATACAATGGCATATCATTTAATAACTGCATAAAATCATTTTCTAATTTTTCTACTTCTTCACCGGCAGAATATCTTGCAATAAGTAATTCGCTCTGTCTCTTCCAGAATATATTCCGCAAAATATTGTTCATTCATCACTGTATCACGCAATGTCTGTTTCTCCTAAGTAGTGCTTCTTTCATATCATCGCCAACGATGCGCTTTTAAGAATTTATCCGGAATTCTTAACTTCAGTTCTCTTTCTAATTCTTTAAAAAAGGCATCAAAATCAGCTTCTTCCCACCATTGTTGTGAGTTACTTAATGCCACTGTTCTTTCTCCATATGATATGCAGCATCCAAATCTTCCTCTTTCATAGTTCAACCTTATTGGTCTCCTTAGAGACCTGCTATTCTATTTTTATTGCCTCATATCATTTGGGATTATCACCGGAGAATTCCGGAATCTATGAATTGTACTATCTAATCATTTCATCTCATTTTTTCATAGCTCAGTACTCCCGCTGATTCTTCAGCAACTACCTATCAGATTAACCATTTTACATTTCTTTGTCAATTGTCATTTTTATTCAAATTATGTTTCCGTTTTTGTATATATTATATAAACGCTGCCTGCGCCTGTAGTGCCTGCTACCGGCAGCTTCTTACAGATGCCTGACAGCAAAAATTTCAGCCCCATGTGTTCCACTTGAAACACATGAGGCTGTTTCTTTGCTCTTAAATATTCTTCACGGTTGCAATATCTACCAGAGTAAGCTCTGACTGGGCATTTTCCAAGCTGGTTGCCAGTGCGTTGGCTGTATCCATTGCCGTGATACAGTATACGCCGGTCTCAATTGCATTACGACGAATCAGGAATCCGTCACGGTTCTTATCACCATTTCCCTGGGTCGGTGTGTCGATGACAAGGTCAATCTTATGTCCTAAGATTAAGTCCATAACGTTTGGTGACTCCTGGGTAATCTTATTGACACGCAGTGCATCTACGCCATGCTCCTGTAAATATTTTGCAGTACTTCTGGTGGCATAAATCTTGTAACCTAAGGCTGCAAAACGTTTTGCTACGCCGACTGTTTCCGGCTTGTCTGCATCTTTTACAGTCATAATCATCTGCTTATATTTCGGAAGCTGAACGCCTGCTCCTAAGAAAGCTTTGTATAAGGCTTCATCAAAGGTCTTGGCAATTCCTAAGCATTCTCCGGTGGACTTCATTTCCGGTCCAAGGCTGATTTCTGCTCCACGCAGTTTCTCGAAGGAGAATACCGGCATCTTGATTGCGATATAATCTGCGGTTGGTGCAAGTCCCGGTGTGTAACCCATTCCCTTGATGGTATTTCCAATGATAACCTTGGTTGCCAGGTCTACAATTGGAATACCGGTAACTTTGCTGATATATGGTACCGTTCTTGAAGAACGTGGATTTACTTCGATGACATATACCTGCTCGTCCATTACGATAAACTGGATGTTAATCAGTCCTACTACATGTAATGCCTGTGCTAACCGCTTGGTATATTCTACCAGCATTTCTCTTACTTCATCACTGATAGTCGGTGCCGGATATACGGAAATACTGTCTCCGGAATGTACTCCGGTACGCTCGATATGCTCCATGATACCTGGAATTAAAATATCTGTACCATCGCATACGGCATCTACTTCGATTTCCTTACCCATCAGGTATTTATCAACCAGAATCGGGTGATCCTGAGCAATACGGTTGATGATTCCGATAAATTCTTCAATCTCTTCATCATTGTATGCAATCTTCATACCCTGTCCGCCTAATACATAGGAAGGACGAACCAGTACCGGGTAACCCAGACGGTGTGCAACTTCTTTGGCTTCTTCTGCGGTAAATACAGTTCCACCTGCTGCTCTTGGGATTCCGGTCTTCTCTAAGATTTCATCAAAGAGCTCTCGGTCCTCGGCAGCATCTACATCTTCTGCCTTGGTTCCAAGAATCTTGACACCCATCTTCATTAAGCTTTCGGTCAGCTTGATTGCGGTCTGTCCACCAAACTGAACTACAGCTCCGTCCGGTTTTTCTAATTTTACAATTGCCTCAACATCTTCCGGTGTCAGCGGCTCAAAATACAGTTTATCTGCAATATCAAAGTCTGTTGATACGGTCTCCGGGTTGTTATTTACGATAACTGTCTCCCAGCCTTCCTTGGCAAATGCCCAGGTGCTGTGTACGGAACAGTAGTCGAACTCGATACCCTGTCCGATACGGATTGGACCGGAACCTAATACCAGAACTTTCTTCTTCGGTGTTGTCTCTTCTGCTTCGTTTTCACTGCCAAATACAGAATAGTAATATGGAGTGGATGCTTCAAACTCTGCGGCACAGGTATCAACCATCTTAAAGGCTGCTACGATACCATTTTCGTAACGCATGTCATGAATTTCTTTTTCACTCTTTCCGGTAAGTTCTGCAATGACTTTATCCGGGAATTCCATACGTTTTGCTTCTTTTAAAAGCTCTACGGTAAGTGGTTTTGTCTTTAAATCCTGCTCCATCTCAACTAAGATAGCCAGTTTGTCAATAAACCATTTATCAATCTTTGTAATCTCATGAATTTTATCATAAGATACGCCACGGCGCAGTGCTTCTGCAATAACCCAGATTCTGCGGTCATCTACTACATGTAACTGCTCCTGTAACTCCTCATCAGAAAGCTTGCTGAAGTCATAGGATAAAAGACTGTCTACATGCTGCTCTAAGGAACGGATTGCTTTCATCAGGGCACCTTCAAAGTTATTGCAGATACTCATAACTTCTCCGGTTGCTTTCATCTGTGTTGTTAACGTACGTTTTGCAGTGATGAATTTATCAAATGGAAGTCTTGGGATTTTTACTACGCAGTAGTCTAACATCGGCTCAAAACTTGCATATGTCTTTCCGGTAATTGCATTCTTGATTTCATCTAAGGTATAGCCCAGTGCAATCTTTGCAGCAACTTTTGCAATCGGATATCCGGTTGCTTTGGATGCTAATGCAGAAGAACGGGATACACGAGGATTAACCTCGATAACACAATATTCAAAGGTTTCCGGATGCAGTGCGTACTGTACGTTACATCCACCGGTAATATTTAATTCGGAAATGATATTAAGTGCAGAAGTACGCAGCATCTGGTACTCTTTATCACCTAATGTCTGGGAAGGTGCTACTACGATAGAGTCTCCGGTATGTACACCAACCGGGTCAATGTTTTCCATATTACATACAGTAATACAGTTTCCATTGGCATCACGCATTACTTCGTACTCGATTTCTTTCCAGCCTGCGATACAACGTTCTACCAGCACTTCTCCGACACGGCTCAGACGAAGTCCGTTGGATAAGATGTCGATAAGCTCTGTCTCATTATGTGCGATTCCGCCGCCGCTTCCTCCTAAGGTATAAGCAGGACGAAGTACAACCGGATATCCGATGGTATTGGTAAATTTGATACCATCTTCTACATTGTGTACTACCTGGGATGGTGCACATGGCTCACCGATTTTTTCCATGGTATCTTTAAATGCCTGACGATCCTCAGCCTTAAAAATTGTCTCAGCAGTTGTACCAATCAGTTTGACACCATGTTTCTCTAAGAATCCGGATTCTGCTAACTCCATACCAAGGTTAAGACCTGCCTGTCCACCTAAGGTAGGAAGGACGCTGTCCGGTTTTTCTTTTATGATAATCTGCTCTAATACTTTTGCAGTCAATGGCTCGATGTAAACTTCATCTGCAATATCCTTATCTGTCATAATGGTAGCAGGATTGGAGTTTACCAGAACAACTTCGATTCCTTCTTCTTTTAAAGAACGACATGCCTGTGTTCCTGCATAGTCAAACTCTGCAGCCTGTCCAATGACAATCGGACCTGAACCAATTACTAATACTTTTTTAATATCTTTATTCTTAGGCATTATTTCGTTCCTCCCATCATCTCAATAAAACGGTCAAAAAGGTAAGCAGAATCCTGTGGTCCCGGACATGCTTCCGGATGGAACTGTACGGTAAAAATGCTCTTTCCGACATACTCTAATCCTTCGTTGGTTCCATCGTTTACATTTACAAATGCCGGTTTTGCAATTTTCTCATCCAGGGTATTGGTATCTACTGCATAACCATGGTTCTGGCTGGAAATGTATACACGGTTGGTCTTTAAATCCTTAACCGGATGATTTCCTCCACGATGACCATATTTCAAATGATATGTGTCTGCACCGGTTGCAAGTGCCATCAGCTGATGTCCCAAGCAGATTGCAAAAATCGGTGTGTCAGATTCATATAATTTACGAATCTCTGCAATAATCTCCTTGCACTCCTTCGGGTCTCCAGGTCCATTACTTAACATGATTCCATCCGGATTCGTGCTTAAAATTTCTTCTGCTGTGGTGTGTGCCGGATAAACGGTAACTTCACAGCCTCTTTTATTTAATGACTGGGCGATGTTTCTCTTAGCACCAAGGTCTAACAGTGCTACTTTTTTGCCCTTTCCAGGCAATACGCTTTTCTCTTCACAGGTTACTTTATCTACCACATTTCCTGTGGTGTAAGCCTTTAATTTTGGAATAATCTCATCCAGATTGTAATTCTCATCTGTTGTAATCATTCCATTCATTGTTCCTTTTTCACGTAAGAGCTTGGTTAATGCTCTGGTATCAATTCCTGCAATTCCCGGTATATCGTATTTTTTCAGGAAATCCTGAATGGTTCCTTCACAACGGAAATTACTTGGCATTCTGGATAATTCTCTTACGATATATCCATCTACCCATGGACGTCCTGACTCCATATCCGGTGTAATTCCATAATTTCCAATCAAAGGATATGTCATTACTACCGCCTGTCCTGCATAAGATGGATCTGTCAGTACCTCTAAATACCCTGTCATCGACGTATTAAATACGATTTCACTGATGACTTCCCGTGTTGAACCGATGCTGGTTCCGGTAAATACATTGCCATCTTCCAATATAAGAAAAGCTTTCATTTGTTCACCCTGTCCTTTCTATTCTTCCGATACCTGCGCAAAAAAAAAGAGTCAGTCATCTCTTTTTCCTTCCTTTTGCATAAAAAATGCACCAAACCTGCACAGTCTACCTAAATTGTAAAAATTCTACCATATCGGGAAGGTTTTTTCAACCTTTTTCGCAAAACAAATAGTCACTAAGTTTGATGCATATTTATCCATTTTTTATGCATTTTTTCTTTTTCTTTTATTTGAGTTTACATAAATATATTTTCTGAGAATACTATTTCAATAACTTTTTCAGGAGTGGCAGACGTTTCCCATAAGGTGGATAGCGGAATGGAATGTCCAGCCAGTTGCCCTTTTCCATGATACTCTTTTCCCGGCTGAAGGTCTCATAGCTATGCTTTCCGTGATATGCTCCCATGCCGCTGTTTCCAGCTCCCCCAAAAGGAAGCTTCTCATTGGACAAATGAATAATCGTATCATTGATACAGCCGCCGCCAAAGCTCACCTTGGAAATCACCGTTTTCTTTACCCTGTTACTCCTTGTAAAAAGATACAGTGCCAGAGGCTTCTCTTTCTTCTGCAATGTCCGGATTACTCCTGCCAAATCCGAATATGCAAATACCGGAAGAATCGGTCCAAAGATTTCTTCCTGCATTACCTTACTCTTTTTTGTAAGTCCGGCAAGAATGGTCGGCTCTATTTTTAAAGTGCCCTCATCCATCCTGCCGCCGGTTATTACTTCGCCATCCTGCTCTAAAAGCATTTCCTTAAGACGATTAAAATGTTTTTCATTGATAATCTTTGGATATTCCGGATTGAAAAGTGGCTCGTCTCGATACATTTTCCGGATGCAGTGCTTCATTTCGCGAAGCAGTGGTTCTTTTACTTCTTCCTGTACCAGCACATAATCCGGTGCCACGCAGGTCTGCCCCGCATTTAAAAATTTGCCCCAGACAATTCTTCTTGCTGCCCGCTTAATGTCCGCAGTTTTATCCACGATGCAGGGACTCTTGCCACCCAGTTCCAGTGTAACCGGTGTCAGATGTTTTGCTGCCGCTTCCATCACTACTTTTCCTACTGCCGGACTTCCAGTGAAAAAAATGTAATCAAAACGTTCTTTTAAAACAGCTTCATTTACTGCTCTTCCTCCAAGAATCACTGCCACATATTTTTCGTCAAAGATTTCCCGTAACAGCTTAGATAGCACTTTTGCCGAATGTGCGGCATATTCCGAAGGCTTTATAACAGCGCAGTTGCCTGCTGCAATTGCACCAATCAGTGGAATCAGTGTCAGCTGCACCGGATAATTCCACGGTGACATAATAAGTACGCTGCCATAAGGCTCTCTGTAAATTGTACTGACCGATGGAAAATGCACAATCGGTGTGCCCACCCGCTTGGGTTTGTCCCACTGTTTCAAATGAGCTATCGTATCGGCTAATTCCCTTCGCACGATTCCAACCTCTGTCTCATATCCTTCAAAGGGTGCTTTCGCCAAATCCTTCTGCAGTGCCAGTAACAGTTCCTTTTCATGTCTGATTACTGCTTTTTCCAGCCGCTTTAACATGGCAATGCGAAAGGCGAGCTTCTTTGTCTCTCCTGTGTAAAAATATTTATGCTGTGCTTCTAAGATTTCCTTTATTTCTGACATTCGTTTCTCCCTGCCGGTTGATCCTGTTTCTTCTATAAATAATATCTTCTATATTATATAACATTCCGGGGCTGTCGTATACACTTTCTGACAACCCAGAAAGGAAGCAAACCAGAAAGGAAGCAAACCAGAAAGGAAGCAAACCAGAAAGGAAGCCGCATCTCTGCAGCTTCCTTTCTGGTTTGTTAAAGAATATCTTTTATCTATAGGAGTACGATTATTTCACATTAAATGCTTTCATTCCTGGATATACCGCGCTGTCACCTAATTCCTCTTCAATGCGGAGTAACTGGTTGTATTTTGCAACACGCTCACTACGGCTTGGTGCACCGGTCTTAATCTGGCAGGTATTCAATGCAACTGCCAAATCTGCAATTGTGGTATCTGCTGTTTCACCGGAACGGTGGGAACTGATTGCGGTATAGCCAGCCTTATGTGCCATCTTAATTGCTTCTAAAGTCTCGGATACGGAACCAATCTGGTTTAACTTAATTAAGATTGCATTTCCTGCGCCCAGTTCAATTCCTTTGGAAAGACGCTCGGTATTGGTAACGAATAAGTCATCGCCTACTAACTGCACTTTGTCTCCAAGTCTTGCAGTAAGTTTCTGCCATCCTTCCCAGTCTTCCTCGTCCAGACCATCTTCGATAGAGATGATTGGATATTTCTCGCATAATGCTTCCCAGTGTTCAATCAACTGCTCTGCGGTATATTCTGTACCAGCCTTTGGAAGCTTGTAGTATCCTTTTCCTTTTTCGCTCTTCCACTCAGAAGATGCAGCGTCCATAGCAATCTTAAAGTCTTTGCCCGGCTCATAGCCTGCTTTCTTTACTGCCTCTAAGATGGTTTCAATTGCTTCTTCATCTGATTTTAATGCAGGAGCAAATCCACCTTCATCACCTACAGAAGTTGCAAGTCCGCGCTCTTTTAAAATGGAAGCAAGTGCATGGAATACTTCTGCACACCATCTTAAGCATTCTTTGAAGCATGGTGCGCCTACCGGCATAATCATAAATTCCTGCACATCAAGTCCGGATGATAATGCATGGCATCCGCCATTTACAATATTCATCATTGGTACCGGAAGACGGTTTCCGGAAATTCCGCCCAAGAAACGATATAACGGAATATCTAAAGAAATGGCTGCTGCTCTGGCTGTTGCAATGGATACAGCAAGGATTGCATTTGCACCTAATTTGGATTTATCCTTGGTTCCATCCGCTTTGCGCATTGCTGCATCTACTGCATAGATGTCAGATGCATCCATTCCGATAATTGCATCGTTGATGATTGTATTGATATTTTCTACCGCTTTTGTAACACCTTTTCCAAGGTATCTTGATTTATCTCCATCTCTTAATTCCAGAGCTTCAAATTCTCCGGTAGATGCACCACTTGGTGCAGTTCCTCTCCCTACTGTACCATCCACAAGATATACCTCTGCTTCCACAGTAGGATTTCCTCTGGAATCCAAAATCTCACGTCCAACTACTTTTTCAATCTCTAAGTAATTCATATCCTATTATCACCTTTCTTTTCATTTTGTCAGATACAGGACTTTTCCTCCCGGAAGAATATTTCTTCCGGTGAATATGGATATTGCCGTCTCCATATTCCAAAGGAGTCCCTATGATTCGCACGAAGTTAGTTATTACTAACTTTGTTTATTGTATACTAACTAAGTAAAAAGTGCAAGGTGCTTGGCGATTCGTTTTTCTCATTAAATCCGTTTACAAATCCCTTCTGCTTCTTTTATCCGGGTACCACTGGTCCCCTCTAAAATATCTTCTAACTTTGCCAAAGTACCGATGACCGCTTCCCTGCCGGGTCTGCTCTCTGCAAACTTAAGTGCCGCTTTTACCTTTGGAAGCATACTTCCTTCCGAGAACTCACCGTCTGCTTCATACTGTTTCATTTCATCGGATGAAATTTCTTTGAGATTCTGCTGATTTTCCATGCCATAATGAATGGCTACATATTCCACTCCGGTCAATAAGACCAGCACATCTGCTTCTACATCTTCTGCAATTCTTTCTGCCGTATAATCTTTATCAATCACTGCATCAACGCCCAGATATTCTTTATCCGCTTTCTCAATAACCGGAATTCCACCGCCTCCTCCGGCAATTACAATATTTTCCTGTTCTAATAATGCCCGGATGGTTTCTATTTCCCGGATACGCAGCGGTTTTGGTGATACCACAACTCTGCGCCAGCCTCTTAAGGAATCCTCTTTAAATACGATGCCCGGACGTTCCCTGCAAAGGCGGTCTGCCTCTTCTTTGGAATACGCCGCCCCAATAGGTTTTGTTGGCTTCGCATGAGCTAATTCCTGTTCGTCTACCACAACCTGGGTTATGACATTGACGATATTTCTTTTTACACCATAGGAAAGCAATGCATTTCCCAGCTCCTTTTCCAACTGATAGCCGATGAGCGCCTGCGTCATGGCAACGCATTCATCAATGGTATTTTCTTCTATTTCTTTGCTGGCATAGTGATTCTGCATAACCAGTTTTCCAACCTGGGGACCATTGCCAAATACAATGGCAATGCTGCCCCCCTTTTCAATCAGGTGTGCAATGCAGCCTGCAATCTGCCGGAAAATTTCCGGTAATGAACTTTTCTTTTCTTCCAGCGCATTTCCTCCGATTGCAATTACATATCTTTTCATAGTACACCTTCTTTCCTTCTTTTCTTATGCATATTTTTTCACATATGCCAGTAATGCCTGATAGAAGCATTCCATTGGCGGATTTACAATTCCGGCTCCAATCTGACCGATTCCGGCTTCCTTATGGGCAATTCCTGTATTAATAACCGGTAGCACTCCACTTTCTATTACTTTTAACATATCAATTCCCATCGGTGCTCCCTTAAAATTCATATTCGGAATTGCATACGCCGCATTAATATCCGTTGTAATACCATACATTCTTTTTGTTGTATTGAATGCATCTTCTACATCACCGCCGACAAACTGCACAATCGCCGGTGCTCCTGCCATTGACATTCCGCCGATACCGGTTGTCTCTGTAATGGCACTGTCTCCGATATCCGGGTTTGCATCTTCCTTGGAATATCCCGGAAAATAAAGTCCCTCGATATAATTCGAAGCATAGTCAAACCATTCTCCCGTACCGATTCCGCTTACTTTTATTCCGAATTCCACGCCATTTCTTGCCATCGTAGAAACAATGGTTGCATATGGCACATTCTGACCGGCTTCTGTAATCAGCTTACATGCAGGCATGGACAGATTCAGGAAATAATGGTCATTTCCGGCAATAAAGGAAAGTGCTTTCTGAATGGCTGCTTTTTCACAATCTGTTTCTAATATCAACTGGCTGATTTGTTTATAGAAAAGAGAAGTTGCCGCCTTATTACGGTTGTGGCACTCATCTCCCATCTGCAATGCCTGGGCAGTAATCAGCTTTATATCAATTCCATCGGTCAAAGCAAGTGCCTTCTGCATAACCGGCATAAATTCGTCTCTTAAAAATGCCAGCCGGTCCAATACTTCCTTTGAATATGCGCCGAAACGAAGTACCTTTCCAAGACCTTCATTAATGCTGCAGTATGCATAGTCTCCATTTGTCTCATTTTTCACAATGTGAACCGGCATATGTGCAGAAAGAACACCTGCCATTGGTCCTACTGCCTTATGCTCATGACATGGGTCAAATTTGATGGCACCACTTTCAATCAATTTCACAGCTTCTTCATCATCTGCTGCTAATCCTTCAAATAAAACAGCTCCGATTACAGCCCCTTTCATTGGGCCGCACATATTCTCCCATGCAATTGGCGGACCTGCATGAAGAATTGTATGCTCGGTCATCTCCGGCACTACATTTAATGCCAGATCCATACCCACAAGTACCGGCTTTGCTGCTTTCATTCTGGAAATAACTGTTTCATTGGCTTCTTTGATTTTCTCTGCAAGGGGTTCCACTTTATCCAGTGCTTCGATAATGTCTTTTCGTCCGCCTGCCACCGGTTTCCATTCCACCTGTTTTACAACAGCACCCTGTGACATGGCATCCGGTCCAAACCCTTTTAATCCTACATTTATGATATTTAATTTATCCTGTGAAAAAAGCTGATTCATACTCTATTCCTCCAATCCAATCAGTCTGCATGCCATTTTTACTGCTTCCAGATTACTTTCTGCAATAAGACAGCCACACTCTGCCAACTGTTTTTCCTGTTGTCTCTTATTCTGCATATCTGCATCTGTTCCAAGCACATAGGTCACAAATTTTATTTCTCTGCCCCGGGCTTTTGCCAGCTCCATTCCTTCCCGGATTACATCGATTGTTGTTCCTGCCGGATTCTCATTGGAGCCATAGCCGATTTCAAAATCTAAAAGAATTACTGCACATTCCGGGTCTTCACACTCCTCTTTAATCCTTGACAGCCGGATGGTCGGGTCAATCATCGGATGGGCTCTTCCTGTTGTGAAGAAATCATCTCCCAAATCAAGCAGCGTATGTCCCTGACTCTTAAATACGTCCGCAAGCATATGTTCTTTATCCTTTGTCACATTGCTGTAGACTTCATCTGTTTTCTGCTTTAAATAGTAATACGCTTCTGCACATACCGTTCCACCGCAGTAAAGACCTCTGATATATTTTTGTGTATCTGCGAACTGTTCAAATTTTGCTATCTGCTTCATCTTTTCTTCCGGCTTCTTTCCGCCGGACAACTCACAGGCTTTCTGGGCTGCACAAAGAAGGGAATCTGCAAATACCACTTTCTTTAAATCCGTGGTCTTTTTCTCATCTGTTGTATAATAAATGACAACCGGTTTTGTAATATCCCGTTCAATTACCTCCAATAATTTCTGCTCTACTGCTTCATCCGGAACTTTGGATACAATGACTATTACTTTCGTTTTTTCATCTGCTTCTAACATATGAAGTCCATCCAGCATCATGATTCCGCCAATGGCTTCCTTTAAATCTCTTCCGCCCACACCAATGGCATTGGAAATACCACATCCATAGCGGTCAATCAAAACCATAATTTCCTGCATTCCGGTACCGGAAGCTCCTACAATTCCAATATCACCTGCTGCAACCTTGTTTGCAAAGCAAAGACCGATTCCATTTATCATGGCAGTTCCGCAATCCGGTCCCATGACAAGCAATTCCTTTTCGTGTGCCAGTTCTTTTAAAGAGCGTTCTTCTTCTAAGGTCACATTGTCACTGAAAAGCATGACATTCATGCCATTTTCCAATGCAATTTTTGCCTCTCTGGCAGCATGTTCACCCGGTACGGAAATGACCACCATATTTGCATCCTCATCTGCTGCTTTTGCCTGTTTGATGGTTGCATAGACCTCTTCTTCCTTTTCACCGGATGCCTTATCGCCTTTGAGTTTCTCGTCCACAAGCCCGATAAAATCCTCTTCTTCTACTTCATCTGACACTTTTGCTGCAATAACCAAATCATTTTCCGTGCATGCTTCAATGGATGCATCTGCTAACTGCTCCTTCTGTAACAGCTCTTTGTTCATCGCAGTTGCCATCGTAACCATTACATTTTCTGCTTCGTCAAGCTTCTTTAATTCCTCCGATAAAGACATCAATGTAACGGAATCAAAATAAGTATTCTTTCTTATTACAAGTATATTTTTCATCCTTTTCTTTCCTCGCTTTCCCTGATATAACGTAGTCCAAAGACCATACCGATTAAGGTATCCGTTCCTGATGTGGAACCAAAGTCTTTTACTTCCTCTAAATATTTTTCTATGCCGGATTTATCCTTTGCTGAAATTGCCCCTAAAAGTTTAAGCTCCGAGCTTCTTCCTCTTCCCTTTGCCGCATTTGCAAGCATATAACCGGAAATACTTACGGTTTTCTTCTGTACGGATGCCACGCATTTCTGATACATTTTTTCATCCAGCGGCTCATAGGCATAAAATATAAGGAGCACCCCTGCGATAAAATCATCTGCCGATGGAGTAAGCCCAATGCCTGCTCCGCACATTTCCATCATCTGATGCAATAATTCTTCTTTTGCTGCTGTCATTGCAGACTCTTTCAGCTTCTTCATTTCATCAAAAAAATATTTTCCAAGTGCTGAATCCTCCGGCTGATTGAAATAACCATTATATAAAGAAGATGCTTTTCCATTCTGATAAATCCACTGCTCCAGTTCTGTAAGCAGCTTTTCATCCGGGACAGAATATTTTATCTGATGCATCAGCTTATAAGGCTTTGCACCAGAAAAATCAACGGTGAGCATATCTCCTTTGATTGCTCCGTCCTTTATCTGAAATACAGCTTCCGGTAAAATCTGCATATCCATAAAATCTTCCTTTGTTTCCAGTACAATCTCATCTGCCGCACCTTCTGTTCCCCCCGTTGCAACTGTAATCAGACGATTGCCCCATTTCAGATTCAGCACACTTTTATGTACGGATAAAACATTGGCATAACATATTTTTCCTTTTAAATCCTGCACCAGTTTTTCTTCTATCCATGCTGCTTTTACATTTTTCATAGACGGCTCTTTTCTATCTTTTCTGCTACTGCACAGATAAGATGCTCATTGGCTGCTGTACCAAATAAAGTTACTCCAAACGGAAGGTTTTCCTCTGCAAACGCAGTTGGAACTGCAATGGCACACATATCAAGAAGATTGCAATGATTCGTATATTTTCCCATATCACTGTTGGTCTCAATCGGATTTTTTCTTACTTCTTCCCTGGAATAAGTTCCTGCACATGTCGGGAATACCAATATGCCATTTTTCAAAAGAAGATTGCTTCTATGACGGTAGCCCGTTAATTTATGTAATGTCTGATAGAGATATTCTGCGGTGTAATCCGGGCGGTTGCCGCTTTCCAAAATCGTCTTTGTGACAGGAAATAAATCTTCTCCATGTTCCATGACAAAGCTGCCTAAATCCGACCAGCGTTCTGCCACACATGGGCCACCGTATAAAAGCAGTGCCGCTTCCTGATAAAAGGAAGTATCTACATATTCTACCGGTACACCACACTGTTCAATCAATGCGATGGATTCCTTCCAGGCTGCCTCATACTGTCTGGCAAATGGTCCGTAAAAATCAATTGGCTGCTTTGGAATATAAATAACTTCCGGAAGTTTACTTTCTTTTCGTATTACTTCTTTGGACCACTGGTCTGCTTCATCAAAGCCCCGCACAATGCGGTCTGTTTCCAAGGCATCCTCTAAGTTATTTGCAAATACGGTAACACAGTCGAGGCTTGCACATGCCGGAACAACTCCACGAAGCGGCCATGCACCTACGGTCGGCTTAAAGCCTATCAGATTATTTAATGCTGCCGGAACTCTTCCGGAACCTGCTGTATCTGTTCCAAGTGCCAGCGCTGCCAGACCTTTGGCTACCGCTACTGCACTTCCTGCACTGGAACCTCCGCTGATCAGTTCCTCCCGCAGGGAATTGTGGACTTCACCATACGGTGAACGGGTTCCCACCAGACCTGTTGCAAACTGGTCTAAATTTGTCTTTCCGATTGGGATTGCTCCTGCCTTAATCAGACGTTCCGGAACTGTTGCACTTTCCTTTGGTTCATATCCATATGCCGGGCAGGCAGCCGTTGTTGGATAGCCTTTTAAATCAATGTTGTCCTTGATTGCGAACGGAATACCCCAGAGTGGTTTCTCATCAAAATCCATTTCTCCCAGATTAGAAAGGTATTGCTCAAAATCCATATCCTCCGGCTCCACAATAAAGATATTCATTTCCTTTAATTCTTTTGCTCTGGTTACAATTTTTTCCACTACTTCTCTTGGTGTTACGGTTCCTTTTTTATAATTCTCCCGTAACCATTCTATTGTCAGTTTTTCCGGTATCATATCTGCACCTCCATTTTTCTGTTTGTTCATATAAATCTGCGGGAACTGCCACCGGCATCTTCTTTCGCTTGCCTGGCAGCTAAGGGAAACACCCTTTGCAATTTCCTGTAAAGCTAGAAAAGGCCGCAGGCTGTTTCCAGTCTGCGACCTCTTCGTCACTTGTTGATTCTATTATAACAAGTGGTAGTTTTATTTCTTTATGAACTTTTTACAATATTCCAAGAAATCCTTTGTATTTCATCTACAAATACATTTCATATAATAAAATAGCAAGCTGTATTTCAAATCTTACTTTTCCGTCCTCAATATCCATATTTAAAATCTGGTGGATACGTTCCAGGCGGTAACTGATGGTATTATAATGCGTAAACATCTTTTCTGCAGTAAGCTTCTTATTTCCCTGACAGCCAATGTAGGTCTTTAATGTTTCAAACAGATTGCTTTCATGTTCCTTATCATATTGAATCAATGGTGTCAGATAGCGGTTCAGGAATTTATCCATTTTCTTATCTACCGGAATCTCATATAACAATGCATAAATTCCAATATCATCAAAATAATTTAATTCCTGATATTTGCCCCGTTTATCACAGATACGGTAAATCTGTACTGCCTCTTTGTAGCTTTCCGACAAATCATAATTCTTGCTGCTCTCTCCTCCAATGCAAAGGGAAAGCCTGTTTTTCCCCAGAATATAACTGCCTTCTTCTAATATCCGCTCGATACAATTCTGATAATTTTCTTCCGAAACCACTGCCGCAATGGTATCATCCAGCGGTGTCAGATAAATATCTTCCGTCATCCTAAGGTTCTTCTGGAAACGGTTTATCATATAACGCACTTCCTGATTGCTCTGAGTCTCCATATGAAAAAGCAGCACCCGGTAATGCCTGCTGTCATCAATTTTGATTCCGCAGACTTCCGCGCGGATTCTCAGATTACTGCTGCTTTCCATTTTGCCCATAATCCAGTCCTGAATCACCTGTTCCACATAACGCATTTCTGTTCTGGTACGAATGGTTTCACTAATCAGCTCCAATCCAATCATATAAGTAATCTGATGAAGCAGGAACATATCTTCATTGGTAATTTCTTTATTTACCTCTAAAACCAGAAGCTCTGCTAACTGCTCATTTTTATGCATGATTGCATAAGCATAGATACGGTATCTTGTTTCATCTGCGTCCATGGTAAAAAAGCCCTGTCTGCCATCTGCCATATAGTCAGACAGTCTGGTACTTAATCCTACTTTCTGCAGCTCTTCCTCTTTGATGCCAAAGAGAAGATGTTCTTCATTTTCCTTAATTAATACAATGGGATTACCCAATAAATCGCTTAACTGCTCTAAGAATTTTGCAATTCCATCGCCCTGTACCAGCATTTCAGACAGCTGATTCACTCTATCCTGTAAAATGGTAAGGGCATGATATTCCGAAGATACAATCTCCGTCATCATCTCTTTTACCACCGATGAAAATACAACTTTTTCATCTAATTCAATCAATACCATCCGGCTCTTTTTCGCTGCATCAATTACAACCTTTGGTATTTTTTCAAAATATCTTTTCCTTTTGATACCGATGGCGGCTACACCTTTTGCTGCTAATTTTGGAATCACCTCTGCAAAGGAAGCCGGATCATCTTTGTAGGAATATCCGGATGTAATCAATAGTTCTCCCTTTTTTACCCAGTTGATAATGTCTGGAACTTCCATAACATTAACACCAGTCACAAGGCGCTCCGTGAACTCATTGCCGGCTACGATTTCTGAGCCTTCTACGCTCCTTAGCCGGAGTACATCTCCCACACGCATGACCTCAACTCCTTTGTATGTATTGCATACTGCTATAAAATTTGCTCAAAGTATAGCACGAAAGCTTTCGCTCCGCAATACCGCAGGGGGAGGGAGAAAAGAGAAAACCGCAAAAAAACTTAGCATGAAAAAAGCATCTTGTTTTATATGTGTTGAAATATCTGCAGTTCTTAGGTGCATGTTTTTCTTGCTTATAAACTGTCTTTCCGTTGCTTTCAAAAACTTGTGAGTACTGTCCGTCCGGTACGGATTCCACATGAAGCTTGCAAGGGGCACTAAGAATTTCGAATTATATCTTTTGATATCTGGCAACCGGCGCAAATTCACATCCATGTTCATATGCGCCTCGCTGGCACATCCCTGTGCCAGCGTTGCCGGATGCCAGACGAAATTCTAAGTGCCCCTAACAACCATCAAAAGGAATCCGCACCGGGCGAACAGTACCGCATGTTTGTGAAACATTGGAAAAACAGTTTTTATCAAAAAAGAAAAACATGCACCTTAGAAATGCGGTATTTCAATACAAAAACAAAATGCTCTTTTCATGCTATTTTTTTACAGCTTCTTTTTATCTCTATCTCTCCCTGCGGGATTGCGGGCTTAAGCCTTTACTTTACCGATTACAGCTACCGGGCCGCCACCGGCAGGTCCCTGATGTTCTCCACCGCCGGAAACATAAATCATCGGATCACCAACAATGGATGCTAAGACTCCACCAACAACAGCTCTTGCATGTCTGGTATGGTTAATGTCAGAATCCTCATTCATGGCATTTCTTCTGCCTCTTACATATCCAGTCGGATCTGATTCTGCTTTTGCCAGAATATGAATGAATTCTCTTGATTCATCATTCTTTGTTCTAAGATAGCCCAGCTTTGCTTTATCCATCGCACGCATAACAGCTTCCGCATCAATGGAATCCTTCATGACATCATGTTCCATGTAATAGCAGCTTCCTGCACCTTTCGCATTACCAAACAGGATAATCTCGCATTCCATTAATTCAATACCTGCTGATGTAGATGCCACTTCACTATAAAGACTCCAGTCATGACAGACGGTTTCATCTGTCACAGAGCCTTCCGGCACTTCACCTAATGCCAAAGCTACGCCCAATGCGCATGCACCTCTTGAGAATCCCATGGATTTATAAGTATCCTGTGTTACAACTGTATTTCCTCTTTCCTCTGCTTCTTTAATACGCTGTGAAGTAAGCAGCGGACATTTAATCTGAACAAAATGAACATCCTTCGGGTCTTCGATACCTGCACTTGCCATTGCCTCTTTTACCGATGCTTCCACCAGCTCTACCTGACGCATTCTTCCAAGTTCCTCCGGGAGAATGGCTGGCGTTCTTGTTACACCGACTGCTAAGGATTTCTCCAGACCACAATCACAGACTTTATCATTTTTACAAATCAGTGCCAGATGTGGACTTAAAATTCCTTCTGTTCCGCCGGACATTACATAAATGATTTTCTCTGCTGCTTCTTCATTCATCAGTCCTGTAAAGTAATGCTTTAATGTATCGACAGAATATCCACGGGTCCAGTCATTGACACATCCATTACCTTCTGTCTTTCCCAGTACTGCTATGATATCCTCCGGTGCAATTACTTTCTCGTCAATAAGCTTCTGAATTCCTGACACATCACTTGGTGTCCTGGTTGGTACTACATAAACTGCGTTCATTCTTTTTACCTCCTGAATCTTTTGTTATTTTATTACAAGAAACAATATGTTTTTTTGTTTTCTGTTCACAAGACATCCTGTCCCCTCTTTCAGTAAAATAAGAGAAAAATATAATACCTGAAAGGATGATGTTACGATGTCTGAAACAATTCAACTTGCTGTATGTGGACTTCATATGCGTGGCTTTTCTTTAAACCATCAGCTTACGGATTTAAATGCGGAATTTGTCTCCGTTGCCAATACAGCACCTGTATACAAATTATATGCAATTCCGACTTTTCCGGAAAAACCCGGTCTTGTCCGCTGTGAAGAAGGTGGTTCTTCCATCGAGGTGGAGATTTTCTCTCTTACCTATGAAGCCTTAGGAAAATTCTTATCCATGATTCCTTCTCCACTGGGACTTGGAAAGATTGTTCTTTCCGACGAAACTTCTGTAATCGGATTTATCTGCGAGCCTTATGCTCTGTCCGATGCAACTGATATTACTTCCTTCAGGGGATGGCGTTATTACCGGTCCTCTCTGAAATAAGGAATTCCAAGTCCCATCGGCGGCTGATTCTCTTTCTTTTTCTTTACACTGCTTACAATCAGTACAATAATGGTTACTACATAAGGCAGCATTTTGAAAAGTTCCTGAATCAGTCCGCTGATTGGAATATAGGAATATAGAATATACAATCCTCCGAAAAGGACTGCTCCCCAGATGACTCTCGCCGGTCTCCATAAAGCAAAGATAACCAATGCTACGGCAAGCCATCCTCTGTCACCAAATCCATTATTCTGCCATGTTCCACCTAAATATTCCATGACAAAATACAAACCACCAAGACCACTGATTGCTGCTCCCAGTACAGTTGCAACATATTTATACTTTGTTACGGAAATGCCTGCTGCATCTGCTGCTGCCGGATTCTCTCCTACTGCAGAAAGATTAATTCCCACTCTTGTTTTCTTTAAAATGTAAGCACAAATCAGTGCAATCACAATTGCAAGATAAGTTAAAAAGCCATAAGAGAAGAACAGTTTTCCGATTCCTCCCAGATTAGAAAGCACCGGAATCGTTGTCTTAAATGCCTTACCGGTTGTATACACGGTAATCTGGCTGGCTGTTCCTGCAAGTCTTGAAATGGAACCACCTAAGAAATTGCCAAGACCGATACCAAAGGTTGTTAATGCAAGACCGGTTACATTCTGATTTGCCCGGAATGTAATCGTTAATACCGCATAAATCAATCCTCCGATTATGGAAAATACCAGTGCAAACACTACCGATATCAATACGCTGATTCCCGGATGTATGCTGTCTGCGCTGTTTTCATATAAATAGGCTCCTGTCAGTCCGCCAATTCCGCCCATATACATAATACCCGGAATACCAAGATTTAAGTTACCGGATTTCTCCGTCAGAATTTCACCGGTAGCACCATATAAAAGTGGCATTCCCTGCACTACTGCTGCACACAGGAAAGAAATCGAAAATACTTTTTGTAATACGGTCATCAAAAATGAAATCATTCTGCATCCTCCTTTCTTCCCCGGACAATAACACGATATCGTGCAAACAATTCGCATGCCAGGATAAAGAACAATACAATTCCACACACTACATCTGATGCTGATTCATTCAGATTATAGTCCGTTGCAATCTGTGAAGCTCCCTGTCCCAGTATACATAAGAAGAAAGAAATAATCAGCATCACTACCGGATTAAAGTTTGCAAGCCATGCCACAATAATTGCGGTAAAGCCTCTGCTGCCTCCGGTTGTTGTGGATACCGTATGGCTGGACCCACTTACAATCAAAAATCCCATCAAGCCTGCTAAGGCACTGGAAAGCAGCATTGTACGGACAATTACTTTCTTTACTTTCATTCCTGCATACCGGGCTGTATTAGTACTTTCTCCTACTACAGAAATCTCAAAGCCCTGTTTACTGTATTTCATATAAACATGTACAAGAATCAGCAATGCCAGGACAATTAATGTAATAATTGCAAAATTATATCTGCCGAATATGCCGCTTAAGAAATCCGTCGGAAGCCATCCGGCTTTTGAACGTTTATTAATAACACCAATGGTTCCGCTTCCTTTTACCGCTTCCCAGAATACGGAAAAAAATGATGCAAACTGAATCGCAATATAATTCATCATCAGAGTAAATAATGTCTCATTGGTATTCCACTTTGCCTTACAGACTGCCGGACCAAATCCCCAGACAAGCCCCGCCAGAATACTGGCTCCAATCATACATATCATAAGAACCGGAGCCGGAAGATTTGCTCCATATATCATAACTGCCGATGTTGCGATTGCTCCGGCTAACATCTGACCTTCCGCACCAATGTTCCAGAATTTCATTTTAAATGCCGGTGTCAGTGCCACAGCTACGCCCAGTAAAAACATGGTTTCACGGACTGTTACCCAGATTTTCCGGCTGGAGCCAAGTGCTCCGTAAAACATGGTCCGGTATACGGAAAAAGCATTTTCTTTTGTCAGGAAGAACAATAATATTCCACATAAAACCAATGCCAAAAGTACTGCTATCAGACGGATTCCGCAGGATTTTAAGAACGGAAGGTCTTCTCTTCTGCTTAATCGTAAGAATGGTTCCTTTTTTACTGCCTGTTTTTCATTCATCTTCCTGCACCTCCTTTATGTGTCATCAGATATCCTACCTGTTCCTTGGTTGCTTCTTCTCCCGGTAAAATATCTGAAATACATCCTCCACACAAAACCAGAATCCGGTCACACAGGGAAAGTAATACATCAAGGTCTTCCCCCACATAAACTACTGCTGCTCCCTGCTCCTTCTGTTTTGTCAGTAAATGATAAATCGCATAGGATGTATTGATATCCAGTCCTCTTACGGCATAAGCCGTCATCAGAACCTGTGGATTATCTGCAATTTCTCTTCCTACCAGAACCTTCTGGACATTTCCACCTGACATCTTTCTTACTGCTGTCTTAATTCCCGGTGTCACGACCTCTAACTCATCTTTTACCTTTTCTGCAAGAAGTGCCGGCTTCTTTCTGTCTGTAAAAAATGATTTTCCGTTGCGATAGCTCCGCAGCATCATATTGTCAATCATATCCATATTTCCAACCAGTCCCATACCAAGTCTGTCTTCCGGGACAAAGGCAATGGATACCTGACGCTTCTTCATTTCCAGCGGATTCATTTCAATCAGGTTTACTTCCTCTTTTTCATCTGTGTAATAGGTAATCCGGCTTCCATCCTTTGCTACATGAAGTCCGGCAATTGCTTCTAGCAGTTCTTTCTGCCCACTTCCTGCAATGCCGGCAATTCCTAGAATCTCACCGCTTCTTATATCGAAAGAAACATCATCTAACATCTTCACTCCATACTGGTCGGTACAGGTAAGATGTTCTACTTTGATTCGTGTTTTCACATTTTGGGGCTTCGGACGCTCTATATCAAGTTCTACCTTTTTTCCTACCATCATCTCTGTCAGGGAAAGTTCATCGGCATCTTTGGTATCTACACAGCCAATGTATTCGCCCTTTCGAAGCACTGCTACACGGTCGGAAATATCTAAGACCTCATGTAATTTATGCGTAATAATGATGATTGCTTTGCCATCTTCTTTCATACGGCGTAAAACGGAAAACAATTTTTCTGTTTCCTGCGGTGTTAAAACTGCCGTAGGCTCATCCAGAATTAAAATCTTCGCACCACGGTAAAGAACCTTCATAATTTCAACGGTCTGTTTTTCGGATACGGACATCTCATAAATTTTCTTCCTGGTATCCATTTCAAAACCGTATTTTTCGATTAATGTCTGAATTTCTGCAGATATTGCTTTCATATCCAGCCTGTTTTTTCCGGGAAGTCCCATGATGATATTCTGCTCTGCCGTAAATACGTCAACCAGTTTAAAATGCTGGTGTATCATTCCGATTCCAAGCTGAAATGCATCAATGGGAGAGCGGATGCATGCTTCCTGTCCATTTACAATAATTTCTCCTTCATCCGGGAAATAAATGCCGGAAAGCATATTCATAAGTGTTGTTTTTCCACTTCCGTTTTCACCGAGAATTGAGAGTATTTCACCATTTTTTAAGCTCAGGCTGACATTTTTATTGGCTACCACTTTGCCAAATCTTTTGGTAATTCCTTTCAATTCAATCGCACACTTTGTTTCCATGCGCCTACCTCCTTATAGAAAGGGCTGCAAAACAGGGAAGTTTTCCCCATTTTGCAGCAATCCCCTTTTCCTTTATATCATCTTCTTTTTCAACCTAAACCACCTGGTTTAATTCTGTAATACCATCTACGATAAATGTTACGTCCGGTGCTGAGAAGAAATAGGATTCATGATATGCTCCATCCCAGATTGGTTTATTTCCTTTGGAATCTTCATAGCTTTCATCTAACTGTTTTCCGTCTACTGTAAATGTGCTGATATCAAATACTTCCATGGTATCATCAGTAAGTTCTTTTTCTACTTCATCCACCTTGGTGGTAAGTTCACTGTAAGTTTCCTCTGAAAATGCATTTTTATTGATATCTGTAATCATGCATGCTCCGTCCGGATATCCTTTACACCAGTCTGCGTCAATGGATTCTCCATTTAATACACATCCTACTGCATAGCTCATATATGGGCCCCAGTCCAAAGATGCTGAAGTTAATGCTGCATTTGGAGCTGTATCTGTCATGGAAATGTTGTAACCAACTACATATGCGCCTAATTCCTCACAAGCAGATGCAGGACCTGTTGTATTGGAATGTTGGCTGATAATCACACAATTTTCTTCTTCGATTAATGCCTTTGCAACGTCATATTCTGCTGACTGGTCGCCCCAGGAGCCTGTGTATTTTACTTTCATGGTTGCGGAAGGACAAACAGATTTTACGCCAAGATAAAATGCATCATATCCGGAAATTACCTGTGCATATGCATATGCTCCGACATATCCGATAACTGCTTCATCTTCTGTAATGGTTCCATCTGCAATCATTTCATTTAATTTATATCCTGCAACCACACCGGATACATATCTTGACTCTTCCACTGCTACATAATAGTTATGCATATTATCAAGTCCGCTCTCTGCTGCCTGATTTCCTGTTGCATGGCAGAATTCTACGTCCGGATACTGCTCGGCTGCCTGCATCATATAGTCCTCATGTCCAAAGCTGTTGGCAAAAATAATATTACAGCCTTCATCTGCTAAGTCACATGCAGCTTCGTAACAGTCCTCATTTTCACCGACATTCCATTTAATGCTGATCTGGTCATCTGTAAGACCATATTCTTTCTGCATTTCCTGCACTCCTTTATAGAATGCATAAGTATAACCATCATTTTCATCTCCGATAAAGATAAATCCTACCTTTATATCAGAATCTGCTACAGCCTCCGCTGTATTTCCTTCCGTTCCTGCTGCGGTATCGGATTTCTTCCCATCAGAAGAACCACATCCTGCTAACAGACCGCACAGCATTACTACTGTCACAAAAATACTCATCCATTTTTTCATCTTTTATCCTCCTGTTCTTAATGACGAAAGCAGCTACAACTACTCATTTAAACTATGAGAAATGCACCTTACACGCCGCAGTGTGCATCCTTGCGGAGCGTTTTTTACTTTGCAGGAAAGCAATTTCCTGTAAAGTAAAAAAGACGGCGCATATATAAAAATATATGCACCGTCGCATCTGCTCTTTGTCTTATTTAACTGTTACGGACATTATAGCAAGTGAATTTACGAATGTATTTATGATTTATTTACATATTTTTCTGTAATCATTTGTAATTTGATTACAATTACTGTGGCGGATTACATCTCGAGCATGGCGTTAAGCCCATACTCTTTGCCTCTGATAAAGTCACCTCATGATCACTCTTTTTCAAATACGAGCAGCCTGCCGAATGATATTTTGAACCGGTGTCTGTAATATGTACCATAACGGAACTGCTGTCACTATTTGAACTGCCGGATGTATCTGCAGCTATACCTGCATCACTGCTGCCTGATGATGTAGTGCTGTCTGCTGTGGAATTATTTGCTGTACTATCACTACTTCCGGTCGGTTCTCCTGCTTTCCAGCTTTCTGATGGGGAGCAGTTCCAGGTGATATCATTTCCATCTGACGTTGCCACAATCGTACCCTGTTCATCGGTACGGAACACGGATATGCCGGCTGCCCGCAGACGGTTCAGCACCTCTGCATGAGGATGTCCGTATTTATTGCCTTCACCGGCACTGATTACCACATAAGTCGGTGATACCTTATCTAAAAATGCCTGACTTGTGGCTGTCTTGCTTCCATGATGCGCTGCCGCATAGACATCTGCCGAAATATCAATTCCATTATTTAAAATGTCCTCTTCCGCTTTTTCTTCTGCATCTCCGGTAAAGAGGAAGCGGTTGTTGCCATTCTGCACCAGCACACCCACCGACCATTCATTCATGTCATTTCCATAGTCTGCATTTGGCGCCACAATGGTAAAGGTTGCTCCTCCAAGGGTATAGGTCTCTCCTACCACCGGATAAGTGGTCTGATAGCCCTTGGACTTCATTGCCTGCACCACATCATCATAGGTTCTGGTGTCATTTGCCACATCCGGCATGATAATTGTATCGCAGTCAAATTTATAAATTACTACATCCAGTCCGCCAATATGGTCTGCATCCGGGTGCGTTCCTATGACATAATCCAGTTTCTCTACACCCTGGCTCATAAGATAGGACTGTACCGTTGTTCCTTTGTCATTATTGCCGGCATCTATCAGCATATAATGACCATCACAAGCTATCAAGGTAGCATCGCCCTGCCCTACATCTATGAAATGCACCTGCATCTGTCCGGCGGAACTGCTATCTGTCTTATAGGTATTACTGATGACTCCCTCGGTAACAAAATCCTCCGTATCACCGGCAGACTCTGTATTGATATTGGTCTCAGTTTCTGTGGCAGCTTGCGATTCCGTGGCAACGGAACTTTCACTGTCAGGCTTTCCGTCCTTATTATCAGAATGATTGCCAATTGCTCCGGCAATCATCAATACAAAAATAATAACTGCAATCCATAATTTCTTGTTTCCGGATTTCGATTTCATTTTCCTAACTCCTCCGTTTTTCTTAAAATTTCTTTTCTATTATAATACATTTGGGCAAGAAAAAACAGACGTAAGGCCTGGGGAAGGATACGTCTGCTATATTTTTAAATACAAAATGCTGCATAGAGTGGAACAATCTTTTTGTTATCTTCAAAGCCAAAGTTTTTAGCAGATATCTTTATTGCATAAGCAGGTTTATAGGTATCCATATAAACTTTTAAGCTCTTAGCTTTGGTGTTATCAGCCGATTTGACCTCAATTGGAATAAGCTGTCCATCACGCTGAATAACAAAGTCAATTTCTGCTCCGCGCTCAGACTGCCAATAGTAAGTATTATAACCACTAATGGAAAGTTGAACGTTGACATAGTTTTCTGTCATACCCCCTTTAAAATCATCGATTTCTTCAACCATATAAAGAATATCATTGGCAGCTAAATCTTTCTTAGCGCAAAGAAGTCCCAAATCTGATACATAAATCTTGAACGCATCAATATCACGATAGTTTTCCAAAGGCTTTCTGATCTGCTCCACCTTGTAAACCTGCGCCACAATACCTGATAAGCAAAGCCATTCAATCGCATTTTCAAATTCAGAAGCCCGGCCACCTTTCTTAATCAGCTTATACTGAAAACGGGTATTCTTTTTCGAAAGTTGAACAGTTATATTGTCATAGGCAAGTCTGGTTTTCTTGATTTCATTTAGGTTATTATACTTGCTCATATCATTAAGATAACTTGCCAGTATTGTATCCTGCGTGTGGCGGACAAGAATATAATCCTTCGTCTCCGCAAATTGCATCACACATTCCGGCATTCCACCTACAACAAGATATTGACGGTAGCGTTTCATAGCAGCATCGTGTAAGGCAGATGGCAAAGGTGTATCCGTATTAAAACACTTTTTTATCCGCTCCACCAAATCATCTTCGCCAAGAGCCAATAAAAATTCTTCCATATCCATAGGATAAAGTGTTTTCATATCGACTTTTCCCACAGGAAAAGAGAATTTGGCTCTATTGACCGCAACTCCCAGTAAACTACCTGCAACAATGATATGATAATCCGGCGCATCTTCACAAAAGTATTTTAAAGAAGTCAGAGCTCTTTCACAAAGCTGTACTTCATCAAACACTATCAGCGTCTTTTCTTTTACAATCGTCTGACCTGCAATATGCGATAAAATCGGTATCAGATAATCAGGACTTATATCTTCCTCAAATGTTTCATTCAGTTTTGGATTTGTTTCAAAATTAAAATATACCACATTTTCATAATGAGTACGCCCAAACTCCAGTATGGAATAAGTCTTTCCAACCTGTCTTGCGCCCTGCAGAATAAGCGGTTTACGGTGTTCATTTTCTTTCCATGTTTCTAAAAAGTCCATAATTTTTCTATACATAATCAGCCCTCCTTAAAGGTACTAAATAAAGTATATCGTATATTCATGTATAAATCAACGGATTTTGTTGTTATTTTTACATTATAAAGCACGAATATTTCAATTAAATCACCATTAATTGACACGAAATCATATTTTTCCACTTTTAGATGGACTAACTATTTATCTGCCTATGTGAACTACCACTAACCCCATAGTTCCTTACGGATGTTTGAAAATCAATCCTTCTTTGACAACATGCACACGGTCTCAATATTTCCGGACCATGGGAACATGTCCACGCAGCACATCCGCTCCACCTGATATCCTCTGGCGGTTAAAACCTCTAAGTCTCTTGCAAGACTGGTTGGTTTGCAGGAAATATAAATCATGCGGTCTACGCCATAGCGGATAATCTTCTCCAATGCCTTTGGATGGATGCCATCCCGTGGAGGATCTAATACAATAAAATCCGGTTTTTCAGCAATATCGTCCAATACTTTTAAGACATCACCGGCTAAAAATTCGCAGTTTTTAAGACCATTTAATGCCGCATTTTCCTTTGCGGCTTCCACTGCCTCTTCTACGATTTCCACACCCACTACCTTTTTGGCGGCAGGTGCCAGCATCTGTGCAATGGTTCCGGTTCCGCTGTATAAATCGAATACCACCTTGTCTGCCTTCTCGGTCAGCGTATCTCCGATATAGTCCCTTGCAGTCTGGTAAAGCACCTCTGCTCCAAGAGAGTTGGTCTGGAAGAAGGAAAATGGTGTGATTCTAAAACGAAGTCCTAAAAGTTCTTCGTAGAAATAATCTTTTCCATATAAAATCTCTGTTCCTTCATCCTTTACTACATCTGCTACACTGTCATTTTTCGTATGAAGAATTCCTGCAATGCTGCCGTCTAAATCAAGTTTACATAATGCATCTTTCATTCCAGCCAACAATTCTTTTTCTGAATATACTGCTTCTGTCAGACCATCCAGTATATGCTCTGTGCCTGCCGTTACGAGGTCAATCAGAATCTCTCCGGTCTTTACGGCTTTACGCACCAGTAAATGACGCAGATATCCGGTGTGACGCATTCTATGATGATAAGGAGTCTTTTTTTCTGCAAAATACTGCTGCACACAGCTTAATATCTTCCGATAATCCTCATCTATAATTTTACAGTCCGTTACCGAAACAATATCATAAAAGCTGCCACGCTTATGCATGCCAAGAGCAAGGGGGCCATCCTTATATTCGTCCCCAAAAGTAAATTCCATCTTATTACGGAATCCGAATTCATTCGGGCTTGCTTTTACACCCTCAAAGCTGTAGGTTTCCGGGGCTACTACCGCATCCATCAGTTTCTTCACCTGCTGTCCTTTTAATGCAAGCTGATCTTCATAGGATAAATTCTGATAAGTACAGCCTCCACAGATTCCAAAATGCGGGCATGGTGCTTCCGGCAGCTCATTTGGTGCTTTCTTCAAAACTTCCAGTAAGCGGCCTTCGCCTTTTCCCTTTCTTACCTTATTTACAGAAAAGGAAATCTCCTGTCCCGGTAATACGTTTTTTACGATTACCTGCTTTCCTTCTTCTACTTTTACAACTCCCTTATTCGGGAAATCCACATATGCAACAGTTCCCTGTAATACCTGACCTTTTTTCATACTTACCTCACACGAACAATTCTTTTCCAGAAACACATGTCATCCACAGTGTTTCCGGTACACTCAGTAAAAGGGCTGCATGATATCACACAGCCCTTTACATCTTCACCTGTTAAATTATGCAAATGATAATGATTATTTCTCTTCCTCGTCATCCTCGTCAAAGAAATCATCTTCAAAATCATCATCGAAATCGTCTTCAAAATCCTCCAGATAATCTGGTGCAAAGAAACGATATAATCCATAAGCAGCTGCAGCAACTACTACAACAATACCAATGATTGCAAAAATTAAACCAGCTTTTGATTTTTTCTTCTCTTCCATTATTTCCTCTTTCTCCTTTTTATGCAATAATTCTGTTACTTTGTTCACATTTGCGGTTAATAAATTCTTTAATTCTTCCATTTTTTCCATTTCTGACCACTCCTTTTTATGCCAACAACAGTTTTTCATTTTCCTGCTACCTCGAACTCTTTTTATTAATTCATTATAGCATATGTTTCCCCAATCTACTAGAAAAAATTACAAATTCATAAAATTTTTATAACTTTTTTAATTTGGCAAAGGATGCAAACATCTTCTTCACACCTACACCGGAAAAATCAACGGTAACCTCATAATCCCTGCCGCCGTCAATAATCTGTTTTACAACTCCGGTGCCGAATTTCAGATGGGAAACGGTATCGCCCACAGCATAATCCAACTGCTTTTTCATTGCAGAATTACCAAAATTTCTTGCTTCCGGTACGCCGGTTCTGCGCAGTGCCATCGGCTTTGCCGAAAATGCATTCTTCGCCATCATACTCGGTTTCGGAATATCCGGCATTTTTTCCTTCTGGATGGTTCCCGCTAAAAGTTCCCGCGGAATCTCTTTTACGAAACGGGACACCTTATTATACTGTGTTTCTCCTCGTATCATACGCATTCTTGCGCAGGATATGGACAACCGCTCCTTGGCTCTTGTGATTCCCACATAGGCAAGACGGCGTTCTTCTTCGATTTCCGCTGTTGGATTTTCTGCACAGATTGCACCGAATCCCGGAAACAGTCCGTCTTCCATTCCTGCCAGATAAACCTGTGGAAATTCAAGACCTTTTGCACTATGTAACGTCATCAGCACGACATAGTCCTGTGTCTCATCCACACTGTCAATATCTGCAACCAGAGCAACCTCCTCTAAGAATCCGCTTAAGGTCGGCTCTTCTTCGCTTTCCTCATAAGTAACGGCTTTTGAAATCAACTCGTCAATATTTTCAATACGCTGCTGCGCTTCCTCTGTATTTTCTGCTTCCAGCTCACGGACATAACCGGTTTCTTCAATAATTTCCTGCAGAAGCTCCGATACACTGATATACGGCAACTTGCTCCGCATACTCTGTATCAGCATTACAAACGGTCTGATTTTTGCAGATGCCCGTCCGATTGTGCCAATCTCTTCTGCCATTTTTAAGGCATTATAAAAGGTAAGACTGTTTTCATCTGCATAGTCCTGCACACGGCTTAATGTTGTTGCTCCGATTCCACGCTTTGGCACATTGATAATACGGCGTACCGCCAGATCATCCATGGCATTGTCAATGGTCTTAAGATAAGCCAGTAAATCCTTGATTTCTCTTCTGGAATAAAAGTTTACGCCGCCCACAATCTTATATGGTATGCTGGCTGTGATAAAACGTTCCTCGAAAAGCCGGGACTGGGCATTGGTACGGTATAACACGGCACAGTCTCCATAATGATACATGCCTTCCCGCACTTTGCTCCGGATATCCTTTGCTACATAATCTGCTTCATCAAATCCTGTCTCAAACTGATGAAATGCAATTTTTTCGCCTTCCTCATTCTCAGTCCAGAGGCGTTTTGCCTTTCGTCCCACATTATTTGCAATGACCCCATTGGCTGCATTTAAAATATTCTGGGTGGAACGGTAATTCTGCTCCAGCTTGATGGTGACTGCATTTGGAAATTCTTTTTCAAAATTCAATATATTATAAATGTTTGCTCCACGGAATTTGTAAATGGACTGGTCATCATCACCTACCACGCAGAGATTCTTATATTTGCCTGCCAGCAGTTTAATCAGCTGGAACTGTGCCGTATTGGTATCCTGATACTCGTCCACCATAATATAACGGAACCGCTCCTGATAATAATCCAGCACTTCCATATCCGACTGGAAAAGCTCTACGGTCTTTACAATCAAATCATCAAAATCCAGTGCATTATTTTTCCGTAATACCTGCTGGTATTCCCGGTAAACGGCTGCTTCCTTCATTTTCCGGAAATCTCCCTGCGCCCGGAGGGCATAGGCTTCCGGACTGATCAGCTCGTCCTTTGCAGAAGAAATGGCTGCAAGAAAGCTTTTTTCCTTATACATCTTCGTGTCAATTTCCAGACGCTTGCAGATATCCTTCATAATGGTCTTCTGGTCTTCTGTATCATATATAGTAAAGTTGGGTCCAAATCCGATATGGTCGATAAACCGACGCAGAATTCTCACACAGGTAGAATGAAAGGTGGATACCCAGATATTTTCCGAGCCATATCCGACCATGTCATCAATACGCTCCCTCATCTCACCTGCTGCCTTGTTGGTAAATGTGATTGCCAGAATATGATAAGGATTGACTCCCAGTTCTTCTATCAGATATACCGCACGGTGGGTCAGCACACGGGTCTTTCCACTGCCTGCGCCCGCCAGCAGCAGTACAGGTCCTTCCGTTGTAAATACACCTTTTTTCTGTTCTTCATTTAATGAATCGTATATACTCATAATGCTCCTTTACTCTCCTCAATACCACTTTGCTCAGTATACCATACTTCCTTATGGGATGGGAACATATTTTCTGTATTTCTTTTCAGATTTCTTTTTGTACTGTCCGTCGAACGCATCCATGCATTCTTTCCCCTTATGTTCATTCTATTGTAGTTGCATCACGCAATATCATTTATACATCACAGCGTCATTATATATGCTTTATGTAATTTTTCTTCTTGTCATCTAGTTTTCAATACTATATAATGAATATGAGGTGAGTCCAAATGACAATTGATGCAAAAGATTTATTAAACAGCATTTTATCCAGTCTGTCGCGGATTGACTACATCCGCCCGGAAAGTATTCCAAATATCGACCTTTACATGGACCAGATTACAACCTTCATGGATACCCAGCTTGCAGCTTCCAAGCGTCATCCCGATGACAAGATTCTGACCAAAACCATGATTAACAACTATGCGAAAAACAATCTGCTTCCACCACCGGTCAAGAAGAAATACAGCAAAGAACATATTCTGATGCTGATTTTCATTTATTATTTCAAAAGCATATTAAGTATCAATGATATCGAAAGTATCTTAAATCCTCTGGCAAAACGTTTCTTCAATGCAGAAGGAGATTTCAATCTGACAACTGTCTATGAAGAGGTGTTCAGTCTGGAACGGGATGAGGTAAAAAATCTGATGAAGGATATTACCAAGAAATTCAATACCAGTTCTACCACCTTTGCAGATGCACCGGAAGAAGACCAGGATTTTCTTCATACCTTTTCCTTTATCTGTATGTTAAGCTTTGACGTATTTGTAAAACGAATGTTAATTGAAAAGCTGATTGACGAGACGAAAGAAATGGAAAAAGAAGCCGAAGATGAACAGCGTGCAGCAGAAAAGAAAGCTTCCGAAGAGAAAAAAGCTCCCGAGAAAAAGACTTCCGGGAAAAAGTCGAACGAATAAAAAGTCATATGCCTGAAAAAAGAATGTGCCTTGGCACATTCTCGCGGAGCGTTTTTTACTTTACAGGAAAGCAATTTCCTGCAAAGTAAAAAAGCACCGATTTTGAATGAACCGGCGCTTTTCTTTATCATTTACATATTTTTTTACAAAAATTAAATATCGTTTTAATTTTATCTCTGCTCTTCGTTTTTCTTTTCCTATTTTTTTTCTTCTAACGGCTTCACATTCGTTCTGGCAAATACCATATCATATCCATCGCACCCATAATTCAAGGAACGGTTCACACGACTGATGGTTGCCGTTGATGCACCAGTCTTCTCTGCAATATCAAGATAAGTTCTCTGCTCACGCAACATCTTTGCCACTTCATATCTCTGCGAGAATGCCAGTAATTCATTTACCGTACAGACATCTTCAAAGAATTTATAACATTCCTCTTTATTTTCAAGGCTTAAGATTGCATCAAACAAATGATCCACTGCTTCCGTTCTTACATTCTTACTCATTCTGCCTCTCCTTTTCGTATTATACTTATTTCAATACAAAAATGTTAGCATATTAAAGTGTGAAAGTAAACCGTTTTTCGAAAAATTTTCTTTTCAAAATTTTTCTTTTCCTGAACCGTAAGATTTCTGTTTCAGGATATTTTTAATCCAAAAGATTCTGCATACTCTTTAAGGTAATTACCAGGGTAGATGTATTATGAAGTAATGCAGATACGGTTGGCTGCAGGACTCCTGCCACGCCAAGCACAATCAGTCCTGTATTGAATCCAACAATTGTCCGGTAATTCTTATGAATCCGTTTCATCAATGCATTACTCAGCACCTTTAAGGTTACTATCTCATAAAGATTATCTGCACCGATAGTTACATCTGCAATTTCTCTTGCAATCTCTGCTCCATCACTGATGGCTATTCCAATATCTGCCGCGGATAATGCCGGTGAATCGTTGATACCATCACCAATCATAATAACCTTGTGTCCTTCTGCTTTGGCTTTCTCTACAAAACCAGCCTTATCTTCCGGAAGTACCTCGGAGTAATACTCGTCTACGCCCACTCTTGCTGCAATGGCGGATGCTGTACGTTCACTATCCCCTGTCATCATAACAACTTTCTTAATTCCGGCTGTCTTTAAGGAATTTACAACGGCTGCTGCTTCATCACGAAGCGGATCTTCAATGCAGATAACGGCTGCAAGGCGGTTCTCAATTGCCATATAAAGATGTGAATATTCTGATGGAAGGCTGTTAAACTGTTCTTCATAGCCTTCTGGAACCACACATTTCTCATCTTCAAATACAAAGTGATAGCTTCCGATTACCACACTCTTTCCTTCTATCGTGGAAGAAATTCCGTGGGCTACAATATATTCCACCTTAGAATGCAGTTCTTCATGCACAAGATTCTTTTCCTGGGCTGCATCTACGACTGCTTTTGCCATAGAATGAGGGAAATGTTCCTCTAAGCAGGCAGCAATACGTAAAAGCTCATCCGTGGACTTATCCGTAAAGGAAACCACATCTACTACGGTAGGCTGTGCTTTGGTCAGAGTACCTGTTTTGTCAAAGACGATGGTATCTGCTTCTGCCATTGCCTCTAGGAATTTGCCACCTTTTACGGTAATATTGTGCACACTTGCTTCACGGATTGCAGACAATACAGATACCGGCATTGCAAGTTTTAATGCACAGGAAAAGTCCACCATAAGAACTGCCAATGCTTTTGTGGTATTTCTGGTAAAGAGCCAGGTAAGGCCTGTTCCTAGTAATGTATACGGAACCAGGCGGTCTGCCAGATGCTCGGCTTTACTTTCCAGGGAAGATTTTAACTTCTCTGACTCTTCAATCATCGTGACGATTTTTTCAAATTTGCTGGAGCCATTTACTTCTTTGACTCGAATGGTCAGTTCTCCTTCTTCCAATACGGTTCCGGCATAGACATAACCTTCTACACTCTTATGTACCGGAAGGGATTCGCCGGTTAAGGATGCCTGATTTACCATCGCATCCCCTTCCGTTACCACGCCATCAAACGGAATGACATTTCCCATATGAATACAGACTTCATCACCTTCTTTAATCTCAGATGCCGATACCAGTATTTCCTGTCCATCCTGACACAGCCATACTTTACTGACATTTAAGGACATACTTCTTGCCAGATCATCGACGGATTTCTTGTGTGTCCACTCCTCTAAGATTTCTCCAATGCCCAGTAAGAACATAATGGAACCTGCTGTATTGATGTCATTGCGAAGCAGAGAGACTCCAATAGCTGTTCCATCCAACACCGGAACCTCTATCCTGCCCTTCGCCAATGCAGACACTCCAGCCCATAAATATTTCACGGAACGGGCCATGGTAATTCCTGCGCGGATTGGATATGGCAGGAACATCTTACTGCCCATACGGAGTACCACTTTATTTACCAGCTTGTCCCAGTAAGTCCGGTTCAGCTCCCTGCCGGAATTCTGTAAAAAAGTCTCTGGCACATCCACTTTCTGATAAGAGAAATGACGCAGTGTCTCTATCATCTCCTCACGATTTCCCACATAGCAGACTACTGCATCCTGTAAACGTTCATTTACTTTCACTGAAGTGACACATTTGCAGTTACTCAGGTAATATTCCATCATATCTGCCTGGCGGAAACTCATCCCGCCCTGAATGATATGAATACGAAGTCTTCCTTTTATCTCATGTTTTATAACAAATCTCATATTACATACTTCCTTAGATAAAGAATCACCTACAGCATATTCTGCAGGTGATTCTCATAGTTTACGTGAACAGCGAGAAAAATCGCATGCCCAATGTTTATTCTGCTACCGTTTCTTCTGTTGCATCTTCTACAGATTCATCTGTATATTCTGCTGCTTTAGCAGCTCTGTCTTCATTAATCTGCTGTGCCTCTGCACAAATATCCTCTGCATTTTCCTGGATATTAGAAGCAGTCTTCATGACACATTCCTTTGCACGTAATGCTGCTGCTGTACAGTTTGTGTAGACTTTCTTTGCATCCTTGCTACCTAATATTTTAATTCCGGCTGTTCCAAACAATACACCGGCAGCAAAGATTCCGGTCTTCTTCCAGTTAAATTTTTTTACAAAATCAAACATATGTATTCCTCCTATTTCTGTTTGTTTTTTTAGCTTACCGCCATTAAAACCCATTGTCCATACTCTTTTCCGTTATTGAGAATTCTTATCAACAGCAGAATCTTATCTTGAAATTTTGATTACGGAAATAATTTCTTCCCAGTGTTCTAAGACATACTGTCCGATAATCGGGTCATACATCTTGCCAAGATTATTTTTGATTTCCTGATAACAGTAGTCAAAATCATGTGCTTTGCGATAACTCCGGTTTGAGGTCATGGCATCAATGGAATCGCAGATTGCAATGATTCTTGCTCCCACCGGGATTTCTTCTCCTTTGAGTCCAAGCGGATAGCCCCTTCCATCGAATCGTTCATGATGGCAGAGCACGATATATTTCAGTTCTTTTAAATGTCTTGATTTGCTCAAAATCTCAGCTCCAATAGAGGGATGTTTCTTCATTGCCTGCCATTCCTCATCATCAAGCTTTCCTTCTTTATTTAAAACAGCATCCGGAACACCGATTTTTCCAATATCATGGAGATGTGCCGCAATATGGATTTGCTGTATATTCTCCGTTTTTAAGCCAATTAACTGGCATACTTTCATTGCCATATCACTGACGCGCTGGGAATGCCCCGCCGTATAAGGGTCCTTGGCATCCAGTGCACAGGTAATGCATTCTATAATTTCATGATAATCTATCTCATCGCAATATTCACAAGTTTTCAAATAATCCCTTCACTTTCTATCCTTCAATGGCAAACTTTGCAAATGATAATTCCGCTCCTTTGCCGATTCTGCTGCAGATATTTACCACTCTGGTCATAACACCTGCAAACTGGTTTTCTTTGGTTACAATTTTAAGAAGCTGTGTCTCTGCCTCATATTCTGCTTCCTCTACATCTTCCAATTCTAATGTTTCACGAAGAATTTCTTTTACCTGATCCTCTGTTACTTTTTTAGACATCCGATAATATCTTCCCATAATGTGCTTCCTTTCTTAGTTGTTACTACTTTATGTTAGTTCTTTCTAATTCAGTTGTATTATAACACCTGTTATTAAAAATAGAACCTTTCTTATCGATATTTTTTCTCATTATTACTTAATTTGATTTACCTCTGTATCCACGTTATAATAGTCCTATTACATAAATCTGATTTTTCAGCAGAATACTAATACAAAAGAACGATAAAAGGAGGCTATTTTATGTGCACCGCAGCTACTTATCAAACAAAGAACTTCTATATGGGCAGAACCCTTGATTATGAATTTTCTTATGGTGATGAAGTCACCATTGCCCCCCGCAACTATCCGTTTCAGTTCCGTCATGCCGGGACTTTAAGCTCCCACTATGCCATGATTGGCATGGCTCATGTAGCACCGGACAATGGTGTTGACTATCCTCTTTATTATGATGCCTGCAATGAAAAAGGTGTCTGCATGGCAGGACTTAACTTTGTGGGAAATGCCGCTTATGCTGATATTATTGATACAAAGGAAAATGTTGCACAGTTTGAATTTATTCCATGGATTCTAAGCCAGTGTGCTTCTGTTTCAGAAGCCAAAGAAAAATTAGTGCAGATGAATCTCGTTGGAACTGTTTTTGCCAGCCATTTTCCGGCAGCACAGCTTCACTGGATGATTGCCGATAAAAGTGAAAACATCGTTGTGGAATCCATGGCAGACGGGCTTCATATCTATGACAATCCTGCCGGTGTGCTGACCAACAATCCACCTTTTCCAATGCAGATGTTTGCTTTAAATAATTATGCGGCTCTCTCATCCAGGCAGCCGGAAAATCATTTTTCCGACAAGCTCAACTTACAGGCTTACAGCCGCGGTATGGGTGCTTTGGGTCTGCCGGGCGATTTATCTTCCCAGTCCCGTTTTATCCGGGTTGCTTTCACCAGACTACATTCTATTTCCGGCAGTTCAGAAATCGAAAGTGTCAGCCAGTTCTTTCATATCTTAGGTTCCGTCGACCAGCAGCGGGGCTGCTGTGAAGTTGCTGATGACAAATATGAAATTACCATCTATACTTCCTGCTGCAATGCGGATAAGGGAATTTATTACTATACGTCCTATGATAATCATTCAATTAACGGTATCGATATGCATCATGAGAACCTGGACAGTGCAGCGTTAATCCGGTTTGCGGTTCTTGATGCGGGTGCGATTCACTGGCAGAATTAGGGGATTGCGATAGGGAGAGAACATTTAGAATCAAAGAATTTTGCAGCAGTCAAAGCACATCTGATTTTCTTTTATGTGAAAGGTCAACCGTTCTTAGAGGTCTGTTTTTCTTGATGATAAACTGTCTTTTCGGTTGCTTTGACAGAATATTGGTACTGTCCGTCGAGGACAGATGCCACCTAATGTCTGCAAGGGGCACTTATCAGGCATCTGCACTTCGGCGAACAGTACCAATATTTTGTCAAACATAGAAAAGACGGTTTTTATCGTAAAAAGAAAAACAGACCTCTTAGAACGGTGACGTTTCATCATATGAAAATCAATGCGCTTCGACTGCCGCAAAATTTTTTAACAAATTTCTCTCCCCACATCGCAATCCCCTAATTGATGGCATATAAAAGGAGCAGACCCGCATCAAAAGTCTGCTCCCTTTACGTCCAAAGTATTTTGTGTGTATTGTAATGTTCCTTACAAGAGTTAGTTTATACTAACTCGCTTTTTCTGTCAATATTACTATTGATATTCTTTTCTCACCTGCAACAACTCCTTATAGCTGTTCCGTTGATTTAAAATAATTCAAAAAACTCTTCGCCAGCTCCACATTGGTATTGACCACCAGTTCTTCCGGAAAATCTACCATCTGAATAACCTCCAATGGATATTGATGATTCCCAACTGCAGTATCCACATGCGCATCGGAATCCATGATAACCGGAACTTTATATTCCTTGCAAAGTTCTAACATTTTGCAGCTGTTTTCCTTCGTATTCTGCCGGAAGCCACCCGGTGTCAGGGAGCCATTGTTGACCTCTAACAATACATGGTACTCCTTTGCACCTTCCACCAGTGCACGATAATCTACCGGATAATAAGAATCATCCGGATGCCCGATAATGTTTACATAAGGATTTTTCATCACATTCAGATAAGTTTTCGTATTTTCTTCTATGGTTCCCGGATGAAAACACGGACCATGCATGCTTGCAACGCACAAATCCATCTGCTTTAAGGTACGCTCCGGCAGATCCACATATCCTTCCATATCCATGATATTAAGTTCTGCGCCAAACAGCGTATACATTTCTCCATGCTTTCTTTCTAGCACGCGAAGATTATTAAAGTATAACTCGCTGCAGGTTCCCGGCATTTTCGGAGCATGCTCTGTAATACCAAAGAGGCGGATTTCTTTCTGCTCTGCCGCCTTTATCATTGCTTCAATAGTACTGTAGGCATGTCCACTTGCGATTGTATGAGTATGAAGGTCTACGTAGTCGTTCATGTTCTGTTCTCCTTTTATATCTCTTGTCTTAATACTGTTTTCTAAATTTCAGACAATCCTATCTTATCCATCATAGCACATTTTCATCTGTCTTTCATACTATAATACAAATGTCTTTTAAGGATGCTCTATGAAACGATTTTATAAAAAAGGTATTTCACTTTTCTTAATTCTTCTTATGTCCTTCCCGCTTTGTGCCTGCAAATCAGATGATTCTAAAGCATTAACAACCGTAAAATTAAATGAAGTGGCACATTCCATCTTTTACGCACCGATGTATGTGGCCATCGAAAAAGGCTACTTTGAAGATGAGGGAATCGAGCTCTCATTGACCACCGGCTTTGGAGCGGATAAAACCATGGCTGCCGTTGTTTCCGGGGATGCAGATGTAGGGTTCATGGGAACGGAGGCAAGCATTTATGCCTACACGGAAGGTGCGAAAGACCATGTCATCAATTTTGCACAGCTTACCCAGCGTGCCGGTAACTTTGTGGTAGCAAGGGAAAATACGGATTCCTTTTCCTATGAAGATATGATTGGAAAAGATGTGCTGGGCGGAAGAGCCGGTGGCACACCGGAAATGGTATATGAATATGTACTCCGGAAAAATGGCGTTTCTCCTTCCGAAGTCAACATCGACCAGAGTATTGACTTTGGTTCTACCGCAGCGGCTTTTTCCGGCGGACAGGGGGATTATACCATTGAATTTGAACCATCCGCTACTGCTTTGGAGCAGTCCGGTGACGGCTATGTGGTAGCATCCATTGGCGTGGATTCCGGCTACCTTCCATATACTGCTTTTTGTGCCAAAGAAAGCTATCTTAAGGAAAATGCCGACCTTATCCAGCATTTCACCAATGCTTTACAGAAAGGCATGGATTATGTAGCCGGTCACAGTCCGGAAGAAATCGCAACTGTCATTGCACCGCAGTTTAGTGAAACGGACCTTGAAACCCTTACGCTCATTGTAAGCCGCTACTATGACCAGGAAACCTGGAACACAGATTTAATACTCCGGGAAGAAGGCTATGACTTAATGCTTACTATTTTAGAAGAGTCCGGTGTTCTCTCCGGTGCCGCTCCTTATGAAGATCTTGTAAATACAGCTTTTGCTGAAAAAGCATCCACACTGTAGCTTAAAACACCAGAAATTATATCATTATTTAACAAAGAAGTGCCTTGGCACATTCTCGCGCCTGCGGCGGTCGCTTACGACATCTACCTTATACGCCGCAGTGTGCATCCTTGCGGAGCGTTTTTAACTTTACAGGAAAGCAATTTCCTGTAAAGTTAAAAAGCACAGAATATATAGTAAATAACATTACTATACATGCTGTGCTTTTTATCACGTAGATATCCTTTTTACCTTCCACTCTGTCAGCGAATCATAGAAAATGCACCAACACTGATTAACATCATAATTACACCAGCCAGCAATACGCCAAGCATCACTGCGATAACAGATGATTTAAAATCCATATCTAAGATGCTGGCTGCCAGAGTTCCTGTCCAGGCTCCGGTTCCCGGCACCGGGATTCCAACAAAGAGAAGTAATGCCAAGAACAATCCTCTTCCTGCCTTTGCCTGAAGCTTCTTGCCGCCCTTTTCACCTTTTTCTAAGCACCAAGTGAAAAATTTTCCGATAACCGGCTTATCTGCACCCCAAATCAGTACTTTTCTTGCAAAGAAATAAATAAATGGTACCGGCAGCATATTTCCAATGATGGAAATAATATAAGATGGTATCAGTGGAAGTCCAAAGCCCTGTGAAAACGGAATTGCTCCTCTCAATTCAATCAGTGGTACCATGGAAACAAAAAATACAATCAGATAATGTAATAACATAATACTCCTTTCCTAATGAGTTATGACTGTTTATAGTTTTTCAAGAACGTAATCAGCGTATCCATTTCTTCATCTGTACCAATGGTAATACGCAGGTAATTTGCAATCCGCTCCGGTTTGGAGAAATGACGGACATAAATGTCTTTCTTCTTCAAATCTTCAAACAGCATCTCCATGGAAATCGTATCATGGGTTACAAAGAGGAAGTTGCTCTTTGAATCATCCATCCGGTATCCCAGTGCCCGAAGTTCTTCTTTGGCACGTTCTCTGGTTGCAATAATCTTCTGTGTCGTCTCTTTAAAATAAGCTTCATCCAAAATAGCAGCCGTTCCCATTTCAATCGTAAGGGAATTTAAGGTATAAGAATTAAATGAATATTTAACATCGTTCAAATATTTGATTAATTCAGGCTGTGCCATCGCATATCCAATCCGCATGCCTGCCATGGAACGGGATTTGCTAAAGGTCTGGACTACCAGCACATTGTCATATTTATCAATAAGCGGCAATGCAGATATTCCACCAAAATCAATATATGCTTCATCCACAATAACAATGACATTCGGATTCTGTGCAATGATGCGTTCCACATCTTCTAACGGAAGCAGCTTTCCTGTCGGTGCGTTTGGATTTGGAAATACAATTCCTCCGTTTTCCCCAGCATAATCCTCCGGGCGAATCGTAAAATTCCCATCCAGCGGAATCTGCTTATATGGAATACGGAATTCCTCTGCCCAGACATCATAGAAAGAATAAGTAATATCCGGAAACAGAATCGGACGATTAGAATTAAAAAATGTCATAAAGCACATGGCAAGTACATCATCTGAGCCAACGCCCACAAATACCTGATTGGAATTTAAACCATATCGTTCTGCAATTGCGTCCGTCAGTTTCTCAATCTTTGGATCCGGATAAAGACGCAGCCGGTCGGTATCAAAAGAGTTTAAAACATCCTTTACTCCCGGTGCTGGTGGATACGGATTCTCATTGGTATTCAGTTTTATCATTTTCTCTTTCTTCGGCTGTTCTCCCGGAACATACGGGATAACTTTGCGTATGTTATTTTCCCATGCTTTCATGTCTTACTCCTTCTATCTGCTGCTTGATTTTATCATTCTTTCGTTTTCTGATTTTTATTCTGCTGCCTTCAGTCCATACTCTGCTGCCAGCTTTGCAAATGCCTGCATGGAATTTACTACTGTCTCATAAGAAGTGCAGTATGCAAGGCGTACATAACCGCCATAGCCGAAGGCACTTCCTTTTACCAGAATCAAATGGTATTTCTTCGCAGCTTCTACAAATTCTTCTTCCTTAGCAACCGGAGATTTCAGCCACAGATAAAATGCTCCCTGTGGTTTGATGCAGGTGAATCCAAGCTTCGTCAGTCCTTCATATAAAGCAATACGGTTGCGGTCATAAAATTCAAGATTTGTCTTTTCCTTTAAGCACTCTGCCACTGCTTTCTGAATGAGGGATGGTGCATTTACAAAGCCTAAGGTACGGTTTGATACCGTAATTCCCTCGATTAATTCTTCGGAATCTGCCGCTTCATCCGGCACTACCACATAACCAATCCGCTCTCCCGGAAGGGATAAGGATTTACTGAAGGAATATCCGACCAGCGTATCCTTATAATATTTCGTCAGGAAATTCTCCTGTACGCCGTCATAAACCAGCTCTCGATATGGTTCATCGGAAATAAGATAAATATCGGTTCCGAATTCCTTTTCCTTCGCATTTAAAATTCTGGCAATCTCTTTTAAAGTTACATCTGAATATACCACTCCGGTCGGGTTATTCGGGTTATTGATGATAACCGCTCTTGTCTCTTTTGTAATTTTTCGTTCAAAGTCTGCTAAATCCGGCATAAAATCTGCTTCATTTGGCATGACTTCCACAATCTTTGCATCGAAGTTTGCGGCATAGCTTTTATATTCTCCAAAATACGGAGCAAATACCATAACTTCATTGCCCGGATCTAAAATCGTCTTAAAAATAATATTCAGACCGCCTGCTGCACCCACGGTCATAATCAGGTTCTTCCCATGGAAATTGGTTCCGAAGCGTTCATTTAAGTTCTCTGCAATTGCCTCCCTTACTTCCTCATAACCTGCATTTGCCATATATCCATGCACCACAAGCGGGTCTTCTTTATCCAAAATATCATAAATTGCTGTCTTAATTTTTTCCGGTGCCGGTGTAGCCGGATTGCCAAGGCTGAAATCATACACATTTTCTGCCCCAAACTTGGCAGCCATTTCTTTTCCTTCCATAAACATGGCGCGAATTGCAGAACTTCCTGCCATTGCCTGTTTTATCTTTTTTGACAACATATCTTATGCCTTCTTTCTCTTTCTATTCTGTTACAGTATAGCTGAGACTATCCGTAAAATCAATCTGTTTTCTTGTTTCCGATGGGAATCTGCGTGATAATAATTGCCACAAACATCAATATGCAGCCTAAAATTTCTTTTGGTGATAATACCTGTCCTAAGATCACCCAGCCAGCCAGTGCGGAAATCACGGATTCCAGGCTCATAATAAGGGATGCGATAACCGGGTTGATGCCTTTCTGCCCTACAATCTGCAAGGTGTAGCCAACGCCGCAGGAAAGAAGTCCCGCATACAACAATGGCAGCCATGCCGCCTGAATATTGGAAATGTCCGGTGTCTCTGTAAACAGCATTCCTACTGCTGAAAGCACTCCGCATACAAAAAACTGTATACAGGACATTTTTACGCCGTCTACTTTCGGTGAAAAATAATCAACCACCAGTATATGAAAAGAAAATGCCAGTGCACATAAAAGAAGCATGATGTCTGCCCGCTCAATGGTAAAACTGCCGTCCTTCATACAAAGCAGATACATTCCCACCACTGCCAGTGCTACACAAAACCACAGCTTGATTCCTGGACGTTTTCCGATAAAAATGCCGATAACCGGAATCATTACAATATAAAGTGCCGTAAAAAAGCCCGATTTACCAACGCTTGCTTCCATAATGCCAAACTGCTGCAGATTGGATGCGATGCATAAAATCACACCACAGGCAATTCCACCTGTCCATAAAGTCTTTTTATCCTCTTTTTCCTGTCCCTCTGTCCCTGTCTCTGTCTCTTTCTTTTTCTTTAAAACGAGAATAACCGGGATTAACACCAGTCCACCCAGGACGCATCGGATTGCGTTGAAGGTAAAGGGGCCAATATATTCCATGCCAACACTCTGGGCTACAAAAGCAACGCCCCAGATGGTTGCGGTCAACAATAATATCAAAGAACTTTTTATCTGCTGTTTCATAAAATCTCCATTCTGTCCTTATCCTTTTGCATAATTTATCATATCGCTCTTATATTAATGCATTTCTTTCCTTCTTGCAAGAGCAATAACATGCAACAAAGAGCATCACAGGCGGTGCTTTTCATCCTTTCCATCGGATGACACCTTGTGCCAATGATGCTCTTTTCTTATGTCAACCAGAATCCCACTCCCGGATCAACACCTTTTTCTTATAAATCTATTGTTTCTATCTATTAGTTCTATCTACTGTTTCCTATTTATTTACAGTGTCAATAAAGTGTAAGAATGCTTCTCTTCCTTCTTCGGTGCATTTGTATACACCAGCATCCAGAAGAACTTCCCGGAACACCAGTCCGATTTCCTTTCGGATAATCTCGTCGATATTTTCTTCGGTGATGTTCTCATATTTTGGTAAAAATTCTTCTACCCAGTCTGCATGTTTGCTTAAGACTTCGTTGCTTCGTAAATCAGTCTTAGATAAAATTGCTGTCTTAAGCTGCGCCATCTCGTCTTTCAGACGTGCCGGCAGCACTGCAAGCCCCATTACTTCGATTAGACCGATATTCTCTTTTTTAATATGATGAAGCTTTGCATGGGGATGAAAAACGCCCAGTGGATGTTCCTTCGTTGTAATATTATTGCGGAGCACTAAATCCAGCTCGTAATTATCGCCACGTTTTCTTGCGATTGGCGTAATGGTATTGTGCGGCTCTCCGTCTGTTTCTGCAAAAATAAAGGCTGCCTCATCCGTATAACCACGCCAGGTGAAAAGTATTTTATCTGCCAGTGCAATCAGCCGCTCTGTATCCGGTGAAGACAGGCGGATCACTGACATCGGCCATTTTACGATTCCGGCTTTCACATCTTCAAAGCCAGCAAAAACAATCTCTTTTTCCAACGGTACCTTTGCCATGGCAAATTCATAATGTCCGCCCTGAAAATGGTCATGACTTAAAATGGAACCGCCTACAATCGGCAGGTCTGCATTAGATCCAACGAAATAATGTGGAAACTGTTTTACAAAATCCAGCAGTTTTCCAAAGGTTGCTCTTTCAATTTTCATCGGTGTATGCTTTCCGTTAAATACGATGCAGTGCTCATTATAGTAAACATACGGAGAATACTGTAGGAACCAGTCACTGTGATTGATGGTTACCGGAATAATACGGTGGTTCTGTCTTGCCGGATGATTGACTCTTCCTGCATAGCCTTCATTTTCCTTACACAAAAGGCATTTCGGATAGCCGCTCTGCTTTGCCAGTTTTGCTGCTGCGATGGCTTTCGGGTCTTTTTCCGGCTTGGATAAATTAATCGTAATATCCAGTTCGCCAAACTCCGTCTCTGCTGTCCATTTCATATCCCGCTTGATGCGGTATCTGCGGATATAATTGCTGTCCTGGCTAAGAGTATAATAATAATCCGTTGCCGCCTTTGCATCTTTTTCATAAAGGCTCTGAAACTTATGAATCACTTCACCCGGTCTTGGCATCAGCATTCCCATGATTTTCGTATCAAATAAATCACGATATACTACGCTGTTTTCCTTTAAAATGCCCTTTTCATAAGCATAATCCAGCATCCGGTTTAACAGTGCTTCCAGACCGTCTTCTGCTTCTTCTCTGCTCATCGGAGTCCGTGACTGATAAGCTGCCACAGCGTCCTCATCTAATTCTTCTAATTCAAATAATTCCAGCAGGCGGTTGATGGTGAAACGCTCATCTTCCTTTGGAACCAGTCCGGTTACCATGCCATATTCTGTTAATTTTAAAATATCTTCACAAATCATGACTTTCCTCCTGTCTTTTATGCCAGTCTGGATGGACCGTCTCCAATTTCTACTACATAGAAATCAGCACTGTAGCCAATTTTCTTTTCATAGGCGCTGCCTACTGCTTCAATAAAATGCTCTACCGCTTCATCCTTTACAATGCTGACGGTGCATCCGCCAAAGCCAGCACCTGTCATACGGGAGCCAATGACTCCGTCTACCTTCCAGGCTTCTTCCACTAAGGTATCCAGTTCGATTCCGGTTACTTCATAATCATCTCTTAAGGATACATGGGATGCATTCATTAATTTTCCAAAGGTTTCCACATCATTTTCTTTCAAGGCTTCCACTGCTTTTAAGGTTCTCTGGTTCTCATATACCGCATGTTTTGCACGACGCATACGGACTTCGCTTCCGATGGCTCCCTTGTATTCTTCAAACTGTTCCTCAGACAATTCTCCAAGACTCTTGATGTCTACCACTTTCTGCAATTCTGCAAGTGCTTCCTCACACTCTGCACGACGCTCATTATATTTGGAATCTCCCAAACCACGTTTCTTATTGCTGCAGGAAATTACGATTTTCGCATTCTTTAAACGAACCGGTGCATATTCATATTTTAATGTTGCTGTGTCTAAGAAAATTGCATGTTCTGCTTTTCCCATTGCAATAGCAAACTGATCCATGATGCCGCAGTTTACACCATTGAATTTATTCTCTGAAAACTGTCCAATCAAAGCCAGATCCTGGTTCGTCACGTCAAATCCAAATAAGTCTTTTAAAACATATCCGGTCAAAACTTCCACAGATGCAGAGGAAGAAAGTCCGGAACCATTCGGGATATTTCCAAATAACAATAAATCCATTCCGGTATCCACCTGCATGCCCTTCTCACCAAATGCCCAGATAACACCCTTCGGATAGTTCGTCCAGTCTGCTTCCTTTTCCGGTTTCAAACCTTCAATCGAAGATTCCAATACACCAAGCTGCTCAAAATTCATGGAATAAAATCTTAATTTCTTATCGGCACGTTTTCTTGCCACACCGTAAGTTCCGATGGTCAGTGCGCACGGAAATACATGACCGCCGTTGTAATCCGTATGCTCTCCAATCAGATTCACGCGCCCCGGTGCGAAATACACACGGATGTCTCCTTCATCCCCAAATAATTCCTTAAACTTTGCCAAAACCTGCTCTTTCATCAATACGATTCTCCTTCCGTTTTCTTTTCGGCAGCCCTGCAATCTGCCACATTTTCACAGGATATTTTCTATCTGTCAATCCGCTCGTCAGCAACATAATTTATGTTTCTTACTTCTTGTTAAGATTATACTATGCGCCCTGTTTCTTTGCAATATTGCTGCTTTAGTCTGCAACATCTTAGTTGCTATTTGGCAACATTTTTCCATATGCAGGATAAGGGTCTAAAATAACTATGAAAATATTGGTAATGATATATAGCAATATATAAGGATATATAAAAAGTATCAGCCTCTGCCCGGATGATTCAGATACGATGGATTGCTGTAAGGGACATTGGAAATTCGATATAAGCGCATATGCTTCCGGCAACCGGCGCAAATTCACATCCATGTTCATCTGCGCCTCGCCGGTACATCCCTGTACCGGCGTTGCCTGTTACGAAACGAATTTCAAAAGTCCCTAACAGCCCTCCCTCATGTATCTGTAATCATCCAGTCAGAGGCTGGTGTTATTTCTATTTCTATTTCTGTTTCTATTTTCAATTTCATTTCCGATGTTCCATGTGAGCATGTAGCTTATCGGAAGCAAATCACAGGAGTAGGAATGATATCCTCTTTCCCTGCTTTTATTTTATAATGCTGCTTCGGCGGCTGCCAGCTTGTCCAGTGCGCTCTGCGGTACTTTCGCTTTTGCGCCTTCACTTAAGCCATTGTAGGCATTTCTTGCATTGGCTACCGCTGCGGCATCTGCAGCGGTTATGGTATCCGGCAATGCCATAATCGCATTGGTTACATTCTGTGCATCGATACTTTCCTGATTCTGCAAATCCTGCAGGGACTGCTCATACTGCAACTGTGACAGGGTTGCCTCTGCGGCAGTCAGGACATTTAAGTTCTTTACATAGGATTTTGCACTGTCGGATAATGCATCATACTGGGAGCGGACAGATGCAATGGTTCCCGCACTGTCTAAGGTTACGGTTCCAATAGCGGTGATTGCAGCATCTACTGCGGAAGCTGCATCCATATCCTTGCCCTTCTGGCTCTCGGTTCCCGGCAATTCATAAACAAGCACCGGATAGCCTGCTTCTATATTTTCATAAATTGTTTTGGCTGCACTGTATGGAAGATTGATACATCCGTGGGAACCGCTCTTTTTGTAAATCGTTCCGCCAAAAGTACTTCTCCAGCTTGCATCATGCATTCCGATTCCACCGTTAAATGGCATCCAGAAAGAGACCGGAGACTCGTAATCTTCGCCACGAAGCACTGCATCCTTTGCCTTATAAGTTACGCCAAAGGAGCCTGCCGGTGTTCCATGATTCTTTGCAAGATTTCCGGAAACAAAATCGGATTCAACCACCAGTGAGCCATTCTTATAGAAGAATAAATGCTGTGCAGTCAGGTTGATTTCCACATATGTATCACCATAATCCTTCTCACCGTGGCTGTTGGCGGTCTGGGAATAAACCGGCTCTCTCGTCACATCTTTACCGGCTTTTAAATCCTCCAGTATCATTTCTTTTTCCGCTGCATTATCTACCCACCAGCCGTAATTTCCACCATAAATCGTTACGGTCTGACCGTAGGAAGTATCCAGTGTCCGGTTTCCATAGGCGGTATTATAATTTTTTGCCATAGCTTTTACATAAGAGCTCAATGCCTCATCATCTATAGACACATTGAAATCATCATCCACAGAAAGCCATGTACTGATGGTTTCTCCATCCAAAACCACATCATCCTTGCCTTCTACCTGATAGGTAATCTTCATCTGTGTATACTTATTCAGGGTATCCAGTGCATCCTGAAAAATATCATCCTCTTCTTTTACCTTCGGATCTTCGTAGCAGCCTTCCTCGGAAAGGTCAAATTCCGGCTGCATTTTATCTAAAGCCTCTTTGATTTTCTCTGTAAATGTATCCTTATCGATTTTCGTTCCATATACCTCCGGCTGCACTTCGTAGCCATCCTTGGTATAATCCTTAATCTGTGCATTTTCAGAATCCGTCCATTGACTCTCATCCATACAGGATAAATCATTTAAAATATCCTTTAACTTTTCTTCATCAAAAGATATCATGGTTTCCACTTCATACTTGCGTGGTGCAAACAGATAATATGGCCATGCAAAACCGTTCTGCTTCTTTAAAAGCTCTTTTACCTGTTTATCAAACACCGGCTCCATGTCAATGTCCGTTCCATTGATACTCTCTGTCTTATCCTCACGCTCTACCAGTTTCATCTCATACTGGGATGCCTGCTTCGTAATTTTCTTCTCTACACCACTTGCTGAGGAAGCGGATACTCCCACATTGTTAATGGTTGTACGAAATGCAAAATGGCTCTGAAAAAACAGTGCCAGTACCAGATAAATCACAACTAATATTCCTACAGGAATTCCGATTACACAAAGGAGTTTTTTTCTGCTCATTTTTTTCTTTGCAGTTTCCTGCTGTTTCTCTTCATTCTTCTTCATATCCCTTAACCTTTCTATTTTGCTAGTTTCCATTATAGTTGACCGTTTTTCTTTGTCAATGAAATCCCGCATTTGTAATATTTATTTAAAAAATGAAATACATTTTCTTGTATTCTTGCACAATGAAAATGTTCCTTTTCCATTAAAATCTTAAGAATTCCATAAAAATTATTAAATTCGATTTTATAGCATTGTTTTTTAAAAAATGCTGTGCTAGAATTCCACAATAGAAGTAGTATTCTTACATTAAAAAAGGGGAATCCGATGTTGAAAAAAGATAACTTTAAGCAAAATCTCAAAGCATTTTTTCAAAAATATAAGCACGCATGGGTTCTGCTGTATGTATTCATATATTTTCCATGGTTTGCCTATCTGGAAAAACATGTGGCTTCAAATTTCAACGTAATACATACTGCATTGGATGATAAAATCCCATTTATAGAATTTTTCATCGTACCATATATGTTATGGTTTGGATATGTCGCATATGCGGTTCTTTACTTTTTCTTTAAAAACAAAGAAGATTATTACCGGCTCTGTACATTCCTGTTTGTGGGAATGACTGTATTTCTGGTAGTATCCAGCCTCTATCCAAACGGACATTATCTCCGCCCGCATTCCTTTGAGCATGACAATGTCTTCACCCATATGGTAGCCTGGCTTTATGCAACCGATACACCGACAAACCTGTTTCCAAGTATTCATGTTTATAATTCGCTCGGTGTTCACATTGCAATCTGTAACAGCAAAGAATTTAAGGATCGTCCGAAGTTAAAGCTGGCTTCTTTCATTCTTATGGTCGGCATTATTCTTGCAACCATGTTCTTAAAACAGCATTCTGTATTTGATGTGGTTACTGCATTTGTAATGGCTGCTGTCATGTACTCTTTCGTCTACGGCAGGAACTTTGCTTTCGGCCGCAGCAAGGCAAAAGAATCTTTTGAAAAACAGCTTAAGCACATATAGTTTTTATAAAAGAACTGCCGCTCCATTTTGAGCAGCAGTTTTTTTATTTCAGATGTTCGATTTCATCCATCCAGATACGCGCCGATGCATCACTTGGCATTCGCAAATCACCTCTTGGTGATACTGCTACCGTACCGACCTTTGGTCCATCCGGCAGACAGGAGCGTTTAAACTGCTGTGAGAAGAAACGGCGGTAGAAGGTCTTTAACCATTTCAAAATCACCGCATTGTCATACTGTCCTGCAAATGCCACCTGCGCCAGACGATATATTTTTGCCGGAGCGAAGCCGAATCGCATCACATAATATAAATAGAAATCATGCAGTTCGTATGGTCCTACAATATCTTCTGTCTTCTGGGCGATTTTTCCATTTTCCGGCGGAAGCAGTTCCGGGCTGACCGGTGTATCCAAGACATCATAAAGCACGGCGGAAAGTTCCTCATTTCCACAGGTGTCTGCATAGTAGTGTACCAGATGGCGCACCAGCGTCTTTGGTACAGATGCATTGACGCCATACATGGACATGTGGTCACCGTTATAGGTAGCCCAGCCCAATGCCAGTTCTGACATATCTCCGGTTCCGATTACCATACCGTTATTCTTATTGGCAATATCCATCAGAATCTGGGTACGTTCTCTCGCCTGTCCATTTTCATATGTGACATCGTGTACACTCTCATCCTGTCCGATGTCACGGAAATGAATGCGTACCGCCTCTTTGATATCGACTTCTATCAGCTTTGCGCCAAGACAGCGGATAAGGCTTAATGCGTTCTCATAAGTACGGTCTGTAGTTCCAAATCCCGGCATCGTAACCGCATATATCTGCTCTCTCGGAAGCTTCAGCCGGTCAAATGCCTGCACCGTAACCAAAAGTGCCAGTGTGGAATCCAGTCCCCCGGAAATGCCTACTACTGCACATTTGCATCCGGTATGCTCCAACCGTTTCTTAAGTCCCATGGACTGAATGGCTAAAATTTCTTCACAACGTTTATCACGCTTGTCCTTATTGCCCGGAACGAATGGTGCCGGATCCACAAAACGGCTCAATGTGGTATCTGATTTATCAATAAAGAAAGAAAATCTAAGATAATCCTCACTTGTGCTGCCTGCTGCAAAAGTGCTCATTCTGCGTCTCTCGGATACCAGACGTTCCATATCAATTTCGGAATATACCGTTTCATTGGTAAAACGTTCGGATTCTGCTAAAACCGTTCCGTTTTCTGCAATGATATTATGACCGGAATATACCACATCCTGTGTGGACTCTCCATCTCCGGCACTGGCATAGACATAACCACAGAGCAGGCGGGCAGACTGTCCTGCAACCAGCTCTCTCCGGTAAATATCCTTTCCGGTTGTCTCATCACTGGCAGAAAGATTTACGATTAAAGTTGCTCCTGCCAGCGCATGGGAAATGCTCGGTGGATTCGGCGTCCATACGTCCTCACAGATTTCCACACCGATTACCAGCTCCGGCAATACATCATCACACTGGAATAAAATATGGCTTCCCATCGGCACATGATATGCCGGTGCAATATCCACGCCTTCTGCTTCTTCTTTTCCCGGAGTAAAATATCTTGCTTCATAGAATTCATTATAATTTGGAATATGTGTCTTTGGCACGATTCCAATAATCTCGCCTTTGTTTAAAGCTGCTGCCACATTATAAAGCTTGCCATTATGCATCAGCGGCAGACCTACAAATACAACGGCATCCAAAGCACCGAGTTCCTTTGCCAGCCATACCAGCCTCTCTCTTGCACTTCTTAATAAAGTCTCCTGTAAAAATAAATCTCCACAGGTATATCCGGTAATGCAAAGCTCCGGACATACGATGACCTTGGCCCCGTTCGCTGCTGCTTCCATTACTGCCGCTTTTATTCGAATGGTATTTTCTACCGGATCTGCGACCACTACTTTTGGTGTTACTGCTGCTACTTTGATAAATCCATCTCTCATTTTCTTATCTCCCTTAAATCATCCGGACTGAATACATAATTCTCATTGCAGAAATGACATTTTACTTCAATCGGTTCTTCATCCTTGATTAAATCATCCAAATCTTTCTTGCTTAAACTTGCCAGTGCTTTTGCCACACGCTCTTTGGAGCAGTCACAATGGAAGGAAACCGGCATCGTGTCATTGATTTCAAGCTTCATCTCGCCTAAGATTTCCTCTAAAATCATTTCCGGTGTCATGCCTTTTTCCAACATTTCTGTTACCGATGCTATCTGTGCGATTTTCTGCTCTAAGGCATCAATGACTGCATCCTCTGTAAACGGCATCAACTGAATGATAAATCCGCCTGCCTGCCGCACTGTATTGTCTTTATTCATCAGGACTCCCAAACCTACGGAAGACGGTACCTGCTCGGACACTGCAAAATAATAGGTTAAATCTTCTGCGATTTCACCGGTCTGAAGCTCTGTCTGTCCCACATACGGATCCTTTAACCCCATGTCTTTTATAACACTTAAAACACCATTTCCAATGGCTCCACCTACATTTAATTTGCCTGCTGCATTGGGCGGCAATATCACATCTGCCACACCCGGATAACCTTTTACACCGCCGTTGGCATTGGCAGTTACCGTAAGGCCATGCATTGGGCCGTCTCCCTGAATCTGCAGGGTCAGAAGGTCTTTTTCCCCTTTCATCATGCTGCCCATCATTGCGGCTGCACTCATGGCACGTCCTAATGCTGCTGTTACAATCGGGCTGCTGCTATGACGGACTCTTGCTTCCTCCGTCATCTCTTTTGATGTAATCGCAAATGCACGAATCTGTCCATCTGCGGCTGTTGCTCTTACCATATAATCTGACATTTCTTCTTCCTCTTTCTTCTTATTTTCCCTGTTCTCTTGCGATGATATAAATCCGTTCGCTGTCGGCTGTTGGTTCTTTTCCTGTCTCTACGTCAAAGACACCTTCCCATTTCATACCGGCTTCTTCGATTAATTTTCGTACGGTTTCTATCTCATATGCCCGCTGAAAATGCGTTTCTTCATATCTTCGGAACAAATCTCCCTCTTCTTTGATAAAAAGAGTTAAATCATACTGATTGATTTCTTCCTCCGGGTCATAATAATTTTCCCAGATAAAACTGCTGTCCTCTCTGGTCTCACAAAAACTGTTGTCCCCTAAGAGTTCTTCATATTTATACCTAGTATTCATATCGAAAATAAAGATTCCACCCGGGTCGAGATAATTATTGACCAGGGAAAATACCTGCCGTAAATCCTCTTCTGACATGATATAATTCATGGAATCACAGACACTTACTACCGCCCGGATGGTTCCATACAGTTCAAACTCCCGCATATCCTGTAAAAGATACAATATCTCTGTATTTTCCATGGCATATTCTCTGGCTACCGAGAGCATTTCTTCGGAATTATCCACGCCAATCATATCATAACCTTCCGCCGCTAAAAGTCTCGTCATCCTTCCGGTTCCACAGCCAAGTTCCAAAAGCAGACCATCGTTTATTCCCTCTGCTTTTAATATATCCACCAGATATTTTTTCCATGCTTCGTAAGGGACATTGTCCATAAATGTATCATAAACTGTTGCAAATTCTGTATATGCTTCCACACAACCACTCTTTCTGTCCTATTCTTCTGTAATACTAACAATTTTCCCTGATAAAAGCAAGTAGTCGTGCCCTAAGGCTTGATTATTTTTTCCTAAAACTTTATACTTAAAATCATAACACTACTGGGAGGAATTATGACAAATCAATTAGACCACTATATATCCAACCACATCAAAAGTCTTTACCGGCATAAGCTTTTTTCGCCGATTCTATATATGATACTGTTGATTGTTCTTTGGATTATCTTTCCCATCGGCACCATCTTAAGTCCGAGGGTTATCAACGAAAAGACTTCTCTTGATAAATTATATAAAGAGAATGACCGGTATGTCAGTATTACGCTGACGGATTTAAAATTTACCGGATACACACAGGAAGTCTTAGGGCAGACCCATGGATATTACTACTATACGATTCAGGATGGGTGCTGTAATATCGTACTGCTTTCTCCGAAGACCAGCGAAGAGGGACTTCCGAATATTAACAAAGTAACCGTTCATGCCAAAATCCAGACCGCAACCAAATCCTACCATACCCTGCTTTCTAAAATTGCAGCAGATTTGAACTGGACAGACAGCGGTATTTACGGAGAAAGCTCCTCCTATTATATCAGTGAGCCCGGTTTCCGTTACGGCTTCAGTATCTTTCTGATTCTGCTTTTTGCATGCAGTGGACTTTATGCCATTTTCAGTATCATATGTTATTTTGTATACATTCATTTTCCATGGCTGTCACCGCCCTGCCAGCAGCTTGCCCGGTTCGGTTCTCCGAAGACTCTTCTTATGCAGGCAGAAGAAGAACTGGCGACACTGCCACAGCTGGCTACGGAAGATATGTTTATTACCGAGCATTTCTTTATTGAAATCTCTACGGATGGAATTGCCTTTGTTCCGATTCAGGAAATCATCTGGCTTTATAAACATTCCACCCTGCACAAGTTCTTCTGGTACCATTTCAGTATCTCCTATACGCTGTGTATCTCTGCGAAAAAGCACTTATACATCCAGTGTCCGAAGAACTTAAAATCCGATATCGACGGTATCATCGACTACTTAGCAGAAGCAAATCATGATATTCTTGTAGGCTTCAACGAAAAGAACCGCCTCAAGGTACAGGAAATTCAGGGAACACCATTGCAGTTTGAGAAATTTATTGCACTGTTGAAAAAAAGATTATAAAAACTATGGGAATTCCGCATTACGGACTTCCCATATTCCCGGTATTTAATATTACCGGCAGGATGTGCTGATTGATTCAATGGCTACCGCCCCGCCACGCACTACTTCGATGGTCTTAAAGCGGCGTTTTAAAAGAGAGATCAGTTCATTGTTGCGGCGTTCTGTCAGCTTGCACTCTAACAATACGCTGTCTTCCCCAATATCCGCCACATCTACTTTAAAGGTTGTTGCAATCTGAAATACCTCTGCTTTATCTTCTACGCTGCAATGCAGCACTTTTGCAAAAAGAATCTCTTTCATATGGATTGGTACATTGGTTAAATCAATTACCTTAATGACCTCTATCATACTGTTTAACTGCTTCTTAATCTGTTCAAATGTAATATCATCACTGGTTACACAGATTGTCATACGGGACACACTCTCATCTTCCGTGGTTCCTACGGTAAGACTCTGGAGGTTATAGGATTTGCCGGAAAAAAGTCCGGAAACCTTCGCCAGTACACCAACCTGGTTTTCTACATATAATGCAATCCATCTGTTTTTCATACCAACGTTCCTCCTATTTCAAAATCATCTGGCTCATTGCAGTTCCACTCTTAACCATCGGAAGTACAATGTCCTCTGTTGCAATCATAAATTCTATTACGGTAGAAGTCTTTTTATTCTTCTTTGCCTCTTCGAAGGCTGCATTCATTTCTTCGGTGTTCGTTACACGGATGCCCTTTGCACCATAGCTTTCTGCCCATTTCACAAAATCCGGTTCATATACCGGGCAGTCTTTTCCCGGTCCCTTACAGTTGTTCGGACATTCCTTATGCTGACGCAGGCAGGTTGCAGAATAACGTTTTCCGTAGAAAAGCTGCTGCTGCTGGCGAACCATGCCAAGATAAAAATTATTTAAAATGCAGACAATTACCGGTGCATCCTGGCATACTGCAGTTGCCATTTCCTGCATATTCATCTGGAATCCACCATCTCCGGTGATACAGATAACCTCTTTTTCCGGACAGCCGATTTTTGCTCCGACTGCTGCCGGGAATCCAAAGCCCATTGTTCCAAGGCCCCCTGATGTAATAAAGGTTCCGCCACGTTCCATCTCAAGATACTGGGTTGCCCACATCTGATGCTGTCCAACGTCCGTTGCAATAATGGCTCCTTTGAAATGCTCATTGATTCCTTCCATAATCATCTGCGGGGAAAGTCCCTTATCTCTTCGCATTTCCAGAGGATTTTCTTTGTTCCATTCCTCAATGCGGGCTATCCAGGCTGTTGTTTTCTTCGGTTCTGCCCACTCTGATAATTTTTCCAGTGCGGTTCTTGCATCTGCTACTACCGGTACATCCACCACAACATTTCTGGAAATGGATGCTGTGTCCACATCTACATGAACAATTTTTGCCTTTGGTGCAAACTCATTCAAATCGCCGGTAATGCGGTCATTGAATCTTGTTCCTATGGAGAATAATACATCACACTCAGAAACTGCCATATTGGCTGCATATCTTCCATGCATACCGCAGTTTCCCATATAATAAGGATTGGATGTGCCAATGGCTCCTTTTCCCATAATGGTGGTAACAACCGGCACCTGCATTTTAGTAACAAATTCATCAAAGATATCATTGGCACGGGCAATATTGATTCCGCCTCCGGCAAGAATCAACGGTTTCTTGGCACTCTTTAAAAGCTTATATGCCTTTTTTAACTGTCCGATATGTACGCCTTCATTTGGCTTGTAACCACGAATCTGCACACTCTTTGGATAATCGGATGGTCCACTCTCTAACTGGATATCCTTTGGGATATCCACAAGAACCGGTCCCGGTTTTCCGGTGGTTGCAATGTGAAATGCCATGCGGATTATTTTTCCCAAATCTTTTCTGTCCCGAACGGTTACGCCGTATTTTGTTATGGAACGGGTCATTCCTACAATATCAACTTCCTGAAAGGCATCATTTCCAATCAACGGAAGCGGCACCTGACCGGTAATGCAAACAAGCGGAATGCTGTCAAAATGCGCATCTGCAAGTCCTGTAATAATATTGGTGGCACCCGGTCCGCTGGTTACCAGGCATACGCCCGGCTTTCCGGTAGCTCTCGCATAACCTTCTGCCTCATGAATCAGCCCCTGCTCATGTCTTGGAAGCACCAGGTGAATATCATCCTGTTTATACAATTCATCAAAAAGGTCGGTGACCATTCCGCCCGGATAGCCGAATATGGTATCCACGCCTTCTTCCATCATCGCCTTTACAAATAATTTTCTTCCTGTAATATCCATCTAACGTCCTCCTCTATATCAATCCCATGGTCTTAAGGATAAAAATCCAGCCAGTTAAGGTAAATGCTCCCAAAAGCGTTGTTGTCACAATAATACTTGCTGTCAGCACACCATCATTTTTCATGTTCTTTGCCATAATATAGCAGCTTGGTGTGGTCGGCGATGCAAGCATAATCAGAATTGCAATCATTTTTTCTCCGGTAAATCCCAAGGCTGCTGCCACCGGAAGTAATAAAAGCGGCTGTATCACAAGCTTGATTGCAGATGCTGCAAGGGTCGGTCTGATTTTTGCCAGGGCTTTTCTTCCCTCAAAGCCTGCGCCCAGTGCAACCAACGCCAGTGGTGTTGCCATCTTTGCCACATTCTCAATGGTCTTATCTACCATGGTAGGAAAATCAAGGGACAATAATGCTGCCACCATACCAAAGGCAATTCCAAGGATAATCGGATTCTTTAGTATGTTAAGAAATGCTGTCTTGATTCTGCCACCATGTGCTGTCTCTTCTCCAGTTCCATCTTCATTGGCTTCAAAGGTCAGTACAATAACGGAAAAAATATTGTAAAGCGGCACTGCTCCGATAATCATCAGCGGTCCCATGGCAGAACTGCCATAAATATTTTCAATAAAGGCAAGTCCCATGACTGCGGCACTGCTCCGGAAGGAGCTTTGCACAAATGCACCACGGATGGATTTATCCTTTACAAAAAGCTTTGTGGCTCCCCAGATTACCCAGAAGCAGGCGGTACTTGCCAGTGCACAGAAAAGCACATATTTCAAATCAAAGATTTCCCGGATATTTACCGTAGAAATATCCCGAAATAACATAAAGGGCAAGGTCACCCTAAAATTAAACTTGTTCGCCACTGTCACAAAATTATCATTGAGCATACCAATCTGCTTTAAGATATAACCGATTACCATAACAAGAAAGATTGGCATGGTGGTATTTAAACTGAAAATAAGATTATTCATTTCTTACACGTTTCTTTCTGCTTATCTTATTCTTTCATATTTTAAGAAGTAATACTCCAGATCAAAATAGGTCTGTTCATCACTGTCTTCTGTAATCTGCCATTCTTCCTTTTCATCCAGATTCGGAAAATAGGCATCTGCATCATATGCATAGTCAATCTTAGTAATATGCGCTACATCGCACTCATCCAAAAGCTGACGGTAAATGCTTTCACCGCCAATAACATAGACATCCTCACTGTTATACTGCTCTAACTCTTTATGCAGTTCGTCTAAATCATGCACGATAATGGCATCCTTCACTTTATAATTCTTGTCACTGGTCAGTACAATATTGACACGGTTCTTAAGAGGCTGTCCATTTGGAAAGCTTTCCAAGGTCTTACGTCCCATGACTACCACTTTCCCGGTTGTGGTCTGACGGAAAAATTTCATATCATCCGGAATGCTTACCAGTAATTTATTCTTATAGCCAATTGCCCAATTAGCATCTACTGCTGCGATTAAATTCATCTCTTTCACCTGCTCCTTTTTATATTGCGATTGGAATATCCTGAATCTGCGGTCCTGTCACATAATTATCAAGACGTACATCATTTCTGGTAAACTCATAGAAATCCTTTACATCCGGATTCAGCCAGAATGTCGGTGCGTCATACGTCGGTCTTTGAATCAGTTCCTTTATAATAGGAATATGCCGGTCATAAATATGTGCATCTGCAATCACATGCACTAACTCTCCCACATGCATATCACATACCTGTGCCAGCATATGCATCAGTACTGCATACTGGCAGACATTCCAGTTATTGGCAGCTAAGATATCCTGGGAACGCTGATTTAAAATTGCATTCAAAGTCAGCTTGTCGTCCCCCTTCTTCTGGGTTACATTAAAGGTCATGCTGTATGCACACGGATAAAGATGCATCTCACTTAAATCCTGATGTACATATATATTGGTCATGATTCTTCTGCTGAAAGGATTGTTCTTAAGGTCATAGATGACACGGTCTACCTGGTCAAACATTCCTTCCTTATATTTATGCTTTACTCCCATCTGGTAGCCATAAGCTTTTCCAATAGATCCTGTCTCATCTGCCCATTCGTCCCAGACATGGCTGTGTAAGTCATTGACATTATTGGACTTCAACTGCCAGATCCATAACATCTCATCGGTACAGCTCTTGATTGCTGTCTTTCGTAATGTAATTGCCGGAAATTCCTTGGATAAATCATACCTGTTTACCACACCAAATTTCTTAATTGTATAAGCACTGGTTCCATCCTCCCAATGTGGGCGGACCTTTTCTCCTTCTGTACTTACCCCGTTGTCCAATATATCCTGACACATATCGATAAAAATTTTATCTGCCAGACTCATGCTGCGGCACCTCCTGCGCTAGTTTTTTCACTGTTTAGAGTATATTCTAAATTAATATTGTATCGGATAATCCCACCAAGCGCAAGAGTAGAAAATTTAACATTACAAATTTATGATTGTATCTTGTGCATTTTCTTTTTTACCTGCAAGTTGTCTTATCAATTTTTATTATTTTATACATTATGTAATCTTAAAATCTTTCTTTTAAGATTTATGTTAATTTGTTTTCTGATTTTAGTATCTTTTATAAAAGGGGACTGTCAAAAGAAAAAGTATCCGTAAATTTTTTTCTGTTTTTTACGGATACTTTTTCTTATCTTTTTACTATTCTATTTTATTAAATCATTCTTTAACTTTATGCTTCATCTATGGCTTTTCCAATGTCATGGCGCATATACTTGTTATCGAAGTCTACCCACTCCGTTGCCTTATAAGCATTGGCTCTTGCTTCTTTTAAGGTAGCTCCCTTGGCTGTGATGCCAAGCACACGGCCTCCGTTGGTTACAATCCTGCCTTCGTCATTTAACTTGGTCCCTGCATGGAAACAGTAGTAACCCTCTTTGCCATCAAAGTTCTCAAGACCTTTGATTTCAAAGCCTTTCTCATATGCTACCGGATATCCGTCAGATGCAAGAACAACGCATACGGCTGCATTATCTTCAAACTGTAAATCAATGGTATCTAATTTACCATCTACACAGGCTTCCATTACATCAATAATGTCATTTTTCATTCTCGGAAGAACTACCTGAGCCTCCGGATCACCAAAACGGGCATTGTACTCTAATACTTTTGGTCCATCCTCTGTCAGCATCAGACCGAAGAAAATAACACCTACAAATGGTCTTCCTTCTGCTGCCATGGCATCTACCGTTGCCTGATAGATATATTTCTTACAGAAATCATCTACTTCTTTCGTATAGAAAGGACTTGGAGAGAAGTTACCCATTCCACCGGTATTTAAGCCCTGATCTCCATCTTTGGCACGTTTGTGGTCCTGTGCGGAAGACATAATCTTAATGGTCTTGCCATCTACGAAAGAAAGCACGGATACTTCACGGCCTGTCATGAACTCTTCTACTACCATATGGTTGCCGGCAGAACCGAATTTCTTATCTTCCATGATTTCTTTTACTCCGGCTTTGGCTTCCTCTAAGGTGTTGCAAATCAGAACACCTTTACCAAGTGCCAGTCCGTCTGCCTTTAATACGATTGGCATTTTTGCAGTTTCCAGATACTCCAATGCCTTTTTCGGGTCATCAAAGGTCTCATATCCTGCGGTCGGAATGTTATATTTCTTCATCAAATCCTTGGAAAATGCTTTGGAGCCCTCTAAGATTGCTGCATTCTTTCTCGGTCCGAATACTTTTAATCCTTCTGCCTCAAATACATCTACAATTCCGCCAACCAACGGATCATCCATTCCTACGATGGTAAAATCAATCTCTTTTTCCTTTGCAAAAGCTACCAGCTTGTCAAATTCCATGGCTCCAATGTTGACACATTCTGCCAGCTGTCCGATTCCGGCATTGCCCGGTGCACAGTAAATCTTATCTACACGGCTGCTCTTTGCTACGCTTGTCACAATTGCATGCTCTCTTCCGCCGCTTCCAACTACTAATACTTTCATGCTGCTCCTCCTAATCCGGTTATTTTTCTTCTATTTTTCATTCATTTCTATTTCATCTTTATTTATTTTCAATTGATTCTAATGGTCTGCTTTTGGAAGAATCTTCACTTTCCCGTCTTCGACTTTTACTCTTCCATTGGCAATTAAATCAATTGCCTGTGGCATAATTTTCCACTCTGCCTGTTCCATCACACGACGCTGCAGAATCTCTGGTGTATCATCCTCTTCTACTGCAACTGCTTTCTGTAAAATGATTGGGCCGGTATCTGTTCCTTCATCCACAAAATGTACCGTAGCTCCTGTCACCTTCACTCCTCGGGAAAGTGCTCCTTCGTGGACTTTTAATCCATAGAAGCCTGTTCCACAGAAAGATGGAATCAGGGATGGATGAATATTGATTATCCGGTTGCGGTATTGTGCAATCATTTCCGGTGGAATTACCACTAAAAATCCTGCCAGCACAACCAAATCTACTTTGTATTCATTCAATTTTTCTAAGAAATCAGCATTGAATGCCGCCCGGTTCTCATAGGATTTCGGAGAAATGCAAAGCGCCTTAATATTATGTTTTCTTGCACGCTCTAAGGCATAGGCATTTGGATTATTACTGATTACCACTTCTATCTTTGCATTGGTAATGGTTCCATTATCCATGGCATCGATAATTGCCTGAAGATTGGTTCCACCACCGGATACTAATACTGCAACTTTTAGCATAATGTAACACCCTTTTCTCCATTTTCAATCTTACCAACAACATATGGCTTGTCTCCGGCAGATTTGATTGCTTCCATGGTTTTATCTACATCTTCCGGTGCAACTGCAAGTACCATACCAAGTCCCATGTTGTAGGTATTGTACATCATTTTCTCTTCTACATTTCCTTCTTTTGCCATCAGGGTAAAGATTGGCGGAATCGGATAGCTGTTCTTTTCAATCACTGCATGTTTTCCTTCCGGAAGCATACGTGGAACATTTTCATAGAAACCACCACCTGTGATATGGCTGCAGGCTTTTACACGGATGCCGGCATCTTTGATGGCACGCAGTGCTTTTACATAAATTCTGGTTGGTGCAAGTAATGCTTCTCCTAAAGTTGTTCCAAGTTCTTCATGGTATGTATCAAGGGTTTCTTTATCCATGGTAAAGATTTTACGAACCAGTGAAAATCCATTGGAATGTACTCCGGTTGATGCCATACCAATCAGCACATCACCATCTGCCAGTGTCTCGCCGGTAATCATATCTTTCTTATCACATACGCCTACTGCAAATCCAGCCAGGTCATATTCATCCTCTGCCATCAGTCCAGGATGCTCTGCAGTCTCTCCACCGATTAATGCTGCATCAGACTGAAGGCAGCCTTCTGCTACACCTTTTACGATGGCTGCAATTTTCTCCGGATAATTCTTACCACATGCAATATAATCTAAGAAGAATAATGGTTCTCCACCTGCACAGGCAATATCATTTACACACATTGCTACTGCATCAATACCGATGGTATCATGCTTGTCCATAATCATGGCGAGCTTTACTTTCGTGCCACAGCCATCTGTTCCGGATAACAGTACCGGTTCTTCCATTTCTTTAATCTTCTCTAATGAAAATGCTCCGGAAAATCCGCCCAGTCCTCCAAGAACCTCTGGACGCATGGTCTTCTTTACATGCTCCTTCATCAGTTCTACGGACTTATATCCTGCCTCAATATCCACGCCTGCGTTCTTGTAATCCATTGTTCTTCCTCCTGAAATTATTCTTTATCTTGCTTCTTATTTTTTCAGTGCAAGTCTGGAAATGCTTCGCATTTCCAGACTACGGGCTTTCGCCCTATCAGACCTTATAATCAGCCCGTTTGGACTGCCAGCAGCCCAACGGGCCGATTAGCGGTCTGGCACTGCTCAATGCTACTTACATTATAACGTCATTTGCTTATAAAAACCAATTATATATAGTAATACCACTAATTAGTTTTACTAATCAATGGTATCTGGTTGCTTATTTCTACTTATAATTTACTTTTATTTCAATCGGGTTGTCCCATCTAATATGGCATGGGTCAAAGTATCTCCCTGATAGGATAATTTCAACGAAAAGAAACTCTCCCTCTCTTCTAACAGCCTGAAAAATATCTTATCACCCTCCCAGATAGGCAGATTATATACTTCTTCCTTTGGCACCCATTCCAGTGTTCCTTCGTTACACTCGGTCATCGTACCGTGGAATTCATCTGCCGTATAAAGAAACATATACTCCGTCGGCCATGCATCGGAATCAAAAGTTACCACGCCCCGCAGCCGGTAAGCATCCAAGGTAAGCCCGGTTTCTTCTTTTACTTCCCGAAGCAGGCATTCTTCCGGAGATTCTCCTGCTTCAAAATGTCCGCCGACGCCAACCCATTTATCTTTATTTACATCATTGCTTTTCTTCACCCGGTGCATCATCAGGTAGCAATTTTCCTTTTCTATATAGCAAAGTGTTGTATTTTCCGAACGTCTTTCTTCCATTTTGCTTTCTCTCTTCCGCTTTCTTTTTTACTTTCTTTCATGACTCTATGTTTCTATGCCGCTATCCGAAGCTTCCGGAAGCATACTTTGAAATAAATAATCTCGGCAATTGCTGTAATCGACCAGGAAAATGCATACAAAAGATATAAGGATGTAATGGTTCCAAAATATGCAAAAATCGTATATACCCAGATTACACGGAATACGCAGGAGCCCATGATAACAATAATGGTTGGCACAATACTCTTTCCAATTCCGCGGGATGCCGCAATAGTGCAGTCCATAAATGCGGAAAGTGCATAGGAAAATCCCATAATCTTAATCCGCTCCATTCCGGCTTCAATTACCTCCGGTTTACTGGCAAAAAGAGACAGGAACTGTCTTCCGAAAACCACCAGCAGCCCGCCAAAAATTGCACCTGCCAGAAAAGAATACAATAGACTGATACGGTAACTTTTTATCATGCGTTCCCTGTTTCCGGCTCCCATATTCTGGCCCATGAAACTGGCGCATGCTGTATAAAACGCTATCATAATATTAAATATCAGTGTATCCGCATTGATTGCCGCTGAATTGCCGGACACCATAACCGCATCAAAGGAGTTGACTCCGGTCTGCACAAAAAGATTTGCAATTGCAAAAATTGCATTCTGCATTCCGCCCGGAACTCCAAGCATCAGCACACTTTTTGCCGCTTCCTTATGAAAACGCAGTCTGGAAAAGTAAAGCCTGCAGCTATCCTTTCTCCGGCACAGATGGGAAACCACCAAAACAGCTGACACATACTGTGCAATAACGCTGGCAATTGCCACTCCGCCTGCTGCCATATTACACTGGATAACAAAGAAAAGATTTAATAAAACATTTAACACACCGGCAATACTCAGATAAATAAGTGGAAGCTTCGTCTCGCCGGCTGCACTTAAGACACCATTTCCAAAATTGTAAATTGCAAGTGCCGGAAGCCCCAATGCATAAATCCGAAAATATAGTACCGCACCATCCATAAACTCTGATTTTGTATGTAATATATTTAAAAACGGCTCCGCAAATATATTACATATCAGGCACAGTATAAGTCCTGCCACCAGACAAATCAATGCCGCCGTGTGCACGGTTTCTTCCGTTCCCTTCGCATCGCCTACACCCAGTTTATGCGCTACCCTTACATTGACACCGCCACCCATTCCAATCAGGAAGCCGGTAAATAAGGACACCAACAGCGTGGTCGAGCCAACCGACCCCAGGGGGATATATCCTGCATATTTTCCTACAATTGCTACATCGCTTAAATTAAATAATACTTCTAATATCTGAGAACACATCAACGGTATGCTAAAGAGGAAGATGTTCTTCCATAAAGAGCCGGATGTCATCCCGATATTTTTTCTTTTGCTTTTAACGTTACTGCTCATAATTGTGTTTCACTTTATTTATTGCTTCTTTTACATTATTTTCCCTTATTTGGGGCACAGATAGTCTAGCACAAATTGGGGGATGGGACAATAGTATCAGGCTCTCCAAATCTCATAGGATTGCAGTTTTGCTGCATCGTAGGTCAGCTTTAAATTATCACGCAGCAGATTTTTGAACTGGGTATCTGTTTTTCCCGCTATATATAGTTCTTCCGCCGCCCAACTGGCATTGACGTTATAGGTTTTACATTTTTCAAATTGCTTTAACAATTTTTCTGCTGCACCACTGGTATTTTTAAATATTGCTTCATAAAATTCATATTGATATCCTACAAATTTCTCCGCATATTCCCAATCCGGCAGTTTATTATTCTTGCTTGAATTCAGCCTGCTTCCCATTGGTGTCAGGTTCCATAATTCATCATTTGCCACATAGGATTTCGGAACAAAATGGTCTAATGTAAAATCATCCACACTTAATTTATTTCCCGTGTATATCTCCCGCAGTGGTAATTCTGCTATTTCTGATGCCATCTTCCATAGCTTTCTTGCATTTTCCAGATGCCTCTCATTTTGTGGCTTCACCGAAAGTTTATAAATAATTCCCGGTACACCCGGATTTCTATTCTGAAGATATGCTGCCTTTTTATAACGAATCCAGCCTAAAATGATGGCATGATTCTGCAAAATAAACCGCTTCCACTCTTCACTAATTCTGATTTTCTTTTCCAGTTCATTTTCTGCATCCACAATTCCGTAAAAAAATCCATGATGCATCTTGTTATAGCCATCCAGATATGCAATAAATCTTGCATAATCCTTTCGTTCCACATAATCTTTTCCCAGCTTGTCTAAGAACGGACTAATCAATCTATATGGGACATAGTCTGTCAGATGAATTTTATCTTCCCGCAACTGTTCATTATATTTTCTGATAAGTCCTTTCAACTGTTCTTTGGATAGCATTTTAATTGAAAGTTCATCTTTCGCACAATTATACAGTGTCCGGATTGCACGTTCCAGATAATTTGCCGCACTTCCATTTATCATTGGTCCCAGCCGCAGATGATAATATGTAACGATTCGCCACGCTTCCCATATCATTTCATCGATAATTTCATCAAACCGAATTTCGTCTTCTTTCTCCGGCAGCAAATTGATGATTGCTTCTAACCAGAAAAATTTATATCCCTGCGCATTGTGGCTCAGCAGATTTTCAAATTTCTTGATGTCTAATTCATTGGAATATAGGATTTCACTTAAGCTGTTATAATCGTTCATGTACTGCTCCTCCCTCTAACTTTCAGGATAATATTTTCTTAAATATTATGCAAAATCACTCTATAAATGGGGTATACTCTAATATCTGATACTCATACTTTTTTATAACTTCAAAAGCCTGCTGCTCCGTTATCTTTTCATACTCATCACAGTATCCCACTTCTGAATAACACCACATGTCTTCTGGATTTTTTTCTACACTTGTATATACTGTTTCTATTAAATTTGCTGGTCTGTTACCCTCTTCTTTATAACGTTTAAAACAGCTTCCATCATATTTATAATAATCATAACCGGTAATAAAAGCACTGCCCGACCATTCATTTGCAATTGTTTGTCCGTCTTTACATAAAAAGTAACGATTTCTTTCCCAGCCATCTAATGCATGTATCATCTTTCCATCTTTCATGGTATAAATATCGTAAATAATGCCATCCCATATCTCGCCATTTGCTCCAAGTAACAACTCTTCTATGCCATCTTTATCTATATCCATTTTAAGATATCCCAATGTTTCATAGGTATTATTCATGTGAAATACATAAGAAACATCATCTGATGCTACCTCATCCGGGAAACCATTTTTTAAGCAATCTGTAAGATATGCTATCAGCTCCTCGTAGCAACTATAATCTACTTTATACTGTCTTATATACAATTCTTCTACGCATTCCGCTGCTTTTTCAGATAATTTTTCTATTTTTTTAATTGCACTGCTATTTTCACTTATCGACTTTCCAGTCTGCACATTCTGATTGTTACCGCATCCACAAAAAGCACAAAATATCATAGCTATTAAACTTGTTTTTAAAATTCTATTCTTTTTCATACTTGTTCCCTGTCATATTGTTGTTTGATAACCCTATTAAACAATACAGTTTTTCTAAATTCAAGAGTAATATATATTTTTTTGCGAAACCGCCCATGGAGAAAGCAATCTTATCAGATTACTTTCTCCATGGGCGGTTTTTATTTTGCTCACTACTGATTGGCTGAAGTCGTAGTTCCCGGTTATTACTTGGTATGGTATAATTATAGCAGAATATGAGCATTATCTTGAAGCGTCGTAGTTCCCGGTTATTACTTGGTATGGTATAATACAATCTTCATCTGTGAATGTAACAATATTGTCGTAGTTCCCGGTTATTACTTGGTATGGTATAATCCGCATTATATTTAATGTGATGGAAAAGTTGTCGTAGTTCCCGGTTATTACTTGGTATGGTATAATCAGCCGGAACAGGTAGAACAGAAAACACAGGTCGTAGTTCCCGGTTATTACTTGGTATGGTATAATAGAACAATAGAAATCTTTGGTGCAGAGTCAGTCGTAGTTCCCGGTTATTACTTGGTATGGTATAATCATATTAGCACTAGAATGGAGGTTCGATAGGTCGTAGTTCCCGGTTATTACTTGGTATGGTATAATAAAACATAAATACACAACCGCTGACACATGGTCGTAGTTCCGGTTATTACTTGGTATGGTATAATAAAACATAAATACACAACCGCTGACACATGGTCGTAGTTCCCGGTTATTACTTGGTATGGTATAATGATGATGTTAGAGCTGTACACGTTGTAGAGTCGTAGTTCCCGGTTATTACTTGGTATGGTATAATAAAAAACATGGAAAAAAGAAGTAAAACAAAGTCGTAGTTCCCGGTTATTACTTGGTATGGTATAATAAAAGAATTTGAAGATTACAAAGCACATGTGTCGTAGTTCCCGGTTATTACTTGGTATGGTATAATTTTATATGGTGTACTGGGAGTTGAAACAAGTCGTAGTTCCCGGTTATTACTTGGTATGGTATAATAGAACAGCTTGCACTTACTGAGAAAGAATAGTCGTAGTTCCCGGTTATTACTTGGTATGGTATAATAAATATTATAGCGTTAAGAAATGGAAGTGCGTCGTAGTTCCCGGTTATTACTTGGTATGGTATAATAAGTGCCTGGTGGGAAAAAGATGGCTGGGAGTCGTAGTTCCCGGTTATTACTTGGTATGGTATAATTTAGAACAGCAAAGGTTGTTGGAGTAAACAGTCGTAGTTCCCGGTTATTACTTGGTATGGTATAATTATGCATCAACAGTAAGTGCGGAAAGGATGTCGTAGTTCCCGGTTATTACTTGGTATGGTAT
>ONAD01000017.1:0-59760 GCA_900315735.1 uncultured Lachnospiraceae bacterium | reverse complement strand
CGTAGTTCCCGGTTATTACTTGGTATGGTATAATTATGCATCAACAGTAAGTGCGGAAAGGATGTCGTAGTTCCCGGTTATTACTTGGTATGGTATAATGGAGAACTATGCATTGTTAGATGACGAAACGTCGTAGTTCCCGGTTATTACTTGGTATGGTATAATATTACTGCTAGAAATTTAAAAGCTATTGTAGTCGTAGTTCCCGGTTATTACTTGGTATGGTATAATAGAAGCAGTTGAAAGTTGCAAAACAGAAAGGTCGTAGTTCCCGGTTATTACTTGGTATGGTATAATGACAACATTGTTAAGTGTCCGAAAGGAGTAGTCGTAGTTCCCGGTTATTACTTGGTATGGTATAATATCTGATTTGTTAAAGTCTTTAGGCGTTGAGTCGTAGTTCCCGGTTATTACTTGGTATGGTATAATCCTGCCATACGCTTTCACCACATTCATAATGTCGTAGTTCCCGGTTATTACTTGGTATGGTATAATAAAGAACAGTTTGAATTGTTACAGAAGAAAGTCGTAGTTCCCGGTTATTACTTGGTATGGTATAATGAAGAGGAAGAGGAAAACAAAGACCCATACGTCGTAGTTCCCGGTTATTACTTGGTATGGTATAATCAATGGAATAGAATTGTGTGTTGCGAGCATGTCGTAGTTCCCGGTTATTACTTGGTATGGTATAATTATAACAACTTTTTTGTTCATAGGGATAGAGTCGTAGTTCCCGGTTATTACTTGGTATGGTATAATTAATGAAGCCTTATCACGTTTCTTGCACTGGTCGTAGTTCCCGGTTATTACTTGGTATGGTATAATTTGAAAGACCTCACATATAAAAAGGATAGTGTCGTAGTTCCCGGTTATTACTTGGTATGGTATAATAAAGGTTTCTAGCAAGTTAAACAATACGACGTCGTAGTTCCCGGTTATTACTTGGTATGGTATAATCAGAACACTTGCAGCATTATTAATGCAATGTCGTAGTTCCCGGTTATTACTTGGTATGGTATAATTGCAGCAGGAACAGATGATGATGCAGACGAGTCGTAGTTCCCGGTTATTACTTGGTATGGTATAATCAAAGGCGGGCGTATATGAGCCTAAGCCACGTCGTAGTTCCCGGTTATTACTTGGTATGGTATAATGCCAGAGAAGATGCGGCAGCAGAGGACAAGGTCGTAGTTCCCGGTTATTACTTGGTATGGTATAATGGGGATAATTATATTGCTTATTATTCTCTGGTCGTAGTTCCCGGTTATTACTTGGTATGGTATAATTCTGCCGCATCTTCCTTTTCCTCTACTCTTGTCGTAGTTCCCGGTTATTACTTGGTATGGTATAATATCCGCTATCTTTTCTAATGCATCAATGGTGTCGTAGTTCCCGGTTATTACTTGGTATGGTATAATAGAGGAAGTTGTAAATAAAATCATCTTTTGTCGTAGTTCCCGGTTATTACTTGGTATGGTATAATTTTCAAAAATGGAAAGAATGTTGGTTTTGGTCGTAGTTCCCGGTTATTACTTGGTATGGTATAATTTATTAAAAGAATCATGGAGGGTTAGCATGTCGTAGTTCCCGGTTATTACTTGGTATGGTATAATAAGACAGACCGCACTTGTATCTTCCAGATTGTCGTAGTTCCCGGTTATTACTTGGTATGGTATAATGAAACCATGAGCCATTTAAAAGATGAGAGAGTCGTAGTTCCCGGTTATTACTTGGTATGGTATAATCGCATAGGAAGGAGGAGCGACATGCTACCGTCGTAGTTCCCGGTTATTACTTGGTATGGTATAATCAAGATCAAGGAGGTACTACATGGCAGCAAGTCGTAGTTCCCGGTTATTACTTGGTATGGTATAATAGGGAACGTCAAAGCCCGCATATCTTCTAAGGATATGCGGGCTTTGACCATTTTCATTCCAATCAATTAGAGCCAAAATAATATGGAAATTTTCTCTTTTTTCAAAAAATATTTATTAATTCCGTCGACTCAGAAGCATCATCAAATGTTTTTGTACCCAACAGCACATCAATTGATTCATACTGCTTTTCTGTCAATGTAAGCATGCGGACAGAACCTTTACTCGGAAGATTCTGCTGTAAACGAGCTTTGTGCATGGCAACCGAATCCATTCCATTGCAAACTCTGGAATAAACCGACCATTGTATCATATTGTAGCCATCTTTTAATAAAAACTGCCGAAATTTTGCTGCAGTTCCTTTTTCTCTTTTTGTTCCAACCGGCAAATCAAAAAATACTAATATTCTCATAAACTTATTCATAACTATGTACCTGCAATTGCATCAACTCTGGCAAATCCAATTCTGTCCGTTTTCCCTGAATTGCTCCACTATAACTTGCCACTAACATATCCACACAATTACTTACAATTCGTTTTTCACCTTTCACTGACATATCATAATTTGTAATCCCAAATAATCCACGTTTTATCTCTGGCGTTAAAGCAAAATCAACTTCTGCCAAATCAAAATGACTGGCAACATATAAATCTACCAATGGTCGAAATGCTTCTATCATGTCATCAGCTAAATTGTAACTATTCAATTCACTACTATGAAAAATACCTATCGACGGCTCTAACCCATAACAGACAATAGAACGGGCAATAATTCCTCTAATAATTGCATAACCATAATTCAATGCAGCATTTACAATATTATCATCTCCTCTGGAAAAGCCAACTCCATAGAGATTCTTAAAATAAAATGCCGCAGCCTTTGCTTCAACATGAGTACGGTCTCCGGACTGAACTTCTTTCGTCATTTTCAACAGTTCTTCACTACCTTCCAGGGAAAGTAGTTTCAAGCACAATGCCTGATTCTTAATCTTCTGCACAATTACCTGCTGCCACAATCTTTTCTGCAACGGTTTTCCAAGGTTCATCTGGGCTTTCAATATTTTATAATGACGGCTATGCCTTACTAAAGGCAATAATACTGCATTCGGCAAATGCTTTTCATCACACACATAAAATGCAATTCCATAATTTGCAAATGTCTGCAACATATAACTTGACACAGATACCGATTGATTCTCTATCAGAATGCAATTAATATCTTCTAACGGAATATGAATCAGCTCTCCATTATCAATTACCAACTGTTGATTTTTTATATGTAGTTGTACTTTACTGTCAATTTTAATGTTTCGAAAGCCCAGTATTCTCACCTCTTTTCTTTACCGCTTCTTTGCTGAAAAATCCATTCTCTTTTCATGTTTTACTACTGATATGTTTCCAAGAACATCAACCTGACATTTTTCAAATACTGCAAGACTTTGAATACCAAGACCTTCAAACGAAAAACTTTTATCATTTGCAAATCCGGCAATACTCGCTGTCGAAATATTCGCTTTTGAAAAATAACTAATTTCTTCCTGCCGTTTATCTAATGTTCCATTTGACCATTTTATTTTCAATCCATCTTCCTTCTTTGTCTTAATATGAATCAAATCCTTCGGATACAAACTGAAAACAAAATTCTCGTCCTTCATCTCTCGCCAATTTTCATAATTTTTTCCTGCTGTTGCTGCTTTATTCGGCAATACCTTTTTCACCACATCTGCGGCATAAATCGGAACAAAGAAATATTTTCCATTCTCTCGGAAAACGTCAATTCGAATCATATCACCATTTGCTGTAATACCTTTTCCTTCATGAACATATACACCGGAAGACTGCTTTTCTATTACTTTTACCTTCTTTACAACTGGGCCCTTGCTATCATCTGCCTTCGGCTTATGAAACTCCTGTGCAAATGCTTTTTCTGCATCATTACTATATAACTGTAACTGACGTTTTAATGCATTATAAAGAAGCATATCACTTTCTTTGTTATAGTAATTTACGATTTCGTCATCCTTTAACTTCAAAGAAGTAAGTGGAACCTTAGAAATAACATATCCCTCTTTAAATAATCTCGGACTTCTTACTGTATCCTTATTTGCCTGACCTGTCACCTTATGATTTGGCATTCGGGATACAAAAATTGGGCGAATAAATCCTTTCCAATTATTAGCCGAATCTGGATAATAATATTCCGGATAATCCAATGCCTTAGCAACATCCGGATGTATATCAAGGAAATTCAACGGATCCTCTCCCATTCTTACATCCAACTCATTCTTAAACTCTTCCCAAGGTCTTGGAATATGTACTCCAAATTTATCCTTCCACTCCTGTAAGGTATAATTTTCACGGTCGTAAATTTCACCGGTCTCTTCATCAAACATTCGTCCATTATGCATATAACGCAGTTCCAATATCTGCATACTTCTGGAAATTTTCTGAATCATACCTTCTGTACAGCAGGCAATGGTAACCGCATCCATCGCATGGTGCGTATCTGTAGAACGGTCCTTATGTGGTAATCCCCAACGCTTTCTAAGATACGCTGTAATTGCACCATTCACAGCTTTTACATGTTTCTTTTTTCCTTCTTTTAAAGCTGGCACATTATATGGTGCAAACTCTAAATTCTGACGAATCAGATTATAAACAATAGTTGTGATATATTTTGTATCATTCAAATTACGCTCTTTAAACTGTTTTCTATCTTCGTCTGTAATATGCTCTTTAAAGAACCGGTCTCTCTTCTTTCCATCTTTGACCATAGAAGATACTCTCGCCACGAATTCACACCAGCGTTCCTCATCCTGTCCCATATACTCATACGGCGTCCTGTTACCCTTCTGCCGATTCTCACTGGACAGAACCAGTACCTTATTCCGATAACTGTCATCAAAAGTCTGGCTGTATGGCAGAATATGGTCTATATCACAACTGCTGTTTTTGCCAAATAAATTTTCAATAGACATTCTCTTGCCAGAATACATACAAATTCCATCCTGCTCCTGCCATAAACGGAATTTTATAATATCCTGTCCGGTAGGTGATAAAATACCATATTCCTGAATCTGTTTCTTTGCTTTTTCATTATCCGCCTCACGGGCTTTATTCTTTTTTTCAATATCTTTTCTGTCTTTAAAATTCTTTGACATCTCTCTTGCAAGTTCAATATAAACTGCCTGAGGACTGCCATATTTCTGTATAATTGCATTAATAACTTTTACCGTCTGTGAAACAGAACGCTTCACAACCGGATTTGGAATTTCATTGATAATCTCTGTTACCTGCTCTCCTTTAAGTAACTTTGATTTATGTTCTTCTCCTTCTGCCTTAAAATCATAGCCTGCTGCCGTACATGCCTTATCATAGGTCATTCCCTCTTCCCCCTGAAGATATGGAAGCAGTTTTCTCATGGCTTTTACTGATAAATTCATGAATTTTGCAAAAGTAAGTTCCAATAAATTTTCAATTTCTTCTGTTGAAAGTGGAAGAGCTTTTAAGCACTCTCTTCTTTTATCATCACTTTTATATAAAGTTAATATTGTCGCAATGCTATCTAAAAGCTCCTGCAATTCGTCTACTGGTTTCTGCTTTGTTTCTTCATTCAGACAGCTCATCATCTTATGGTAATTTTCCAGTTTACCAAATACCACCTTTTCGACCTCTTTTTCACGCTCTTCTTGAGATATATCTGCTTTTTTTGAGGTATATGTTAATGCATTAAAATGATATTCTACCGGTATAGCAAGTTTCTTTCGAATTGCACTATATTTTACTTCTTTTTGTGTATGTAATAATTCCAGAACAATTGCCTTTTCTTCTTTGGTCAGGAATCGTCCCTCACCACCACGTTTTATCAGTTTTAAATGACTAAGTTTCTGTGAAACAACAAATAACTCTGCTGTATAAGTTGCCTTTGCACCACGTTTTTCCGGCTTTCCTTCCAGTGTGCAATAACCTACTCTATCCTCAAAGCCATTCAAAGCATATGGGCTTTCTGTTCCATCTGCCTGAAGTCCCGGTCCCATATCAAAAGAGCGCTGGCTTTCCATAATAGTAAGATAAGCCTTTTCTAACTCTTCTGTGGCTTTTTGGTTACCAAATGTTCTCTGGGCTTCAAATATTTTTTTTACTTCTTCGACTAATAAAGCTCTTTCTACTGTATGCTTATAACTGTCTGCTTTGTTTCTTGGTGTAAGAATATATCCCTTTTCCATCCAGTCACAGTCTGTTCGAAAAGCTTCATTGCAATAAATCATCTCTCCGATTGTACGATAGTTCTTAGATTGCATAAGTTTACGATTTTCTCTAGTTGCATCGAGAACTTTTCCTTCTTCTGATTTCTTACCTTCATCATCCTTTAATTCTGCTTTCCGGTTTGATTTAAAGCCCCTGTGTTTTGCAATATGAATAAGCACCTGAGCCAATTCTTCATCAGATAATTTTCTATCTAACGCCTCACATCGCAACTGATAAACATCCGGCAAATCTGCAGATTCATAACGTTTCATAAACTCATCAATCCGAATCAAACCTTCTCTTTCCAAAAGTTGTTTAATTCTGTCCAGACGATGACGTCTTCTTCTCAATCTTCTTCTCATCGTTCTGGCATTCCGACGCGGTGATGCCAGAGAATCTCCTGTCTGTGGATCTTCTGCAGTATCAAAAATTCTTACGCCCAAATCCATAATGTGAACCGGCTCATCCTTGCTGTTATTCTCCAATACTGCCCAACCGACAGATGCAATACCAATGTCTAATCCGATTCTGTAATTGTACTTTGTTTCCATACTTTTCTCCCTTCTCCTCTTTGAACCGCATACCCGGGACAAAGCGCTTTATTATTTGTGCTTAAATAAATGCTGATAAAAGATAATCCCATTCCGAAGAATGGGATTAGAGCTTTCAGGTATACTACCTTATCGTAATAACCTGTTATTACTTGGTATGATATAATTCCTTTTTATTTTACAAGAAATACCATTATTTGTAAATCCCTTTTTATCGACATATTTCGACATATATTTAGATATTTACTCTATTCTTTAATTAGTAAATCTGCTCAACAGTTCATATAAATTAGCTGTCTTATTATCATGAAATTCATCATCCGGCTCAGATTTCCGAACAATCAGTCTGTCATATAATTCTTCTACTCCACCACGTACATATCCATTGAAAAGTCTCTGATACTTCTGATATTGTTCCTCTGTCTCTGCTCCACGAAATGCCAGCTTAACACACTCTTCATTCGACATACCATCCTTATTGTCCAGAATCAATATCATCTGCATAATATAATCCAAATCTTCTTTTGCCTTTATCATCTGCTCCGGGAAAATGCTTTTCGGATCAAAGGGGGCATTATCCTCAGGAACATTTTTTCCTACCCGAAATCCAATAATTGGTGCAATCATATAAATGTCAATTAATCTTCTAAAATAAGTATGCTCATAATCATTCGCCTGCCACAGTTCTGACACCATTCTTGCATGCTTTCCTTTAAATTCAAATTCCTTTTTAAAGAATTCATAACTTGCCATTTTTACAACTCCCTTCTCTTAATTGTTGCATAGGTCTGAGCCGCATTTTTCTCAATGTAATAGGATGATCCAACATAAGCATCCAATCCGGTATATTTCCAGTCTTTATCTAACATAAAAATAATTACCTGCTCTGCTGCTTTTGGCAATACCTGTGCAATCAGTCGGATATTTTCATCTCCAAGCTTTGAGAACGGTCCATCCAAAACCAATGGTAACGTATCACTTTCCTGACCGGACTTTTCTGCTTTCTTCTCCCGGCTATATTCCATAATCGTTACAACAAACGCAAAATTTCTTGCAATTTTCTCTCCTTCCGAAAGGTTCTTTTCTTCCCGATAACCAATTTCCGTCTTATATAACATCTCAATGACATATTGTGGTGTTAGTTCAATTTTCTTATCTTTGGCATTAAACATACGTTGGAAATTCTCTTGGATTTTTGTATTTAATTCTACGAATGTCTTTTTCTCTTTTTCGGTAAAGTCCTTTTTCAGTTTCTCATAAAGCTGCTCTGCAATCTCTACACGTTTACGCCATTTTTCATTTTCCTGGCTCTGTGCTTCCTGACTCTTCATTTGATTCTCCAGTCGTTCAATGCTAGCCTGACTCTCATCAATTCTTCCAAGATAAGAGCCTCTTTCTGAACTCATTTTCTGAATTTCCTGCTTGTAATATCTTAATTTATTTCGTTTTTCAGCAAAATCAATCTGCTCGTCCATTTTCGTTTCAAGTTTGGCAATTATGTTCAAAGTCTCCTGATATTCTTCTATACTCATATCAACTTTTTCTGCCATTTCATGCAAATCCTGCTTTAAACTGCTGCTGCGATTCTCCCAACGTTTTCCGGTTCTTTCAAATTCACCCAATAAAGAACCTATGTCTGCCGGTGGCAGAAAATTTCTCTGTTCCATCAAAGCATCAAATTCTTTTGTTCCCGGTCTGATTTTTGTTCCGCAAATACAGGTGCCTGATTTTATAATATGGTCAATACTTGCCTGCCGCATATAAGGAATATCCCTTCTTTCTCCGGCAACTGATTTTACCATCTTCATTGCTGCATCCACCATAGGTTTTGCCAGTAACATATATCCCTTATCACTAAATTCATTGACAAAGGTCTTATAATTCGTTATGCATGCCTGTTCCTGTGTTTTCCGCAATACCTGTAAACGTTTAAAGTCCTTTTGCATATTTTCCGTACTTTGATTATTCAATAAATATTCTTCTATTTCCGAAACCTTATCCATATAATTTTGAATATTTATTTCCAGTATACGGATTTTTTCTTTATAATTTTCTATATAACGCTCCTGATAATTTCGGTCTTTCTCCAAGTCATCATACATATTTCCAGAGCCTCTGATTTTCTCACGAAATGTCTTTATAACAGAATTGCTTCCCATATCTTTCAAATGGTTCATTGCTGCCTGATATGCAGACAGTCCTGTAAGAATATGTACGGAATCCTTAATATTTTCTCTTACCCCATTTACCGTCACATCATTCCACCGCTCCCCATCAAACAGGAAATAATGTGAAAGATTTACCGGAAACAATTCATTAATCAGCTCCTGTGCCTTTTCCGGCTGCACTTCAACCATATCATCCACATGATTTTTATCCGCAATCAATAACTGCAGCTTTTTTGCTGCTTCCCTTGTTTCCATTTTCGGATACAGTCTTGTATACTCTACCATACGTCGTATATAATACTGTTTTTCATCATCCACTACAGTAATTTCAACTGATACCGTTGCTCTGCTGTTTGCATCCATCATTTCAAGAATATCATAATTAAGGAACTGGAAATCCTCCTGTCTTTTGCCCCGTTCAGCAAAAATCTTTCCATATAATCCCCATCGAAATGCCTGTGCAATTGTTGTTTTTCCAACAGTATTATCTCCCAATACAATTGTTACATTCTTTTCCTCATCACAACTGAATTCAATTGTATTCTCCCCTTTGTACCTCATAAAATTCTTCATTTTTAGTGTTTTAAACTTCATTCTATTCTCCCATCATAAACTCATTATTTAACATTTCAGTGCCGCATATTCCTTTATTACTTTCTGGATTTCCTGTGACATATTGTGGTCTGTCTTTGCCCTGCTTCTAAGGTTTTTCCGTTCCATCATTAATATTTCCATCGTAAGTTCCATTAATTTTTCATTTGATAAGACTGCCATATTAAGATTCCCCCTCACATATTATTTTGAATTCTTTTCTTTATATCCTTTTTTATATGTATAAGACGATTTGCTAATGCCTTTTCCAGATTCTCTTTATTTAACAATTGCTGTCCACTTTGAAGTGAATCCAAATGAAGTTCCAAAACAGAATCCTGGTCAACAATTTTTACATACTGATCTATTGAAGTATTTCCAATTGCTTTATTTGAATCTTTTGTTATATATGCAAAATTAAGTGGCGAATTAAAAATACTTCTTTTATTGCTTCTCTCATCTTTCTCCATTGTCTTATAGTCTCTTGAGAATGTACCCAACGGAACCAGATGATGTTCTTCTAATTTCTTTGTTTCATCTAAAAATGAATGTAATATTGTATTCGTCATTAAATCTTTATATGTTCCTGCAAGATAAAATTGACATATTGATTTCCGTAATGCTCCCTTTGGTGTAACACTTGTTTGAAGCAATAAAGTAGGTCCATCAGAAAAACCTTTCATATCCAAAATATTATTTTTCATTTCCAGCAGCCAGGTATCATCTCCATCTGCAATTGTTTTCAAAATGTTATTGATATCTTCTACTACATGAGACGTTTGGTCTTTATCATACCTTCCTGCAAAAATTGCTGACCAATACCATGCTACCAGCAATTTTGTCACCTTTTTATCTTTGTAAAACGAATCATTTGCATAGATATAGCCCAAAAGAACAAGCATCAGATTATAGCTTACTTCCTGAATTTTTCTTACTCCACATTGCACTTTCAAGAAATAACAAGCTCTATCAATCCCCTCACATGCTTTCTTCCAGTTATGTAATATCTGCTTTTCATCTAAATTCAATATTTTCTTTTGTTTTATTTGACTTGTTTCTACACTTCCTGAAGTATAATCCGGTGCATAACTCAAAAGTGATAACACGTCCAAAAACCCTTCTGTATACTTCTTATTCAATTCATTTTTCTTTTCGTTATAGCATTCCATTTCATTTGAAGCTGAGTAATTTTTGCTTATTGCATACTTCTCCATGCATTCAGGAATGACACAGGTCTCATATTCCCGTTCTGTCTGAATATAATCTACAATCGTTTCAAACAGATTCTTATTCTGTGGTAACTTTTCCTTTGCCGCTCTTGCCATCACCAACTCGAATGTACTGAGACTTATTCCACCAATATTTAAATTTTCATAAATATCAATTGCCCGATCCCTATCTGATTTTTTTACAACAATCTGATGTAAATCCAATGCTGTAATACAGGAATTTAAATAAGCTTTCATTCTGTCTGACCAACATACTTTTGCCATTAATTTCCATTGTTGTTTTAATGTGTCTATATTTACTTTTCCATCTGAAATAACATCCTCTAAAAAATCTGGTGGAAGAATCTTTTCTACATAGTCCAATCTTTCTTCTTCACTGTTCAAAACAGCATATTCTTTTTCTAACCGATAATCGATTACCTCATCCACTATTTCCTGTAAAACTTTATCCAGACGTTCCCCACTCCATAACTGATTTTTATCGCTAATCAAAAGATATAGTGGAATCAGGTATTGGTCTGTCTGTATTGCATATTTCCATATATCTTTTGATTTCTTCGTATTTGGCACATAACATTCCTCCGTTTTTTCATCAAACGGAATAGCAATTATGTCTCCCAAAATATCTCTTGTAAGGAAATCTAATCTTTCCTCTTTATTTTCTACGTTTGTTATTGGAAAGCATAATTTTTTCAAACCAAACCAGTCATTTTCTTCTTCCAAAATATCAATACTTGGTATACGCAAGAAAAATCTATATTTCAATTCTATTGAAGATAGTTTTTTATAATCATCAATCATTTTTCCCGGATTCTCATAATCCAGATACAAAAGATTTGAAAATACATTTGCTAAAACAGTCAATCTCTGCTGTCCGTCTAATAAAGCATATGTCTCACTATTACCAGATAATTTAGGACTATCTTTTCGACCGATAAGGCGATAACCATAATCATTCTTGTTTGCCTCTAACACCAAAATGCTTCCCAATGGCATCTTTGCCAAAACAGAAGCCACAAGCCTTTTCTGTGTTTCAACATCCCATACAAATCCTCTTTGGAAATCAGGTAATAATAGTTCATTCTTCTGAACTAATTCAACTAAAGTTTTTAAATTTGTTTCTGTTGTGTTCTCCATCTTCTTCCTCCTACTCCGCCAGTTCCCCGACGGCAGCAACCAGTGTATCTATCTCTTTCTCCGTGGTATATCTTCCGATTCCGACCCGGACAACGCCGCCGGAAGCTTCATCCTTTAAATGCTTATGTATCAGTGGTGCACAGTGATAGCCGGTTCTTACGGCAATTCCATAGTCTGTGTCCAAAAGCATGCCCACCTCGGATGCCTGATAGCCACGGATATGAAAGGGAACTATTCCGACTTTGTCCTGCCCAAAATCTCCATATAATTTCACAGTGGGAATCCGTTTTAACTGCGCAATTAATTTATCAGTCAACTGTTGTTCATGTGCCAGCCAGTTTGCTGTTCCGGCTGCCTTTATCTCCATGAGAGCTGCACGAAGTCCTGCTATTGCTACAATATTCGGGCTGGCTGCCTCATAACGTGCCGGGCTTTCCAATGGCATCTTCGGATTCAGGGAATCACTTCCGGTTCCTCCTGCCAGAAAAACTTTCAGCTTTATGCCATGTCTTAAGAAAAATCCTCCTGTTCCGAAGGGACCATAAAGATTTTTGTGACCGGCAAAAGCTACAATATCTGCCGGAACTTTTCGCATATCAAGCTCTGTCAGCCCAAGTGACTGGGATGCATCGATTACTGTGACTGCTTCATATTTCTTTGCAATTTTGCATATTTCTTCGATGGGGAGTATATAACCTGTCACATTGCTGACCTGCGACAGAAAGATATGAGTTGGCGGCTGCTCCGTAAAAAGATATTCCATTTTTTCCAAATCAATTTTTAAGGATTCTTTTTCCAGTGGAAGCTCCATTATGGTAAATCCAATCCGCTCTTTCCATAAATCCAGCGGGCGAACCACCGCATTATGCTCATAAGGGCTGACATAAACCACATCCGATTTCTTCCAGTCCATTCCGCCAATAATCTGATTGAAAGCAACAGTAGCAGAGGCGGATAAAACCACCTCTGCTTCCTCTTTTGCATGCACTAAATCAAGCAGCGCTTCTCTTGTTTCCGCGATAATTTCATCTGCCTCTTTTGCAAGGGCATAAGAACCCCTCCCGGCATTAAATGCAAGGCTGCGGTTGACCCGGTTCATTTCTGTATATACCGCTTCCGGTTTTGGATATGTTGTTGCTGCATTGTCAAGATAAATGATTTCTTCTGTATTCATAACTACAACTCCTTACTACTTCGTCAGCTTCTCTATCATCTGAACCAGTACTGCTACCTTCTGGTTCACTTCCAGACTGTCTCCGAATTCCTCCATAGCTTCTTCCATGGCATTTTTCAGGAAATAACTGGTGCTGTCATCCTCTGCTTCATAGAATTTCTTTACCTTTTTTCCATCACTTCCGGTAAATTCTATCATCTGCCTGCTGCCGGACTCACTCTGTTCCATTCCAATGTGTTCAATCTCTGCCTTTAACCGGGCAAGCTCTTCTTCATACTGCTTCAAGGACTCATCCCGCCAGTCTTCCATATAAATATCAAGAACTGCCTTGGAAAGATGTTCTACAATTTCCTGTTCATTGTGGGTCTGCATTCTGGATAAATAGCCCATCAATGCAGTCACCTGATTGCTGGCCAGAAAACTCTTTGCCGCCTTTCCCTGCTCCTCATACCATGCCTTTAGAACGCCGGAAAGGCTGTCTTCTTTTGCTGCGCCATAGATTTTCTTTGTAACTTCTATTGCCTGCTCATTTTTCTTAAAAAGGAAAGTATCTAAATATTCTTTTCCCTCTTTGATTTGCCGTGCCGTTTCCTTTAAATTCTTTTTCTCTACCAGCCCCGGAAGCTGTTCGAACAGCATTTCCCTTGGGTTCGGCTCCATATTTTTAAGAATCCTACGAAGCCCCTTGATAAATGCATAAGCTTCCTCATCCATGCCTTCCGGGCAGGTCTGGAAGGAAACAGCAATCTGCGGCAGACTTCTGTACCACCGTTGCATTGCGCGTACCAGTTCATAAAGCCGGTTTCGTTTTCCAAGACTCTGATAGGTATCCTGTCCGCAAAAGATTTCTTCCAACTGCTTGATATACTTCTCTTTATTTACAGTCTCTTTTTCCACATAAAGGCTGTAATTCTCCGGATGTTCTTCTATATTGTCAAATATCTCCGGCGTAATCTCCACTTCACGCTCCTGCAAAAGGATGACCGGCGTATCCTCAAGTTCCGCAATCTGCCTTGCGATATAAATTGGAATGATACCTTCTCTTACTCCATAACCTTTTCCTGAAAGACTTTCATAAAGTTCGGAAAAACTGTGTTTTTTTCCGGCACAGCGGTTGATAAATTCCATGATTTCCTGCAATACCTGCTGGCTTCCCTCTTCTGCTCTTCCTTCATCCAGTGCCCGTAAGGTTGCCCGGTAAATGGTTGCTTCTGCCGCCGAACCATTCTCCCACTGTGCCATTTCTTTTCCATTTAAAACAGCATCTACAATGGTTCTTCTGGCACGTTTTGTCTGGGACGATACCTTTCTGCGGTTAATCATTTCATTATTAATTTTCGGAGTCAGATTATAGTATTCTTCACAGATTCTACTGAGCGTACGGTTAAATTCACCTACTGATTTACTTTTATTCCTGGATACAATTCCACATAATACTGTGCAGTTTCCATTTTCCGGAAGATAACGTTTTTCTAATGCTGCATTGATTTCATAAATCAAATCTTCTTCATATAGCTGCAATTCCTGCTGCAATACTGCATTTTCTTCTAAAAATGTCTTATCCTCTTTTAACTGCCGTACTGCTATCAGACGCCTGATATTTTCTTCTTCCATTAACGGCTCTCGCGGAATGAGGACTACGATTCGCTCGTCCTTTAACTCCTTCAGATGCTGCTGGACTTTTTCCATATCTGTTGTCTTATCTGCATCTGTCAATGCAATAATCTTTCCGTCTGCTTTTCTTTCTTCAAAAAGATATTCCGCCTTTTTTAACGCAAGAAACTGCTCTAACTTTTTATATTCATAATGAAAATATCTGGTCATGGTGAATTCCTGATTATACTGCTTTGGCAGCACATAATCTAATTCTGCAATTTCACCTAACACTTTTTCGATATTTACTTTTTTCTGTTTCTGTATTTCTTCCTGAATCTTTTTTTCGATATCGACACCGACATTATTTTTAAAATCATAAGAAGCGGTGCGGTTTCGCCACTGTATTAATCGTGCTTCTTTTAACTGTTCTAATTTTTCTTTTACAATTCCATATTCCAGTCCGCTTGCCAGATAGATGCTTTCATCATTTACCGGAAGTTCTTCTTCATTTCCCATCATCTTAAGCAATGCCATTACTTTGATGATGCTTTTTTCTTCCTCATCCTCTGCTTTTCCAAGGGCATACTCTGCCTTCAGCCATTCCGCATGAATATGGATAAGGTCTGTATTTTCCCGGAATAATCTGGAAAAATAATCATAAACGACTGCTGCACCGATTCCATGGGCTTCCTTTTCATCTTCTTCAATCAGGCGTACCAGTGAACCCGGCTCATTATTTGCAAGGAAAGTAAACACGCTGCGTTCATTCTGTGCCACTTTTTCGCTGACTCCTAATAACAGATAAACGGTAAGCGGCAGCAACGGAAAACAACCTTCCTTTACTACCGTGTCATACTCTTCCTGTTCAAAAAGTGCAGAAATGCAAGGCAGTTGATAGGTATCTTCTAACACCTTTTTCCACTCTGCATTTTCTGTCACCATACACTTACATGCTTCCTCGTTTTTATGGATGGCATCCATCACCAGTTCAAAATTATTCTTTGCAGATACTACGAACCGGACTTCTTTTAATCTTCCTTCTACGCCATCAAAAGCATCCTTTATATTTTTTGATAACTGATGTCCATATTCCTTAATACTTTTGTGTGCAACACATACGATATGAATTTCCTCTTTGCCGGAATTTGCCAGTTCACACATGTCCTGCAATACCTTCATATCTCTTGCAAAGGTTGCTTCTTCATGACCTTCCACATATTTGCTGAACTCATCAAATACAAGGAAAATACCTGCATAACCGTATTTTTCGCATAAAATACGATTGATGCCCTCATAGACCTTCATGGTTTCAATATTTACAATCGGCTGGAACTGACTGCCGGAAGTCACTTTCGGATAAATTTCCCGGAATGCTTCTAAGGCATCTTCCTGCATTTTATCCATCTGTTTTCTCCACTGCTCCGCAGAACGACCATGCTCCGACTGCATCAATTCCGCAAACTTCTGATAAGTCTTGGGATAATTTTCCATCCAGTTATCCGCTGCCTTTTCTGCTTCCTTATAATAGCTGTCCGGAACAATGTCGCTAAGTCCTGCATACTGCAATGCTTCTGTCAGTCCTAAGACGAAGGCATCCGAAAGATTCATATTCGAACTGGATACAATAACCGGAAGGAATTTTTTCTTCTGGCTCCGGTACTGTTCCACCAATTCTGCTGTTTCTGCATCTAATTTGCTGATTCTTTGAACCAGGTCATTTACCTTTTCATTTTCCGGTGCAGAAAGAATCTGCAACAATACCAGCAGTAAATGTGATTTTCCTTTTCCATAAGGTCCAATCAGAATCGTTGCTTTTTCCTGTTCCTGTCCCATTACGGATTTCAGATATTTTTGCAGAATTAATAAAGATGATTTGGTTGGAATATAACTTTCCAGCTTGGTATCATCCTGCAAATCCAGTTGCAAATTTATGGAATTTTGAAATCTTTTATCTATCTCAACGAAATCTTTCAGTCTCTTCATCTTCATCGTTCCCTTTATTTTTCATAATATAATTCCGCAACTTCATACGGTCCCCAATCTTTCTCTTCATTTTTGTATACCATATCCAGTCCTGCCGTCCGGTTCAGCCGGATATAGCCATAGTTATCCAGTTTATCCAGATATTCATTCAATGCCGCCCTCTTTAACTGCAGAATTTTTCCCGGACCTTTTGCATCTTCCAAAAGGCTTGCAATACTGATGCTGTTCGTTTTATTTTCTTCCCACATCTTTTCGATAAGATACCAGACTGCAAATGGGCTGAGCCGGTTTAAATTCGGCTGGCTCTTCCGGTATTTCCCACCATCCAGCTTTAATAATCCAAGGTGTGCAAAAGGACTGATGCTCTTATCCTCCGGGTCGTAATCCTCCACATGATCCCTGCTATACATCCGGAGTATGGCACTGCAGTCATCTGCCAGCGAACGTCTTGGAATCTCTGTCCGCTCCGTTTCCACTGCATATTCCCGCAGCATATAATCTTCCAGTTCTGTTCTTGTAAATTCTTCTGCCTGCAATGTATTAAAGAAAAGATACCAGCTTGTCACTGCCTCGGCATTTGTCACCAGATTCATATGTACCAGCCAATAGGAAAAATCATCCTCAAAATACGGGTCCTTCTGATATACTAATTGACCAAGTGATTCCAGTTTTACGGCTGCCCTGTTTCCATCTTTTCCAATGAATCCGGCTGACTGCATCCAGTAACGGATTGCCTTTGCCATATTGGTTCCGACTCCCAAAGCATCTGCTCCGGAATTTTTACTGAATACAGTCCCATCCTTTTCTACTGCTGCCAGTCCCTTTGTCAGCCAGCCTTCCCGCAATATAAATGTCTCATGACCTTTCAGTCGAATCTTTTTTATCATTGCTCCCATTCTTCCTACTCTTCCCTTTTTCCTCGTTTTGTTGTCAGCACTTTTCTGATGTAACAGCCACCTACATAATGGTTGACACACTCTCCACAGCGGACACATTTTTCATCCAAAATATGATAGGAAATGCTTCCATCCTTTTCATCCCGGATAACAATTGCATTGTGCTTACAGATACTTTCACAGGCCTTACAGCCCATGCAGAGCTGATATTTGGTCAGCTGGCATTTTATCTTATCTTCCGCTGTTTCCAGATTTTTTGCTCCATCCAGATGCGTATCATAAATTGTCACCTTCAGAGTGGTCTTACCTATTCGTCCCTGCAATTTTATTCTTGGATTGCCATTTTTTGTGGTAATAAACACTTCTCCCAAACGCTCATTTCCAAGATTCTTATTGATATATCCAAACGGCCGGAATAGCTCATATAATTCTTCTGAAATCGGCCGCTGCAATTCATAATTAAAGCTGTTTTCTTCCAATACACAGGGTTTAAATGACACCACTGCTTTATTGGCATATTCCACGCCATTTCCGCCCTGTCTGGCTTTCCATTTGCCATCCCGGATATAACTTTCTGCATCCGGCTTGCCAATCCGCCTTGCAAAATCAACCAATAATTCCTGCCAGTGCTTTGACTGCTCCGGCATATAAATTCTTGATAAAAATTCTGACCAGGCACTGTTATTCGGGCAGCACCAGCAGCCTACTCTGGTATAACCCCAGCGATATGCGTCATTGAAATCTGTCTTTGTAGTCAGAAGATACAACCAGATATCAAAGTCCATCCAGTCAATAATCGGTGAAATCGTAATCTGCTTCGTAATCTTCGAGCCTTCTGTCTCCCGCTCATATTTGCTTCTGCTGGCAGACTCACTTCTCCGGATTCCATAGAATGTAATTATTTTATCTTTATCACCAAACAACGCTTTTATCTTCCGCTGGATTGCTCCCGTTTTAAAAATAGTACAGCACCAGCGCATGACACGGCTTGGCGGTCCCATCAGTTCACACAGTTCTTCAAAATTCTTTTCTTTATTTCTCGATGACAGAACCGGTGTCTTCGGATGCTCTTTCTTAAACCGCTCCACATAGTGCATGGTTTCCGGAAATTCCAATGTAGTATCCCCGAAAATATGAAGTATCTTCGGTTCTGATAACGCCCGCATTACAAGACTGGATACCACCGTTGAATCCTTTCCACCGGAAAAAGAGACAAACATATCCTGAATCTTATAATTCTTCGTGCTCTCTCTGATATAACCGGTCGCTTCTGTGGTTATCTCTTCATAACGCTCCCGGTTCTCCTCTAAGAATCTTTTTATATAGGAATCAAAATACTGATAGGTATTCTGTTCTCTCAAATCCTCATACTGCTTACGCACTTCTTCTGCGTCTACTTCTATTAAATCTTTTACAGAAAAGTCAATTCGTTTGCCATTGACATAATATTTATTTCCGGAGCCGTTCCATACCGAATCTTTTAAAAATGCAAATGGCTTTTTCAGCAAAATTTCTAACAGCAATCTTTCCTCCGGAAATACCGGGCGGATATCCGATACCATTCTCCTTGGCTTACTGCCACAGGAACATTTTTTCTGATATAAAGGAATGTTACAGGTATCACACCAGTAAATGTCGGATTTTTCCAGTTCCGCCCGTTCCTTGCATACCGGGCAGACGCTGGTCTGTGTTATGATATTATCTTTCGTGCATCGATATCTTTGCATTTAACTCACCATTTCTTCAATTCTTCCGGTTTCACATTCAAATAGGAACACAATTCCAGAAACTCTGTTGCGTTCAGGCTTTCTTTTGCTCCCACCTGCAGTTTATCCTCCGAAATGGCGGTATCCCGTGCAACCTGTGTTACGGATAAACGATTATCTGCTATGTATATTGCTAATTTTTCTGTTATTGTCTTTGCCATTTTCTTTCTCTCTTTAAAAGATTCCAACTCATAATATTCTCTGACTCCGGGAATATTTTCTTATAAATAGCATTATATTCTTTCTTAAAGAGAATATCAACATCCATTTTTCCTGCTATCCGAGAATTGTTTGACGTTAAAAATATGTTAGTTTATGATTAAAAAAGAGGTGAAAAAATGAAAAATGCAAACATCGCAAAAGTATTAAAAGAATATCGCAAACGCAACCAGCTTTCCGTAACGGATGTCTCCATCCAGTTAAGTGAGAAATCTGTCCCGGTAGCGCCAAAAACCATTTATGGCTGGGAAAGCGGTCAGACCCAGCCGGATGCCGATACGCTTTTGCTCTTATGCGAAATATATAAAATCAATGACATTCTTGGAACTTTCGGTTATGACGATTCCGAAAAAATTATTCTGACCAGACATGAAAAAGAATTGATTCTACAATACCGGAAGCACCCGGAAATGCAGGAAGCAATACAGAAATTATTGAATTTATCTTAAAAGTGCTATCTTCCCGACAGCAAAAAAATCCCGGATACCTGATAAAAATGAGATGTTCCTCAAATTATCAGATATCCGGGATTTTCTATCCCAGTGCCACATCCAGTATCATCATCAGCAGAAATCCTACTGAAAACCATATGGTTGCAATATTCGAATGGCTGCCTGTGGATGCTTCCGGCAGCAGTTCTTCGATTACCACATAAATCATGGCGCCTGCTGCAAACGATAACAGATACGGCAGAATCGGAATCACTATGGATGCTGCTGCAATGGTTATAATTGCAGCTATCGGCTCTACAATGCCAGACAGTGCACCATAAAGAAATGCTTTTCCTTTTCCGGTTCCTTCACTGCGAAGCGGCAAGGATATAATTGCACCCTCCGGGAAATTCTGAATGGCAATACCGATTGCCAGGGCAAGTGCTCCTGTCAAAGTAATATTTCCGCTACCCATCAGAAATCCTGCGAATACTACACCCACTGCCATTCCTTCCGGAATATTATGTAAGGTAACTGCTAGTACCAGCATGGTTGTTTTTTTTAGGTGTGCTTTGATTCCCTCCGGCTCATCACTGTTTAAATGTAAATGCGGAATAATCCTATCCAAAATCAGCAAAAATGCAATTCCAAGGGCAAATCCAACTGCTGCCGGAATAAATGACAACCTTCCCATTTCTTCTGACATTTCCAAAGACGGAATCAATAGCGACCATACCGACGCTGCCACCATGACTCCGGATGCAAATCCCAGCAGGGATTTCTGCACCAGCGGCTTCAACTCCCCAGTCATAAACAGCACACAGGCCGCCCCCAAAAATGTTCCTACAAACGGAATCCAGATATATATTCCAATCATATAAAACCTCCTTTCACACTTGCTATCCTAAAGTAGCATTTCATCATCTTCTTATAAAATTCTTCTCTCATATAGAATTTATCTCATAAAGAATTTATCTCATAAAGTTTCTACTCCAGCGTAAGATTCAAGTACCCATTCTCCGCCTCATCACAGCCGGTTATCATGCCAAAATCTTTTTTCTGATAGCCCTGTTTTTTTTTATCATTTCCGACTCGTTCTTCTCTTTCAACTGCCGCCAAAGATTTTCTGACTCTGACCGGAACTTTTATCCGAAGACGCTTTAATACCGCCAGCAAATCCTGCTCTGACAAAGTTGTTTCCAATACTTCGATTGCCTTTTCCTCTTCCCGGAATAATAAAAGATCCTCTCTGCCATGGTGCTGCACTTTATAAGCATAACCATCTGCATAGTCATTTTCCAGCAACGCATAAGTAATTGCATCCTTATCCCAGCGGATATAACCATTTTCCGTAAAAGAGGCATCCCGAAGATTCACATACTCATCCGGTGTCACTGTAAGCAGCCAGTATTTCTGCGGCCCTTTTTCTTCCCCTTTTGCTTCTGCAATTTCGTCCGGAAGAATGGTTCGCTCTGCTACGCAAAATGCCATACGGAATCCCAGCTTCTCATAATAGTATATGAGGCTTTTGCTGGCTGGTTCTAAGACAATCGGTGTCTGAAAATGCTGTTTTCCTTTTTCTAACAGCATTTTTGCATAGCCCCTGCCCCGGTATTCCGGCAGGGTTGCTACTGCATAAGCATAATGTACCGGTATCTCACCTTCCCCGGTCACAAGATACGCCTTAAGAAATGTTGTCATTGCCACAGGCTTCTTATCTTCCATACACACCAGCATATTTTCTTCCGTAAACCGGTGCGTAAAATAGAATTCCATATAGTCCTCTTCATCCCCGAAGCACCGATGCCAAATCTCTTTTATCTGTGGAATCATCTCTTTTGTTGCAAACCGTATTTCCATCTTAAATCTCCCGTGCAGTATAATTTTTCAGCAAAATATCAGGATAATAGGATAATTTTGCCTTTCGCAGTCCCTCATCCCCGGCATCATCTTCTCGGTTTACATAACTATACTCCTGACAATTATGCATTACGAACTGCTGGTTAATCATCGGATAAGCACCCTGTATTTCCGGAAATGCTTTTTCAAAATGCACTACATAAGTATCGGAATTTAATTGTTCTCCTATGGTAAATGCTACGATTTCTCCAGCCTTACGCAATATGCCGCCCTCTAAATGCAGCGCATCAAAATATTTCATTGCCTGATTCAGGGCGCACTGCTCATCACTCATATCCTCGTTCCACTTGCAGGCTCTCCGGTCGCACCACTTAAGATTCATATCATAGCATTCCTGCTTATTTTCCGCTGTCATTGGCTCATAACTCCAATCCTCGTTGTCTTTAAATCTCGCAATGTGATTTCGTTTGCCATGAAGCTTCTTTCCTGCCAGACTGGTCAGCTTATCCACTGTATAAATATAATCAAAGCTGTCCCTGTTTTCTTCGATCTGAAAAGTACCGGAAAAATACTTTTCTAAAAACTCCCGGTCTGCCTCCTCAATACTTTCAATATAGAGCTTGCTGTTATCTTCTTTTGCATGTGTAAGGAGCTGCATAATTGCTGCCTTCTTGTCTCCGGCTCCAATTGGGAATGCATAACAGTCTTCCCCTTCTGCATCGAATTTTATCACGCAGCAGCCGCAGACTTCTGCCACTTCCACTTTATATATCACAGACCAGATAAAGTTATTTGCAAAGCTGTATTCGCAGCCCTGTCTGTTATCTTCTCTGAGCTTTTCACTCATCCAGTCTCTGTCATCTATGGTTATTGGTCTAAATGCTATCATATCATCTTCCTCATTCTCTTTTCTTCCTCAATATTATACCCCAGATTGTCAAATTCTGCTCCTGCCATAAACTGCTAGAAATATGTTTCCCATGTTTATCGGAACATAGAATGTGCCTTGGCACATTCTCGCGACAGCAGCGGTCGCTTGCGACATCTACCTTATACGCCGCAGTGTGCATTCGCGCGGAGCGTTTTTTACTTTACAGGAAAACAATTTCCTGTAAAGTAAAAAAGATTCCCTATTGCCCCTTTCTATTGGTTATGACAATAGCGAACCTTCTCCTTAAATCATGCTATTTTCTCATATATCTTACTGTTTTTTACCACCCTGCAATAAATTTTCTGCTTCCTCTTCCGGCAATGCAAAAATATCCATCAGATTATTTTTTATTTCAGTTTCTGATATGTTCTTAGCTTTCATTCCTTTTATAAACCGATTTAACATCTCAAGTTTTCCAGCCTCTATTCCCTCAGCGAGACCTTCTTCTTTTGCCTCTTCTCTATCTTCAATCCAATCCGACTGTCTTTGCATATACTCTTTCCTCCATTTCTGGTTATCACGGACCCGCTGAACTTCCCGGTCCAGTCGATGCACAAAGTCTGTTTCTATTGTTTTCTTAGACAAGTATTCCAAAAATGCTTTCATCTCTGCGCTGACATCGTTCTGCCGCCCCACTGCGCTCAAAAAGATTTTACCGGTTCCGTCCCCCAGCTCCAGATTCAAATCCTGTATGCACCTGTTCTCAAAGGAATAAATATGTCTGCCCGCATCAAATGGATCAAAGGTGCAGATAAATATTACATAGCTTTTATTCAAGCTCTGATATTCAATTCCCTTATCCGTCTCGTCAATATCTATGATTCCCTGATAATAACGGCTTCGTTTCGGAAGATGCTTTTTCTTTCCGGTCTGCATCTCAATATCATAAATCGTCTGATTCTCATCCGCAGCATACACATCCATACGCACACTTTTGGCATTTGCTGCCACATCCAGAGTTTTCTGCTCCTCCAGATATACAATATCCGCAATCGGAAAGTCCATAATCAGTTCCAGTAATTCCTTGCAAAGAGCCTTGTTCTGCATCACCTTTGCAAACATAAAATCATCGGAAAGTTCCAGTTCCTCATAGCTTTTACATTTTCTTGCCATACACAATAGTTCTCCTTTCATTATAGTAAAAGAGTCCCGACTTGACAACCCAAACCAATTCGTTTGTTCCAACTCTTTTACCGTCTTTTTTTACTTTTTATCCTGTTTCTTGGAAATTTTGGCGAAATGCCAATGAATCCGGGAAATATTCCCGCTCTACGAAATCAAAGCAAATGATTTGCTTTCGATACTGCCATCATACCCGCCACTTCTTAATAAGTCAATATGCTCTTCTGTTATTTCAGAAAAATTTTATAACTGCAAAACCTGCCACTGGCATCTTCTTGCGAATGGCTGGCAACTTCGTATGAATGCTTGGCAACTTAAACTACGAGAAACACGCTTTGCGAGTTTCTCGAGTTATCGCGGTGCTCGCCAAATCTGAGTAGAAAAGAAGTTCTCTCAAGCAAGCTTGGCTCCTTCTTTTCTCTCAGATTTTTCTCGCTACTCGCGTAAACAGAAAAAAAAGATTTCGCTGCCTCACTCACAGAAAAATCTTCTTTTCCATCATCTTTTCGATATAGAAAAATCACTCTTTTTCTTTTATCATTTTAAACATCTGAACACGGTTTCTGATGCCAAGCTTCCGATAGATATTTAAGATATGCTTTTTTAATGTATTTACGCTGATGGACAGTTCTTCACAAATAGTATGATTGTCCTTTCCCTGCATCAAAAGCTGCAATATCGTATGCTCCCGCTTTGTCAGCTCATATTTTTCCGTCACTTCTGTGATGGTAAGTTTTTCTGCTATTCCACTTCTTTCCTGCCCATCTTTATATAAACGAAATGCCAGATGTTCCTTTAACATGTCCAGAATAAAAATGTCATCATACTGAAAATTATCTTTTCCAATTGTCCGGTAAAAGGTAACAACGCCTAAAAATTCCTTATTTCTACCCAATATCATCTGTAATGCATAATGCCAGTTATTTGGCCGGTACACCTTCTGATAATATTCTGTCTGCACTCTCTTTTCATCCGATATCATATCTGTCTCCCGGTACACCAGACTTTTTCCACTATATACAATTCCGCGGTCTGAATTTATTTCGTCATACATTGAGGATTCATCATCACAATTATAAGTGACCGGTTTTACCAGATGCTTACTTTCCTTCCGGTCTGCAAGAAAAAAATCCGCACTGTCAAAGTCCAGCACCATCTTCATCTGTTCCAAAAACTGCTCCCGCATGATGTCCGCATCTTCCGTCGTATAAATTTTGTAAATAATACTGTTTAAAATCATCCAGTCATTTGTCTCTAATGTTTTCATATCATCACCCTCTTTAAGTATTTTTCAGATGCAAAAAGAGGGCATATTCTCTCGAATATACCCTCTTTGGTCTAAAACCATTATATTTTATGGCATTTTAAATTGCAAGTATTATTTTATTTTTATGCCTGAAAGATTACATTGCGGTACTTATTCAGTACACGAAGCAATATACTTCCTAAAATCACGCAAGAGATAACCTCACCAATTCCAACGGTAAGTGCATTAAATGGGATGGACCAGTCAATCCCTTTGTACTCTGTAATGAAGCCATAACCATAGCGTAACACAAATGGTACAATTACCATATTTGCAATAACCGGTGGCCATGTGCATGCAAATTTATGCTTTCTTAATGCATAAGTTCCAAATGCTCCTATCAAAGTTGCAATACTTCCGCATACAACGTCAATTGGAATACCTCCGGTCAGCATATTTGCCAGGAAACATCCCAGCCATAATCCCGGAATTGCTGCCGTCGTAAATACCGGTAAAATACACAGTGCTTCTGAAATACGCACCTGAATCGTACCGGATGCCAGTCCTGCAATACTGCTAAGATAAGTCAGTGCCACATAGATTGCTGCAATTAACGCAGCCTGCACAATAAATAATACTTTTTTGTTTCTCATATTCTTTTGTCTCCTCTAGTTTTGTTTTACGAGTGGAAGGTCTCGAACACTCGGTTTCTTCTTCCCCAAAGACCTTGGTTTTACGGGGTACTTGCAACATCTGACAGTATATCATGTAACTTGTCGGATTGCAAGCGATTGTATGCTCATTACTTTTATAAGATGGCAACAATGTCCACCTGATGTGGATACGACACTTTGCTGATAAGAGGCTCTAACCAGCTTCGTTCATGTATCCACACCAGGCGGACATTGCCGCCTTCTTGTAAACATTGGGCAGAAGTGCAAACCTACAGAACCTGCCACCGGCAGCTTCTTACGGATGCACACACAAAGAGAGGCTGCCTCTCGGCAACCTCTCTTCGCGCTTAATTATATTTTGTATGAGGAAATGGAAAAAAGAATTATTCTTGTTTTTAGCCTTTTACACCACCAAGTGCTACACCTGCTACAATGTATTTTGAAAGGATAAGGTAAGCAATAATTAATGGAAGTACTGTTACGGTAAGGCCTACATATACAACACCGTAATCTACACGGAACTGATCTGCTGTCAGCATCTGTACGAACAATGGAAGTGTTTTCTTCTCATCAGTTGTCAACATGATGGTTGGGGTAAAGAGGTTATTCCACTGTGCAATAAACTGGAAGATTGCCTGTGTTGCTACTGCCGGTTTCATAATCGGCATGATAATTGTATTGAAAATTCTAAATTCTTTTGCTCCGTCAATTCGTGCAGCTTCAATCATTTCAATGGATAAGGTGCTTTCCATATACTGTTTCATGAAGAATACAACTGCCGGTGCTGCGATACAAGGAATAATCAATGGAATGTAGGTATCTACCAAATTCAGTTTTAACATGAAACGGTAGAAACCAATGATTGTAATCTGGTTTGGTACCATCATGATTGCCATGATAAATGCCCATGCAAATTTCTTTGCTTTGAAGTTATATACATGGATTCCATAAGCTGTCATACAGGAACAATATACTGCAAGGAAGGTACCCGGTACTGTGATACATAAGGAGTTTAACATTGCTCTTCCTAATGTTAATCTCATACCATTCTGCTTCTGAAGAAGCATGTTCCAGTTCTCCATCAAATGTGAGGAAGGAATCAATGTTACACCTGCCTGAATGTCTCCGGAAGTTCTGGTTGCATTCATAACCATTAAAAGGAATGGCAGTAAACTCAAGAGACAGAAGAGGATACAAATCACACCTCGGATTGCTCTTTTTGTATGTAATACTTTCGAATAACTTTTCTGTTTCGGCTGGGATGTCTGTCCGCTCATTGCCATATCAAAACTTGCCATTATCGATTCCCTCCTTTCTTATGTTTCTTCTCGCTCCGATCTGTCATCGTTCCGAAGAAGATAAGACTGATAATCAAGGTCAGAATAAACAGGAATACGGATACTGCCGCTGCCTTACCAACATCACTCTGATATAATCGCATGATGTACATTGCCATTGTTGTGGATGAATCATCCGGCTGTCCGATAAGTCCTGACTTGCTGACATTGAATAATGCCGGGATATCGTACATCTGTAAACCACCGATTGCGGAAGTAATTAATACATATAACATAATCGGTTTTAATAATGGAAGCGTTAAATAACGGAATTTCTTCCATCCGGTTGCTCCGTCGATATCAGCCGCTTCGTAAAGACTTGGGTCAATTCCCAGAACTCCTGATATCAGCAACAGGGTTGTATTTCCATACCACATCCAGAAGAGGATAAATGATATTAACCCTCGCGTTCCGCCGACGCTTGTCATAAAGTTAAATTTCTGTGAAATGATTCCCATGTTACGTAAGGACTGTGTAATTGGTCCGTACTGGGAGAACATCGCATTGAATAAAACAGATACAGACGCTGCTGTGATAATACTAGGTAAGTAAATAATAATTTTGTATGCGCCCTGAGCTTTTAATTTTACAATGTTATCAGTCAGCCATACTGCCAGTAACAATGAAACTAAAATCTGTGGAATAAAGTTGCATACCCACATTGCCAGTGTATTTTTTAAATAAATCAGTGCATATCCTTTTTCACCGGCTGTCAGTCCAAGAATATTTTTGAAATTGTCTAATCCACAAAATTCAATAAATTCTCTACCGTTTCTCTTATAGTAGCTTAATGTACTATAGTAAAATGTATTAAATAACGGCCATAACTGAAACAGACAATATGCAATGAAGAATGGGGCGATAAAGAAGTATCCATATCTGCCATATTCAATATGTTTACGTTTTTTCTTTTTGTCCATTTTTGCCAACTCCTCTCAATCCATCTTCCATTTCCCTATATTTTAAAATAACTCTCCAATAGTTTTGTTTATAAATGCTGCCCTTCCCATGCCGGAAAGGGCAGCATAGTTATTGTTCTTTTACTGATTATTCAGCTTTTAAGTATGAATAGGAGTCATGTACTGCGGATTTGAAATCTGCGATTGCAGTATCTTTATCCTTGTTTCCTGCTGCATACTCTTTAACCTGAGTAGACCAAGCAGAGTTGATGTTCTGATCTTCTGCTGTTGCATTCTTAGCACTGATAGAATCAGCCATTGGTAAGTAGAATGCCATGATGTCCTGACCAGCATCTGCATATAAGTAGTCACATGTTGCACCAGCTTCAGAAATCTTCTGAACTGCTTCTTTGTTGTTTACATAGTCACTGTTTGTTGCATTGATAGATACCATGAAGTCTGTATCACAGGTAAATGCTTTTAAGATTGTTCCAGCCATGTCTTTATCAGAGCAGTTAGCTGTTGCTGCAAGTCCTGTACCACCCCAATAGAACTGTTCTGGAGCATTTACAAGGATTGTGTTACCTTTCCAGGTATCTTTTAAGCACCAGTATGTGAACCATGGGCATCCACAGTAAGCAACTGCTGCATTAGATGTCTCGCCGTCACCTTCCATGTTTGCATACCAGTCAGTTGACCACTGATCTGTTTCATAGGTTAATCCTTCGTCTACCATTGTCTTAGCAAGTTCCATGTACTCTGTCATGTTATCATCAACAGAAATTACATCGTCATCGCCATACCAACCAGTTGCTCTTGAGTTAGAAAGTACACGGAAGCACTCATCATAACCAGAGAACAGTTTACATTTTCCGTTTGATGCATCATTTACTTTTCTTGCTGCATCCAGGATTCCATCCCATGTAGAGAACATTGTGCTTAATTCATTTACATCAGTTGTTCCAAGATATTTCTCACAAAGGTCAGCTCTTAACTGGAAGCATCCAGGAGTAGCCTGCCAGAATAATGCTTTTACATTGTTTGCATCAGATGAATCCTCACCGGTTACAGTACCAAGATCCAGATTGTACTGATACTGATTTGCATAATCATCTGCTGTAACTCCACAATCACCAACTGAGGTCAGCCAGTCACTGTTTACATATTTCAAAACGTAGTCAACCTCAAGTCCCATCAGGTCTGGGTATAATTCATTATCAGGATCATCTAAGATTTCATCAATCTTTGTCTGATAATAATCAGATCCACCTGCATTTACGAATACGATACGTTTTGCAAGGTCTGGATACTGCTCTGCGAACGGTCCATCTAAGATATTCTTGATATCATCGTTCCAGCCCCATACTACGAATGCATCATCTGCACTAGGATCACCGGTGATTGTATTCTCTACTTCTGTAGAATCACTGTCGGTGTCTGTGTCTGCATCCGTCTCTGCTGTTTTCTCTGTGGTGGATGCATCATTGTTAGCATCCTTTGTGTCATCCCCTGATCCACATCCAGCTACCATAGCTGCTACCATGGATACGCACAATAAAGTACTGATAAGTTTCTTTTTCATTGAGTTCTCCTCCTTCTTATTTGTCATCCTTTTGGATGTTGTTTTCAGGCAGCTCTCCTACCGACTGACCGGTAATCAATGTGCCCTCTATAACGACTCTCTCTACGAGAGTAGTTCTCGGTTTTTCAATGGCATCGATAAGACGCCGGGCTGCTTCTCTTCCTATTTCTTCTGTATCCTGATGAATCGTTGTGATTCTCGGATGAGACAATTGGGAAATTCTCGTTCCGTCATATCCTGCAATGGAAATGTCTTCCGGGATATGCATCCCACGTTCCATAATCACGTTTTTCCCTCCGATTAAAGAGGTGTCATCCGGATAAAGAATGCAGGTTGGCGGGTCATCCATATCAAGTAAAATTTCTGTCTGCTCCGCCGCTCCCTTTGTTTCCAGATAAGCAGCTTCCCGAATGTAATCTTCATTTACCTTAATATGAAGTTCTTCCATCGTCCGGTAAAAGCTTGTAAGTCTTTCTCTCGTTACATTCGAGTTTTTCTGTCCGTGTATGTAAGCAATTTTTCGGTGGCCCTTCTTATATATATACTTCAGCAGATCCTCTATTCCTTTTACATTATTGGAACAAACTGCTGTGCAATTGTAATGTGTATAATCAATGGTCACTACCGGGAATGCACTGTTCATTAATTCAAGCACTCCCTGGCTGGTAAAATCAGCACACACGATAACGATTCCTTCAAAATTCCGGTATCTGCAATGTTCAAAAAATGAGGTTTTCTTTACTCCGTAACTGTTGTTGATAAATGTTACATCGTATCCCATCTTCTCAACCTGCACCTTAATTTCATTTAACACACCTGAAAAATATTCATGTGTCAGACCACTTCCTGCTTCTTCCTGAAACAGGACTCCTACGTTGTAGGAACGGTTAGTCTTTAATGCTCTGGCAGCTGCATTTGGAAAATACCCCATCCGCTCTGCTGTCTCTCTTACTCTTGCTTTTGTTTCTTCTCCAATATCATGTTGTCCATTCAGTGCTTTGCTAACTGTTGCAGTTGATACACCACATTCTTTCGCAATGTCTTTTAAAGATACCATCTTTTGCACCTCACTGTTTCGAGTTGCTTTCCTTAATCGTTTTCGTAGCTTTATCATAACACATCTTGGGTGAAATGCAACCCCTTTTTGTATATTTGTAACAGTTATCCAGTTTTGAATTGCTCGTTTTGTGCATTTTTGACTAATCGTGTTCTCTTTCTTCTATATTAAGTCGAATTTCGGCTTGCCCTTTTACTTAATCGTTATCATTTTACACTTTCTGCTAGTACAGCAAAAAACTGCCCTTTTCGCTCTTTTCTCCTAAAATGCGTACTTTCTTCAATATTTCTGTTGCTTTTTCCAGATTCTTATATTATACTCAACATAAAGAAATGCCTCTCTTAATCGTTTTCGAAGTTATCGTATTTAAGGAGGATATTTAATTATGAAATTTGGACATTTCGATGATGCAGCGAAAGAATATGTCATCACTTCCCCAAAAACTCCCCTTCCATGGATTAACTATCTGGGATGTGAAGATTTCTTTTCACTGGTTTCTAACACCTGCGGAGGATACAGTTTCTATAAAGATGCCAAGCTCCTTCGTCTTACAAGATATCGTTACAACAATATTCCTTATGACAGCAATGGACATTATTACTATATCAAAGATGGTGACACCATCTGGAATCCGGGATGGATGCCAACTAAGACTGAATTAGATTCCTATCAGTGCCGGCATGGATTAGGCTACTCTGTTTTTGAAGGAAGCAAAAATCAGTTATCCGCAGAGCTGACCATGTTTGTTCCTATGGGTAATACCTGTGAGATTAATAAACTGACACTGACCAACCACGGCAGCGAGCACAAAGAGATTTCCGTATTCTCTTATGTAGAGTTCTGTCTGTGGAATGCCATGGATGATATGACAAACTTCCAGCGTAACTTCAGTACCGGTGAAGTGGAAATTCACGGCTCTGCCCTTTATCATAAGACAGAATACCGTGAGCGCCGTAATCATTATGCGGTATATGCTGTAAATACCCAGCTTGCCGGATTTGATACCGACCGCGAGTCTTTCCTTGGTGCTTATGGTGAAAATTCTGCACCGGAAGTTGTCGTAAACGGAACCTCAAAGAATTCTGTAGCAAGCGGCTGGGCTCCGATTGGTTCCCACCATATCAAGGTTTCTCTTGCACCGGGTGAATCAAAAACTTTTGTTTTTGTACTGGGTTATGTAGAAAATCCGGTTGCCGAGAAATGGGATGGTCCTGCCGAAAACGGATGCATCAACAGAAAACCTGCAGAAGAATTATTAAAACGTTTTGATACAACAGAAAAAGCAGATGCTGCTTTAGCAGAATTAAAAGAATACTGGAATAACCTTTTAAATCACTTTACCGTATCTTCTTCCGAAGAAAAGTTAGACCGTATGGTAAACATCTGGCATCAGTATCAGTGTATGGTTACCTTTAATATGTCACGTTCCGCTTCCTATTTCGAATCAGGAATTGGACGAGGCATGGGCTTCCGTGATTCCTGCCAGGACCTTTTAGGATTTGTTCATCTGATTCCGGACCGTGCAAGACAGCGTATTTTAGATATCGCATCCACCCAGTTTGAAGATGGAAGTGCTTACCATCAGTATCAGCCACTTACCAAAAAAGGAAATGCTGATATCGGAAGTGGATTCAATGATGACCCGTTATGGCTCATTGCCGGTACTGCCGCTTATATCAAGGAGACCGGAGATTACTCCATTTTAGATGAAATCACTCCTTATGATAATGACGAAAGCAAAGCAACAGATTTTATGGAACATTTAAGACGTTCCTTCAACTATACCAGAACGCACTTAGGACCACACGGACTTCCTCTGATTGGACGTGCTGACTGGAATGACTGTCTGAACTTAAACTGCTTCTCCGAGGAGCCGGGCGAATCCTTCCAGACCTTCGGACCATCCGAGGGACCAAATGCAGAATCCGTATTTATCGCAGGCATGTTTGTAAAATATGGAAAAGATTATGTAGAAATCTGCAAACACAGAGGATTGGATGATGAAGCCAAAGAGGCAGAAGAAGCAATTGCTTCCATGGAGAAAACTGTTCTCGATGCCGGTTGGGATGGCGAATGGTTCTTAAGAGCATATGACCACTACAAACAGAAAATTGGTTCTAAAGAATGCGAAGACGGTAAAATCTTTATCGAGCCACAGGGATTCTGTGTTATGGCTGAAATCGGCCTGAAAGAAGGCAATTGTCTTCAGGCAATGCAGTCTGTTGAAAAATACTTGGATACCAAATATGGTATTGTGCTGCTGCAGCCACCTTATCATAAATACCATGTAGAGCTTGGTGAAATTTCTTCCTATCCACCTGGATACAAAGAGAATGCAGGTATCTTCTGTCACAACAATCCATGGATTTCCATTGCAGAAACAGTTGTTGGACGTGGTGACCGTGCTTGGCAGGTATACACCAGAACCTGTCCTGCTTATATTGAAGATATCAGTGAAATCCACCGCACCGAGCCATATGTATACTCTCAGATGATTGCCGGAAAAGATGCACCAAACTTCGGTGAAGCAAAGAACAGCTGGCTTACCGGTACTGCCGCATGGACCTTCCTTGATGTATCCCAGTACATCTTAGGTATCCGTCCGGATTATGATGGTCTTGTAATTGACCCATGTATTCCATCTACTTTATCCGGCTTCACTGCAAAACGTGATTTCCGTGGTGTAACTTATCACATCCAGGTAAAGAATCCAAATGGCGTACAGAAAGGTGTCAAAGTTCTTACAGTAGACGGTGCTATCGTTGATGGCAATATGATTCCATTTGATGCTGATAAGAAAGAAGTTACGGTTGAAGTAATTATGGGCTAAACATAACCACGAGAAACACGCTTTGTGCGTTTCTCGCGTAAATGCAAAAAGACCGGTTTCAAAGATTTATCTTTGGAATCGGTCTTTCTTTTACTTCACTTTTTCTTCTTGCAAACTGCTTTTTCTTACAGCTCGCAGGTCTTAACGGTTCTTGGGAACGGAATGACATCACGGATGTTTGCCATACCGGTAAGATACATAACGCATCTTTCAAATCCAAGTCCGAATCCTGCATGTCTTGCAGAACCATATTTACGCAAATCAAGATAGAAGCTGTAATCTTCCTCTTTTAATCCAAGTTCATGGATTCTTTCTAATAATTTATCGTAGTCATCCTCTCTCTGGCTTCCTCCGATGATTTCTCCGATTCCCGGTACCAGACAGTCAACTGCTGCAACTGTCTTGCCATCTTCATTGAGTTTCATATAGAAAGCTTTGATTTCCTTTGGATAATCTGTTACGAATACCGGTCTCTTGAAAACCTGCTCGGTTAAGAAACGCTCATGCTCGGTCTGAAGGTCGCAGCCCCAGGATACCTTGTAATCAAATTTATCATTATTCTTCTCCAGAAGTTCAATGGCTTCTGTATAAGTCACTCTTGCGAAATCGGAATGTAATACATTATTCAGCCGCTCAATCAGTCCCTTGTCTACGAAGGAATTAAAGAACTGCATTTCTTCCGGTGCATGTTCCATAACATAGGAAATGATATATTTTAACATGCTCTCTGCCAGTACCATGTCATCTTCCAGATCTGCAAATGCGATTTCCGGCTCAATCATCCAGAACTCTGCAGCATGTCTTGTAGTATTGGAATTCTCTGCCCTGAAGGTTGGTCCAAAGGTATAAATATTTTTGAACGCCAGCGCAAAGGTCTCTCCATTTAACTGTCCACTTACGGTAAGATTGGTTGGTTTTCCAAAGAAATCCTGTGTATAATCAATGCTTCCGTCTTCCTTGTGTGGAATGTTATTTAAATCCATAGTAGTAACCTGGAACATTTCTCCCGCACCCTCACAGTCACTTCCGGTAATCAGCGGAGTGTGTACATAGACAAAGTCCCTCTCCTGAAAGAACTTATGAATTGCATATGCAATCAGGGAACGTACACGGAATACTGCCTCAAAGGTATTGGTACGTGGTCTTAAATGTGAAATAGTTCTTAAATATTCGAAGCTGTGACGTTTCTTCTGTAACGGATAATCCGGTGCAGATGCGCCTTCAATTACGATTTCCTCTGCCTGAATTTCGAATGGCTGCTTTGCTTCCGGTGTAGCCTCCAGCACTCCGGTAACAGCAATAGCTGCACCAACATTAATTTTGGTAAGTTCCTGAAAATTCTCCAGCCCGTCTGCATATACTACCTGCAGTGGCTCAAAGAAAGTTCCGTCATTTACTACGATAAATCCGAAGTTTTTAGAATTACGGTTACTTCTTACCCAGCCTCCGACGGTAATCTTCTTACCCACATAATCTTCCTGATGGTGAAATAAATCTCTGATGTCAACAAGTTCCATTTTTCTATCCCCCTTAGATAAAAAATTTTCTAATCCTTTTTAGTTTTCTGTATTTAATTCAGTATCTGTAACATTTTCTGTTCCTGCCTCATCTTCAACAGTTGCACTGTCGACTACTTTCTGAAGTGCCAGATTGCATACATATACTTTCTTTAAATATTCTTTTCCGCTGTCTGCGCTCAATCCATATGATTTGTATAATGTGGATTCATCGCTGTAGCTGTAATTGCTCATAAGATTTCCAACGTAGCTGTCAAAGCCATCCTGGTCAAACTCAATGCCTTCCTTTTCTGCAATTGCCTCTAAAATCATCTGTGTCTTAAGATCTGATGTCACTTCGTCCGTTACATTGCTTACAAATTCATCATAATCCTGATTTGCTGTATTTTCCACATAATCCTTAAGGCTGCTTCCATCGCTGCAGTAATAGGATTCATACTGTGCCATTACTTCTTCCATACGGGCATCCAGAAGTCCATCCGGAAGTTCCTTTACGGTACATACCTCTCCTAACTTGTCCATAACAGCAGAGCGGATTGCAGATTTCTTGGAAGATTCCTTAGAAGATTCCAGATAATTGCGTGCATCTGCCTTCATCTCATCTACCGTATCATAGCCAAGGCTGGCTTTCGCATTGACATATGCCACATATTCATCTGTCATATTGTCATAAGTAATATCCTGCTTCTCAACGATTTTATTGATGGTTACATTAAACACAACTGCCTGTCCTGCCAGATCTGTATTTTTATAGTTTTCCGGGAATGTAAGATTCAAGGTTACTTTATCCCCTACTTTTGCACCGATCAGTCCTTCTTCGAAGCCGTCAATAAATGTATTGCTTCCAATCTCTAAGACCGTATCTGTTGCAGTTCCACCGCTGAATGCCACGCCATCTTTTAATCCTTCATAATCGATATTTACAGCATCTCCATCCTCTACCACTGTTTTATCCGTATCTACATAGTATGGATAGTTGGTAATTACGCTATTCTCAATAAAAGTCTTCACATCATCATCACTTACGGAATAATCGTCTGTCAAAGCTACTGACAATCCCATATAATCGCCCAGTTCCACATAATCAAGCGGGTCAAAATCAATTGCCGCACTGGATACCACTTCTGTGCTCTCTGTATTCTCTACCGATTCACTTTTCTTGTCTTTTCCACAGCCGGTTACTGAAAATGCCAGTGTCAGGCATAACAATACTGCTACTATTTTCTTCTTCATATTTATTTCCCTTCTGTCTTTCATTCAAAGGCTGGATTTTTCCAGTCAGTCATACTTTCTAAAGATACCACATTTTCACCGAAAATAAAAGCTTTTCATAGAATTTTTCGCATTTGCAGGTTGTCAATCCTGCCAATCAATGATACAATCATATTTGGATTTTACTTAAGGAGGTTTTCATCGTGCCAAAATTTGCGATTGTATTATTAACAATACTGATTATTATGATTATTGCCCTGATTGTTCTTTATTTTGTGGGCAAACGAGCTCAGAAAAAGAAAGAAGAACAGGATGCCCAGATTGCAGCAGCAGCACAGACCATTTCCATGCTGATTATCGATAAGAAGAAGATACGGCTTAAAGATTCCGGTCTTCCGGCAAATGTCATTGCCCAGACCCCGAAAATGCTCCGTCGTTCCAAGCTTCCAATCGTCAAAGCAAAGGTTGGTCCAAAGGTTATGACTTTAATCTGTGACGGACAGATTTTTGATTCCGTTCCGGTTAAGAAGGAAGTAAAAGCTACTGTCAGCGGGCTTTACATTACCGCAGTAAAAGGAATGCGCGGTCCTATCGAAGCGCCTGCCAAAAAGAAAAAAGGCTTTATGGCAAAGTTAAAAGAAAAAGCCGGTAAATAGAAATAGTAAGAGCTGGGTTTTCACCCAGCTCTATTTTTATTTACGCGAGTAGCGAGAAAAATCACATGCTTGCATGCAGATTTGGCGAGCACCGCGATAACTCGAGAAACTCGCAAAGCGTGTTTCTCGTAGTTGCCAAACATCCGTAAGAAGCTGCCATCCTATTTTCCGGATTTACGCAAGACTGAATTCGCCTTTTTCTTTTGAAGCAATCTTCATCTTAATGGTGCAGTCTGCCAGATGCTCATAATTTACTTCCAGGGCATAATCTATCTGCACATCAATGCAGCTGTCTGTCTCCTGCAGCTTGATATCCTTTGCATCAATTCCAATCAGAAGATTTCCAAATGGAGTTCCATAATAGGACATATTTTTCCGGTTCTTTTCAAAAACCATATGTACATTGGACACTCCCTTTTTCGTAATATCAATGCAATTGTCCTGCATTTTGATTATATTCTTTGTGCTGCCCTCAAAGCCTTCATTGACTTCTTCATACAGCACATAATGTTTTCCGTTTTTCTGGTAATAATCCCCTACCGTAATTACTTCAACCGGCTCTGATTCGCCCTCTGCCGGCATCTGCAATCCACTGATTGATACGATTACATCTTTTGTCATCTAATCCGCTCCTTCTATAGAAATCCAGGTCAGTATAGCACTATTTATCCCAGAAATCCAGCCATTTCCATGAAATCTTATAATTCTTCTCTTCCATCAGGGACTGGTACTCCGCCTCGCTTAAGGTATCCTTCAACACTTTTTCCGATTTGTCATCCACCACTTCATAGACACTTCCCTCAAAGCACATATTCGGATACATGACACACCACCAGTTATGTCCCATGCCTGCCCCAATAATCACTTCCAGTGCCTGATACGTTCCTGCCGGAAATGTATAACTGCCGTAGGTCTTTACCGGAAACTCCACAGAAGACATTTTCACTCCTACCGGATAATCATAGCCTTCCTGCCGGATAACTTCCTTTGCAATATGTATGATTTCCGGGAAATGCTCTCTTGCAATCCGGCTGCTTTCTTCAGCTGTCTCTGCGTCCCGCAACAGTTCTCCCATCTCTTTTCCCACAGCATCCCGCACCTTAAGCTTCAGCTCCTGGTCTTCTTCCCCATCACTGTTTGCCCGGACATGGAAACGCAGAATCTTTTCTGCAATCTCCTCCTGCATTCTGCGCCCCTCATATGCCTTTTTCGCACTGCCTGCCGTAAATACCAATAGCAATAACAGCATGCCATAGAACAACGCCTTTTTTACATATAATTTTTTTCGGTTATATTCTTTCATGATAAAGCTCCTTTTCTCATTTCTGATTTTCTCTGCTACGCTTTCTTTAGCTATATTTTTCTGGCTTTCTATCTGGAATATAACCGAATTTTTCTTTTTTATACATTTCTATATATTAAATGTGGAAGTGACTGTGGAAGTTCTTGATAGGAAGCTGTTGGGGGAAATTCCAGCTGTAAAGGCTGCTGGCTCTCATATCTTCTGGTGAAAGTTGCTGGAGAAGTAGCTTTGGGCAAAATATGATGAAAATGCATCTTTCTTACCCAATCCTCACTGCTGCTATTGCAAAATCCTTTTCATTTTGGGTAAAATTCAATGAAAATGTATCATTTTTACCCATTTTTAAGAAAATAACGGTAATTTTGCTTCTCAGTGCAACTCCTTTTGGGTAAAAAATAGCGTAATCTTCCCGTTTTTGCCCAATCTGAGTCAAATAAAATTTAGACTGCCGTCAGCATCACCAGAGTTAAACACCCTGTGAAGATGTTGCCAACATCACCGCTATCATGCATCCTACGGAGATGTCACCAGTGTGACATCCCAATAATATTCTACTGTCAGGTTTTTCCGGTAACCGCTCCAATCCTTCTGATACTGCAAATAAATATCCCTTGCATATCCACCCAATTTATAATAGCTGTTTGTTCCATCTGCGTTCTGATTCTGCTGCAATTTTTCTGTCATGGCATCCATTTTCTCTTCCAGGGTCTGCTCTATTTCTGCTTCCACTTCCAGCAGTGCATTTTCATCCTGACTTTTTGTATGCCGGTTCTCCGCCCTTTCATTCCGGCGATTTGTTTTCTGCAACAGTTCTTTATTCCCCTGATACTGGCCATCTGCCTTTATTGTAACGATTTCCGTCACATGGTCATCCTGCTCTGTAAATGCATAGCTGCAACACAAATTACTAAGTGTTACACTTTCTGCCTCTCCAAGCGAAATGCTGTAGCTTTTCATCTTCTGTTCGGAAAGCAAAGCCAGTTCTCCCGTTTCCCGGTCAACTTTGCCTGCTGCCGTCCGTCCCTGCATCAGGTAATATTCTTCCAGTATAATTTTATCTTCTCCACAGGTAATACAGGGAATCCAGAGGTTTTCGTTTTCATTTTCCCAGATGCGAAACAAACTGCCCAGAGTAACTGCTTCACTATTTTTCAGACGCTCATCTGACGCAATTCTTTCATTGAGATAGGTTCCTACCGGCTCTTTTAAAACTGCATCCATCTCCATCACCTGCTCCGGTTCATCATCGGTAGCGAAAAGCAGTGTATTTCTTGAAAAAAGATTTTCCTCTTCCAAATAGCCAAGAAATGTCCCCAGCTGCTCTTCATTCTCCAAAAGTGACCGGCTTAGAATCAGTGCCTTCAGATGATTATAGTCCATCTCTCCCGGATTTTCCCCATCCGCATGCAAAAACAGCTCCATGCAGTCCTTTCCCTCTGCCAGAAGTACCGACGTATTCTCTTTTTCACTTTTCTCATCTGCCACATCCTTAAGCTGCTCAAAGCCGAATGCCATCTGATAATTCTCCTCTGTCCCAGTCACCGCTACTGCCAGTGGAAAATTCCGTTCCTCCAGCTCTGTGTTTCCACAACCGCCAAGGCATAAGACTGCTAAAAATATAGCAAAAGCAATTGTCACGATTCTATTTTTCATGCTGCTCCTTTCCGTCATTCTTTTCCACTATCTTTTTTTCATGCATTTGCTTATTCTTCCGATGCATAGTGGAAAAATCACCGCCAATGACAGAAATGCAATTGCCTGAATCCATATAAATATCGTTTTCCACTCCGGTAACCGGTAAAAAAGTAATGTAACCGCAAATGTAAAAAACATTACCAGCGGTATTATCAATTTTTCTTTATTTTGCTGCTTTCCCTTTTGACACACAGCTTTCAGCAAATCCGAGGCATAGAACATCCCGGTATTGATAAATGCATAAATCGTAAAGAACCAGATTGCTACCATAAAAGCATCCTGCCGCTCGAAGAAGCCTCCGGGCAGTTTTATCATGCTCATCAATGTAATCGCCGGATATTTCATTTTGGGCAGCATGCCACTGCCAAAAATACCAAGTGTAATCAGATAGATTGCGGCATTAAAAATTACTGTAACACAAAGACTTTTTCGGCATGTCCGTCCCACGCGGACATCATTTGCAAGGTAGGGCTGCAAAAATAATACGAATGCCAGTGTGCCATAAAGGAGCACTACTACCGCCATGCCTTTCAAAAAACTTCCCAGAGAATGCATCATTACCGGAGTCCAGTAAATCGTATTGACATCTTTTGTTGCCAGAAGCAACATTAAGATAAGGGGAAGAAATACAAACCAGAACAGGATTTCATACACACGGGCACGCCCTTCGATACCCTGCCAGATTCCATAGCCGCACAGAAGCACCAGCAGGACTGCCGCCAGCACAAATGAACTGTCCTTTAATAATTCACTCACCATTAAATCACTTAAGAGAAATAAGCCATATCCAGCTAATAAAATTCCCTCAACCGCATAGACCGCCAGCATCAAAATACGGATAAAACCATTTCGCTGCTTCTTTAAAATATCGGGGTAACTTTCCACGGTATTACTGATATTGCCGGTGTTACTGTTTTTCTGCAGCAGCTCCGGCAGAAAAGTAAATAGATACACCGGCACTGCTCCCAGCAGAATTGCAAAAATGCCATCTGTTCCAAGCATTTTCCCCAATAATCCCGGAAGCAGCAGCGTACTGATTCCGCACATATCAAAAATCAGGAGCCTTGCCATCTGCCGCTCTGATATTTTCTGATTTTCTGAAAACATAATTACTTTTTCCTCCTAAGCCGCAGACGATTATGGCGTCTTGCAAAAATCGGTCTGTGCCGCAATTGATACAACGGCAGTCGCAGCAGGCTGTCCTGCTCATCCTGATAATCCGTTACATCTGCTCCCACGAATGGCATCAGATATGGAATGCCAAAGCTCTTAAGATGGGACAAATGAATGAGTACCGCAAGTAATGCCACCAAAAAGCCAAAAAAGCCCAGCCACGCACACATGGCAATAAAGAAAAATTTTAAGATGCGAAATGCCGTTGCAAATTCTTCATTGGGTATCGCAAAAGAGCAAAGTGCCGTAAAAGCCACTACAATTACCACGATAGGACTGACCAGATTTGCTTCCACTGCCGCCTGTCCGATAATCAGTCCCCCCACAATTCCTATGGTATTTCCCATAGCTCCCGGAAGACGCACACCCGCTTCCCGCAACAGTTCAAAGGACAATTCCATCAAAAGCACCTCGACCACTCCTGGAAAAGGCACGCCCTGTCTGGCTGCAGCAAAGGATAGCAGCAATTTCGTCGGCAATATTTGTGTATGAAAATTACAGACTGCAAGATACAGTCCCGGCAATGTCATAGCAAAAAAGGAAGCCAGGAAACGTAAGACTCTTCCCAATGATGCAATTTCCCAGCGGTTGTAATAGTCGTCACTGGTCTGTATGAAGGAGTTGTAATCCGTTGGCAGAATCAGTGCAATAGGCGAATTATCTGCAATCAGCACCACCCTTCCCTCTAAGATTGCCATAGCTGCCCGATCCGGCCGCTGGGTGGTCTGAAACTGTGGAAACGGGGAATACCATTTTTCCTCTGTAAGCTGTTCGATGATTCCACTGTCTAAGACGCCGTCAATCTCAAAACCATCAAGCCGCCTTTCTACCTCTTCTAAGACTCCGGGATAAATCAAATCCTCCATATACATCAAATCCACATTAGTTTTGCTGCGCAATCCGACTTTTTTCTCTTTTACTTTTACTTTCGGAGAACGAATCCGTTTTCGTACCAGTGCCGTATTGGCTTTGACCGACTCGGTAAAACCTTCATTGGAGCCACGGATTACCTTTTCTGAATTTACTTCGGAAATTCCCATAGACGGGTATCCTTTATCCGGAATCTTTAATGCCTTGTCATAGCCATCTATAAAAAGAATCGTATCTCCGGTCAGAAGACCTGCCGCTGCATCTGTAAAAGTATCAAAAGGCGTAACATCCGATAAGCCAAGAGCATTCTGTGAAAGCTTTTCATAGACTTCCTTTTCACTGTAATGGCACAGTTCATTTAAAAGCCTTCCCACAAGAGATTTTTCAAAAATCGCACCGCCACCGGTCACCTCTATGTATGCTGCCATACATGCTATCTGCTGCTTCTGCCCAATCTTCATGATTCGCATTTTAATATCTGCACACTCGGAAAATATTTTCTGGAAATGTGCAACATTTTCCTGCAAGCTTGTTGTAATCTTATCGTTGTGTTCTGTGGTGCATTCTGCGATGTGTGTTGTTGTATTCTCTACGGTATGTTCTGCTATACGCTTTGCAGTGTGCTCTGTGGTTTTCTCTTCTTTCTGCTGCATAATTCAACTCCTCATTATTTTTTACATTGCATTGTCTGCCACTTTTTCCCGCGCAACTATGAAAAGGCACCTTCTTACGGATGCCTGGCAGCGAACTACGAGAAACACGCTTTGCGAGTTATCGCGATGCTCGCCAACGTCCGCGTAAAAAAAGACAGACCCTATGCGGTCTGTCCTTAGTGTTTCCGTATTTTGTTTTTTTATTCCTGCGGGATTACTCCTGTTGGATTATTCCTGCTGGCGGATCATATCTTTGACTGCTTCTGCCTGATTCTTTACATGCTCCCGCATGGTTTCTGAAGCCCGGGATTTATCCTTCTTACGAAGACTCTCTACAATATCCTTATGTTCTTTTAACAGCCTCGGATAAATCGTCTCATCCTTTAAATATTCTACACGGTAACGATACATCTGCTCCCGCAGATTGTTCAGCATGGATACCAGCTTTGCATTTCCGGTAGCATTATATATAGCATCATGAAATGCCACATCTGCCTGTGCAATTTCTTTTACATCATCACTTTTTAAAGAATTTTCAAAATTCTGTCTTGCCTGTTCTAATGCATCGAACTGTTCATCTGTAATCTGTTCTGTTGCAAGCTGAACTGCCAGTTCATCTAATGCTGCCCGAATCTGCAATACATCTTCCATGTCCTTTTCTGTCATGCGGGCAACCTCGGCACCCTTTCTCGGTACAGTTACAGCAAGCCCCTCCTGCTCTAACATCCGGATGGCCTCACGAATCGGTGTACGGCTGACTCCAAGCTTGGATGCCAGCTGCAGCTCCATCAGTCTTTCACCCGGTTTTAATTCTCCTTTTAATATCGCCTCACGAAGTGTATTAAATACAACATCACGCAAAGGAAGATACGCATTCATATTTAATTCCAGATTATCTGTCATATTATTAACCCTCCAACCCTTTTTCCAAAGAGTATGTTCTTATCTTCTATTATTATAAATATCTGTTACAAAGACCTGCCTTGCGAGTCCACTCTGACGTACAATCGCTGCTGCCATTTTTGCCGTTTCCAATTCATCAAAAAGTCCAAATACTGTCGGACCACTTCCACTCATCATGGCATTCAATGCACCATTTTCCCGCATCAGTTCTTTTATCTTCTCAATCTCAGGATACTTCTTTGCAGTAACTGTTTCTAAAAGATTTCCCATACTACCTGCAATTGCCGGCAAATCTTTTGCACGGATATTCTGTATTAAGGCATCAATGTTAGGATGCTGTGTATTCTCATCCAGCTTCAGATTCTCATAGACATATTTTGTGGATACACTTACCTGTGGCTTGGCAATGACTACCGGACACTTCACCATCGGTGGCAAGGAAGTTAATTTCTCACCAATTCCTTCTGCTAAAGCTGTACCTCGCATGATACAATATGGTACGTCAGCCCCAATCTGAACGCCCAGCTCCATCAGTTCTTTCCTCTTTATGCCCAGTTCAAACAATTCATTGATTCCATAGAGTACGCCTGCGGCATCGGTACTTCCACCTGCCATTCCGGCAGCAACCGGAATCCGCTTATTCAGCCGGATATCGATACCCTCTTCAATCTGATATTTTTCTTTCATAAGTCTGGCTGCACGGTAAGCCAGATTGCTTTCGTCTACCGGAAGAAATCCAAGATTTGTCTCTAAATGTATGCCAGATTCCATTTTTTTAAGATGAAGCTGGTCATATAAATGTATGGTCTGCATAACCATCTTTACTTCATGATACCCATCTTCTCTCCGACGTAATACGTCCAATCCCAGATTTATTTTTGCCAGTGCCTTTACTGCAAGTTCGTCCATTGTTTTTCTCCTGTATTTTGTATACATGATACAAATTTATGTTATCATTTTTTCTAAAAAAGGTCAATTCTTCCTCTTATATTTTGTCCCATTCTTACCGATAAAATATATGAATAAGGCTAAGAATGGATACTTAGTAAACATTTGACCAAGGAGGGTTAAGATTATGGCAATTAATTCTATTAACAATTATGCATCTACTGTTGCATCCACTGTTGCTGCAGATTCCAAAGCTTCTTCCAAGAAGACGGAATCTTCCAAGAATGACACCTCTACCGGTGTTATTTATGAAAAAAGCTCCAGTGACAAGAGCAGTTCTTCCAAAAAGACACAGAACTCTGCTCTCGTTGCAAAGATGAAAGCTGATTCTGATAACCGTATCTCACAGCTTCGTGGAATTGTAGAACAGATGATGAGCAAACAGGGCGCAGCCATCGGAAAAGCTGATGATATGTGGTCTTTCCTTGCAGGCGGTAACTTCACTGTTTCTGCTGATGTGAAAGCACAGGCTCAGGCTGATATTGCAGAAGACGGATACTGGGGTGTAAACCAGACCTCTGACCGTATCTTAGATTTTGCAAAAGCATTATCCGGCAATGACAAGTCCAAAGCTCAGGAATTATTAGATGCTTTTAAAAAGGGCTTCAATCAGGCAACCAAAGCCTGGGGCGGAACACTTCCGGACATTTCCCAGCAGACCTATGATAAGGTATTAGAAAAATTCGACAGCTGGATGAATGGTGAAGACGACTAAATTATTTTAAAGCAACTCGTGAAAAAAGAAGCTGCCGATTGGCAGCTTCCTTTTTGTTTATGTGAGAAACCCGTTTTTTCGAATTTCTTTTATTTTTCCTTCTCCGCTCTTTCTTTCTCTTCCCGCAAAAGCTCCGCTTCCTGTGCTGCCTTGGCTTCTAAGATTGCCTCGTTCAAAGATAACATCTTTGCATCCAGCATAGAAACAATTTCTGCACACTCCCGTAAATCCTTACTGATATACTCCGGTGCATTTCCTTCGAATTTGTAATAAATCTTATGTTCGAGACTTGCCCAGAAATCCATGGCAATGGTTCGTATCTGTATCTCAACCTTCGTATCTACCACACGGTCTGATAAGAAAATCGGCACCGTAACTAACATATGATAGCTCTTATAGCCGCTCTCCTTCGGATGCTTGATATAATCCTTTACAGACACCACGGTAAGGTCATTCTGCTTTCCAATCATCTCTGCCATCCGATAAATGTCAGAAGTAAAAGAACATACAATACGGATTCCTGCAATATCATTTACATAATTGACCATATTATCAATGGTACTCTCGTAACCGTATCGTTTTAACTTCTTTACGATACTCTCCGGCGTCTTAATCCGTCGCTTTATATATTCTATCGGATTGTACTGATGTACATGCTGAAATTCATCATTTAATATTTCAAGCTTGGTTCCAACTTCTTTTAATGCGGAATTATAAAGAAAGATTATGGTGTTCCAACCATCTACACCTTCTGTCACTTCAATTGGTGATTCCATTTTCCACTCCTCCATGCATCTACTATGGGAAATGCTTTTTGCACTTTCGGCATTTCCCGCGTAAGTTATAATATATGCAATAACAATCTAACTTTAGTATAGCACATCTTTGTATAATTTGCTTGTTTTTAGTTAAATTTTTATCAATTTTTAATAATTATGCACAAGAGGTATAGTTTTTAGTTCTTTTAAGTATAACTTTTATCTATATTTTCTTTAATTTTTCTTATAAATCAAGCTTCAAATCGTTTTCTTTAATCCAGCCAATCTTACGGAAGAACAGACCAAATGCCCAGGTTAAAACGCCCGGTAAAATGAAGCATACTAACAGCATTCCAATCCAGTCCATTGGTGTAATGGCTGCCTTGGCACCGGATGCAATATCATTAATCCAGCCGGTATAAACACCAATCTGACCAACCAGTCCACAGGTTCCCATTCCGGATGCTACAGCAGCACCATTCATCTGAAGATGGAAGACGCAGGTTGCAATTGGTCCTGTTATGGCGGAGCTTAAGATTGCCGGAAGCCAGATTCTCGGATTCCGCACAATATTTCCCATCTGTAACATGGAAGTTCCGATTCCCTGTGCGAAAAGTCCGCCCCATTTATTTTCCCGGAAGCTAAGTACCGCAAAGCCTACCATGTTGGCACAGCATCCTGCTACTGCGGCTCCTCCTGCCAGTCCGGTCAGTCCCAAAGCGGCACAGATGGCAGCACTGCTGATTGGCAGTGTCAGTGCAATACCTACAATTACAGATACTAAAATTCCCATGAAGAATGGCTGTAATTCGGTTGCCCACATAATGGCATTTCCTACTGCACTGGCTACGGCTCCGATTGCCGGTGCCCACCAGATAGATAAACCTGCTCCGATAAAAATGGTTACAAACGGAGTAACGATAATATCAATTTTGGTTTCTTTGGATACTGCTTTACCGAATTCTGCCGCAAAGATGGTTACAATCAATACTGCCAGCGGACCGCCTGCTCCACCCAGCGTATTTGCGGCTACACCGACGGCTGCCAGTGAAAAAAGTACCAGTGGCGGGCACTGCAATGCAAAACCAATGGAAATTGCCATTGCCGGGCCGGTTGCTGCTTTGGCATATCCACCGATATCCACCAGAAGCTGGATGCCAGCCTGCTCACCAATTGTACTGATAATTGTTCCAATTAAAAGAGAAGCAAAAAGACCCTGTGCCATTGCACCTAAGGCATCAATGCCGTATCTTTTTGCTGAGATAATAATATTTTTGCGTTTTAAGAACGCTTTTATCTTTTCCATTTTCTTCCTCCTTGACTTTTTCTAACTGTCTTGTCAGTTGTCTTGTCAGTCAAGGAGTAGTTTACCATATCGAGAAAAAAAGTCAAGCTGTTATCTTGCGTAGCCTTTTTCCCGCAATTTTTCTTCTATGATATCAAGTAATTGTTCCGAATCTGCTTCCACGGTATGAAAGTGTTTATTTCCGGTCAGTGTCTTAAGGGGCTTTGCCTTGCTTTTGGCAACCTTTGCAATAAATTCATCCACATCCTGACGGCTTTTTAAAATCAGATCCACCGTTATCTGTCCGTAAATATCATGCTCGATTACGACATCTAATACTTTTCCACCAAAATCCACGATGGTATAAAGCTCATCCTGTGTCTGTTCATCACTGTGGCTTACTGCAATGGTTCTTCTTGCTTTCTGTGTCTCTTCCGAAGGGTCATAGAGCACATAGCCTTTGTTAGTACTTAAAATATTCTTATTTACTGCACGAAGCAATGCAATATCCTGTACAATCACCTGACGGCTGACTCCTAATTCTTTTGCCAATTCTGTTCCGGACAAAGGTTTTCCCTTCTCCCCCAGCATCTTAATGATGGTATCCCGGCGCATCTGCCCTTCCATTTTCTTTCCTCCTGACACAGTTACTTAATCCTCTTCAATCACATGAATTTCCAAAAAATCAAATTCAATTTCTTCCACAAAATTATCCTGATAAAACCTGGTCTTGGCATGCCGCTTAAATTCATCCACATTGCGGTCTAACCAGATTGGTTTTCCCAAATCAAAGGTATAACACACCTCATCTAATGCCCGGAACACCTTATGGGTTCTGGTATCCCCGGAGTCATCACAGACGGTGGTATCCTTTAACATATGATTGTCTTTAAATTCTTTTGCCCATAACCGGAACATCCCTTACCTCCTCTGGCGTGCTGCCTCATACATCAGCAGTGTTGCCGCAATTGCTGCATTCAGTGATTCTACTTTTCCTGCCATCGGAATGTGGATATAGGTATCTGCCATTCTGGCAATCTCATCCGATAATCCATTTCCTTCATTTCCAATTAAAAAGCCTGTGGGGTCCTTATAATCCGGCTCCTCATAAGAAACACTGCCCTGCAGATGGGCACTGTAAAGCTTTATTTTCCGGGACTTTAACTGCATCAGTATATCCTGCAGGTTTTCCGTCACGAAAAATGGCACGCGAAAGATACTGCCCATAGTGGAGCGGATGGTCTTTGGATTAAAAACATCTACAGTGGTGCGGTTCATGATAATTCCGCTGATTCCCGCTCCCTCTCCGGTCCGGAACATCGTGCCTAAATTGCCCGGATCCTGAATACTTTCAAGAATCAGAAGATGGGCATTTTCCTTTGGTATTACTTCTTCTAAGGTATAATCCGGCATTTTCACAAGGCAGAGGATTCCCTGCGGCGTCTTGGTATCGGACACACTTTCAAACACATGATTGGCAAGTACCTCATAATTTTTTCCCTGCAGAACTTTTACATGGGATTCCTCTTCCATGAAATGCTCGGAAACATAAATTCTATCAAGCCAGCCTTCCGGGATTTCCCGGAACATGCGGATTCCTTCCACAACAAAAAGCCTCTGTTCATTACGAACTTTGGCTTTTTTTACTAACTGAATTAAATTTTTTACCTGCGGATTTGCTGTACTGGTAATCATAATAACATCCTATCTGGAAAGATTTCTACAGATTTCATACTGATATTCCGGAATGGATTTGGTCATAGCCAGTGCCTCGTCAATATCATAATCTACGAATTCACCATTTTTATATGCTACAAGACGGTTGGATTTGCCTTCGCACAGCAAATCTACGGCAATGCATCCCATGGTAGATGCATAAACACGGTCCTTACAGGTCGGGCTTCCACCACGCTGCATGTGTCCTAAGATGGTCGCTCTGGTTTCAACTCCGGTTGCTGCTTCAATTCTCTTTGCCATGCTTGCGGAATGACCGATACCTTCTGCATTTACAATAATATGATGCTGCTTTCCACGTTTTCTGTTCTCTATAATATTATTTACAAGCTTCTGCTCGTCATAATCATATTTCTCCGGAAGCAGGATATCCTCTGCTCCATTGGCAATACCACACCACAGTGCAATGTAGCCTGCGCCTCTGCCCATTACTTCAATGATGGAGCAGCGCTCATGGGAGGTTGAAGTATCACGTACCTTATCAATGGCTTCCATTGCTGTATTTACTGCGGTATCAAAACCGATGGTATAATCGGTACAGGAAATATCAAGGTCAATGGTTCCCGGTAATCCGATGGTGTTAATTCCAAGTGCTGCCAGCTTCTGTGCGCCCTTAAAAGAACCGTCTCCACCGATTACGATAATTCCATCAATGCCATGCTTTCTGCAGATTTCAGCACCCTTCTGCTGTCCTTCCGGTGTTACGAATTCCAGACAACGTGCAGTCTGTAAAATTGTTCCACCTCTCTGGATAATGTCTGCTACATCTTTTGCTTCCATATCAATAATCTCTTCCTGCAAAAGACCTGCATAACCTCTCTTAATTCCTTTTACTTTCTTTCCCTTTGCAATAGCTTCCCTTACTACCGCACGGATAGCAGCGTTCATGCCCGGAGCATCCCCGCCACTGGTTAAAACACCAATTGTCTGAATTTCTTTTGACATTCCCTGTTACCTCCTATATGTAAACACTTCTCTTTGTTTTTATCCAATCATTTTTATTCTAATCCTTAAACTGTGGTTTTGCAATGGCTACAATGACTTTTCTACAACTTTTACATTGTCTTTACCTATGAAATTCCCAAGATCTTCTAAAAGCTCTTTTGTAATTGCAACATTTCTGTTTTCCGGCAGACGCTTCATCTGTTTTTCCGCCGCAAGATAAATAACGACATGCTCTGAGCCATCGGCATCCATCATTTTTCCATAAAGAGCACCTTCTTTTTCTTCGAAATCGCTCTTACTTGAAAACTGCAGCCACAGCTCCCGTTTCACTTCATCAAAGGAAATGATTTTCTCACAAATCAGCTTTCCGTTACGGTCTTCTTCTGCAGTTATACGGCCTTCCACAAATACCTTTGCATCATTCTCAAGATATTTTGCATAACGCTCATAATCTTTCGGGAAAATGATGATTTCCACTGTTCCCACCAAATCTTCTAAAGTAATAAATGCCATTGCCTTATTATTCTTGGTGTACTTGATGACTTTATCGGTAATCATTCCTCCGATACGCACCCTGGCACCATCTGTTACCTTAAGTGTGCCGGTCTCTTCATCTAACACAAAATCTGTGGTAACTGCATTGGTATTCTTCTTTAAACGCTCCATATATTCTTCCAGCGGATGTCCGCTGATATATATGCCAAGGACTTCCTTTTCAAAGCCAAGAAGCACCTCTTTGTCATACTCTTCGACATCCGGAAGCCTGATTTCATACTCTGCCTTGTCCTCTTCCGGTGCAATATCAAAAAGTGTCATCTGACCAGCCATTGTGGTCTTCTTTTCCTGATTCAGTGCATCCAAAAGAGAACCGTATATCATCATCTTCTGGCGGCGGTTTCCTTCCAGCCCGTCTAAGGCTCCCGCTTTGATAAAGTTTTCTATAGTCCGTTTATTGACTTCTCTTCCGGAAAGTCTTGTAATAAAATCCTTTAACGTGGTAAACGGGCCACGGATTTTACGCTCCTCCACAATGGCATCAATTACCGGTCTTCCGATACTCTTAATGGCAGAAAGTCCATAGCGGATTGCTTGTCCGGATACGGAGAAACCACCCTCGCCTTCATTGATATCCGGCGGCAGTATTGCGATTCCCATCTGGCGGCAGGTGTAGATATATTCTGAGACTTTGGAAGTATTGTCTAAGACTGATGTCATTAACGCTGCCATAAACTCTACCGGATAATAGTATTTCAAATATGCGGTCTGATATGCAACCACTGCATACGCTGCCGCATGGGATTTATTAAATGCGTATTTGGCAAAGTCAATCATGTTATCGTAAATCTTGTTTGCCACTTTCTCATCGATTCCTCTTGCAATACAGCCCGGAACATTTTCCTCCGGATTACCATAGACAAAGTTCTTCCGCTCCTGCTCCATTACCTTGCCCTTTTTCTTAGACATGGCACGGCGTACCAGATCCGATCTGCCCCAGGTATAACCGGCGAGGTCACGTACAATCTGCATTACCTGTTCCTGATATACGATACAGCCATAGGTCGGTGCCAGAATCGGCTCCAATTCCGGGCAGTCATAGGTAATACTTTCCGGGTGGTCTTTTCCCTTGATATAAGCCGGAATAAAGTCCATTGGACCCGGACGGTAAAGAGAAATACCGGCGATTACATCCTCTAAGCTCTGCGGCTTCAACTCCTTCATGAAGTTCTTCATTCCGGCACTTTCCAACTGGAATACACCATCGGTTTTGCCGGTTCCAAGAGAGTCTAACACTTTCTTATCGTTATAGTCGATGGCATTCATATCGATTTTCTTACCGCTGCTCTTTTCTGCAAGACGGACTGCATTCTGGATTACAGTCAGTGTCCGGAGTCCTAAGAAATCCATTTTCAGAAGTCCTAATTCTTCAATGGTAGTCATGGTAAACTGTGTGGTTATGGTGCCATCGGATGCTCTTGACAACGGGACATATTCATCCATCGGCTTCTGGCTGATTACCACGCCTGCTGCATGCATGGAAGTATGCCTCGGCAGACCTTCTAATCTCCTTGACATATCGATAAGCTTCTTTACCGACTCGTCGGATTCATACATGCCCCGAAGCTCCGGGTTCATCATCAGTGCCTTATCAATGGTGATTCCCAGTTCATTTGGAATTGCCTTGGCAATCGTATCCACAAAATTATAAGGCAAATCCATGACACGTCCCACATCACGGATTACTCCACGGGCTGCCAGCGTACCAAAGGTTACAATCTGTGTCACACAGTCCTTGCCATATTTTTCTACCACATAATCAATAACTTCCTGTCTTCGTTCAAAGCAGAAGTCCACATCAATATCGGGCATGGATACACGTTCCGGATTTAAAAAACGCTCAAAAATCAGATTGTAACGAACCGGGTCAATATCTGTAATTCCGGTGGTATAGGAAACAAGGCTTCCTGCGGCACTGCCTCGTCCCGGTCCCACCATAATATCATGCTCTCTCGCATAATGGATAAAGTCCCACACAATCAGGAAATAGTCCACATATCCCATATTTTTAATAACGGCAAGCTCGTCATCTAATTTCTGTAAATATTTTGGTGCATCGGCTCCATACCGCTTATCTAATCCTTCATGACACAATTTATTTAAATAAGTCCAGGAATCATAGCCTTCCGGCACCTCAAAATGCGGTACCTTCGTATGTCCGAATTCGATTTCCACATGACAGCGGTCTGCAATCTTCTGGGTATTTTCCAGTGCCTGCAATGCATATGGAAAAAGCGATTTCATTTCCTCTTCGGATTTAACATAATACTGTCCACCTTCATAGCGCATTCTGTCTTCATCCGCTAATTTCTTTCCGGTCTGAAGGCAGAGCAGAATGTCATGAGGCTCTGCATCTTCCGCATTGGTATAATGCACGTCATTGGTTGCTACCAGTTCAATTCCGGTCTCCTGGCTCATGCGGAGGAGCTGCTGGTTTACCAGCTTCTGCTCCGGGATTCCATGATCCTGCAGCTCTAAAAAGAAATTGCCTTTTCCAAAACAGCGTTCATAGCGGTAAGCTACTTCTTTTGCTTCTTCATACATTCCACGCACCAGATTACGCTGTACCTCACCTGCCAGGCAGGCACTTAAAGCAATGATTCCCTCATGGTATTTTTCTAACACTTCCATGTCTACACGAGGCTTATAATAGTATCCCTCCACAAAGCCTTTGGATACAATTTTCATCAGATTGCTATAGCCTGTGTTATTCTCTGCCAGAAGCACAAGATGATAGTATCTGTCCTCTCCATGTACCATCTCACGGTCTAATCTGGAGCCGGGAGCCACATAGACTTCACAGCCAAGAACCGGGTTAATTCCCGCCTCCCTGGCTGCCTTATAGAAATCAATGACACCATACATAACACCATGGTCGGTAATCGCCCCTGCTGTCATGCCAAGTGCCTTGATTTTCTCCACATATTCTTTTATTTTATTTGAACCGTCTAATAGACTGTATTCTGTATGTACATGTAAATGGGCAAATGCCATTCCCGTTTCCTCTCTTCCACTGTTTCTATTCTTCGCCTTTTATCACTGTCTCATATTATAGCGTTTTTTGCGGAAGGTTTCAACGACTGGAAGGAGATTCTGTGTGGATTATTCCGGGGAAATATATCAGTAGCGGTCGCACAGGCTGCCCTTAAGATGACGCTCCATTGATAAGAGACTCTAAGAATTTCACGAAACATAAAACCAGTTCCGGCAACCGGCACAAATTCACATCCATGTTCATCTGTGCCTTGCTGGCACGTCCATGTGCCAGCATTGCCAGTATTAGAACGAAATTCTAAGTGTCTCTAATCAATTGCGCTGATATCTTCATGGCAGTCTGCGCCCCCGCAAACTCTTATATTTTCCCGGAATATACATACAATAAAAAATATATTTTGACTTTCTTTCCTGTTGTGCTAAACTATATGTGAAAAAATTAACGAAGTATATCCCAAGAGGTGATATCATGGAAAAGTCTGGATTGATTGTAGAAGGCGGCGGTATGAAATGCGCTTACAGTGCCGGAATTTTAGATGCCTTTTTAGACGACAATGTTACATTTGATTATTGTATGGGGGTATCTGCCGGTGCGGCAAATACTGTTTCTTACCTTGCCGGGCAGCGTGGTCGTAATCTGCGTTTCTATATAGAGCATGTAAAGGACCCCCGCTACATCAGTATCAAAAATCTGATTAAAACCGGTTCTCTCTTCGGGCTTCAATATATTTACGGAACCTTAACCAATTCCACAGGAAACGACCCGCTGGATTATGATGCCTTAGTAGCAAATCCAAGTGAATTTCATTTTCCGGCAACCAATGCTGCCACCGGAAAGGCAGAATATTTTTCCAAAGAAGATTTAGACCGTGATGATTACCGCAGCATTATGGCGACCTGTGCCCTTCCGGGTTTCTGCAAACCGATTTCTTTTCACGGCAATTATTACTATGATGGCGGTGTTGCAGATTCCATTCCGGTTGAACGTGCCATTGCAGATGGCTGCGACAAGGTAGTAATTATCTACTGCCGTCCACTTGGCTATGTCAAGCAGCCGGAGAGTTACCGTTTCCTTTACAAAAAGATGTTACGGAAATTTCCAAATACGATTACTGCAATTGATAACAGACACTTAAATTACCGGCACTCGGTAGAGTTTGCTGCAAAATTACAAAAAGAAGGACGGGCATTTCTCTTTGCACCGTCCCATCAGGTTAAGATTGGCACTTTTACCACTGACCCGAAAATCATGCAGGAGCTTTATGATTTAGGAATCAGTGATTATAAAGCACAAAAGGATGCGCTGCGTGCCTTCTTAAACAATTAACAATATTTCTTTCTGCCTGCAGCTGCCACAACCATCAATCCAGCTGCGGAAAACATCAGAAGCAGTATCCTTCCAACCGGTGTTTCATCACCAGTTTTTATGGTTGCAGTCTTCTGTGTTGTTCCCGTCAGGGCTGCCGTATTGGAACCGGTTGCATCAGAGCTGCTTCCATTTGAAGTTCCCGCTACTGTGCCGGAACCGTTCGTTCCAGTGCTGCCTGTAGTTCCATTACTGCCTGTAGTTCCATTACCGCCTGTGGTTTCACCTGGATCGGAACCGTTTCCAGTGGAAGGGTCTTCCTTTACGGCAACTGTCACCTTTGTAGATGCAGAAGCCAGATAGTTCCCTGTCTCTGCATACCGTACGAAATAGTCACCTGCTGCAAGCTGGCTTATCTTTGTACCATCTGTAACCTTGGTCCAATGAATTTCATCTGTGCTATATTCCATTGCAGTAGTCAGGTTTTCAATGGCTCCATCACTTGCACCTGTTTTACTGGTATTTACAGCCTTCAGTCCTGTTGGTGCCGCCTGTTCTGCCTTCCCTATCGTAAATTGCAGATGTGCTGCTTCATGATACACTCCAATACCTGTTATTGTTACCTCTGCATTTCCTGCATTTTTGTTATCCGAATAAGCAACGGTGTAATCCGTATCCTTTGTCAGCGTCTGTCCGTCATATACCACAAGTACTTCCGGTTCCTTTGCTGTTCCATCATAAGTATAGGTCGTTGGATTCAGTGTTGCCGATAAATCTGCATCTGTCATCTTACGATAACGAAGCACCACATTCTGGGCAATCTGACCATCTGCATCCACAATGGTATTTCTGTAATCAACATCTGCCGGATTTCGCTTCCTATTTGCGATAGAATAATCTTTTGGCAGGAATCCCCGGATTGTTCCCAGGCTTTCTTCCAGTGCAACATTAGCATAATTCGAAATACCCTGGCTTACATTCTTTAATACCAGCTTTGAATCTTCATCCATTGTAAGCTTCTCCAACCAGCACCGTCCAGAACCGTCATTTCCGGATACTGTAACTTCACTTCCCTCAAGCTTTACTCCATTGTTCGTCATCCACTGTAAATCATCCAGTGCTGCTTTTACATTTTTAAAGGTCAGTTCCTTTGTAAGTCCGACACCGCCATTGGTAATCTTTCCCTTATAGTTACCATTTGCGATGGTAAGATTATCCTCTGATGAGAGAGTATCCAGAATCAACGTATGTCCGTTCAGGTCAAGGGTTACAGCTTTACCGGTTCCGATTGCTGCGGTTCTTCCATTTCCATAAATATCCTTCACAAATTTGATAGTATCTCCATCTTGCAGGTCTCTGAAATCATTATATGCCCCGGTTCCACCGAAATCTCCATTCAGCATTCTCTTAGTCGTTCCATCCGTTCCAATCAGCTCTGCATATACTATGTCACTTTCTCCGCAGACCACACATCTGCCGGAATATCCTGCTAAAATCGGATGTTCACAGTTATCTGCATCATATGTCTCACCGGTTGCCATTATCTGTACCCAGTTTTCCCCGCCATCGCTATATTTTACGATATCATTCTGCGTCTGTAATGTTCCTCCCAGAAGTGGCGGAGTATCGGTAGCAGCACTTCCGGTTCTGGATATGGAAAGGTCACCGCCTGCTGCATTCATTGAAATGTTGCTTCCCTCTATTACAGAATGCCCTTCTGCTCCCAGAAGTGTAATATCCTGTTGTGCCTGAAGCTCTGCATCCCCTGCAATTGCTGCATTGTTCGCACTCTTTAAAGATATTCCCTTTGCATTTATCTTTGCATTTCCTTCGATTGTGGCAGCATCTCCATTTGCCTGCAGCGTAACAAATAATGAAGGTGCCGTAATCTCTGTACTTCCGGTTGATACCGCTCCCCCTTCACTGGTTATCTCAACACCATATCCATTTTCTGCATTGACAGCGAGATTTCCTTTTACCGCAGTCTTCGTTGCGCGGATTCTTACATCTTTTACTGTTTCTAATTCAAGATTGCCTTCTGCTATTGTTTCACCCGCAAGAACTATCCTGCCACTCAAACTGCTCGAATTACTGTTTCCATTGGATGACAGAAATGTATCTTTGGCTTTAAAAAATGCATCTGTTACATTTATATTATTTCCATTATCCAGATCAAACGAATTCAGGGAACCAGTCTTTTTCAGGCTGATTTCTCCATTCTGCTCATCCGTTGCCTCTATCAGATACTTCACCGTTCCATCTGATAAATAGATGTCCAACTGATCCGCCTCAAGCTTAACTGAACTGGAAGAGATAAATGCATCACCAGTAACATCTTCTGCATCTAAACTTATCTTCCCGGTGGTTTTTAAGTCCACCAGAGAAATTCCCTTTATAAGAGCATTTCCACCCCTTCCAGAAAATTGAATATCTCCGGTATATTCATCCGTCTTAAGCACTGCATCCGCAGTTCCTGTAACCAATGTTTCCGTATCATTATAATTCGTCAAACGAAATCCACCATCCCCTTTCAATGTCAGGGTTCCATTTTCAATCTTTAAGACTTCGGTTGAACTTCCTCCATTCGAATATATTCTTACAATTCCTTTTACTTCCATGATACCTGCACTATAATAGATATATGATTCCGGAAGAGCCGCCGGGTCACACTCACTCATGGTTCCAGTCCCTCTGCTTCCTCCGAATTCATAGTATTTGCCATCCTCCAGTTCCGTTCCGTTTATGGATACCTTCAGACTCTCTGCATGTACCGGCATTCCTTCCTGCATTCCGGTAAATACAGTTATCAGCAGCAGTAACACTGCCAAGATTCCACATGTTTTCTTTTTTAATTTCATAAATTACCTCCCAAATTTATTTTCTCTTGCGAAACATTTTTCCTTATGAAATTGTATACCAATTTTCCTTATACCATTCTTCCGAAAGCAGTGTCAACCTATGTGGGATGAAAAGCATTTTTCTGGGACGAATGATTCGTATTTTTTCGACAGGTATGCTATAACCCGAGTTTGCCACTTGCAAATAAAAAATGGAGCCTGTTCGGTTCCATTTTTTTCAATAAGTATGCGGTTTTTCCTGTAGATATGTGGCTTTTAGATTTTTGAGAAAATATACCTACATTTATGACCTACACGAAAACTTTTATTCCTGTTTTGACACTCTTGAGCTCTGCACGCCGGTACAGTTTGGCGGGGATGCTGATCCCAAAGGCATCCAGTATCAGCTTCAGGTCCGGGTTATCTATATCCATGAAGCGGTACAGGTCGCCTGGAAGAAAATCAACTTTCCATTTATTAAGTGCAGCCTGGATTCTGGCAGCACTCAGTCCGCTGCTCCAGTAGGCATCTGGGGTGGTTATGACGCATCCGGAATCTTTTATCCGCTTCTGGATGATACGTAACATGATCAATGAGATCATGCAAATAAGAAGATGGGCGGTCACATGCTCCGGTGTCCTGACATAAAGCGGTCGGGTATCAAGGTCACCTTTCATGACACGAAACTGATCCTCAATCTGTGTCAGTCCGTGATATTTGTCAATGACTTCCTGTGCATCCATAGTCAATTCAGAAGTGACGATCTGGTAATAACCAAGGCTCTTCCTGTATTCGGCCACCTTGTCAAAGTCCACAAAAGCTTTTATTTTAGAAGAATCAAGGATCTCCCCGGTTTTTTCGTTGACACATTCCTTTTTAAAAAACTTACGCAGGGACTTTGACTGAACTGCTGTAATTCGGAAGTTTTCAGGGTGTTCCTGCAACTTCTGTAAAAAATCCAGAAATTTCTTATTTTCCTGTTCTGCCCTGTCCTGGAACTTCCGGCTCCAGTATACAACGACCTGCTCCTCTATTGTTCTTTTATTCCCATTTTCATCTTTTACATTCTTTTTCACAATACGTGATTTATATTTGAAATCATCACTGACAGAAGTATAACCCTCATCACTATAGGTCCAATCCTGTTCCGTTTTTGTGCTTTTCAGAAGACTTTTGGATACAATGTACCCATTTCCGGCATCCAGCACATGAAGGAGATTTTGGTAGTTGCAGATTCCTCTGTCCGCAATCATGATAAATCGTGAGAAATCCAGGTCGTCAATGCTTTTTTTTAATGCCGGACGTAGTGTTAGATGGTCAAGAGTATTCCCGGGAAAGGTCTCAATCGCAATGGGAATTCCTTCGTCATCCATAAAAAGTCCCATCTGGACAATAGGAAGCTTGCGTTCCTCTTTGCAAACGCCCATTTTACGCAGCCCTTTTTCTACAATGTTCCCTTCATCATCAAGGATATCGTTATCCGGTTCACCAATCTCAAAATAAAAGTTTGTGACATCATAATAGATGATTTCTGGAGAGCGATGCGCTTTTCTTACCAGGTTAGTATTAATCCGCCGGATAATCTTATCCTTGTTTATCGCAATAAAATCAAGGGTATCATAAACGTTATCCGGATTAAAGTCATCCAGAATCGGTTCGTAATAATCCTCATTTTGTCGGACAGTCGCATATTTCGAAGCAGGATTAAGGAGTCTCCCGAAGATAAGAAGCTTTGCAAAACCGTAAACATCATACTGAAGTTTGGTAAAGCCTTTATAGGAAGAGAAAAAAGTGTTAAGCCCTAATGCCTCAAGAATACATTCCAAAAGGATATTTGAGAATAACTTCGGATGTCCAAAACAATCCGGACTTCCTTCATTTATTGTGAAATGGTATGTTTCAGAAGCTTTTTTTTCATCACAATAAGGTAAAAGTGCGGGAATTAAGGGAGTTCCTGCTTTAAAAGATTTTTTAAGGCGTTCCACATAGTCGGGCTGTCCGTCATCAAAACGGTCAAGGGGACCGAGATTAAGGATGACCTGTTTTTGTGGAAGCTTTTTTCCAGCTTTATTGGTGACACGAACGGACTGAACCAATCGAAGATATGGTTTTGCATTATTTGTAAAACATTCAATATACATAATTTCCTCCAAAAGATGAAAAAGACCTATAGACCTACATGTATATTTTATCATAAGAGCATAAAAAAGTGCCTTTGGCACTTCAACTCCCCTTCCCCTCAATCTTGAGGGGATTAGGGGTTTTCTTTTGCCTTAAAATCCTTCATAATAATCTTATGA
>ONAD01000043.1 GCA_900315735.1 uncultured Lachnospiraceae bacterium | reverse complement strand
AAGTGGCTCATTATGACCGGAATAGTGGCTCACACATATCCGGAATGGTGGCTCAAGCTTACCGGACAGGCGGCTCATTGGAGCACAGATTATTCAGCTTATTCTGCAATTGTTTTCTGCTTTTTAGTAATATCATCTAATTTTTACTTGTTTCTTCCGCACTATCACCAATATTTAAAAATGCATTTCTTTGGTTGATATAATCAGATGCATAAACTACACCATGTAACTCTTTAGCATTAACGCAAAAAAAGAAAGGTATTGAAACTACAAAACTTTTAATACTTTCTTTTTTTCTTTTGGTGATATATTATAATATGTAAATAAGTAATTAATGACCTCCTAGAAGATATGGATGAGAATGTTAAGTTAAATAAGTGATAAGTATAGGTTTTTAAAATTTGTTGAGTTAAAGGGAGTAGTATGAGTATGGGAAATAAGTTATTTGAAATTATTGTTTTTTCACTTCCGTTCTGTAGCTTGAGCCTTAGTGTCTTTCTATATATAATGCAATTATATAAGAATACAAGACAAAATATAAAGAAGAAGAGAAACATATGTAAAAAAATATATATAATAATTGGGATAATGTTTTTCACATGTTTATTTATACAATTTATAAATGAAAAACAAATAGATGAAAGGAAGGATGATGTAGGACAAAAGGAATATAGCATTGAAGAAAATGATGTTTCGTGGAAAAAAGTATATTTGAAATATATTCAGGAATATTATTCTTTAAAAAGTGAGGAACAATTTTTTGATGATAATGAATGTAAATTTGCAATTTACGATATAGATAAGGATGGAGTTCCGGAATTGTTTACCTACTATTTTGAACCTGAAGATATATCTACTTATGAAGAAGAAACTGGTGAAGTGACAAAAATTGCAAGTCAAATAGTTTCACGTCATCAAATACTTTATGGTTCTAATTATGAAAATGAATTGATAATTTCAGGTTGGTATGGAAGTGGATGTGAGGCAAGCATTATGTGTGTAAAAGAAGATTTGGGTATAGAAAAGAAATACTGCTATGCATCATATGAAAATCCAATGGAAAAGATACTAGAAAGAAAATATTATTATGATGATAATATGTATGGAATACATAAAAATGTTAAAGAGATAACAAAAGATGAGTATGATGATGCGGTTGAAGAAATGCTTTTTAGAAAAAGTGAAATTCAATTTTATAAAATTAGTGCAATTAATGAGAGAGATTTGTCACTTTTTATTACTTGTAGATAAAAATAGAACTCTTACTTTTAGATTGAGCCTAATATAGATTTTATAAAATAAAAAGAAAGATAATATTTAAATTATAGGAGAATACAATGGAACAGAATCATCAGGAAGAAAAAAGAATCAGAAGAATTAACCGGGAGTTAAAATACCAGGGAGCAATCGTGGATATTTATTCAGATACCATCGAGACACCGGATGGAAATATTGCACATTGGGATTATGTGGAACACAGAAAAGGAGCAGCAGCAGTTGTGCCGGTTACACCGGAAGGAAAAATCTTAATGGTACGCCAGTATCGTAACGCATTAGACCGCTATACCATTGAATTGCCGGCAGGATGCAGAGATTCCCTGACAGAGGATACGAAAATAAGTGCCATGCGGGAATTAGAGGAAGAGACGGGCTTTCAGTGCGGTCATATCGAAAAGATGCTTTCTTTAAAGACAACAGTAGCGTTCTGTAATGAATTTATTGATGTATATCTTGCAACGGATTTAAAACCGGGCAAACAGCATCTTGACCCGGAAGAATTTATTGAAGTAAAGGCATATGACCCGGAAGAGTTACTGGAAAAGATTTATGCCGGAGTAATCCAGGACAGTAAAACCGTAGCTGGTATATTGGCATATTGTTACCGTTACCGGAATAATATGAAATAAGAAAATTAAGACAAGTGAATACATGGAAAGAGTATTGGGGATAAGAAGAGAAAAGCATCTTCATCTGTTAGAGGTGTTATTTTTAGGCTGCTTTGTGATTGGCATTGTAGCAGCGAATCTGTATGGGAGAAGCCGTCTGCAGCAATATGGCATATTAAATGATTATTTCATACAGCAGTTAAAATATATTACGATAGAAAAACATGATTATTTTATCTATGTGCTGTCTGCAAGAGTGCCAGTTGTCCTTGCACTAATCTTTTTTGGAATGACGCCATGGTATCGGTTGGTGAATAGCATATTCCTGATATGGAGCGGCTTTTCTTTTGGCTTTCTGTGCGTGATGGCAATCGGCAATATTGGTGCAGGTGCCATCTGGCTTATGATTATCGCATTATGCCCACAATTTATTTTCTATGTGTCCGGATATCTGCTGTTATTAAAAGTAGAAGAGAAGTATCAGTGCGGAAAAGAACATGGCAAGCTGGGGGAATGGATACTTTTGTGGGGAATCATATTATTGTTGTTCTTTATCGGATTCTTAACAGAGGCATATCTGAATCCTGGCATGGTGCATTTCGTACTGAAAAAAATATAAAAAATTTTACAAAATTTTTACAACATATTGTGGATGGAAAAATAGAAATAAGATACATGTGGTAGATTTATGTAAATCAGCCAAAATCGGGCAAAAATATGAATTGCTTTTCCAATTTAGAATCATTATAATAGGGATTGTACTTGCCTTTTGGAAAGAAAAAAGGCAGAAGAGAAAAAAGAGTTAGGTGGTTACAGTTATGACACAGGAAATAGATGCTTTTATGAAGTATCTTCAGGAAGTAAAGAAAATATCGAACAATACAGCAGTTTCTTATGAGACAGATTTACGTAAAATGAAGGAATTTCTGTATTCTGAAGGTGTGCTTTCTGTAGAGGATGTCAGACCGGAACACTTAAAAACATATATGGAAAAGCAGGAGCAGGAGGGAAAGAAACCGGCAACGATTTCCAGAGGACTTGCATCCATGAAAGCCTTTTTTCAGTATCTTTTGGCACAGAATTATGTAAACCAGAATGTAACAGATGGATTAAAGGCACCGAAGATAGAGAAGAAAGCTCCGGTCATTCTTTCTATGGAAGAGACCAGCCGTCTTTTAGAGCAGCCAAATAGAAATACACCGAAGGAATTAAGAGACCGTGCCATGTTGGAATTGCTTTATGCGACGGGAATCCGTGTCTCTGAATTGATTTCCCTGAAATTAAGCGATATGAATTTGAATCTGGAATATATTACATGCAAGGATGCTCATAAAGAAAGAATCATTCCATTCGGAGAAGTGGCAAAAGAGGCTCTGCAGCGTTATCTGGAAGAGGGAAGACCATATCTTGTCAGTGAAGAAGGCAGTGAATATCTTTTCACCAACTGTTCCGGCAAAGAAATGAGCCGTCAGGGCTTCTGGAAATTAATCAAAGCCTATGGAAAGAAAGCCGGAATTGAGACAGAGATAACACCACATATGCTGCGTCATTCCTTTGCGGCACATCTGGTGAGCAATGGAGCGGATTTGAAAGCGGTTCAGGAAATGTTAGGACATGCAGATATTTCTACCACACAAATCTATGCACAGATGAAACAGAGCAGAATCCGTGAAGTCTATGCCAAGGCACATCCGAGAGGATAGAGTAAACTAAAAAAAAGGGAGCAGTCATTTCTGAAAGAAATGGCTGCTCCCTTTTTGAATTGTCAGGCATCTATAAGGAGCTGCTGGTGGCAGCTCCTGTAGATGAAATTTTTATTTGTTCATTTCTGCAATATCATAGATAAGACGAGCGGAATCTTCCCAGCCTAAGCATGGGTCAGTGATGGATTTGCCATAAATGTGCTCGCCGATTTTCTGATTGCCCGGCTCAATGTAACTTTCAATCATAACACCCTTAATCATCTTGTGGATTTCAGGGGAGAGCTGGCGGTTATGCATCACTTCTTTGACGATACGAATCTGCTCGATGTATTTCTTGTTGGAGTTAGAATGGTTTGCATCTACAATAGCAGCCGGATTCTTAAGGTCGCGTTCGTTATACATTTCAATCAGACGCATAATGTCTTCGTAGTGGTAGTTCTGGGTACTGTTACCATGTTTGCTTACAGCACCACGGAGAACAACGTGAGTTAAGTCGTTTCCAGGAGTCTCTACTTCATATCCACGATATACGAAATGATGTGGATGCTGGGCAGCATATACGGAATTGAGCATAACGGAGAAGTCACCACTGGTCGGGTTCTTCATTCCGGAAGCAACATCAAAACCGCTGACTACAAGACGATGCTGCTGGTCTTCTACAGAACGTGCGCCGATGGCAACGTAGGAGAGCAGGTCATCGATGTAGCTCCAGTTTTCCGGATAAAGCATTTCGTCGGCAGGAGTCAGACCGCTTTCTTCAATGGTGCGGATGTGCAGCTTACGCATTGCAATCAGTCCTGCAACCATATCAGGAGCTTTTTCAGGGTCTGGCTGGGTAGCAATACCTTTGTAGCCTTCGCCGGTTGTTCTTGGTTTGTTGGTGTAGACACGAGGGATAATAATCAGACGGTCTTTGACATCTTCTGCAATTTTGGTCAGGCGGCTGACGTAGTCGCAGACAGGTTCTTCGCTGTCAGCGGAACAAGGTCCGATGATAACTAAGAAACGGTCATCTTCGCCGGTTAAGACTTTACGAATTGCAGCATCCCGTTCTTTTTTTATCTGTGCCAGTTTCTCCGGAAGCGGATACTCTTTTTTGATTTCTTCCGGACTTGGTAATTGGTTTAAAAAATTAAAACTCATATTTTTTGTCTCCTTTGGTAAAAAAACTTGCTTTTTTTATATTATAAGATTCGTTTTTAACTGTCAATGATATGATTTAATAATAATTTTATACTTTTTTAATTGACCTATCTTAATCAGGGTGCTATTATTACTTGCACATGTTAATAATTAACAATGTTAAATAATTGAAAATATAAAACGAAGGAAAGAGAGGTGAAAATGATGCAGGGTTGTGGAAATGAAATATTTTCCATATTTAATCGATTCCATCATTTGAAAATCTCATCAATTCTGCCGGGTGTCTCATCCGTGGAAATGGGAACCTTAAAGACCATCGAGCATTGCCGCAAAGAAAAAGAGATGGATACCAAAGCTGCAGATGCCAAAGAGCCAGATACCAAAGCGGCAGATGCAAAGGTTACGGTATCGGAAGTGGTGCGTTATATGCGTGTGGCAGCACCGGCGGTATCGCGGACACTTCGCTCCCTGGAAGAGAAAAATTATGTGGAGCGTATGATATGTGAGGGTGACCGGCGGAATGTATATGTAAGAGTAACTGAGGAAGGAAAAGAGATTTTAAATGAATGTAACCGGATTTTGAGTGAATTATTAGAGTCGGTTACGGAGAAAATGGGAGAAGAAGATATGAACCGGCTGATTGGCTATCTGAATAAATTAGAACAGACAGCGGAGCTTGAGATTGAAAAGAGAAGACAGTTGAAACAGCAATTAAAATAAAAATATTTCATAAATATATAGAAAAAGAAAGGAACAGGGAAGATGCGAAAAATATTTAAAAATATGCTTCCTTACTGGCATATTATTGTGGTGATATTTCTCCTTCTTGGAGTACAGGCATATTGTGATTTGTCATTGCCACAGTATACATCCGATATCATCGATGTAGGAATCCAGAATAAAGGAATCGAACATATTTTGCCGGAAAAGATGCCGGAGGAGGAATATCAGCTGGCAGAACTTTTTATGACAGAGGATGAAAAGGATGCTTTTGAAGCAGTTTATGAAAAAGAAGGGAATACTTATGTATGCACTGCGGATAAAGAGACCTTGGAAACATTGGACGATGAACTGCTGACACCAATTGTACTGACTTATCGTATGGCGAACATGAGTGAAACAGATTTTAAGAATACGATTGCAGAAGCATTGGGACAGAATCCACAGAACCAGATTACCAAAGAAAGCTTAGATGAGATGTCCATTGAAGAAATCGGACAAATGATGCAGATGGAACTGACCACCTATGAAGCAGAAAATGATGATGGCGAGATGGTAACTTATGTGGATATGCGTCCGATGATGCAGCAGCTGATTGCAAGTGGTGCCATGACAGAAGATGGTATAATGCAGTCCAGAGAATATATGGAAGATATGATAGATTCTGTGGGAAGCAGTACCTTACATGCCATGGGAACAGCATATGCAGCATCCTGTGACGAAAAAGCAGGACTTGATGTGGAACATATTCAGAAGAATTACCTCTGGTCAGAGGGCGGAAAGATGGCAGCTATGTCATTGCTCATGCTGGCAGTTGCAGTGGTAGTCGGATATCTTGCATCCAGAGTCGGCGCAGGAGTCGGAAGAGACTTAAGAGAGAAAATTTTTGGCAAGGTAGTAGGATTTTCCAATACCGAGATGGATAAATTTTCTACCGCATCCTTAATTACCAGAAGTACCAACGACATTCAGCAGATTCAGTTTGTAACAGCGATTATGCTTCGAATGCTTTTGTATGCACCAATTATCGGAATCGGTGGAATTTATAAAGTATTAAAGACCGGAGCACATATGGAATGGATTATCGTCATGGCGGTACTGGTGATTTCCGGACTGGTTATGGTGCTGATGTCCATTACACTTCCGAAGTTTAAAATAATGCAGAAGTTAGTGGATGCCCTGAACTTAGTATCCAGAGAGATTCTTACAGGACTTTCCGTAATCCGTGCATTTGGAAGAGAGAAAAAGGAAGAAGAACGGTTTGATGAAGCTAACCGGAATCTTACGAAAACACAGTTATTTACCAACCGTGTCATGACATTTATGATGCCGGGCATGATGTTTATTATGTATGGAGTGACCATATTAATCGTCTGGGTATCTGCACACCGTATTAATGCCGGCCAGCTTCAGGTTGGAGCAATGACTGCATTTATTACTTATACCATGCAGATTGTTATGGCGTTCCTGATGCTTACCATGATGTCTATTATGCTGCCGCGTGCCGGTGTTGCAGCAGACCGAATTGATGAGGTCATTACTACAGATTCTTCTATTATAGAAAAAGAAGAAAAAGAAACAATTGAAAAACATACCGGAAAAGTGGAATTCCATCATGTAAACTTCCGTTACCCGGGTGCGGATGAAGATGTACTGGAAGATATTGATTTTGTGGCAGAACCGGGAAAGACAACAGCGATTATCGGAAGTACCGGCTGTGGAAAGTCAACGCTGGTTAATCTGATTCCAAGATTCTATGACGTAACAGCCGGAAAGATTACCTTAGATGGCGTGGATATCCGGAATTTAAGCTTATCAGAATTGAGAGATGAAATCGGATTTGTTCCGCAGAAGGGAATTCTGTTTTCAGGAACTATTGCATCCAATCTGAAATTTGGCAGACCGGATGCTACGGAAGAAGAGATGACAGAGGCAGCAGAGATTGCACAGGCAACAGAATTTATTAACGAAAAGCCTGAAAAATATAACAGTGAGATTGCGCAGGGTGGAACGAATGTTTCCGGTGGACAGAAACAGAGATTGTCCATCGCCAGAGCCATTGCAAAGAATCCGAATGTATATATCTTTGATGACAGTTTCTCTGCACTTGATATGAAGACGGATGCGGCACTGCGTAAAGCATTGGAGTCAAAGACCAGAGAAAGCAGTGTGATTATTGTGGCACAGCGAATCAGTACCATTTTACATGCAGACCAGATTCTTGTATTAGATGAAGGAAAAATTGTTGGAAAAGGTACGCACGAAGAATTATTACGGAACTGTGAAGTATATCAGCAGATTGCACAGTCACAGTTATCTGCAAAGGAATTAGGATTAGAAGAGGGAAAGGAGGAAAAATCACATGAGTAATGAACAAAGTTATCGTGCACCGCGTCGTAGAGGACCGAGAGGACCAATGGGCGGCGGAATGATGCCGGGAGAAAAAGCAAAAGACTTTAAGGGTTCTTTCCGAAAACTTCTTTCTTATATCGGAAAATATAAAATCGGAATTATTGCAGTCATGATACTTGCAATCTGTTCGACTGTATTTTCTGTATTAGGACCAAAGGTAATGGGTAAAGCTACTACTGCATTGGCAGATGGTCTGATGAATAAAGTAGCCGGAACCGGCGGAATCGATTTCACACTGATTGGAAAGATATTATTGTTTACCCTTGGGTTATATACTATCAGTGCGGTATTGAGTTTCTTCCAGGGCATGATTATGACCGGAATCACACAGAAAATCTGCTATCGTATGCGGAAAGAGATTTCTGAGAAAATCAATCGCATGCCAATGAAATATTTTGAAAGCAGAACTTATGGAGAAGTTCTTTCCCGTATTACCAATGATGTGGATACTTTAGGACAGAGCTTAAACCAGAGTGTGACACAGATTATTACCAGTGTGGCAACCATTATCGGAGTACTTGTGATGATGCTTTCCATTTCACCGCTGATGACACTGATCGCATTGGTAATTCTTCCAATTTCAGCATTGATGGTTTCGGCAATTGCAAAATTTTCACAGAAATATTTCCGTACCCAGCAGGAGTACTTGGGACATGTCAATGGTCAGGTAGAGGAAACTTATTCCGGACATCTGGTTATCCAGGCGTTTAATAAAGAAAAGGAAACCATTAAACGGTTTAATGATACCAACCATGTATTGTATGAATCTGCATGGAAATCCCAGTTCTTATCCGGAATGATGCAGCCAGTTATGGTATTTGTCGGCAACCTTGGTTATGTAGGTGTGGCAATTTCCGGCGGAATGCTTGCAATTAACGGAACCATCGGAATTGGTGATATTCAGGCATTTATCCAGTATGTAAAGAGCTTCACCCAGCCAATTCAGCAGATTGCACAGGTCATTAATCAGGTACAGTCCATGACTGCAGCTTCGGAACGTGTCTTTGAATTCTTAGAAGAAGAGGAAGAAGACCAGACAACAGAAAACGCAGTAGAATTAAAGGATGTTCGTGGAGAAGTGGAATTTTCCCATGTACACTTTGGATACAATCCGGAGCAGATTATCATTAATGATTTCTCAGCAAAGGTTGCACCGGGACAGAAGATTGCCATTGTAGGACCGACCGGAGCAGGTAAGACCACGATGGTGAAGCTGCTGATGCGTTTTTATGATGTCAACAGCGGAAGTATCAAATTAGACGGTCACGACATCAGGGAGTATAACCGCCGGGAGTTAAGAGATGCCTTCGGTATGGTGCTTCAGGATACCTGGTTATTTAAAGGCACTATTATGGAAAATATCCGTTACGGAAGATTGGATGCCACAGATGAAGAAGTTATTGCAGCAGCGAAAGCCGCCCATGCCCATCATTTCATCCAGACTCTGCCGGGTGGTTATAATATGGAATTAAATGAGGATGCCAGCAATGTATCCCAGGGACAGAAACAGTTACTTACCATAGCCCGGGCGATTCTTGCGGATAACAGGGTATTGATTTTGGATGAAGCAACTTCCTCTGTTGATACCAGAACAGAGCACAGAATCCAGAAAGCAATGGATAACCTGATGAAGGGAAGAACCAGTTTTATTATTGCCCATCGTCTGTCTACCATTCGTGATGCTGATTTGATTCTTGTTATGAAGGATGGAGATATTATTGAACAGGGAAATCATGAAGAACTGTTACAGAAGAATGGTTTCTATGCACAACTTTATAATTCCCAGTTTGAAGAAGCTTCTTGATAAGCTGTAAAATTAAATTCAACAAGAGGTTTTCATCTCTTGCTGAATTTCTTTTTTTATAGGAATACAGCATGTAGAGAAAAAATCTCTGCATGCT
>ONAD01000049.1 GCA_900315735.1 uncultured Lachnospiraceae bacterium | reverse complement strand
ATGATGGATCAGGTCGATGGCAATGATGAAGATGGATTGTTCTTAGGAATGCTTGTTATGGTATCAGCTGATTCTCCGGAAATGTTGGAACAAAGAGCTGATACATTAATGCAGATAGCAACCTCTAATGGATTTACGTTGGACCCATATTACAACAGACAGCTTAGGGCATTTAATACTGTACTTCCGATTGGAGGAAGACAGGTAAATCATATGCGTTCACTGTTTACATCTTCTGCAGTAGCGTTCCAGCCATTTTATGCAAAAGATATGCAGTCTGGAAAATTTATTTATGGACTGAACACCACCACAAAGCAGCTCCTTCGTGGTGACAGAAAATCTCTTCCTGCACCACATGGTATTATGGTAGGACATACCGGGTCTGGTAAATCAATGCTGATTAAAATCACAGAGATTTCCCAGACTTTACTTTTTACAGATGATGATGTAATTATTATTGACCCGAATAATGAGCAGAAAGATTACATCGAAGAGCTACATGGACAGTTCTTTGATTTTACACCACAGTGCCAGGTATTCTTAAATCCATTTGAAATACCGGAATATGTGGCAGCTGGAAATGATGTGGAAAAGAATATGTTTATCGCAAAGAAAACGGAGTTTGCAATTTCTTTCTGTGCTGCCATTATGACTAATATTGTGGTAACGCAGGTGCATATGAATTATATATCAAGAGCAGTCCGGAAAATGTATGAGGACTATTTCAAACTGCGTACTCCGTGGTCAAAGAACAAAAACCAGCCGACACTTTGTAAATTAAGAGACCTTTTGAAAGAGGAAATAGAAAAGAGTGAATACCGGGAAGACCGGAGAATATTGCTGGACATTGTTGATTCCATGGAGAACTTTACCGATGGTCCTTATGATATGTTTGCTCATCCGTCCAACCTCGATATTGATAATCGTCTGATTGGATTTGGATTAAAAAATTTACCGGATTCTGTATGGGAGCCGGCAATGCTTACGATTATGCATTTCCTTTCCATGAGGATAACATATAACCAGCAGACACTTGTTGCACTGCGTCTGATTGTGGATGAAGCACAGTATCTTTGTGCAAGACCTTCTACTGCAGAGCAGCTTCTTCATGCGGTAGAAACATATCGAAAAGCAGGAGCCGTTGTTACACTGGCGGTGCAGAATCTTACAAGAGTATTAGAGCATGAAGATTTAAGAGATATGTTTTCGAATTGCCCGTACAAATGTTTCCTTGACTTAGGTGGCGTTGATGCAGCAAGCCTTGCAGAAATTATGGAATTGTCTGCAAGGGAATATCGTGAACTTGAGAATCCGAAACCCGGACATGGTGTTATGTGCTGGGGTGGTCAGATATTTTTATTTGATACATTCATGAATCGTGACAATCCATTATATCCGCTTTTAAGTACAAACTTCCATGAAAAAGCAGCACAGGCTGCGGAAAATAAACAGGAAGAGATGAAAGCATATGACCACGAATAAAGAAGGTGTGGTATGGAAATACGAACATTAGAATCTGTCGGGATTCAGACCGTAGAGAGTGGAATCAAAACAGCAAAACAGAAGATTACAACCACGGAAGAAAGAGCCGAGGAAGCACTTTTAAACAGTACCATGGGGGAAGAAGAAAATGATGATTCTTTTGACCAGGATAGAAGAAATAAAAAAGGTGGCAATCATAAAAGCTGGATAGATACTATTTATCGTGGCAGGAATCGCAGGAAGGAATTGGAAAGAAAACGGGAGCAGATAAAAAAAGAGAGCTACCGGAAAGCAGAAACAAAAATGATTCTTGCTAGAAAAGGAAGTGAGAGTGCTGCGGCGAAAGGTGGTATGATGTCTGCTGCAGCAAAATCCGGTTCAATGCAAGCTGCCGGCAATGGAACAAAGACCGGTATCCGAACTGCGTCATCCGGGGCGGCAGGTGGTGCGGCAAAGGGTGCTGCAAAAGGAGCAGCAAAGGCAGGAGGTACCGCCGCATCCGGAGCAGCTACTGGTGGAGTAATGCTTGGTGTAGCTGTTGTTAAAAAGACGATTGAAGTCGGACGACGTGAAGGCAGGAGAATAAAAGCAAACCTGGAATCAACAACTGATATGAAACAAAGCAAAAGGACAGAAGTAACCGGAAAAAGAAAGAGTAAGAAGAAAGGAAAATCAGATGATGGCAGTCCTGGTTCTATGGAATTAGGAAGCGGATTATCTATCTTTTTCCTGGTAAAATTATGCGCAGCTTTTATGATGGTTGTTGGTGGTTTTGCAATAGCAGCTGCATCCTGCACACCTAAAAAAGCAGAAGAGGAAGGATTAAAAATTGTTGCTGTTGCAGAACAGGAACTGGAAAGTTCTGACCTCAATATAGGCGGTGACAAATACAAAAATTGGTATGGCATGGATGATAACTGGTGTGCTATGTTCGTTTCAAGGACTGCCAGTGTTGCCAACATGGCACAGTGGTATATGAAAGCTGACCTTTATCAGAAAAAAGAAAGTGGGTATGAACCCAAAGCCGGTGATATTATATTTTTTGGAAATGGGAAAAGTCATACCGGAATTGTGGTAGACTATGACAAAGAAAACCAGATTGTGATAACAATTGAAGGAAATACTGGAACATCCTTTGCAAAACCATACCATAAAGGAAGCCAGGTAAAGAAATGTAAGTACCCACTGAATTATAAATATACCGTTGGGTATGGCACACCGGAATATCCGGCAGAGGAAGATTCAACAGAGACTGCAGAAGGTGAAGTGGATGCAGCTGGTGATGCTCCATAATGGCTGCATACTAAAGTGGACTGGATATCAGTTTTTCTGTGTGCTATAGTAGAATCAGAAAGAAAAGGAAATCCCAAACAGCAGATGAGAGGAGCTGAAAGGGATTTCCTTTTTGCTTGTCAGCATGTACCGGAATCCGGTACGGGAAGGAGAAAACAAAATGAGATTGAGAAGAATAAAATTTTGGCTGTCAGTATTTGAAATGAAGTTAATTAATCTTC
>ONAD01000039.1 GCA_900315735.1 uncultured Lachnospiraceae bacterium | reverse complement strand
AGGAATGGCAGCAAATGCAGCAGTAAGTGCAGGAACATCCATAGGAAGGGCAGTAGTAACAGAGTATGCAAAGCAGGGACTGACGGTGGCAGCCAGCAGCTATGTGGAAAAGAGCATGACAGAAGCAACCAACAGTCCACTGGCAGGCTTTGTAGTTGGAACACTAACCGGAATGGCAACATATGGAACGCTCAGTGAGATAGATGCCATGGCAAATGTAAGTGGATTACACGGTTCTTTTGCAGAAGGAATGTCAAAGGAAGATGCCCAGAAATATCTTGATTTTCTTGAGAATGGAAGCAAGGAAGGGCTCACAGAGGCAGAAATAAGAGGAATCGGAAAGGTAGACGAAGCACTTGCATTAAAGAAATTAAACCCGGAGGAACTGTTGGAACTTAGAAAACAGCAACTGGGGAATGTAGGGGAGAGTGGTACACCTTCTACTAAACCTAATCAGATACATCATTTTGCAACAAATAAGAGTAAGAAATATACAAGTCAGTTTGAAAATATAGCTAAAAAATATGGATTAGATTTAGACGGAGATTGGAATAAAGAATTGATGCCTCATCAGGGGCGTCATCCATATGCATATCACGAGTATGTTCTTGATAATATGCAAAAATTTGATAAAATAGCAAAAGGTGACAAAACTAAGTTTTTAATGTTATATGACCAAATGAAGCAGAAAATCATCAGTAATCCAAATATGTTATATAAGGATTATTGGAACAAATAGTAAGGAGCATTTTAGATGAAATATTATAAATTAAGTTATGATTATGAAAATGATGATGATTATGTAAATTGCAATGTTGGAGTTATAGGAGATATTGATGAATATTCTGTATCTAACGGGAATTATATTAATAATTGGTCTGAAGTTAGATTTACATATAACTCAAAAGATGGTTCTGTTTTATCCGACTATATAGCCAATGTATATAGGTGGTTGATTGTATCAAAAAAGTTTAGAGAATTAATCGAAGATGTTGTAGAAGAAAATGTGATACAATATCTTTCGGTAAACTTGTTTGATACGAAAGATCGTGTTGAGAATACAGAATATAAAGTTGCTAATTTGTTGGATATAATAGATGCTTTGGATTTAGAACATTCTAAGTATGATGTATTTACGCTTGGTGATGAAAAAATAATTTCAGTAGAAAAATATGCTTTGAATAATCAAATGGTGCAGGGACATGATATTTTCAGATTGAAAGACGATACAATACCAGTATTTGTTTCAGAACGAATGAAGGATATTATTGAGAATAATTCATTGACTGGATTTGCATTTATTGAGGTGGATGTATATTAACTTTATTTATGTCTCCACATAAGGACATTCGAAAATCAAAATCTAATATTTAGTTCAAAAACGCTGATATAAGCGTGCTACTTTCAAAACAAATTTTTGTTGCAAAAGGGAGGTATTTTTTATGATAACAAGAAATTCGGATAAGAAACAGAAACAGGAACAGATGCTGATGTTTTGCATGGATGACATGGTACCCAAGATTCACATGCTCCGATTAATATTATGGTATAGAATATTTTAATGCTGGAAAGGTGGTAGTGGATGAATTATTTAATAGGTTTTATATTATGGTGGATTATGGTTGGAATTATTTATGTTGGTGTTTATTTATACAGAAAAAAAACGAAAAAGCATAACTATTTAAGTTGGAAGTATGTTCAAATGATTACTTATATATTGAGTATGTTATTAGGATATATAGTAGTGTTTATGTTTTCTCAATTATGGAATGATTATAAATGGAAATGTTCTGCTTTGGCGGGGACTATTATATTGATAACAGTTGTAAAAATAGTGAGATGTTTTTGGAATAGTATATGGAAAACAAATAATAGAAATATCGAACTTACTGAGGGTGAACTGCAATGGTGTAATACCATATCTATTGCTGGAATGGTTGCATTGGGAATCGTTTTTTTTATTCAATATAAAGTATCGGACTTTTTTGAAATATCCAGTTTAGCAGTTTCGATATGGGTAGGTTCATATATATCTATGCAAAAAGTTCAAGGTAGAAATAGTATAAAAGACGTGAAAGCTGATTTGATAGATACATTTAAAATAGAGAATAGAGGTTTTCTTTGCTTTGGAATAATTTTTATGATACTATTTGTAACTATTGTTTCATTGCATTTACATGAACTATTGCTTATAGTAAGTAATCGGTATGCAGTTGGATTTAGTATTGGAGGCATATTATTTATTGGGGGTATATTATTTAGGATGATTTTAAAAAAGAAAATTATACCGAAAGAAACAAAGAAAATAATAAATCATGATGAAAAAGATAACCGAGGTGCAGGTGGTCCTGTGTCAAGATTTAGCACAAAATAAAATGAGAAGTTTTAGGCTACTTTTATATATTGATTATGATATTCCATTGGTGTCATCACATTTAACTTTCTTTGCAATCGTTGGTTATTGTAGTAATTGATGTAATCAGTTATAGCTGCAATTAAGGTAGTTCTATCATTGAAATGTTGGCAGTAATACATCTCTTGTTTTAGAATCCCCAAAAATCCTTCCATCGGTCCATTATCAATACAATGGGCAACTCTGGACATACTTTGTTTCATATGATGTTTCTTTAATCTGCTACAGAACTGTGCACTTGTATATTGAAATCCACGATCAGAGTTATCACGAATTCAGGATAATTCGGACTATACCGAAGAAAATATTATGCCGAAGTTTTTGATTAGTGCTTGATATTTCAAGCAGTGAGTAAGATTCTTCGGCATAGTTTTTGATTCAATCTAATGAGTACAACAGCTTCTTTATATCATTCTTTTTCCAAAGTTTTTCTTCATTGTCTGTTGTAGGGGCTGCCTTATTCATAGCGTCAGACATCATCTCCAGAGTAGCAAATGCATAAAAACCAGAAGTAGTTGTCTCCTTGATAGTGAGTGGTGTGATAAAGTTCGAGAATTAGAAAATGAGCTTTGCATGCAGATTTGGCGAGCACCGCGATAACTCGAGAAACTCGCAAAGCGTGTTTCTTGTAGTTTACGCGAGTAGCAAGATGGCAGATTACACAAAAAAGGAAAAACTGCTTTGACGTTCAGAGAAAACGGTTTTGACTTTTATTCGACCAGATTAAATTAAGTTTAAAATGATATAGAAATTAATCATCTGTTAATTTTAGAAAAAGTATGCTGAAATGCCCGGAAAATAAGGAAAAATGAAAAATCAGGAGAGAAAAAAAGAGGAACAGATAAAGGAAAAATGAGGTCGAATATTTTTGGTTGACATTTACGAAAAAAAGAGAAAGAATCTATACGACAAAGACAAAAGAAAAGGGAGAGAGGATATGAAACGGAAGAAAGTAATAACTGTTCTTTTGTGCATTACGCTGCTTGGAACAAGCGGTTTTACCGGATATCGAATCGGTAAGATAAATGGAAACACTACATTGCAGACAGGTAATACAGCAGTAGAAAGAACGGTGGAGTCACAGGGAGTGGCAGTTGTGAATCTGGATACCGGCATATCGGATGGTAACACACAAGTCTATTATGGGGAGCAGATCATAAGTTTTCCAAATGATAATTTCATATATACCTCATTAGAAGATGCCAGAAATGGAATAGAAGAAGGGCGATATGGTGCTTATATTATAATTCCATCAGATTTTTCGGAAAATGTTGAAAGCTTAAATACAGTTCCGGCGGCATCGCAGTTACAGTATGCAGTCAGTGAAGATGTATCGGCGGATGCAAGAGAAGAACTTTTAGGTGATGTCCTTCAGTTTGGGGAACAACTGAACAGTCAGATGACATATATGTATCTATGTAACATAATGGATGAATTTCATGCGGCGCAGGATGAATCTGCAATGGTTATGAATAATGACATTACAGATAAAGAAGCAATACAGGGAATACAGGCATCTGATCTGGTAAGCATGGTTCCGGTTCCGGAATTAAAACAGCAGGAAGACACTACAATACCGTTAGATATTTCGGATTATACAGAGGAAAATGCGCAGTTGATTCAGGCAGTAGACAGTGCATATCGGGAAAATCTGTCAGATGCTTCTGCACAGTTAAGTGATTTGCAAACAGCAGGAAATGAACTGGTCAGTTCCTTAAAAGAAATATCAGAAGGCGTAGGAGAAATCAATTTACTTTCGGATGCAGACGGGCAACTTTTATATCGGGATGGGATTCGAAATCTGCAGGATACATTGCTTGCATATAACGGAGAAAAGACTGCTGAACAAAACAGCCGTCTTGCCCAGATTGCCCAGATTCAAAATGTGACAGAACAACTGGATACGAATTTGCAGCAATGTATTGAAAACTATAATCAGAGAATTGAAGCAGCAGGAATACAGAACCTGAATTCCTATGGCAGAGAAATGGAGGCTCAGCTGCCAAAACTGCAATGGAAGGAAGCAGAGGCAGAAGATGGAACAGTAGCATATGAACTGACCTGCAGTCAGGTAGAAGGAATGGAAGAACCGCCGGTTATTACCATTGCACTGGAACAGAATGCAATTGAAGAAAATGTAAAGAACAAGAATTATATTGATAAAATATTAAATGCATTTCTGCTGCCGGAAGATTCAGATGGCGGGGACGGAGAAGAGGATAAAACCGGAGAAGGAGAGAAAACAGAAGAAGACAAAAACGGAGAAGAGAAAACCGGAGAAGACAAAACAGAAGAAGGCAAAACAGAAGAAGGAGAGAAAAACGAACCGGAATCAGGCGAAGGCGAAGATACTGGAGAAGAACCGGAAGCAGCGGTTACGGTAGAAAAAATATTTGAGCAGTGTGATGCAGATACAGAAATCATGGAATTTCTGACAGAACAGGGGTATGCCTCGACAAAGGAATTTTTAAAGGCATATCTGGATGGAGAAGTGCCGGTTGCACAGACAGAGACGCAGCTAAAGGTAATGGGAGATGTGGATGCATTGGGAGAATATCTTAAGGCATCACTGGAACAGATTACGACAGAAGATTATACATTACCGGCATTTGATGGAAGCTGGCAGACCGGGGATGGCAGCAGGATGGGATTTCGTGATTTGCTGAGAGATACCGGGCTTTTATGTAATGCGATGCAGACAGATGTGGCGGCACAGAAGAATGTTGATGTGGATGGCATTACGGGTCTGGTTCAGAGTGGTTGTATACAGCCATTGGCAGACCGCACAGATTTCGTGAAAAAGGAGATAGAAAATAGCCAGAAAGAAGAACAGGATGCAGTTAATTCTTATCAAAGAAGCGTAAATGGATTTCATCCAAGGCAGGATACCACAGTGATGAATGACAGCGTGAGCAGCATGAGAGAGAATGCTGCACTTATGCAGCAGGAAATCAATACCAGCAATCAGTCTTATGTGGATTATGCAGATAAATTGTATCAGACTACTTCAGAAAATATATTGACATTGCAGCAGCACATGGAAGAAGCGAAAGAAACTTCCAATCAGGCAGTTACAGATGCATTGGCTTCGGCAAAGGAAGTGAAGAATACTACAAGCAGTCAGAATCAGACGGCATTGGCAGATTTTGCAGCAAAGCTTCCCTATACAAGAGTAGGAAGCATGGAATATACACAGGTATATGAATTTGTGGCACAACCAACGCAGATGCTGCAGGTCAGCGATTACCAGCGTTTAAAGGATGAGGTGGATCATACCGTATCACAGAAAAGTGTTACCGGCAGCAGGGAACAACAGAAGAGTTCACGTTGGGTGGAATATCTTTTATATGGAATATTAGGAATTCTGGCGGTGGGAATATTAGGAAGCTATGCCAGAAGTTATCACAGAAGAATCAAGGAACAGAGCAACCCGTCGAAAGACGTTGCAATATAAAGTAAAGGAGACAAAAGAAATGGCAGATGTAAACAACATCCGGATTAGTCCGGAGCAGATGGAGACAAAGGCAAATGAATTTGATGCAAGATGTGAGGAATTCCAGCAGGTAGTAAGTACCATGCGTAATATGGTTTCTACACTTTGCGATGAATGGGCAGGACAGAGCAGTCAGGCATTTTATGATCAGTTCAGTTCCTTAGAGCCTAGCTTTTCTGCAACTGCAGAATTAATTACATCCATTGCACAGCAGTTACGTGATGTATCTACATCTATGCAGAACATTGACCGTGAAATTGCCGGAAAGATTGGAGTAATGTAATAGAGAATCGGAAAGCCACATCCTGTGACTTTCCGATTCTTCTATCCCTTAAGACCATACTTTTGTCAGAAACAGGAGAAGTAAAGTGACAGATAATTCTAAAATAGAGATTAATCCTTCGGTACTGCAGAACCGGTCGCAGACCTATCAGTCGCTGACGGATGTAAACGGAGCAGATGTATTTACGGATGATTATGAAGAAAAAGTAAAAGATTACCAGCAGAAGGAACAACGCAGCTATGAGGATACAAAGGAACAGGTATTTATAAAGAAAATGGATGAAAATGCCGGAAAAGAAGAGGCTGTAAAAGAACAATTATTTTTAACAACAGGAAGTCAGCAGATGCAGCAGCAGGCAGAAGTAACCGCATCATTGGATGCGTATTGGATTCCGGCATGCGGAATTCTGCTGGCAGTGGGAATTCTGCTGTTGCTGCAATATCGGAAGAGAAGACAGGGAAGGTGGAAGAAAAATGTTGCTCACACTTACAATTATGAATCGTGAAGGAAGCTGGCAGGAAGATATACAGGTTAATCCACAGCAGAAAATAATAGATACCATGCTTATTTTAAAGGAAGCGGGAAAACTGCCACAGGAAGAGGTACATGAAATGAAATCTGAACGCAGGGGAAGATTTCTGGACATGAATAAGAACTATGAACAGCAGAGTATTTATGATGGAGATATTCTCTGCGTACAGTAGAGGCAGACAGAGGACAGAAGAAAATAAGATACGGGAGAGAAAAGATGGAAGAAAGAATAAAGAAATCAGCATTACAGGCGGAAGGCATATTTGATTATCAGAAATTAATGTATCCGGATACAGGTCTTATTGCAGTGAAAATAGAGGAAGAAGGGGAGGAACTGCTTTTAACCTATAATCTGGAAGCACTGACACCGATGACAGAGATACGAAAAGAAGATATTACCACAAGACTGGCGGTATTGGAAAATATAGAATTACTGGCAGCATGCCGGAAATCATATTACTTTACATTAGAGCCGGAAAATCTTTATTACGACAGGAATCATCTGGTCTATGTAAAACAGAGAGATATCTGCGGGGAAGACAGAGAATATGATGAACAGAAATGGATGGAAGAATATAAAGCACTCATTGGCTATGCATTACAGAAGCAGTACAGTTATGCGGATTATGTACAGGGAGGAATGCAGCTTTTAAAGGGTGGCATACTGCAAAAGGTACGGCAGGTGGAATCCGTAGAAGAACTGGTCAGACTGTTGGAACAGCGTAAGCAGGAGATAGAGACAGAACGGTCTGTGAAAATGATTTTTCTGAACCGAAGACGGTATCGTACATTGCAGGCATCGTTTGTTGTGGTATTGCTGTTGGCAATAGTACTGGCGGTCTATGCATTGGTTGATTTCATCCGTACTGAGCCATATAAGGATGCAGTAATTGCGGCAGAAAATGCCTATATTTCCGCTGATTATGTATCCTGTGTGGATGCTATGCAGGAAATATCGGTAAAAGATATGGATATATATCAGAAATATATTCTTGCCAATTCCTATGTGAGAAGTGAGAATCTGACACAGCAGCAGAAAGAGAATATTATAAGCAATCTTTCTTTAAAGGAGACGCCAGCCAGATTGGAGTACTGGATATATCTTGGAAGAAATGACATTTCAGAGGCAATTGATATTGCCATGCAGCAGTCCGATGATGAAATGCTGCTTTATGCTTATATGAAACAGAAATCCATGATAGAGACAGACAGCAGTCTCAGTGGAGAAGAGAAAACACAGGAGCTGGAGAAAATTGCACAGAAGATGCAGCCATTGATGGAAAAATATGATACCGAGGAAGAATAGCATGAAGAGAAGCTTTCAGAGAACAGAGAATTTTACAATAGACGGAAAAAATGGAAATCTTGAAATTGAAGGATTTCCGGCAAGGCTATGGGTCAGGTATGATGAGGTAACAATAGAAGGTTATGAGAACATATACTGGAACGGAAGGGAAGCCGCCTGTAAAGGAAAGATAAACAATGGAGATGAATTAAGCTTTTCCCGGGGAAAAATTATCTTCCTGGAAAAAAGTGTACAGGTGGAATGCGAAGATACGGTGAATATCAATACCGATGGATTATTGGAACTGGAAGAAAAAGAAATTCCATTTGAAGGATATCCGAAGTATAAACGTTCTCCGCGAATCATTAAAAGAATACCGGATTTGGAAATTAGTCTGACCAGCCCAAAAGAACAGCAGAATGGAAAGAAAGAGAGTCTGGTACAGCTTATTGTGCCGCCTCTTGTGATGCTGTGTGTGACAGTAGGAATCAGTATTTTAATGAAGCGTGGTTTATATGTGCTGATGTCAGCAGCAGGCACAGTGATGACAACAATATTTACGGTGGTTAAATATATAACAGACCGTAAGGAAGGTCAGGAGAATAAAAGGCTCCGGGAGAAAACATATCGGGAATATCTGTTAAAGAAAAGAAAGGAAATATATGCAGCATATCAGAATGAAGAAGAGGCAAATCACTATAATTATCCGGAGGTAAAGGAGCTTGCCCGGATGGTTGGGCAGTACAGTCCAAGAATCTATGAGAGAAGCTCTAATGATGATGATTTCCTGAATGTATCTTTGGGACAGGTAATGGCAGATTGTCATTTCCGTATCCGCCTTTCTACGGATGAATTAAAGGATAAACCGGATGAGCTGGAACTGGAAGCACAGGAATTGAAGCGGGAATTTTCAAAGATGAAACAGCCTGTTGTAGTAGATTTAAAGAAAGCACATCTGGGACTGGTGGGAGAGAAAAGCGTTATTCATGAGCAATTAAAATTACTTGTGGCGCAGCTTACTTTTTTTCAGAGTTATCATGACCTTGAAATCGTAACAATTTATAATAACAGATTTGATGCTGATTTCCAGTGGATGCGTTGGTATCCACATTTACGGATACATGCGGTAAATGTAGTGGGAACTGTAAATTCAGAGCGGAAGAGAGACCAGATTCTTGGAAGCCTGCATCAGATGATTAAGAACCGGAAAAACAAATTAGAAGAGAGTAAGAAGGAAAGCCGTTTTCTGCCGCATCTTATATTTATTATAGATGAGCCAAAGTTAATTATGGACCATTCTATTATGGAATATCTGGATAAAGAAGGGGATAACCTTGGATTTTCTATTATTTACACCACAAATATGAGAGCAAATCTGCCTGAGAATATCGGTACAATAGTTATGCTTCATAATTCCGGTCAGGCAACACTTCTGATGGAAGAGAAGGAAGAGAAAAATCTTTCCTTTGAATTGTCAGATACCAGCGGTATAAATCTGGAATGGATGGCAAGAAATTTAAGTACACTGGAGCATATGCAGGGAATCAGTGCACAGATACCGGAGAGCATTACATTTTTTGAAATGTATCAGGTGGAGCATCCGGAGGAACTGGATATTGCAAAACGATGGAAGAAAAATCATGCAGCAAAGTCCCTGGCTGTTCCGCTTGGGGTAAGAGCCAAGGAAGATTATGTCAATCTTAATCTGCATGAAAAAGCCCATGGTCCCCATGGACTTGTAGCAGGAACGACAGGTTCCGGTAAATCGGAAATTATCCAGTCTTATATACTGTCCCTGGCAGTCAATTATCATCCGTATGAGGTGGCATTTTTACTGATTGATTATAAAGGTGGTGGAATGGCAGGATTATTCCGGAATCTGCCGCATCTGCTGGGAACAATCACCAATCTGGATGGAGCACAGAGTATGCGTGCCATGGCATCAATTAAGAGTGAACTGGCAAGAAGACAGAAAATATTCAGCAGCTATGATGTGAATCATATCAATGCATATCATAAGCTGTTCCAGAATGGAGAGGCAAAGGAACCACTGCCGCATTTATTCATTATCAGTGATGAGTTTGCAGAGCTGAAAAAGGAACAGCCGGATTTTATGACGGAACTGGTATCGGCGGCGCGAATCGGACGAAGCCTTGGTGTGCATCTGATACTGGCAACACAGAAACCAACCGGAGTTGTAGATGACCAGATCTGGACAAACTCCAAGTTTAAACTGGCACTTATGGTACAGAATGAGGCAGACAGTAAAGAAATATTAAAGACACCGGATGCCGCCAATATTACAATCCCCGGAAGAGCTTATCTTCAGGTTGGAAATAATGAAATCTATGAATTATTCCAGTCGGCATGGAGTGGAGCTTCTTATGTAAGTGAAAAGGAAGAGGAAAAAGTAGATGACAGAGTTTATCTGGTGAATGACCTTGGACAGGGTGAACTGATAAACGAAGATTTAAGTGATGAACATGCTTCCGGCAGCAATATGATGACGCAGCTGGATGCTACGGTAGATTATATCCACAGAGTATATGAGGCAATGGATACCGTGGAAGTAAAACGGCCGTGGATGCCACCGCTGCCGGAACAGATTGTATCGGACCAGCAGGCAGAGAAAGGAAATGCATTAAATCTGACTGCACGGATTGGAAAGATAGATATTCCGGAAGAACAGCAGCAGGTGGAGTACCAGCTTGATTTTGCCACAGACGGAAATCTCTTATATATTGCTTCCGCAGGTTATGGAAAAACAGCATTTCTTACAACCGTGTTGTTGTCACTGGCAATGCATAACCGGGTAGAGAATCTGAACTTCTATATATTGGATTTTGGAAACAGTGGATTGATTCCATTGAACCGCCTGCATCATACGGCAGACTATATCAGTTTTGATGATACAGAACGATTCCGTAAATTCTGCAATCTTATACAGGCAGAGATAAAATGGCGTAAAAAATTACTGGCAGAACGGATGGTACAGAATTTTGAAGTATACAATCAGGTGGCAGAAAAGACATTAAAAGCAATAGTAATTGCTATTGACAATTATGATGTGGTCAAAGAACTGGGATATGAAGCGGAAGAATTTTTCCAGAAATTATCCAGAGATGGTACCGGACTTGGCATATATATGGCAGCAACAGCAACACGAAGTAATGCCATGAAGTATTCGACATATAACAATTTTAAGAATAAAGTGGCAGGTTATCTTTTCGATGAATCAGACTTGCATGTAATTGTGGGACGAAGTTCTTATTCACAGTCAGAGATAAAGGGACGGACACTTATAAAATACAATGGACTGGTAAGTGTCATGCAGGTCTATGTCATGACTGCATTTACAGATGAACTGGAGTATAACCAGGGTATAGAAGCCTGTATTGAGCAGATAAATGCATGCTATCCGGATACTGTAGCACCGAGAATCCCGGTATTGCCGGATGAGTTAAATATCAGAACATTTATGGAAATGATAAAGAAACAGCATACAGCAGAAGAAAACGCTGCAGAGAAGGCAATCTGGCTGGGACTGAATAAAGAGAGTGTATTGCCGGAATGTATTCCGGCAGGTCTTACAACACCATTTGTAATTCTGGGTGAGACTGCAAGAGGAAAGACGAATGCATTAAAGGTTATTTTAGAACAGATAACAGGAAGAGGAAAAGTATATTTATTAGACTCGAAAGATATGGAACTATATCATTACAGGTCCGGAGATGAGATTCATTATATCGGAGCAGATGGAATAGATGCGTTTCTTATGGAACTGGGGGGACTGGTGACTGCACGAAATCAGCAGCTGCAGCAGAAGATGAAGGAACATCCGGAACAGTTACCACGCCGTCTGGTTCAGGAACTGGATGCATGTTATGTCGTGGTAGATGAGTGGGATGACTTTGTAGAGGCAACGAAATTAAAAGCTGTATTGTTGGCACCGATATTGAGTGGGGCATTGTCCAGTGGAATCCGATTTATTCTTACAGCCAATTCCGGTAAATTAAAAGGATTTGATGAGATTACCAAATTTGCAAAAGCAACTACGGATGGTCTGCTGGTGGGCAACCCTGGTTCTACAGGAATTTTTGGAACAGTTGCAGCAAAGGAATTGCCGCAGTTAAGTGATGGTCTGCTTTTCCATAATGGAGCATATGTGCGTATCCGCATACCGAAATGTGAAGACAGAGAAGAATAAAGAAAAATAAGCAGGAGGATAAAAAGATGGAACAGGAAAATATAGAGTTTTTGCCGTTAGGAAGTATTGTGCAGCTTAAAGGTGGCGTAAAGAAAATTATGATTATAGCAAGAGGTGCATTTGCAGTAGTCAAAGGTGAAAAAAGATATTTTGATTATGGAGCGTGTACCTATCCGGAAGGGGTTATAGGAGATGCACTGTTATATTTTCAGCATAAGGATATTCAGAAAATAGTATATCGCGGTTATGAGGATGAAGACGAGAAGCTGATGCAGGAAAATATTAAAAACAATCTAAGTGTGCTGCAGGAGCAGCTGCTGAAGAAAGAACAGGAAGCATAAGAAGGCGTCGGAGAGATGAGGAGGAAAGGATAAATGTCGAAGACGAAGAAAAGCTCTTCCGGCAGTAAAGGAAGTTCAACAACAAAGAAGAGTACAACCAGTACAGCGGAGATTAATCAGGTAAAACAGCAGTTAAACACAGTAAAGAGCAGTTTGCAGTTAGAAAGCAGCAGTCTGGCTCCCATGGAGGGAACACTTAATACATTAAAGGAACTGAAAACGAGACTTGAGACAGCCATAGATACGCTGAGAAACCAGAAGGATGGTATTGAGGATAAATATACATTAGACAGTGGCTGGCGTGGAGATTTATATAATGCATCAATTTCCGCTTCCAGTGCATTGAAAACAGAATACGGAAATGTCTGTACCAATCTGGGATATGATCTGGATGCACTTTGTGATGAGATTACAAGAAGAGAGAATGAAATC
>ONAD01000019.1 GCA_900315735.1 uncultured Lachnospiraceae bacterium | reverse complement strand
CGTAGTAGACATTATTTTATGTAAAGAAAGTAATAAATGCTTATTTTACAATACTTTCAGACATACGATACAGTCTGCTACTAAAAATAAATTATGGGAGCATATCATAATCTTTCAGAAGAATTACAACAGAGAATTATAGAAGACAGAAAAGAGCATAGGGCAAATCCCTATGCTTTTTCCGATGAACAGATTTTGCGCCGGGAAATGAATCATGATAAGGCAAATCTCTGGAGACCTGCCTTTGTCCGGGACATTGAGAAAATTATGCATCTGCCGTATTATAACCGTTATGGAGACAAGACACAGGTATTTTCCCTTTACCGGAATGATGATATTTCAAGGCGGGCACAACATGTGCAGCTTGTTTCAAGAATTGCGAGGAATATCGGAAATGTATTGAATCTCAATCAGGATTTAATTGAAGCAATTTCTCTGGGACATGACATCGGACATACACCATTCGGACATGCCGGAGAGCGGATTTTGAGTGCACTTTTGCAGGGAGAGACTGGACGGTATTTTAATCACAACGTACACAGTGTGCGTGTGCTGGACGTACTGGGACAGAGAAATATCAGCTTGCAGACTTTGGATGGCGTCCTTTGCCATAATGGTGAAATGGAGCAGCAGGAGTATCGGCCGAAGAAGGCAAAGACATTTGCGGATCTGGATGCGGAAGTAGAAATGTGTTATCAGAAGGAAGATGGCATTACACATCTTGTGCCGGGAACCTTAGAAGCCTGTGTGATGCGTATCTGTGATATCATAGCTTATCTTGGCAAGGACAGACAGGATGCAATCCGCCTGCGTCTTCTGCCGGATGACAGAGGATTTAACGGAGATACCATAGGCAGCAGCAATGCAGAAATCATCAACAATATGGTAGTGAATATCATTGAAAACAGCTATGGCAAACCATATCTTTCCATGGATGAAGCATACTTTCAGCAGTTGAAGCTTGCAAAGACGGAAAATTATGAGTACATCTATCACAATGAGAAAATCGAAAAAGTCATCCGGGAAAATCTCAATCCGATGTTTGAGGAGATGTATTATCAGTTATTAAAAGATGCAAAGGAAAAGAATGAAAATTCCTGGCTCTACCGCCACCACATTGCATACGTAGCAGAAAATAACCGGTTCAGCAGAACCTTCTCAAAGGAACAGTACATGGAAACAGAGCCGAATCAGCTTGTGGTAGATTATATCGCAAGCATGACCGATGACTACTTTGTAGACCTGTACCACGAAATGTTCCCGACAGGAAAATATGATGTAAAATACATCGGCTACTTTGATGAAGATTAACTATCCTAAAGATAGTAGAAAGCAATAGTAAATAGTAGACATTAGATATAAAATTTCATAAAAAATGTTGTAAAGAATAACTTTCTTTTTTATCAAGACAGAATACTTAGTGCTGATTACGGGCTTTTACCGTCTCCTGCCTGATAAAAAAGAAACTTATTGGTTGAATATACAATATATACTGAAACTTATTTTACAATACTTATTTCAACGGTGAGGCTGTTGCCCGGGAAACCATCCGGTCGACAGCCTTCAATTCTTCTAAGAAAAGCTGCTGGTTATAGCTGGAAAGAGTATGATAGATACTTAGCAGTTCACCCTCACAGCTGTTGAGATGCGTCAGACTGGCATTGCGGATGTTACTGTGACCGAGCAGATAGTCGGTGGAAGTATGAAAATAGTCGGCTATTCTTACTAAAGTTGCATAGTCAGGTTCTTTCCCCTGATTGATATATCCATTCAGAGCAGAGGGAGAGATATGTAGTGCATCTGCAAGCTGCCGCTGGGTAATGTTAGCTTCTTCAATCAGGTATCGTAACTTAGAACCGATATTCATATACAAACCTCATCTTTCGTAAATAATACCTCTATTTTAAAACATGTTAAAAAACCAGTGGCAAAAATAAACGAAAGATAAATTATATCAACGGAGCACAAACTATTCACATATATAAATTAACACCAGCCACCATCTAAGGTAATAATCTGACCGGTGAGATATGGACTTTGTGATACGATAGCATAAGCAAGTTCAGCTGTTTCCACAGGTGTACCATATCTGCCGCAGGGAATTTCGGATTCTAAGTCAGCACGCTCTTCGGCAGAAAAACAGGCGTTCATGGAAGTATCAATGGTGCCGCAGGCAATGGCATTGACAGAGATTCCACTGGGTGCGACCTCTTTGGCAAGTGCCTTTGTAAAGGAATTAACAGCTCCCTTGCTGGCGGAATAAGCAACCTCACAGGAGGCGCCTACATTTCCCCAGACAGAAGAAATGTTAAGAATCCGACCTGATTTTTTGTGCAGCATATCTGGCAGAGCATATTTGCAGCAGGAAAAAACAGAAGAAAGATTGGTGTTTATAACGTGCTGCCATTGTTCATAAGTCATATCCTGCAGCAGGCCGATGTGGGAGATTCCGGCATTGTTGATCAGAACATCAACCGAAAGGGACTGCTGGTGAATTATGGCAAACATATTGGCAATAAAATCCGGATCACTGACATCTCCGATAACCGGAAGAACCGTGACATGATATTTGTCCGAAAGTTCATCAGACAAAGCCTTAAGAGCAGTTTCGGAATGACAGCAATTTAAAATGAGCTGATAACCGTGGCGGGCAAATACTTCTGCGATAGCAGCACCGATGCCCCGGGAAGCTCCGGTAATTAAAACAGTATTCATAAGAAACAAATCCTTTCTGGTTTTTATCTGCCTTAGAAAATGATAGCACAGATGAAAGCGTTAAAAAATACAGTTATATTTTAGACTTATTTTAGAATACAGGCAATCCCTTTTGAAAAATCCTGCAGATTTCCTGCTTTCAGAAAGATATTCGAAAAATTCTCTAAAAATACAGTAAATATTGCACAAAAAACTTGTAAATATTCGTACAAAATAGTATAATAAAACCATGATATCAGTCTGTATCAAATAAATGGCAAAGGGGTTGGACATCATGCGTATTACTATTTCAGGAAGAAACATCGAATTGACAGACGGTCTTAAGGCAGCAGTTGAGGACAAAATTGGAAAACTGGAGAAGTACTTTACTCCGGACACAGACGTATTTGTAACTTTGAGTGTAGAAAAGGAGAGACAGAAAATCGAGGTTACGATTCCTGTACCTGGACACATTATCCGTTCAGAGCAGGTAAGCAATGATATGTATGTATCAATTGATCTTGTAGAAGAGATTATTGAGAGACAGCTTAAAAAGTATAAGAATAAGATTATTACAAAACAGCAGAGCAACAGCAATTTCCGTAAGGAATATATTGAAAAAGAAGTGGAAGCAGATGATGAAATTAAAATCATCCGTACCAAGAAATTCGATATGAAACCAATGTATCCGGAAGATGCATGTGTTCAGATGGAATTATTAGGACATGATTTCTTTGTGTTCGTAAATGCAGAGGATGACAATGTAAACGTTGTATATAAGAGAAAAGGTAACACCTACGGTCTGATTGAACCGGAATTCTAGATATATAACGAAAAAGACTATCACCGGCAGTTCCTTATGGATAACTGGTAACAGACAGCGGTATCGCAGTTAACGTTTTGACAATAGGCTTGACAAAACGCCAATAGCGGTACCGCTATTTTTATGCTACAGTAGTTATAATATATCAATAAGACATTTCTTTGGAACAGTCAATACGATGGGTTATGAGAAAAGGGAGGTTAGAAATTGGCTTGTTACAATCTTGGGGATTATATATGTGAATCCCGCAAACAGCTTGGCATTACACAGGAAGAACTTGCTTTTGGCATCTGTTCAACTGGAACTTTATCAAAAATTGAAAACGGATTTGTGGTACCAAAGCGGAAAAATTATGAAGCTATTATGCAGCGTCTTGGAAAGACAATGGGTATATGCAATATTCATGCAACGGCGGAAGAAATGGAATTATATGCCTATATGCGACAGCTGGTGCATGCAGTAGCAAATAATGATATGGAAGGCAGCAGGGAACTCTGGCAGAGACAACCGGAACATAAACAAGAGGATAAACTGACCAGACAGTTCTTTTCATACATAAAGGCGGTGCTGGACAGTAAGGAAGGAGTCCGTCCGGAACTTGTATATGCAAAGCTGGAAGAAGCGTTACATCTGACACATCCGGCGGGGCTGGCAAATCTGGTGCAGAAGCGGATGTTTACCTTTGAGGAAATCAACATTATCAACAGTATGGCGGTACAGAAACAGCGGCTTGGTGAAAGAAAGCAGGCACTCCGCATCTGGATGCAGTTATCTGATTATCTGGAAGTAAGAAAAGTAGATGATGAAGAAAAAGAAAAGGTATATCCGATGATACTTTACAATGAAGCTAATCTTTTGTATGAGATGGAAATTTACAGAGAGGCGCTGGAATTATGCAATAAGGGTATCGATTATTGCACAAGGAGCAATAAATATATGGTATTGCCATATCTTTTGCTCTGTAAGTCCGGAATTTTAAAATGGATGGAGCAGCCGGAAGAAGCCATGGATGTACAGCAGTGTGCAGAGCATCTTTTTCAGGTGTTTGAAAATCATAATGCAAAGCCCGGAGAACCAATCTTGATTGCTTTGTGAGATTCTCTTGTCATTCTAAGAAAAAAAGGTATAATATACATATTGAAAAAAGAGATGTAATATACATATTTGAATCTGAAAGAAAGAAGGACATTAGAGAATGAATATCGTAGTTTTGGCAGGCGGCTTGAGCACAGAGCGTGATGTGTCTTTTAAAACAGGAGATATGGTAACAAAGGCATTGCGGAAGAATGGACATCAGGTTATTATTCTGGATGTGTTTATGGGATATGGAGAAGAAGAACAGGATATTACTGGAATTTTTGAACATTCAGAAGAAGCAAGTGTAAAAGTAACGGATATACCGGAGACGGCTCCGGATCTTGATAAGGTAAGAAAGAGTAGAAAAGACCAGTCTGCCTGCTTCTTTGGACCGAATGTAATTGCAATGTGCCGCATGGCAGATATTGTATTTATGGCATTACATGGAGAAAATGGAGAGAATGGTAAGATTCAGGCAGCCTTTGATTTGTTTGGAATCCGTTATACCGGAAGCGGCTATTTAAGCAGTGCGATTGCCATGAATAAAAATATGGCAAAGCAGTTTTTTGAAGCCAATGGAATCCCTTGCCCGAAGGGCATTTATATGAAGAAAAAGGACAGAAAAGACAGCCTGGCTGAAATCGGAATTACGCTGCCTTGCGTGGTAAAGCCATGTTGCGGTGGTTCCAGTATTGGGGTTTCCATTGTAAAAGAAGAAAGCAATTTTACAAAAGCATTGGATGATGCATTTTTCTGGGAAGATGAAATCTTAATTGAAGAGTATGTAGAGGGAAGAGAATTTTCAGTAGGTGTCATCAAAGGAAGAGCATTGCCGGTTATCGAGATTGCACCAAAAGAAGGATTTTACGATTATAAAAATAAGTATAAGGCTGGAAGCACAGTGGAAACCTGCCCGGCAGATATTAAAGGCAGTGTGGCAAAAGAGATGCAGAAGCATGCAGTAAAAGTTGCGGAAGCGTTAGGTCTGGATACCTATTCCAGAATCGACTTCTTAGTCAATGCAAAAGATGAAGTATACTGCTTAGAGGCAAATACATTGCCTGGTATGACAGCAACCAGCTTACTGCCGCAGGAAGCCAAGGTAGAAGGAGTAAACTTCGAAGAGTTATGCCAGCAGCTGGTTGATATTTCCATGGAGAAATACGGAGCATAAGGAAGGGCAGAGAAGGCAGATATGAAGGAACTGACATTAGCACAGATTGCAGAAGCCTGCGGTGGAACATTAATAGGTGGGAATGAAGCAAAAGAATATACCGTAACCGGAGTAGAGATTGACAGCCGGAGAGTAAAGGCAGGAGATTTATTTGTTGCCATTCCGGGAGAAAAGGTCGATGGTCACAAATTTATTCCGGATGTATTAAAAAAAGGAGCATATGCACTGTCCCAGCAGAGTCTTGATGTAGATGGAGCTTATATTCTGGTGGAAGATACCGTAACTGCCATGAAGCGTCTGGCACGTTTCTATCGGAGTACTCTTGACATTAAAGTAGTGGGAATTACCGGAAGTGTTGGAAAGACCAGTACCAAAGAAATGATTGCATCTGTACTGGACACAAAATTCCGGGTACATAAGACACAGGGGAATTTTAATAATGGAATTGGTCTGCCACTGACTATTTTTCAGATTGAAAAAGAGCATCAGGTTGCAGTTCTGGAAATGGGAATTTCTGAATTTGGCGAGATGCATGAACTGGCAGATATGGCGCAGCCGGATATTATGGTTATTACCAATATCGGTTTATGTCATCTGGAGAATTTGAAAACCAGAGATGGAATCTTAAAAGCAAAGACAGAAAGCTTTGCCCATTTGAAACCGGATGGTGTTGTTATATTAAATGGAGATGATGACAAACTTTCAACTGTAGAGCAGGTGGCAGGAAGAAAGCCTGTATTTTATGGAATCAAGGGAAGGAATCTCTGCGAGACTTCTGTCTGTGCAGATGCAGTTACAGAGTATGGCTTAGAAGGAATGACAGCAGAATTCCACACTCCACAGGGAGACATGGAAGTATTTATTCCAATTCCGGGAGAACATAATGTATATAATGCACTGGCAGCAACCTGCGTGGCAGAACAGTTAGGCCTTTCCATGGATGAAATTAAATGTGGAATTGCAGCCGCTTCCACCATCAGCGGAAGAACTAATCTGATTCACACAAAGGGCATGACGGTTATTGATGACTGCTACAATGCGAATCCGGTTTCCATGAAGGCATCTTTGGATGTCCTGTCTAAGGCAGGGGGACGAAAGATAGCGGTTCTTGGAGATATGGGTGAATTAGGCGAGGATGAAAAACAGCTTCATTATAAAGTGGGAACCTATGCCGGAACACTGCCGATTGATTTGTTATTCTGTGTTGGAACATTATCCGGGAAACTGGCAGAAGGAGCGAAGAAACAGAATCCGGCTCTGACCGTAAAACACTATGCAACCCGTGAGGAGATGACAGAAGAACTTCTTGCTACCGTAAAAGAAGGAGATGCTGTTTTAGTCAAGGCATCCCATTTTATGGAATTCCCGAAAGTGGTGGCAGCATTAACCGAAGCATAAGAAAATGTTTTTTTAAAAAGGGTAAATACAGGAAGTGTTTGATAATAATATAGAAAAATGAAAAAAGAAACTGTAACTTTGAAGTATAGTCATCAAAGCTACAGTTCCTTTTTTTATCAATATTTGCGGTTTAAAGATATTTCCGGTTATCTGCCAGCAGTTCATGCACCGTATTCTGTGTATAGGTAGCAAGATGTTTGCGGTCATCAGCAGAAAGCTGGTCTAAATAAATCGGAGTACCATACTGCAGGATAACATGGGTAGGTTTTACCTTTGGAAAATGGTTTTCCAGAATATCTGCAGAATTGGTGATTGCCATAGGGACAATCGGACATCCGGTTTTCTCGGAGAGTTTTAAGCTTCCGGCTTTGAAAGGAAGCATTTCTTCTTCGGTCTTATTTCTGGTACCTTCCGGGAAGATGCACATGGAAATACCGGCTTTAATCTGGTCAATACCGGTCAGGATGGTTTTTAATCCCTTCTTCATATCAGTACGGTCTAAGAAGAGGCAGTAGAGCCGCTTCATCCAGATATTTAAAAGAGGAACCTTTCCCATGGTGTCTTTGGCAATATAGCCGGTGAGTCTCGGACATCTGGAATAAGTAATAATAATGTCAAAATAACTTCTGTGATTTCCGATATAAAGAACCGGAACATCTTTTGGAACATTTTCTTCCCCAATTACAGTCAGCTTAACGCCACAGATAAACATAATCACACGAAATGCCCACTGAACCATGCGAAGACTGCTGATATCGGCGGCACGGCGGTTGCATTTACGGATAATCCATTCTACAAAGAGAACTGGAATACCAAGAATCAGGTAAAGAACAGCAAATAAAAGTGCAAGAATTGCTCGTATCATAGAGATAGAATTCCTTTCTGGATAAAAATTTCATTATAAAATACTCATTTCTTTCCTATTATAGCGGTAAAACTTAAGAATTACAACATGATAATCCGGATTTTGGAATAGAATGAAAAAGAATAAAAACAGGGAGAAGAAAGTGAAAGCAAAGAATAAAGCAGAAAGGAAAACGGTAGAAGCAAAGAAAGCAGAACATAGGTGGATAGGGAAAACTGTTCTATGTATCCTCTGTCTGCTTTCGGTGACATGGCTTGGACTGGCAGCGGCAGGCTGCGGTATCGAAGATACTAATGGCAGTAAGATAGAAGATGTGGAATTTACGGTATTAGAAGAGGAAGCGGTGCCGGAAGAATTAAAGAAGGAAATTGAAGAACGAAAGGAAATGGATTTCAAGCTGACTTATGAAGATAATGGAAAACTGTATATTGCAAGGGGTTATGGAGAGAAGGAAACGGGAGGTTACAGCATTTCCGTAAAAGACGTTTATCTGACCCAGAATGCCCTCTGTTTTGTCACAACGCTGATTGGTCCGGGGGAGAATGAGACGGTGGCAAAGGCACCAAGTTTCCCATATATTGTGGTTGAGGTGACAAATTGTGACAAGAACGTGGTGTTTGAGTGAAAAAATGGTACTTTTTTCCCTTTGACAGCATTTTAGCACGGTGATATACTAAAGGACGTGGATAAAAAAGGAGGAACTGGTATATGCAGAGAGCAGATATTAACAGAGTCCGGGCATCCGTGCATCAGCAGTGCGGTAGCAGTGTAATGATTCAACTGGACAGAGGTCGTAATAAAGTAGATGTACAGCGTGGTGTAATACAGAATGCTTATCCGAGTGTATTCACGATTCTTGTAGATGATGAAAGAGAAGGCAATCCGCCACAGTTATTATCTTTCAGTTATACAGATATCATCACAAGAGATATCCGAATGAAATTATGTTAGAAGAATAAAGTCCCTTTTTCCTGAATAAAATGAAATAACATTCAGGAAGGGGACTTTTTTAGTGGAAATAAAGAAACAGAACATACATATGAATTATGAAAAAGGCAGTGCTATGAGCCAGATTACTCTGGATGACGATTACAATCTGCCGGATTACCGGCCGGATATTGTAAAAGTACTGAAAGAAAAGGGTGAAATCCGCTTTGATGAGATACAGGTAAAAGAAGGACGTATTTATGTGAAAGGAAATCTTATCTTTCATGTGCTCTACCGCAGTGATATGGAGGAACATAAATTAGACTGCCTGCGGGGACAGATTCCGTTTGAAGAAACCATCAGTATGGATGGAGTAAATGAATTAGACCCGGTGGATGTCACAGCAGACCTGGAGGATATTAATATCGGGATTATTAATTCCAGAAAATTAAGTGTCCGTGCACTGGTGATGCTGAAGGCGGAAATGCGGATGCGAAAAGAGACAGAGCTGATTACGGGAGTAACCATGGAGCATCCATTGGAACTTCTGCAGAACCGGAGAAATATTCTGGAATTGGAGACCTGCAAGAAAGATAATTTCCGGTTAAAACAGGAAATGGAACTGCCACAGAGCAAGCCAAATGTAGAACAGATTCTATGGAAGAGCGTGCAGCTGCGGGGCGTGGAAACGCGATTAAGAGAAGAAAAAATCCAGCTTACCGGAGAAATAAGACTGTTTTTGCTATATTATGCCCAGAAAGAAGAACGCCGGTTAGAATGGTTAGAAGAGACGATACCACTGAACGGAGAACTTGCCTGTGAAGGATGCAGTGAGGAGAAAATCTATCGGATTCAGGTGACACCTGCCAGTATGGAAGTAGAGGTCAGACCGGATTATGATGGAGAAGACCGGAAAATCAGTCTGGATATGACCTTAGAATTAGATATCTGTATCTGGAAGGAAACAGAGGCAGATGTGGTAGAGGATGTATATTCGCTGCAGGAAGAGATGACACCGACTTATGAAGAGGTTGCCATGAGCCGGCTACTGGCAAAGAATTATGCGAAATGCCGTGTGACAGACCGCATGAATTTAAAGAAAAATCAGGAAAATATCCTACAGATTTGTTCCTGCGAAGGAATGGCATTTATTGATCATGTGGAACCGCAGGCAGACGGACTTAAGGTGGAAGGAAGTCTGAATGTGGAAATTCTTTATGTAACCACGGATGATGCCATGCCGATTGGAACCTGCCGGGAGACATTTCCTTTTGAACAGCTGATTGAAGTTCCGGAAATGACAGTTGATATGACCTATGAACTGGAAGCGGGAATCGAGCAGTTGTCAGCGATTCTTTTAGACAATACCCAGATTGAGGTGAAGGCAGTGCTGAATCTGAATCTGATTGCATTTTCGCAGGAGAATCTCCAGAAAATGAATGAAATCAGAATTACGGAGCGTGATATGGAAGAACTGCAGAGACAGCCTGGAATTACCGGATATATTGTAAGAGAAGGGGACAGTCTCTGGAAAATTGCCAAGGCAAATCATACAACCATTTCCCAGTTAATGGAAACCAACGACTTAAAGAGCGAAGAAATTCAAAAAGGCGATAAATTGTTAATTGTAAAGATGGTGTCATGATGTTATACTAAGGTGATGAGAGAATACACAAAAGTGGAAGGAGCAGAAACATGCGCAGAAAAAAACATATGTGGAAAATGCGGTTGGTTGCAGCTGGACTGGTAGCAATTCTTGGAATTTCATGTTTTCAAAGTGCGTCAGCAAGCGCTCTTTCAAAGGCTAAAAGTAAGAAGAGTGAAGCACAGACCGCATTGGATAATGCCAATGCAGATATAGAGAATATACAGAGCCAGCAGCAGGAGTTGCAGTCCCAGATTGATGCACTGGATGCAGATCTGGTAAATGTTATTATGAACTTAGACATCCTGGAAGGGGAACTTTCGGATAAGCAGACCGAACTGGATGATGTGACAGCACAGCTGGCGCAGGCACAGGAAGATGAACAGAACCAGTACGATGCCATGAAGAAACGTATCGTATATATGTATGAAAATGGGGATGACAGTTATATTGAGGCACTGGTGGGAGCAACAGATTTCTCTGATTTACTGAATCGTCTGGAATATGCCCAGCAGATTTATGATTATGACAGAAATCTTCTGACCCAGTATCAGGAGACGGTGCAGCAGGTAGCTGACCTTAAGAGCCAGGTAGAGACAGAGAAGGCAGAACTAGAGGAAGTGCAGCAGTCTTATCAGGAGCAGCAGGCTTCTTATGAAAGTATGATTGCAGAGAAACAGTCCCAGATGTCTGATTTTGATACCCAGCTTGCATCTGCCCAGAGTCTTGCAGCCCAGTATAAAGCTACTGTTGATGAGCAGAATGAAATCATAAGACAGGAGCAGGCAGCTGCAGCGGCAGCAGCGGCTCAGAATAATAACAACAATAATAATGGAAAAGGAAATAATACTACAACTGCTAATAACAATACTGGAAATAATACCGGAGGCAACAGCAACACCGGTGGAAACAGCAACACCGGAGGCGACAGCAATACCGGTGGCAGCACCGGCGGAGGTGGATTAAATCCGTCCTTTAGTACATCCGTCAGCGGCAGTGATGTAGTCTCTTATGCCTGTCAGTTTATCGGCAATCCGTATGTATGGGGCGGCGAGAGTCTCACCAATGGAGCGGACTGTTCCGGATTTATCAAGAGCGTTTATGCCAACTTTGGAATCAGCCTGCCACACAGTTCTGTGGCATTGCAGCGTGCCGGAAGCGAAGTAAGCTATGAGAATGCCCAGCCGGGTGACATTATCTGTTATGCCGGCCATGTGGCAATTTACATGGGTGGCGGACAGATTGTCCATGCAAGTTCACCGGCTACCGGCATTAAGACAGGCTCAGCAACTTATCGAAGCATCATAACTGTTCGTCGTGTATTGTAAAAAGTTATCAATAAAGAAGAAAAATGATAAAGGTTCCCCGCAGTAAGCAAACTACTGCGGGGTTATTTATTTACGCGAGTAGCTTACAAAGCGTGTTTCTTGTACTTTAAGAACTTGTAAAATCTTTCAAGTTGCGTATAATGAAAAAGTAGAAAAAGTATTTTAGGAGGAATAAGAAATGCAGATAGAACAGTTACAAAAAGAAATGATAGCAGCAATGAAGGCAAAAGATAAACCAAGAAAAGATGCAATTTCTTCTCTGGTTTCTGCAGTAAAGAAAGTAGCAATTGACGAAGGCTGTCGTGATGATATAAAAGAAGAATTAGTAAACCGTGTCATTTTAAAGGAAATGAAGACTGTAAAAGAGCAGATTGATTCCTGCCCGGCAGAGAGAACTGATTTACTTGCTGAATATCAGCAGCGTTATGATATTATGAGTGAATATGCACCGGCAATGCTTTCCGAGGAAGAAGTCCGTAAGATTCTGACAGAGAAATTTGCAGATGTCATTGCAACAAAGAATAAAGGCCAGATTATGAAAACTGTTATGCCGGAATTAAAAGGCAAAGCAGATGGTAAATTAATCGGACAGGTTGTAGCAGAGCTTTGCAAATAGGATAGTGTATGAGTGAAAATAAATCACAGAAGAAGCGCATATGGTTCATTACAATACTGATTCTACTGGTACTATTATTAATCAGTCTCTTTGTTTCCGAACGAAGGGGGAAGATTGTATACAGGGAGTATCTTTCCGAAGATATCCTGACAGTAGATGGAGAAAAACTGCAGCTTGGGGATCTGGCAATGTATATCGCTTATGAGGAACTGAAGGTAGAAGATGAGGCAGCAGCCTATGATTATTATGATACGAATAAGTATTGGAATCTTCATACCAGTGGAAGGTTTGTAAAAGAAGTAGCAAAGACCCATGTCATCGAAATGGCAGTACATGATGAAATCTTTTACCGACAGGCAATGGCAGAGAAACTGACGCTGGATGAAAAAGAAGAAGAACAGCTTCGTAGCCGTCAGGAGGATTTCTGGACGGATATGACAGAGGAACAGCAGGAAAGACTGGGCGTTGATAAAGCAGAGATAGATCGTCAGTTAGAGAAAGCTGCATTGGCACAGAAATATCAGAATCAGATAGCAACAGAGAATAACAGTGATTTTGACGGTTACAGTGCCGGGGCAGAGCCATATGAGCAGATTTTAAAAGAACATAAGTATAAACTGAATGAGAAGCTCTGGGACAGAGTGGATTTTGGGAATATCATATTGAATCATTAGAATGGAAGGAAATAGAAATGTCTGTAAAAATAGGTAGAAATGACCCCTGCTGGTGTGGCAGTGGAAGAAAGTATAAGACATGCCATCAGTCATTTGATGAAAAGATTGAAAAGTATCGTGAGGCAGGCTGTATTGTGCCAACCCATGATTTGATTAAGACACCGAAGGATATCGAAGGTATCAGGGAAAGTGCCAAAATTAATGTGGCAGTACTGGATTATGTGGCTGAGCATATCAAAGCCGGTATGAGCACAGAAGAGATTGACCGTATGGTATATGAGAAAACAACAGCTATGGGTGGAATCCCGGCACCGCTTAATTATCAAGGATTTCCGAAGAGCGTCTGTACGTCAATTAATGAAGAAGTATGCCATGGTATTCCATCGGAGGATATTATTTTAAAGGATGGCGATATCATTAATGTGGATGTTTCCACAATATTAGACGGATATTTCTCCGATTCCTCCAGAATGTTTCTGATTGGAGATGTCAGTGAAGAAAAGAAGCGTCTTGTCCAGGTAACGAAAGAATGTGTGGAAGAAGGCTTAAAAGCGGTAAAACCATGGGGCTTTTTAGGAGATATGGGGCAGGCAGTGCATGACCATGCTTATGAAAATGGCTATACTATCGTAAGAGAAATCGGTGGACATGGTGTTGGAAAAGAATTCCACGAAGAGCCATGGGTTGGCTATCACAGCAAGAGAGGAACCGAGATGCTCTTAGTTCCAGGCATGATGTTTACGATTGAGCCAATGGTAAATATGGGAAAAGAAGCTATCTACATAGATGATGAAAATAACTGGACCGTGTATACAGAAGACGGACTTCCAAGTGCCCAGTGGGAGATTCAGGTTCTGGTAACCGAAGAGGGAACCGAAGTTATTTCCTGGTAGGTATCTCTTAAAAAAGCTATTTTTGAAAGAAAAATCGGATGGAAAGTTTCTCATTCTGGTAAGCACAAAGATGCTTATAGATAACAAGCAGTGCAATTCCAAGGCAGGCAAAGTCAATGGAGAGAACCGGCACAAAGAGAAAGACCAGAAGGCAGAATACGCCAAAGGTAATAATGGACCGGAAAAGATGTGGCCGGATAATTAAGACCACAGAAAAAAGAATATAAGCAGCAGCAAGGAAAAGAACCGGAAGAACAACCGGAAAGATTCCAAGCAGTACACCAAAGGAGACGGCAATGGCTTTGCCGCCTTTTTTGTTACTGTTTTTCGGATGAAACTGCAATGGGAACGCATGTCCGAGAACCGGTGCTATCAGAATCGGAATCATGTATGGAGTGTTAATACCCAATGTCCGTAGGGCAAGTACGACCGGGAAAAAGCCCTTGAAAAGCTCCAAAAGGAGTGCAAGAATACCAGCCCGGAATCCGCCATACACAAAGGCATTGGCAGTGCCGGGATTTCCATCCGGACTTAATGCACAGATATCTTTCTGAAATAATATCTTCGGAATCCAGTAGGCATAGAGTATGCTGCCGCTGAGATAGCCGGCGATGGAAAAAAAGATACAGGTGATAATTGACTGGTTCATATAAAGGCTCCTTTTCTTTTCGATAAACAGGTGATTGCGGAAGGGGATAGATTTTGCCGGAAAATATTACGGGATTCGCAGGGGAGTTATCTTTGTGCACTATGAAATGCCAACAGTTCTTAGAATGTGTGTTTTTCTTGTCTGTAAACTGTCTTTCCGGTTGCTTTGGCTGAATAACGGTACTGTCCGTCGAGGGCAGATGCCGCATAATGCCTGCAAGGGGCACTGGGAATTTCGATATAATGCTAAGTTCATCTGGCAACCGGCACAAATTCACATCCTTGTTCAATTGTGCCTCGCTGGTACATCCATGTACCAGCGTTGCCTGTTGCCAGACGAAATTCCCAGTGCCCCTAACAGCCCTTATCAGGCATCTGCACTTCGGCGAACCGTGCCGCTATTCTGACAAACATTGGAAAGACTGTTTTGATCACAAAAAGAAAAACACACATTTTAGAACTGTGGTATTTCGTAGAGAAAGATAACCTCCTGTGAATCAGCGTAATATTATGGGGCAAATCGTCTCCTCACGCTTTCACAATCGCCTGTTCGGTCAAAAGTTACGGTCGTTATTTTTCAGACAGCGATTCCAACAGGTCTACAATGCGTTCCGCTGCATCGGCTTTCTGCTCCCGAAGCTGTGCAGCATGCATTTCTTCCTGCAGGTCATTGCTTCGCATCAGCAGCATGCCAAGGCGAATCTGCTCCAACATGTATTTAGAGGCATAGGAAATGCCACGGTCTACGAAAAATGCACTGTTTGCGGTTTCACAGCCCGGAATCGGTGCGGTATGGATAGTTGGGATTCCCTTTACCAAAGTTTCGGTAGAGGTAAGTCCGCCCGGTTTGGTAAAGATGACATCACAGGCATCCATATAAAGGGAAACATGTCTGGTGTAGCCTAAGACATGAACCCGCGGGCAATGTCTAAATTCTTTGGTGAGAACAGACTGCAGTTTCTTGTTATTTCCACAGATAATTACAATGTGTTCATCATTTTTGCATTGCTTATAGAGTGCCATGGCAAAGACTGCCAGTTTTCCGAAGCCCATACTTCCGCTCATAATGAGAAAGGTCGGAGCATCGGCATCTAAGTGGCATTTGCGGCGGGCAATGTCCTTTGGTGTATGCTTTGCAAAAGAATGGCGCACTGGAATACCATAAGGAAGTAATTTTTCCTTTGGAACACCGCGTTTTATATACTCGTCCATCAAATCCTCATGAGGAATAACATAGTAGTCGCAGTTGGTTTCCTCCCAGAAAGGGATGCAGGTATAATCGGTTCCGATAGCAACTGCTTTTACCGGCAGCATGTTGTGTTTCTTCATATAAGTAATGGTTTCTGCCGGATAGAGATGCGGCATCACCACAATGTCATAATTTCCTTCTTCGATGAGGGATGCAAGCGGTTTTGCAAGCTTTGCATTTGCCCAGTATACCGGAGATTTGAAATGACGGTTACTGATAAGCATTCCAAGCTTATAAATGAAACCGAAAAACCACGGCAGATGCTTTACAATCCCAATATAAAGTCCGCTGATAAGACGTGAAGTATGCCTTTTGCCAAGCTGCATGGCATCTACGAAATCCACTTCATGTCCCCTTGCTAAGGCGGCTTCTTCCACGGCATGACCGGCGGCGTTATGTCCTTCTCCTGTGTTACAGGATAAAATCAGAATTTTCACAAAAAATCCCCTTTCCGAACTTTTCTTTCGTATAGAACATCTTAATATATTTGCAATAAAATAGCAACTTTCCATAAAAAAATGTAACGAAAAACTTAACATTTTATAAAAAATTGCTTGTATTTCTGACGGTATAAATTTATAATAAAAAGGTGTTTTTTAAAACAGAGGGCAGTAAATAGAAAGAAGGGTATTAAGATGAAAAAAATAGAAGAATATGTAAGAAGTATACCGGATTTTCCAGAGCCGGGAATTATTTTCAGAGATATTACTTCCGTATTGCAGGATGCAGACGGACTTCAGCTTGCCATTGATTCCATGATCAAGCTTTTAGATGGCGTGGACTATGATGTGGTTGCAGGTACAGAATCCAGAGGATTCATTTTCGGAGTACCAATTGCTTATGAAATGCACAAACCGTTCGTACCGGTTCGTAAAAAAGGAAAATTGCCATGTGAGACCATTTCCCAGTCCTATGATTTAGAGTATGGACAGGCTACTATTGAGATGCACAAGGATTCCATCAAACCGGGACAGAAGGTTGTTTTAGTAGATGACTTAATCGCAACCGGCGGAACTATTGAAGCTGCAATCAAATTAGTAGAGCAGCTCGGCGGTGAAGTAGTTAAGGTCATTTTCTTAATGGAACTGGCTGGATTAAAGGGAAGAGAGCGTTTGAAGGATTATGATGTTGCTTCTGTAATTACATATGAAGGAAAATAATTTACAGAAGAGAAGTTTAACATGACTTATTGCCAGAGAGGCTGGCTTTAGGTATAAAAAACAATTTGGAGGAAGAAAAATGTTAGAGAAAATGTTCAAATTCAAAGAGAACAACACTAACGTCAAGACAGAAGTAATTGCAGGTCTTACCACATTTATGACAATGGCTTACATCCTGGCAGTTAACCCGAACCTGTTATCTGCTGCTGGTATGGATCCTACTGCAGTTTTGATTGCAACCTGTCTTGCATCCTTTATCGGAACACTTGCAATGGCTTTGATGGCTAATTATCCATTTGCATTAGCTCCTGGTATGGGATTGAATGCATATTTCGCATTTACAGTATGTGGAAATATGGGTTATGACTGGAGAGTCGCTTTAATGGCAGTGTTCATTGAAGGTATCATCTTTATCGTACTTTCACTGACTAATGTACGTGAGGCAATTTTCAATGCCATTCCTGCTACACTGAAAAAAGGTGTAAGTGCCGGTATTGGTCTGTTTATCGCTTTCATCGGTTTACAGGGTGCTCACATTGTTGTTGACAACAGCTCTACTTTATTATCTTATGTTAAATTTACAGAGAACTGGCATACAGAAGGAATCTGTGCTTTACTTGCACTGATTGGTTTACTTCTTACCATTATCTTATATGTAAAGAATGTAAAAGGTTCTATCCTTATCGGAATCCTTGCTACATGGATTCTTGGTATGATCTGCCAGGCAGCAGGTATCTATCAGATTGATGCAGAAGCTGGATTCTATTCTTTATATCCTACATTTGCAATGACAGACTTCACCAAAATCGGAGAAACCTTTGGACAGTGTTTCAAAGCTGACTTTACCGGTGTAGGTATTGTTAACTTTATCGTAGTATTATTATCCTTCTTATTTGTAGATATGTTTGATACCATCGGAACCTTAATCGGTGTTTCTGATAAAGCTGGTATGTTAGACAAAGAAGGAAAGCTTCCAAGAGTTAAAAATGCATTATTAGCTGACGCTATCGCAACATCCGCTGGTGCTGTTCTTGGTACTTCTACAACCACAACTTTCGTAGAGAGTTCTGCTGGTGTAGGTGCAGGTGCCAGAACCGGTTTTGCATCTGTTGTAACCGGATTCATGTTCCTGATTGCAATCTTCTTTGCACCAATTTTTACAGCAATCCCAGGATTTGCTACCGCTCCTGCATTAATCTTCGTTGGATTCCTTATGGTATCTGCAATCGTTAAGATTGACTTCAACGATGTTACAGAAGCAGCTCCTGCATACCTTTGCTTAATCGCTATGCCTCTTATGTACAGCATTGCAGAAGGTATCGCAATCGGTGTTATCTCTTACGTTATCATCAACTTAATCTGTGGTAAAGCTAAGAAGATTACTCCGCTGATGTATATTCTTGCAGTATTATTCATTTGTAAGTATATCTTCCTGTAAGAGGAGATTAAATTAAATAAAACAATTTGAAGCAGACATTTATTACCATTTAAGGTGGTGATTTATGTCTGCTTTTTTTGCACAAAAAACTTCCGAAGAACATTTGGCATCATTGAAATCCCCTTCTCGTCAAAATCCACAAATTCAGGAAACCAATTTTGGTAATTCAGTTTCTTGTAGCGGAAATCCCAAGGTGTTACAATTAAGGAAACCGAAAAACAAAAAGTAGTTTCCACAGAGAACAGGGGTAGTGAACATGGAATTGAGAGAGAAAATATTGCAGGGCACGATGCAGGCATTTAACCAGAGGGGATTGAAATTTACCATGGATGATATCGCCCACATTCTTGGTATCAGCAAGAAAACGATTTATCAGGTATTTGCAGATAAAGAGGCGTTATTTCTTGCCATGGTGGATTATCTGTTTGACTGCATCAAGGAAAGTGAACGGGAAGTTATGGCAGATGAAAGCCTTGGCACTTTAGAAAAAATACGGAAAATCTTAGGGGTAATGCCGGAGAGTTATAAGGAAATTGATTTCCGGCAGATGTATTTATTAAAAGATAAATTTCCGGAAATCTATCATCAGGTGGAACTTCGGTTAGAGACCGGCTGGGAGACCACCATTGCGTTATTGGAACAAGGCATGGAGGAAGGCGTAATCCGCCGCATCAACATACCTGTTTTAAAGATGATGCTGGAAGCCTCCTTAGAGCAGTTCTTCCAGAGAGACATCCTGATTCAGAGCAAACTTTCCTATGGTGAGGCGTTAGAGGAAGTAGTGAATATTCTGGTGGATGGAATTATCACGAGGCAATAGATATGTGCGAATAGAGATGCATGAATAGAAATACACCAGTAGAAAGAGCGAGGAAAAGGTATGAGAGAAAAATACTATTTGGACAATGACTGGTATTTCAGTGAGAAATGGGAAGCAGCACAAAGTAACGCAGAATATGACGAAGCAGCGATGCAGAGCGTGCGGATTCCCCATACGGTAAAGGAACTGCCTTTTCACTATTTTGATGAACATGCCTATCAGATGGTAAGCGGCTACCGCAGACACCTTTTGGCGAAGAAAGAGTGGGAAGGAAAAGTAGTGCGGCTGACCTTTGAAGGAGTTGCCCATGACAGTGAAGTCTATGTAAATGGAAAGAAAGCAGGCGCACACCATTGCGGATATACGGCATTTACCATTGATATTTCAGCACTGCTTTATTATGGGGAAGATAATATCATTGCAGTGCGGGTAGACAGCAATGAGAATCTGAATGTTCCGCCCTTTGGATTTGTCATTGATTATATGACTTACGGTGGAATTTACCGGGATGTGTACCTTGAGATAAATGAGGAAAGCTATCTTGCAGATGTATTTTTAAAACCACAGGTGGAGCTGGAAACGAAGAAGGGAACACTGCTATCGGAAATCACGCTGGCAGGAAACAAAGAAAACCTGTTGTTACGGCAGAACATCCGGAAAAAAGGTGAAGAGGAATACCGTCTGGCTGGAGAGGAAACGCTTGCTGAAATTCCTACGCAGGAGGGAAAGAAAACACTTGCATTTCCGGCAGGAATCGTATCCCTATGGGAGGTAGAGAATCCGGCGTTATATGAAGTAAAGACCCAGCTTGTAACCGGAAATAATATAATCGATGAGGTTGTAACAACGGTGGGCTTTCGTCAGGCAGTATTCCAAAAAGATGGCTTTTACTTAAATGGGCATAAGCTTCGAATTCGGGGACTAAACCGTCACCAGAGTTATCCTTATGTGGGTTATGCCATGCCGGCTTCCATACAGAGGATGGATGCGGAAGTATTAAAGAAAGAGTTAGGGCTGAATGCAGTGCGGACATCCCATTATCCGCAGTCCCAGGAATTTATAAACCGGTGCGATGAGCTGGGGCTTATGGTATTTACCGAGATTCCTGGCTGGCAGCATATCGGCGATGAAGCATGGAAAGCGCAGGCTGTGGAAAATGTAAAAGACATGGTGATACAGTACCGCAACCATCCATCCATTATTCTCTGGGGAGTGCGGATTAATGAATCGCAGGATGACGATGAATTTTACCGCCGCACCAATGCAATAGCACATAAGTTAGATGATACCAGACAGACTGGTGGCGTGCGGGCACATAAAAAGAGCAGTCTTTTGGAGGATGTATATACCTATAATGATTTTGTACACAATGGTCTGAACAAAGGCTGTGAGCATAAGAAGAATGTGACATCCGATATAGAAAAACCGTATCTTATCACGGAATATAACGGACATATGTATTCCACCAAATCCTTCGACTGGGAAGAACATCGTATGTGGCATGCACTCCGCCACGCCAGTGTGCTGGATGCAGTAGCAGGAGAAGAGGACATTGCCGGAAGCTTCGGATGGTGTATGGCAGATTATAATACACATAAAGATTTCGGTAGTGGAGACAGAATTTGCTATCACGGAGTCTTAGACATGTTCCGTAATCCGAAAATGGCGGCAGATGTGTATGCCTGCCAGCAGGAAGAAAGACCGGTATTAGCTTTAAGTTCAACGATGGATATTGGAGAACATCCAGCCTGCAACCGGGGCGAGACTTATATTTTTACCAATGCAGACAGTGTTAAAATGTACAAAAATGACCGGTTTACCAAGGAATATAAGAAAACGGATTCTCCATATAAGAATCTGAAACATGGTCCGGTTCCAATTGATGATTACATTGGAAATGCCATCGAAGAGGGAGAGGATTTCGCACCGAAACAGGCTGCAATGGTAAAAGAAGTTTTGAATCTGGCGGCACGCTATGGCATGAATCATCTGCCGAAAAGAGCATATTATCTGGCAGCAAAACTGATGCTTTTTTATCATATGAAGATGGAGGATGCGGTTGCACTTTATAACAAGTATGTCGGGGACTGGGGCGGACAATCCATGGTATATAAGTTAGAAGCCATAAAGGATGGTAAGGTGGTCAAAACTTTAGTAAGGGAGCCAGTACAGAAGGTGCAGTATCAGATTACGGTCAGCAGTCAGAAATTAAAAGAAACACATACCTATGATGTGGCTGCGGTAAGAATACAGGCAGTGGATGAAAATGGAAATCTGTTGCCATATTTTCAGGAGCCAGTACAGCTAAAATGTGAGGGAGCATTAGAACTCATCGGACCGGACATCATCAGCCTGCAGGGCGGTATGGGTGGCACTTATGTAAAGACCATAGGAAAGACCGGAAGCGGAAAACTTATGATAAGCAGCCACCAGGCAGGAACCAGAGAAATTACATTTGAAATAGAATAAGGGAGTATAACGATAAGGAGGGTATCTATGAAGGAGAAATCAAGGGAAATCTTCGGAAACAAAATGCCGCAGAAGGTGTACCGGAAAGCGGTAAAGAGTAAGAAGAAGTTTCAAAAGAAATTCGGGGATGACAGCAAGGTGGATTATCCGGTGGTGTTAAAAGAAAATGCACATATCGGAGATTCCCTTGGTGTTGTGGATGTGCTGCTGCCGGAGCAGAAAGAGGCTTCGAAACTGGAATTTGACAAAGAGAAGGGAATCATTGTAGGAAATATCCGTATGGGATTTGGACATTACCGGATTTCCATGGCAATTGCATCCGCAGCAAAATCCATGGGCTACACACCATACTGGATGGACTTAAATTCCTATCCTAGGACTACCTGCACGAAGGTCATTGGCGCACAGAATGATTTGTATTCTCTGGGTTCTAGACTTTCCGGTAAGAGTAAGCTCTTTAATAAACTGGTGTGGGAGCCAATGAATTATGAATGGTTCCGGAAGCTTTCCTATAATGCTTCTGACCAGAAAAATGCAGAGCTTATGGCTCCGGTTTACCGGAATGTACCAAAGGAAATTCCGGTGGTAGCAACCCATGTGTGGCCGGCACAGGCAGCTATACATGCCGGCATGAAATATGTAGTCAATGCGATTCCGGATAACTGGCCGATGGCATTGCATTTATCCGAAGGAAGCCTTCATACAGTTCAGACTCATTATGCGTATCAGGGCTATCGGATTTTAAATGGCATGCAGGGAAAAGATGTCTTAAATCCTATGCCGGAAAAAGATCTTATATACACGGGACATTATATTGACCATGAGCTGGTAAGCAATATTGAAGCAGACTGCGAAGCGAGAATCCAAAGAAAGCAGGAGAAGAAACCGATGCGTTTCTTATTAACCATCGGCGGAGCAGGAGCCCAGAGAGAAATTTTTGCAGCTATTATCAGATATCTGCTGCCGGCAATCCGGGAAGGCAGGGCAGCACTTTATGTCAATGTAGGAGATTACCGGAATGTCTGGGAAGAATTATTACAGGAAATTCCGGGACTTAAAAATGCAGCAACGGAGCATTTTGATGACTGGGAGAATACAAAGCAGTTTGCCGAAGCTGCACTGGATGGGGAAGTAACCGGAGTCCATGGCTTCTACCATAAGAATATTTTCGAAGCAGTGTACTGCACGAATCTTTTGATGCGAAGCTGCGATATGCTGGTGACAAAGCCTAGCGAGCTGGCATTTTATCCGGTGCCAAAGCTCTTTATCAAAAGAGTGGGTGGACATGAACAGTGGGGTGCCATCCATTCCGCAGAGATTGGAGACGGTACCCTGGAATGCCGTGATATTCCACATACCTTGCAGATGCTGGAATTATTCCAAAGCTCAGACCATCTGCTTACCGATATGTGTGAAGCAATTATGGAAAATAAGAAACAGGGGATTTACGATGGCGCATACAGGGTAGTGGAACTGGCAATGGGCTTACGAAAAGGAGGAGAAGGACAATGAGATTAACAACAAAAGAAAAAGTGGCATATGGCCTTGGTGCAGTTGGCAAAGACATGGTATACATGCTTTCTGCAAGTTACATTTTATATTACTATCAGGATATTTTGAATGTCAGTGCCATTGCGATGGGAATTATCCTGATGGCAGCAAGAGTATTTGATGCATTTAATGATCCGATTATGGGAATTATCGTAGCCAAGACAAGAACCCGCTGGGGTAAGTTCCGTCCGTGGCTTTTGATTGGAACCATAACCAATGCAGTAATCTTATATCTGATGTTTGCTGCACCACCTGCATTAGATGGCGGCGGACTGGTTGCCTATGCAGCAGTAACTTATATATTGTGGGGCGTTACCTATACCATGATGGACATTCCATTTTGGTCCATGATTCCGGCATTTACCGAAGGTGGAAAAGAAAGAGAGGGGCTTTCTACCCTTGCCCGTTCCTGTGCAGGAGTAGGTTCCGCATTAGTTACGATTATTACTGTAAAATGTGTGGTCGTATTAGGACAGGGCAATGAGCGTGCTGGTTTTAAATGGTTTGCACTGATTCTTGCAATATTATTTGTTATCTTTATCACCATTACCTGCATGAGCATCAAGGAGAAATCTACCGTAAATGTGGACTCTCCATCGGTGGGACAGATGTTTAAAGCATTGTTACAGAATGACCAGGCAATGACCGTTGTTATTACGATAGTGCTGATTAACTGCTCTCTTTATATTACTTCAAACCTTTTGATTTATTTCTTCAAATATGATTTTGGCGGGGACGCGTGGTATAACAGCTATACTTTATTCAATACCTTTGGTGGTGGAATCCAGATTATTTCCATGATGATATTCTTCCCACTGCTGCGTAAATTCTTAAGTGCCTTGAAGGTATTTTATGTAAGCTTCGTTATGGCAATCGCAGGTTATGGTGTATTATTTATACTGACACTGACAAATATGTCAAACTTATTGTTATTATTTATTCCGGCATTCTTTATCTTTACAGCCTTTGGAATGCTGACGGTACTTACCACCGTATTTCTTGCAAATACCGTGGACTATGGCGAACTGAAAAATAACCGGAGAGATGAGAGCGTTATCTTTTCCATGCAGACCTTTGTGGTAAAACTGGCATCCGGAGTAGCTGCACTGGCAGCTTCCATCTGCTTAAATCTCTGCCACTTAAGTAATGATACTGCAGAAACAGCAGCCGCAGCTGCTGCGTCCGGCAGCTCCCTTTTAGGACTCCGCATGACGATGGCAGGAATTCCGATTATCGGCTTACTGATTGCAGTGCTGGTATTCCGTAAGAAATTTATCCTGACAGAAGAAAAAGTGCAGGAAATCACAGAGCAGATTAAAGGGAAGGAAAATTATCGATGATTCGTAAGAAAAAGGATTATTTTATTCTGGATACCGACCATACTACCTATTGCTTCCGGGTACTTCCTACCGGACAGCTGGAACATCTTTATTATGGCAGAAAGCTTCATATCGAGGACGAAGCAGATATGCAGCCGCTGGTGGAAAAGCATGTCTTTGCACCGGGTAATGTGAATCTGTATAACGAAGAGCAGAAAGCATATTCCTTAGAGGATATGCGCCTTGAAATGTCCTCCTATGGAAAAGGAGATATAAGAGAGCCTTTTGTGGAAGTGGTGAATGCCAATGGAAGCAATACGATAGATTTTGTATACAAGGAAGCAGAGATAACCAAAGGTAAGGAAGCCTTTGCGGAACTGCCGGGTTCCTATGGCAGCGAAGAGGAAGTGGAGCAGCTTTGTATCCGGCTTGCGGACGAAGGAAATGAGCTGGCACTGGAATTGTATTATTATGTCTATCCATCCTGTGACATCATCAGCCGCAGTGCGAAATTCTATAATAACGGAAAGAAAGCTGTGCAATTGAAGCGGCTGATGAGCCTGCAGCTTGACTTTGATGGGCATGATTATGCATTTACTACATTTCATGGAGCCTGGGCAAGAGAAATGAAGCGGAGTGATATGCCGGTAATAGCAGGAAAATTAGTAAATGCTTCCTATACCGGAACCACCTCCAGCCGGGCCAATTCCTTTGTGATGCTAAGCCGGCCGAAGACCACAGAGGATGCCGGGGAATGCTTTGGTTTTCACCTTATCTATTCCGGTAATCACTATGAAGCAACAGAAGTAAACAGCTTTGGCAAAATGCGTCTGGTGACAGGAATCAACCCACAGGCATTTTCCTATGAAGTGGCACCGGAAGAATGCTTTCAGGCACCGGAGGCAGTGATGGCATATGCAGAAAACGGATTTAACCAGATGAGCCAGAGGCTGCATCATTTTATCCGGGAGCATATTGTCCGTGGAACCTGGCAGAAGAAGGAGCGGCCGATACTGCTTAACAGTTGGGAGGCTTCCTATTTTGACATCAGTGAGAAGAAGTTACTGAAGCTGGCAAAGGAAGCAAAAGAAGTCGGCATAGAATTATTTGTAATGGATGACGGCTGGTTTGGCGAACGGATGGATGACAGCAGTTCCTTAGGAGACTGGGAAGCAAATGCGAAGAAGCTGCCGGGTGGGCTTAAGGGTTTATCCGATAAGATTCGCGGACTGGGACTGCAATTCGGTATCTGGGTGGAGCCGGAAATGGTCAATGTGAAAAGCAAACTTTATGTGGCACATCCGGACTGGACCATTGAGATTCCGGGACAGCCTCATTCGGAAGGAAGAAACCAGCGGATTTTAGATTTGGGAAGAAGAGAAGTACAGGATTATATTATTGAGAGCATGAGTAAAGTCTTTTCTTCAGCAGACATTTCCTATGTGAAATGGGACATGAACCGGACCTTCAGTGATTATTATTCCACAGCACTTCCACCGGAACGGCAGGGAGAAGTGGCACACCGCTATGTGCTGGGATTATACCGCTGCATGAAGGAGCTGACGGAACGGTTTCCGGAGATTTTATTTGAAGGCTGTGCAGCAGGCGGCAACCGCTTTGACCTTGGAATCTTATGCTATTTTCCGCAGATCTGGGGCAGTGATGATACGGATGCATTGTGCCGGGCGGAGATAGAAGAAAATTATAGTTACGGCTATCCGCTGTCAGCAGTCAGTGCTCATGTGTCTGCCTGCCCGAATCACCAGACGCTGCGGAATACGCCATTAGAGACAAGATTTCAGGTGGCATGCTTTGGAAGCTTCGGCTATGAATGCAACCTCTGCGATATGAAAAAAGAAGAAAAGGAAGCCATGAAGGAGCAGATTGCATTATATAAGAAATGGCGGAAGGTGTTGCAGCAGGGAACCTTTTACCGGGGCAGAAGCTTTTACGACGGAACACAGAGTGGAATGGGCGGCAGCGTTTTAGCGGATGAAGCCGGTAATCAGATGGAATGGACCTGCGTATCGGAAGATGGCACGAAGGCAGTGGGTATGCTGATGCAGAAATTAGTGGTACCAAATACGCAGCAGCAGACCTATTATCCGAAGGGATTGCTGCCGGATGTCCGTTACCATTTCTACAACCGGAAATTAAAATATAATATCAAAGAATTCGGAGACCTGGTAAATACCGTTTCACCGGTTCACATCAGACAGGATTCCCTGACCCATCAGGTGCTTTCGAAATTGGTAAAAATGGATGGCGAGACGGAAGACTTCCATGCATATGGAGATACCTTAATGTATGGCGGCGTTCATGTCAGTCCGGCATTTGGCGGAACCGGATACAATGATAAGGTAAGGCACTACCCGGATTTTGCATCCCGTTTATATTTTATGGATGGAGAAGTAAAAAAGTAGGGAGACAGAAGTCCATGTTTGTGCTAATATGAACATATCTATAAACACAAACAGGAGCGGATATGAAGAATAAATCAAAGTTAAAGAAAATAAGAGAAAAGAAAGCAGGCACAGCCACCGTTACCAAAGAGTGGCTTTATATGAATCCAGATTCCATCACAGTAGCAGAGATTGAAAATGCATTAGAGGGAATGGATGGCATCGAAACAGAAATCTGGAAAGAGGCGGGAGTATTAGAGGTGGAGGTTCCGGAGCATCATTCCATGGATATCGAAGAGATTGCAGTCAATTTAAAGGATGAATATGCCAATGCTTATTTAAAAGAGCATGATATTCATGCTCTTTTTGCTGTCACAATTGACACAGAAAATTATGCATTTATGCAAAAAATCATGCAAAAAATTATCGCCGGAGCAGGCGGGTTCTTCTGTGGAGATACAGAAGATTTTACTCCGGTAGTAAAAGAGCAAGAAGTGAAATAAAATGCAAAAGATAAGATTATATGATGCAACAAAATTAGACCGGAAGCATATGATGTTTTCCAATAAGCAACTCCTTACGCTGCTTCTGCCGATAATGGTAGAGCAGCTTTTGAATTCCTTTATGGGAATGGCGGATACCATGATGGTAAGCAATGTGGGAAGTGCGGCAATCTCTGCGGTATCACTGGTGGATTCCATCAATGTGCTGGTCATACAGGTATTTACGGCATTGGGAGCAGGAGCGGCAATTATCTGTTCTCAGTATCTTGGAAGGGGAGACCGGGAGTCCAGCAATGAGGCTGCGAGACAGATGACTTTAAGCGTACTGACGATTTCTACGGTATTGTCTGTGATTTGCGTTGTATTTCGTGGCTCGTTGCTGCATCTGATTTTCGGACAGGTGGAGAAGGCGGTTATGGATAATTCCGTGATTTATTTCCTGCTGACAGCCATTTCCTTTCCGTTTATTGCACTTTTTGATGCCGGTGGAGCTTTTTACCGGGCAGCAGGAAACAGCCGTTTTCCAATGATGATTTCCGTGCTTTCCAATGGACTCAATATTGCAGGAAATGCAGTGCTTATCTTTGGATTAAAAATGGGCGTGGAGGGAGCAGCTCTTTCTACCTTATTTTCAAGAATTTTCTGTGCAGTAGTAATTTTCTGGAATCTGCGGAAACCGGATCAGGTGATTGTGGTAAATCATTATCTTAAAATCCGGCCAAATTTCCCACTGATTGGAAAAATTCTTTCCATCGGACTTCCGTCCGGAATTGAAAATGGAATGTTCCAGTTTGGTAAACTGGCAATCCAGTCCAGCGTATCAACCCTTGGAACGGCAGCTATTGCCGCACAGGCAATGACCATTATACTGGAAAATTTAAATGGAATCGGAGCCATTGGAATCGGAATCGGCCTGATGACAGTAGTAGGACAATGTATTGGAGCCGGAAAAGTGGAAGAGGCGCGTTATTATATGGTGAAACTCTGCGGCTATGCAGAAATTGTTATTCTGATTTCCTGTGCAGTGGTATTTTTATTGACAAAGCCGGTTACATTTTTAGCTGGAATGGAAGCAGAAAGTGCCTCCCTCTGCATGGAAATGATAATAGCAATTACGATTGTAAAACCGATTGTATGGGTGCTGGCATTTATCCCGGCTTATGGCATGCGTGCCGCCGGAGATGTGAAATTCTCCATGATTTTATCCAGCCTTACCATGTGGTTCTGCCGTGTGGCACTGTGTGTATATCTGATCCGCAGCTGTGGTTTCGGACCAATGGCGGTGTGGATTGGCATGTTTGCCGATTGGACGCTTCGTGCCATCGCATTCAGCGTCCGGTATCTAAGCGGCAGGTGGAGCCGGATACATGTCATTTAGAACATGCATAATATTGTTGTATGAGCAGTATCAGCAAATATGCGTTATCAGTAATACACATTATCAGCACACCGGAAGCAGTACCTGGGTAATAAATTTACTTTTATCTTTATGTTGTGGTGGCCCCTCTAAGTAACAGTGACGGAAGATACCAACCGGTGTAAGTTTTTGCTCTCTGGCATAGGAAAGCAGGGTATCATGAACCGATGGCAATTCTTCATACGCTCCATGATGATAGAGGCAGACTGCTTTCTGGGCAGGGAAATTTAAGATATGTTCTCCCTTACTTCCTGCCGGGACAACAGCAAAAAAGGACATATCCTTTGCATCCGTAATGGGAGCTTCCGTAAAATAAATCTGCCCAGTATGTGCCGGACCATATTTCTGCAGTGCTTCCAAGGCAACCTCTCTTAACAAATTCGTCTTTTCTGCGATGCTGTCACTTTCCGTTTTGCGGCAGTACACCGTTTGTGGTGGAATTGTAATGATTTCCATTGATTCAAATCCCTGATTGATTCTTTCATATAAGGCTTTGATATTGGCATTTAATTCATCCCGCAAAGCTTCCAGCCTTCGAACCATGGATAAAAGGTCGTTGGAGTTGTCGAAGTAGCCATGGATTTCATCCAGTGACAGGCCAAGATTCTGTAGCGAGCGGATGGTTCGAATCTTCGTCAGTGTATCAATGGTATAGTAACGATTGCCGGATGGGTCTTCTTTTTCATCCGGAAAAACCAGTCCATGAGCTTCATAATTTAAAATAATTCTTCTTGTGATGCCCACAAAGTCTGCGGCATCTCCAATTGAAAACAGTTCTTTCAAAATGTTCCCCCTTTTTATTTATTCGGTGATTGTGAAAAGAATGGATTTAGAAATTTTGAAGAAATAAAGACGGTTGCCTACGGCATTTTAAGGCAAAGCAGCCGGTCTTCATTTCTTCAAAAATTTCCATATCATATATTTTTTCACAATTACCGGCAAAATTTGTAAAATAATTGCATCGTACATCGATGTACGGTGTAAAATAACAGTGTAATTGTAACACAGCATTGAGAGTGTGAAAAGTGAAAAAAGAAAGAAAAAAAGGTAATTTAAGAAGGGAAGGATGTACATGAAACAAAAGAAGAAAAGTTTATTTTCCTTGTTACTTGCGTTGATGATGGTAGCAGGTCTTATGCAGGGGATGACAGTTGAGACAAAGGCAGCTACAAATTCGGTTCAGGCAGGACCATTCACGTTGTCAAGGGATTCGGGAACGATTGTAGAAGGAGTCGATTATACCTATGGAAAATATGAATCTGGAAATAGAAATTCGCTTACCATTCTGACGGATGACATTACGATTGCAATGGATGAAAATGAAGAACCTACATCAGATATTATTGAGCTGGGAGAATTTAATAACCCACCTTTTGACAGTTTTTCTAAGGTGACATTTTCTAATTTAAAATTAAAATCGTATTATAATAATGTATTAAGCTATGTAGATAACATTCATATTACACTGGTTGGAAACAATGAGTTGGTCAGCATAAAAGAGGAATCGGAAAACTATGGTGATTTTGCAATTTTTGGATATGGAAGTGTAAGCATTGAGAATAGTCCAAACGGTTCTCTTTATGCAACTGGAGATGGACTTGGCTGGGGTGCCATTTCTGTATCGAACGAATATGGAAAAAGAGATGCATGCATTACAGTTGGAGATGCCATGTCAATGAAAAGTTCTACAGCTATGATGGCAGATATTTCAGAATTGACAGATACGCCACAAGTTTGGAGAGATTATATTGGAGTAGGTCAAAATTATATGGATGCTAAATCTGCCAAAACACTCCTGATTGGTATGTGGAAGCACAGTCACACATGGGGTTATGCCGTAGATGAAAACAAAGATGGAAGCCGTATTCTTGCAGCCTGCAGTGGCTTGGGGGATTGCAAAGAGAAAGATACATCTTTATGGTTATCCTTATCAGCTGAGAATACAGACTATGATGGAACAGCAAAAGCTGCCAATATAACAACATCCGAAGACTGGAAGAGACTTAATCTACCGGTTCCGGAAATCGTATATTATCTGAGTGGAACAGACACAAAGACCAACAGTGACAACAGCGGAGCAGAAGCCGTTGGAGGTGCACCAAAGTTACCGGGCAGTTATAAGGCACAGATTACAGTTGGAACAGATACGAAAGCAACAAAAGAATTTACAATTACATGCAAGCATGGTGAATGGGTGGAAACAGTATCAGATTCCTATCTGAAAACAGCAGCAACCTGTACGGCACCGGCAGTTTACTACAAATGCTGCAAGCTGTGTGGAGCAAAGGGAACGGAAACATTTACCAGTGGAAATCCATTAGGACATGACTTTAGCAACAATGCAGAAGTCTGCAGACGGGAAGGTTGTAATGAGAAGAACCCGGATTATAAACCGGTAACACCGGTCATTATTGAAGGTGCCGGTGGAGAATGGACAAAGGAAAGTGGTGCAACGCTTCGTTTCCGCAGTGACGCAGGTATCAGCAGTTTTGTTCGTGTAGAAGTGGATGGCACCGTAGTAGATGCAAAAAATTATACGGTAACAGAAGGCTCTACCATTGTCACCTTTACTGCAGAATACTTAGAAAGCCTTGCTACCGGAAAGCATACGGTTGCGATTGTGTCCTCTATCAGTGGGGAAGAAAAGAAAGCAACCGCCGAATTTACCGTTGCGAAGAAAGCTGATACAACAAATGGAAGTAATAATGCAACTGCAGACCAGACCACAGCACAGAAAACAAAAGTATTGAAAACAGGTGATGAATCACCGGTTGGATATCTGCTTGCACTCTTGGCATTATGCGGAGCGGCAGTAGTATTCACAGGGAAAAAGGGTTATTTGAAATAGAATATAGATGAGATAAAAAGCCATACATAAAAGCAAATCCTCTGCATACAATGTAAAAACAAGTATTGCAGGGGATTTTCTTTGAAAAGCTATATAGAAGAAAGAGCCGTAGAAATAGCCAAATACATTATAGATAACAATGCGACAGTGCGTCAGACCGCAAAGCAGTTTGGAATCAGCAAGAGCACGGTACATAAGGACGTAACAGAACGTTTATCCCAGGTGAATCCGACCCTGGCGAGAGAAGCAAGGAAAGTGCTGGACGTCAATAAGTCGGAGCGTCATATCCGTGGGGGACTGGCAACGAGAGAAAAATATCTTCATCAGCATGTGACGGGTTGATATGTTTGAAACAAAGAAAATGTAATATTGTGCCCGGCGTTGGGAAAAATCAGTGCGGCGGCACAATCAAAAAGAAATGCCAGTATCAGCAGCGTAAGAAAAATGCGTTGCAGGGATACTGGCATTTTTCTCCATAAATGGGACGCAATCCGTGCAAACACGCAGACCCAGAGCACACCGGCGATGCCAAATCCCAGTGCAGAATAAAGACAGATATAACCGCCAAGCTGCAGTGGATAACCATGGTAATCCCAGTAACGCAGGTGGAAAACTTGGGCAAGAAACCAGCCGATAAAAAGTTCTACGAAAGAGCCGAGAAGCGCCGCAAGAAAAAAGACTTTGACCGGATGCTTCTGAAAGCGTCTTAAAATAAGCAGCATCAGGACAGCCCCCACGCCATAGACCGGAAGCCATGGACCATAGAGAAAACCGCGGTTACAGAAAGTACCATCCTGCACATAAAAAAGCAGCACTTCCCACAGGTATCCAAGGAACGCCCCCAGAAAGAAAAAGAAAATGTATTGTGTGATGGATTTAATCAGATAATCTTTACGCATACAAAAAGTATTTCCATATAATAAAAAAATATGCTTTGCCCCAAATAACAACTCAGAATGTCTGGTGAAAACAAAATAGGTCTTGTCTTTCTAGGGTGGCTCAACTATAATGAAGTTTAGACGCTGGGCGAGTCTCAGCAAAAATTAGGAGGAAAAACGTCCATGGATAAGGAAAAAGTTATTGTCATTGATTTTGGCGGACAGTACAACCAGCTGGTTGCAAGACGTGTCCGTGAATGCAAGGTATATTGTGAAATATATTCTTACCGCACGGATATCGAGACAATCAAAGCGATGAATCCGAAGGGAATCATCCTGACCGGAGGTCCAAACAGCTGTTATGAAGCAGATTCACCGACTTACAGCAAAGAGCTTTTTGAACTTGGTATTCCGGTTTTAGGACTTTGTTACGGTGCACAGCTCATGATGCATGTGTTGGGCGGAAAGGTAGAAAAAGCACCGGTTCGCGAATATGGTAAGACAGAAGTAATGGTGGATAAAAACTCACCATTATTCCAGAATGTAGAAGAAAAGACCATTTGCTGGATGAGCCATTTTGATTATATTTCAAAGACAGCACCTGGTTTTGAAATCGTAGCACATACTGCAGACTGCCCGGTGGCAGCAGCAGAAAACCGTGAAAAAAATCTCTATGCCATCCAGTTCCACCCGGAGGTACTCCATACCAAAGAGGGAACCAAGATGCTCCACAACTTCGTCCGTGGTGTCTGTGGCTGTGCCGGAACATGGAGAATGGATTCCTTTGTGGAAAATACTATTAAGGAAATCCGTGAAAAAGTCGGTAACGGAAGAGTACTTCTGGCATTGTCTGGTGGTGTGGATTCTTCTGTGGCAGCAGGTCTTTTATCCAGAGCAATCGGAAAACAGCTTACCTGCGTATTTGTTGACCATGGTCTTCTTCGTAAAGACGAAGGAGATGAAGTGGAAAATGTATTCGGACCGAATGGTCAGTTTGACCTGAACTTCATCCGTGTAAATGCTCAGGAGCGTTACTACAACAAGCTTGCCGGAGTAACAGAGCCGGAAGCAAAGCGTAAAATTATCGGCGAAGAATTCATCCGTGTGTTTGAAGAAGAAGCAAAGAAAATCGGAGCCGTTGATTTCCTGGCACAGGGAACCATTTACCCTGACGTGGTAGAAAGTGGTCTTGGTGGAGAATCTGCTGTCATCAAATCCCACCACAATGTAGGAGGTCTCCCGGAATATGTTGATTTCAAGGAAATCATCGAGCCGCTGCGTAACCTCTTCAAAGATGAGGTTCGTAAAGCCGGTCTTGAACTTGGAATCCCAGAGCATCTGGTATTCCGTCAGCCATTCCCGGGTCCGGGTCTTGGTATCCGAATCATCGGTGAAGTCAATGCTGAGAAAGTCCGCATCGTGCAGGATGCCGATGCCATCTACCGCGAAGAAGTGGACAAGGCAGTGGCTGCTTACAAGAAAGAAAACGGCGAAGCTCCATCCTGGATGCCAAACCAGTATTTTGCAGCTCTGACCAATATGCGTTCCGTTGGAGTAATGGGTGACGAGCGAACCTACGACTACGCAGTTGCACTGCGTGCCGTAAATACCGTCGACTTCATGACCGCCGAAAGCGCAGAGATTCCATTTGCAGTACTGCAGACTGTAATGAGCCGAATCATCAACGAGGTACGCGGAGTAAACCGTGTATTCTATGATTTGACGAGTAAGCCACCTGGAACGATTGAGTTTGAGTAGACCTGAAGTGGTTTAGAGGTTGGTATAACAAATCAAGTATTTTCAAGGCTTGAAATCATGTTAAAAAAACATGATTTCAGGCCTTTTTTGTGTCGTGATACGATTATGATACTGTTTTTCTCAGAAAAAACTGTATCGGAATAATTCCAGAATAAAGTCCAAATCTGTTTTTCATCTTTTATTTTCCACAAATTATAAAATTTCAAACTTTTTTTGTTCTCGTTTAGTAATGGGGATTTTTTCAACCCAAATGTATTACGTAACAAGAAATAGTACGTAAGCGGAGGGCAAAAGATATGTTTGAATGCAGAACGTTTATATCAGTAAAAGAGATCTGTCAGGTATTGAGTGTTTCCGAATCAAAGTCATATGCAATCGTTCGTGACTTAAATAAGGAACTTTCTGATAAAGGCTACATGGTAATCCCGGGTAGAGTAAGCAGAAAGTATTTCGAAGAAAGATTCTACGGAGTTGATTCATTTGAAAAGGAGGACGAAGATGGCAGTTTATAAAGATAAGAAGAGAGGCACTTGGTATGTGTCGTTGTATTACACCGACTGGACAGGTAAGCAGCAGAGAAAATTAAAGCGTGGCTTCTCAACCAAAAAGGAAGCACAGGACTGGGAACGACATTTTTCATTGGAAAAGGCCAGTAGCCTTGATATGACCTTTGGGGATTTTTACAAACGCTATACCGATGATGTAAAGCCAAAGCTTAGAGAGAATACGTGGAAGTCCAAAGAATATGTAATCGAGTTAAAGATACTACCGTATTTTAAAGATTTGGTAATGCGTGAGATTACACCGAGAGATGTTATTGCTTGGCAAAACGAGATGCGTAAGTGTGAGTCGCAGGATGGTGAAAAATACAAAGGAACCTATCTTAGGAAGATGCAGGCGGAACTTTCAGCCATATTCAATCATGCGGTGAAGTATTACGAACTGCCAAAGAATCCGGCTGTAATTGCTGGTCCACTTGGACAACACCATGCAGATGAAATGCTTTTTTGGACAAAGGAAGAGTATATGCGCTTCATTCCCGAGGTCGCGAATAAAACCTATTCCTATATGGCATTTGAGCTTTTGTATTGGTGTGGGATCCGAATTGGTGAACTGATGGCTTTAACTCCTGCGGATTTTGATTTCGATAAGAATAAGCTATCTATCACAAAGTCATATCAAAGGATAAGTGGAAGGGATGTTATTACAAAACCTAAAACTCCAAAGAGTGTGCGTATGATATCTATGCCGGAGAATGTGGCATTAGAAATGAAAGATTTCCTTGATAGCATTTATGGCATTGAACCGAGCGATAGGATCTTTGTGATTTCAAAGTCTTATTTGCACCATGAGATGGATAGGGGTGTAAAGGCAAGTGGGGTAAAGCGTATTCGTCTTCATGATTTAAGACACAGCCATGTATCGCTTCTTATAGATATGGGATTTTCGGCAGTGGCTATCGGTAACCGTGTAGGCCATGAAAGTTCGGATATTACTTATCGTTATGCACATATGATGCCGTCTATTCAGGATGATATGGCAGAGGCTCTTGATGAAGAATGGAAGGAGGGATTTGATGTCAGCGAAGAATCTTGATCCAAAAGGAAGATTGCGAAGTGAGACTATTGCTTACCGTTGTTCTCCTGCTGAGAGAAAGGAATTGGATAAGCGATGGAAACTGCTTGGGTATGCGACAAAGCAGGACTACGTTCTTGATTCGGTATTGCATAACAAGGTTACGGCGAAGGGAAATCCTATGATGCTGGTTAATTTCCGTAAGGAGCTGTACGGGATTCTCGAAGAACTGGAGCGGTTAGAAGCAGCTTCCGAGATAGATGAGGAGCTTTTTACACCGATTCGCACTATGTTGGAAATCTTAGAAGCGTTTAAGGAGAACGAGGATAAGAATAAGAAAAATAAAATCAGAAGGAAAGATAAGTTTTTGGAAAGGAGAGCATATCGAGATGTGTAAAGTAATTATCTGTGCAAATCAAAAAGGGGGAGTTGCCAAGAGTACGTCTGTGGTAAATCTTGGCATCGGTCTGGCAAATAAGGGAAAGAGAGTCCTTGTAATCGACAATGATCCCCAGGGATCTCTCACGGAAGCATTAGGATATCCGCAGCCGGATAAGCTGGAGATCACACTTGCCAATGTAATGGAATGGGTGTTAAACGAGGACGATTATGATCTGAAAGCCGGTATCCTGCATCATGAGGAAGGTATCGACCTTATGCCGGCAAATATCGAATTGTCCGGTGTGGAAACATCCCTTGTTGGAATCATGAGTTCGGAGACAACGCTTCGGGAGTATATCGAATCTGTAAGAGACGATTATGACTATATTCTTGTGGACTGTTCTCCGAATCTTGGACAGCTTACCTTAAATGCCCTTGTAGCGGCGGATGAAGTAATCATTCCGGTACAGGCTGCATATCTGCCTATAAAGGGTTTGGAACAGCTTTTAAAGACCATCAGCCGTGTGAAACGCAAGATGAACCCGAAGCTTCATATTATGGGAATTCTGATTACGATGGTGGATTACAGAACCATTTATGCTAAGGAAATCACGGAAGTGCTGTATGAGCACTATGGAAGCAGTATCCATATTTTCGATGATGTGATTCCGCTTTCCGTTAGAGCTGCGGAGGCATCTGCCGAAGGAGTCAGCATTTATAAATATGATGGCAAGGGTAAAGTAGCAGCGGCGTATGAAAAGATTGTAGAGGAGGTTTTAGCCAATGAGCAGTAAGGGATTATCAAACAGAATCAAGCTTTCCAGCTATGATGATATGTTTTTGGCTGAGAATGATGGTAATACTACAGCAGAAGCAAAACCTGTTGAGGGACAGATAGTAGAGATCCCTTTATCGGAACTGCATACCTTTGAGAACCATCCTTTTCGTGTCGTAGACGATGAAAATATGGAAGAAATGGTGGAAAGCGTCAAGGAGTATGGCGTGTTGGTTCCGGCTATCGCAAGACCGAGAGCAGAAGGTGGATATGAACTTATATCCGGCCACAGAAGAAAGCATGCGTCCGAACTGGCAGGGAAAGATACCATGCCGGTTATTGTTCGTGACTGTGATAATGATGAAGCTGTAGTAATCATGGTGGATGCCAATATCCAGCGTGAGGATATTCTAGTCAGTGAGAGAGCGAAGGCTTATCAGATGAAATATGAAGCCATGAAGCATCAGGGCAAGGCTCAGGGTATTTCCCTTAAAGCTATGAGTGAGCAGGCGGGGGAGAGCATGAAGACCATTCAGCGTTTAATCTGCATCGCCAGCTTGGATGAGAAATTGCTTGCTATGGTGGATGAAAAGAAGCTGGGCCTTCGTCAGGGGGTGGATCTTTCTTTTATTCCGCAGGAGCAACAGAAAATCGTATATGAAGTTATTTCGGAGATGGGAGTGTCACTTAGCCAGGAGCAGAGTGCAAGGATAAAGGAATCGTCCCGCAAGGGTTATCTGAACGCAGATTTCTTAAAGGATTATCTGTCGGAGAAGAAACCAAAACCACGTAAGGTAGTATTTAACCAGAAGAAGCTGGACAACTATTTTACCCCGGATATGAGCAATGAGGATATCGAGGAACTTATCGTAAAGCTCCTTGATGAATGGAAGGAGAAAGGGGAACCGCGTTAATGGAGAGGCTGAAGCTGGAGTTTTATTATGGGCAGGAGGCAGAGCAGTTTACGTTCTACCGCCTGCCGAAGGCTTTGATAACAGACAATAGGTTTAAGGATATATCGAATAATTCCAAGCTTTTGTATGGACTGATGCTTGATCGTATGTCACTTTCCGTCAGAAGCGGATGGTTTGATGATCAGAACAGGGTTTATATCAAGTATTCGATAAAAAGCATCATGGAAGATCTTAATTGTAGCAAGATGACAGCAGTAGGTCTTTTGAAGGAATTGCAGGCTATTGGCTTAGTGGATATTGAGCAGAGAAATGGGCTTGCAAATATCATCTATGTTAAGAACTTCGTATCCGGAGGGGAAGAAGAGTCATTAGACCGGTCAGAAAATTGTACAGGTAAGGAAAATGAACCGGTGGCAGAACACCAGTCTAAATATTCTACCGGTACAGATATTAGACCGGTAAATATGAAAGACCAGTCAGATGTTAATACCGGTACCTGTCAGGATTCTATACCAGGGGTAGTACAGAAATCAGACCCGAATAATAATGATTTTAACAATATTGAATTTAGTGATACTGATCATATCATTCAATCCGGCGAGCGTATGGATACGCCTATCCGCGTTACGAGGATGGATCAGATGGATGAAACTACCGCATATATGGAGCTTATTCGTGAAAACATTGATTATGACATCATGATGAGCAACAAGAAATGGTCTGATAGAGAAATGTATGACGAGCTTTATCAGCTGATCTGCGATGTGGTCTGTGTTCCAAGAAAGACAATTCGTATAGCAGGGGAAGACTATCCGTATAACTTGGTGAAGAGCAAGTTTCTGAAGCTCAATTCAACGCATTTGGAATATGTTATCGGCTGCATGAAGAATAACACAACCAAGGTGTCAAATATCAAAGCATACCTGACAACAGCACTCTATAACGCACCAAACACGATAAATCATTACTATACCGCTGAGGTAAATCACGACATGTATGGTACAATGTAATCGGAGGAATGATTATGGCAAAGTATATTGTTGAAGAAACAAACAGAAGTAAATATGAAAAGAATTATAAGTTCCCGATGATAAATCTGATTCCTGCAATCATTTGGTGTATCCCAGTTCATCAGAAGTTGACTCCGTTGGTAGGAACAATGGGAGCATATATAGCGGTGGCTGCTTTCTTTGTGTTGTATATTCTATTATCATATGTTCCAATTGTAGCATTAGCTCCGGGAATTGGAGGTATTATAATTCTGACGGCTTTGTTTTGGGCTCCGGCAGATCACATCGGAAATAACGTAGCAAGGATAATCGTAAAGGCAGTAATCCTTATTATAGCGATAATGATAGAGTTATGTATCGTGATTAATGCAACGTTACCTTGGTTAGAAAGAAAGACTGCGACACCGCCAAGGGTAAGAAAGATTGATTAAGATGGTGAATATGGCATATAAAGAGAGAATCCGGGACAAGTGGACTGGATTCTTTTTTTATGCCTTACACTGTTGAAGGGTGATAAGGTTATCTATTCTCGATAAAAAGGCAGCAATTTTATGCTGTTCAGCCAAGTATGGAGATACCATTATCTCAATCTCACTTAATGCTGGGTACTTCAAATTCCAGTTATCGGATGTAATCCCTTGGGAATTCATTTGGAAAACATGCGTCATATCACTGCGTTTAAAAAGGTACGAAATACACTTTGAATCAACTACATCAGTAATCGGTGAAAGCACCGTATATGCAGGACTTACAATACCTTCATACGGTGAATACCCACTTGCTCCTTGCCACATTCTCATAGAGTTGTAGGCAATATCCCCTACGCATACTTTCTTATATTTCGACTTATCATCATTGGAATTATCATGTCTTCCAAGCTCAGAAAACTTCTTGATTCCCTCTCCGATTGTTACAGAGATTAATTCTCCCTCTGGCATACTATCCTTGCGCTCTGTGAAGCATTCTCCCAGCTTACGCTGTTCCCAAACGATTGTATTCTTGCTTTATAAATGCTATAATTAAGCTATGTTTATGCGGAGGAAGTGCAAGATGGATTTATCTAATGAAATCAAGAAAATACGTCAAAAATCGTTCATGACGCAGGAAGAGTTTGCCTCTGAGTTCGGTGTGGCATTTTCAACCATTAATCGATGGGAAAATGGGAAGACTGTGCCCAATATGAAGGCGATGAAACAGATGAAGGATTTTTGTGAAAAAAATGGTTTTTCTTTTGGTGAATTAGAAAAGGCATGGCTTGAGCAAACAAAGAATAAATAATCGGAGGCAAAGAAATGAACAAACAACAATTGGCAGCGAAGATATGGGAGTCTGCAAATAAAATGCGGTCTAAAATTGAGGCGAATGAATATAAGGATTATATCCTTGGATTCATCTTTTACAAGTTCCTTTCAGACAAAGAAGTAAAGTATCTCATCGAACTTGGATATACTAATGACGACATGGATACTGTCACAGAAGATGACAAAGAAATAGTTGAGAATATACAAAAGAATATTGGATATTTCATAAGCTATGATAATTTGTTCTCTACTTGGCTTGCAAAGGGTAGTGACTTTAATGTTGCAGATGTAAGAGATGCGCTTTCAGCATTTAGTAGATTGATAAACACCTCTCATAAAAAGGTTTTCGATGGAGTTTTTGATACATTGCAGACTGGTTTGTCAAAACTAGGAGACAGTTCAAATTCACAGACAAAAGCTATAAGTGATCTGTTGCATTTAATAAAAGATATCCCTATGGATGGAAAGCAGGACTATGATGTCCTAGGTTTTATCTATGAGTATCTTATCTCAAACTTTGCTGCAAATGCCGGAAAGAAAGCAGGAGAGTTCTACACCCCGCATGAGGTATCACTCCTTATGTCTGAAATTGTCGCAGACCATTTAAAGGACAGAACAGAAATAAAGATCTATGATCCTACGTCTGGTTCGGGCTCTTTACTTATTAACATTGGTAAAGCAGTTGGAAAACATATGGGCGACAGTGACAGAATTAAATACTATGCTCAGGAATTAAAAGAAAATACATATAACCTTACGAGAATGAATCTCGTTATGAGAGGTATCCTTCCGGATAATATTGTCACAAGAAACGGAGATACACTTGAAGAAGACTGGCCATACTTTGATGAGAGTGATCCAGTTGGTACATATGACCCATTGTATGTGGATGCAGTCGTATCAAATCCTCCGTATTCACAGAACTGGAATCCGGCAGATAATGCTCATGTACGGTAAAGAAGCAAGCAACCGAAAACAATAGATAGACCGCCAGCACTACACTATTCCGAACCAAAGACCAAAAGATAAGCATTTTG
>ONAD01000032.1 GCA_900315735.1 uncultured Lachnospiraceae bacterium | reverse complement strand
TCTTCTAAAATCTATACCGTCTGTTCTCTATGCCTGCTTTTGCAGGCATTTTTTGTTCAAGAGTTCTCCGCTAGGAGAACTTTCCTATAAAGTAAAAAAATAATTGGACAAAAATTGCAATGGGCAGAGAGGGTGTAAATTCTCTTCCCATTGCAGTTTTTTATATATTTTTACGATATTCTGAGGGAGATATGCCTTTTATCTTTTTGAATATGCGGCTGAAATATAAAGCATTATCATAACCAACAATTTGTGCAATTTCATTTATGTTATATTCCGTATTCAAGAGCAGGGCTTCTGCATTACAAATGCGTTTTTGCAAAATGAAATGCATGGGTGTAGAGCCGGCATAAAGTTTGAAGTTGCGTATAAACCAGCTTGTGCTTACATGAATTTTTTGGGCGTATTCTTCAATACTGATTGATTCGCTATAATGTTCATTAAAATAGGCAATAGCCATGTCAATAGTTTCAGCAGCACGGGAATTATCTATCCTTATGCTGTTATTAAAGTGTCGTTGCAGTTTTATAAACATCTGTCTTAAATACATTTCAAGCATTTCCTGATAACTATCCTTACACATCTGCAATTCATTTATCATTGTACGAAAAAGATTTTGATAGGAGGGACCAGAACCACAGTAAAATACCCTTTTGTCATCGGTCAATCCATAAGAGCGTAATATATTTGTTACATCACTGCCTGTAAAATGAACCCAGTAGACTTCAGTTTGATCTTCTGCATAATATTCATATTTTTGAGGCTCCTTTGGACGATATAAAATCATATGTCCGGCATGAACAATAGTTTCATCTTCACTATTGCGGCCAAAGTGGAAATGCGCTTTTCCGGCAGCAATATAAATCAACTGAAAATCGAGTCTGCCACGAGGTCTCCAGGTAGGTAGTTTAGGATGCGTGTATAACTTATATGTTCCACACATAGTTACAATAAGCGGCTTGGATTTATCTTTTCTATCCATCGTTGAGTGATCGAGATATGCATTATTTGTGTACATGTGTGCCTCCTTGTATTGAAATATAAAAAGTGTATGTAAAAAATGGCCAAAAATCTGCCCAATATAATCCTTATGTTCATTAATTTTATCATTTTGTGCATATTTTGTCCAATTTATGATATGTCATTTTGTACTTATTTTTTATATACTAACCATAATAAAGCTGTGGGGCAAAACAAAGCAAAAGGAAAAGTACTTGTGGAAGGAGAAATTCTCATGGAAGAAAAAACATACCTGAAATGGTATAACAAAGTAGGTTACGGAACGGGAGATATTACAGGAAATGTAGTATATGCTTTTTTATCATCATTTGTCATGATTTATCTGACAAATACAGTTGGGTTAAATTCGGGCATAGTAGGCACATTGATAGCAGTATCAAAATTATTTGATGGAGTTACGGATATATTTTTCGGTACAATGATTGACCGTACAAAGAGCAGGATGGGAAAAGCAAGACCGTGGATGTTCTATGGATTCTTTGGCTGTGCTGTTACACTGTTTGGTGTATTCGCAATTCCGACCAGTCTTGGAAAAACAGCACAGTATGCATGGTTTTTTATAGCATATACATTACTTAATGCTGTGTTTTATACTGCTAATAATATTGCGTATGCAGCGTTGACATCACTGGTAACAAAAAATAGTAAAGAGCGTGTTCAGATGGGTTCTTTCCGTTTCATGTTCTCATTTGGTACAAATCTGGTCATCCAGTCTGTTACTGTTGGCGCAGTAGAAATATTTGGTGGTGGTGCGGCCGCATGGAGAACTATCGCAGCTATTTACTGTATTATAGGTATTATTACCAATACACTTGCTGTATTTTCAGTAAAAGAACTGCCGGACGAAGAATTAAAAGATGACAGAGTAGCAGGAGAGGAAGATGACAAACTTTCTTTTAAGCAGACAATAAAACTTCTCTTTAGCAATAAATATTTTTCAATGATTTGCGTAATCTATATTCTTCAGCAGCTTCGTGCAGCTATGGTGAATGTAGGAATCTTTTTTATGACATATGTATTACTGAATAAGAATTTGTTCGGTATATTTTCATGGGCAAATAACATTCCTTTGATTATTGCACTTGCTGTTACACCTGTACTGGTTTCAAAAATGAAAGGAATGTATAAATTAAATAAGTATAGTTATATGTTTGCTACAGTATGCCGTTTGATGGTTGCAGTGGCAGGTTATCTGGGTAGTGTTCCATTAATGCTGTTATTCACAGTTCTTACATCCTTCGGAGAAGGACCTTGGCAGGGAGATATGAGTGCAGTAATTGCACAATGTTCAGAACATACTTATTTAAAAAGCGGTAAGCGGATTGATGGTTCCATGTTCTCCTGTACTTCGTTAGGTGTAAAGCTCGGTGGAGGTATTGGCGTTGCACTTTCAGGCTGGCTGCTTGATATAAGCGGATATATTAATCTTGACAATGCGGTTCAGCCGGATAGCTGTATCAATATGATGTATTTTATGTATCTGTGGCTTCCATTTATATTTGACATAGTTATTGCAGTCATTCTTTCATTCCTTAATGTAGAACGGGCAAATATGAAATTAAAAGAAAATATGCTGAATCAGTAAAGAAAATAGCCTCTCGAAATTTGCTTTAGGGGTTATATAGAAAAAGAAAATAAGAAAAGATATGAGGAGGATTATTATGAACGCTGATATGAAGTGGTTAGACAATCCGGAAGTGTTTCGTGTAAACCAGTTGGACGCACATAGTGACCATAGTTACTATATGGATTATACAGATATGGAAAAATCAGATAATCCGTTGACACAATCATTGAATGGACAATGGGAGTTTGCTTTTAGTAAAAATGTAATGGACCGACCGGAAAATTTCTATGAGGAAAATTTTGATGCATCTTCATTTGATAAGATTATGGTTCCAGGACATATTGAGCTGGCAGGTTATGACAAAATACGCTATATCAATACGATGTATCCGTGGGAGGGAAAAGAATATCACAGGGGTGCGTATAGTATGGGGAGTACCGGGGACGAGGCAGGAATGTTTTCCGAGGCAGAGTATAATCCGGTCGGCTCTTATATCAAACGATTTGATCTGAGTGAGCAAATGCGTAAAAAGAAAATCCGTATTTGTTTTGAAGGTGTGGAAGAAGCGATGTATCTGTGGCTGAATGGTCAGTTTGTAGGATATGCAGAGGATAGTTTTACACCGTCAGAATTTGATCTGACACCATTTATCAGAGAAAAAGGAAATGTGCTGGCAGTTCAGGTTCACAAAATGAGTACAGCAGCATTTTTGGAGGATCAGGACTTTTTCCGTTTTTTTGGAATTTTCAGAAATGTAACTTTAAAAGCAGTGCCAGAGGTGCATTTGGAAGATGTATGGTTTCAACCGACACTAAACAAGGATAATGCAAGCGGCAGGGTATCGGTAAAGATAAAAGTAACTGCTCCAGAAGGAAAGAAAGTAGCTGCCCATTTTGTGTTAAAAGACCGGGAGAATAATCAGGTGGCAGAGGACAATATCACCTTAGAGGAAAAAGATGGAAGTCTTGTAGGAGTGATGGATACTGAGGTTGGAAGTGTTAAGGCATGGGATAATCACTGCCCATATCTGTATCACGCATATGTAGAGCTTAGAGGCGAAGATGGAGAAATATTAGAGATAATTCCATATGACATAGGTTTCAGAAGACTGGAAATGATTGACAAGGTAATCTATTTAAATGGTAAACGTCTTGTCATTACCGGAGTAAACCGTCATGAGTGGAGTGCAAAGACGGGAAGAAGCATCAGTATGGATGAAATGACAGCAGACATTGATTGTATGATTAGAAATAATATCAATGCAGTACGCACCTGCCATTATCCGGATCAGATACCGTGGTATTACCTGTGTGATAAAGCTGGCATTTATGTAATGGCAGAAACGAATATGGAAAGTCATGGAACATTCCAGAAACTTGGTACGATTGAACCATCGTGCAGCATACCTTGTTCTATTCCACAATGGCGGGCGGCTGTTGTTGACAGGGCTAGGAGTAATTTTGAAACTTTTAAAAACCACACAGCAATTCTTTTCTGGTCTTTAGGAAATGAATCTTATGCGGGTGATGACATAGAAGCAATGAATACTTACTTCAAGGAAAAGCAGGATGGCAGACTTGTTCATTATGAAAGTTCTTTCTATGACCGTAATTATGAGGAAACCATATCAGATGTAGAGAGCAGAATGTATGCAAAGCCTTATGAAGTTGAGGAATATTTAAATAATAATCCAAAGAAACCTTATCTTTTGTGTGAGTATATGCATGATATGGGTAATTCGATGGGAGGACTTGGTACTTATATGAAGTTAATAGATAAGTATGAGATGTACCACGGTGGATTTATCTGGGATTTCATTGATCAGGCACTTCTCGTGAAAGATGAAGTGACAGGAAAAGAAGTTTTGCGTTATGGAGGAGACTTTGATGATAAGCCTTCCGATTATGAGTTTTCAGGAAATGGAATTGTATTTGCAGACCGTAAGGAAAAACCAGCTATGCAGGAAGTGAGGTATTACTATGGCTTATACAGATAAGAATAAATTGAGAGTTGTATATGGAGATTATACACTTGGAGTACATGGAGAAGGGTTTGACTATATATTCTCTTATTCGCAGGGCGGTCTGGAGTCTATAGTAAAAAACGGTTATGAATGGCTGTATCGTTGTCCAAAGCCAACTTTTTGGAGAGCATTAACAGATAATGACAGAGGCAGCAGGTTTCATATTAAAAGTGGAAGCTGGCTCGCATCGGATATGTTCATTGACTGTAAAAAAACGGAAGTTATTATGGACGGTGAACTGCAAAAGCAGTATGCTCCGGACAATAACAGCTATGGCGGTGATGTAGCTGCAGGGGAAATAATTGTGAAATATACCTATGAGACTGTCAGCAATCCAGCCACAACAGTCATTGTATCTTATACCATTGATGTAACTGGAAATATCAAGGTGGATGTGGATTACACAGGAGTAAAGGGACTGCCGGAACTTCCGGTATTCGGAATGAGGTTTATTATGCCGACACTTGCAGATAAATATATGTACAAGGGATTATCGGGGGAAACCTATCCGGACAGAAAGGCAGGGGCAGAAAAAGGGATTTATGAGGTGTCAGATTTGAGCCTGACACCATATCTGGTTCCGCAGGAATGTGGTATGAGAATGGATACAGAGTGGTTGGAGATTACAAGACATACAAGTCTGGATAATAGCAGAACGGATAGTTCACCACAGACATTACGAATAGAGAAAAACGACAAGACATTTGCTTTTTCGTGTCTGCCTTATACGGCATCAGAGGTTGAAAACGCAACACACCATGAGGAACTGCCACCAGCAAGAAGAACAGTCCTTTGTGTCTATGGTGCAGTAAGAGGAGTCGGTGGAATTGATAGCTGGGGAAGTGATGTGGAAGATGATTATCGGATTAGTGCAGAAAAAGACATTCACTATTCCTTCATTATCCGCTAAGTTTGTTTGAGGAGTTGCTTGCGAGTGTTATTGGTATATGAGAACAGAACAGATGGAATAGTGGCAGAGTGGAAAAAAACAGTGCATTTTCCACCACATTTACATGAAGCAATAGAGGTAGTGTATGTAACAGATGGGGATATTGAGCTTGGAGTTGGACAAGAATTGTACCATATGGATGAGGGCGATTTTGCAATCGTGTTCCCGAATGTAATACATCATTATCAGGTGTTTGGGAAAAAAGAAAATAAGGTAATATACTTGTATCTTGATCCAACGCTGTTTCCATCCTATTACAAGGAGTTGCAGATATACAGCCCGAAGAATCCGGTTGTAAAAAAAGAGCAAGTGCATCCTGATGTAGTAAATGCCATAAAATATCTGGCAGGAATAACAGAGGGGAATCCCATGCTGATACAGGCTTATGTACAGATGATTCTTGCCCATGTTTTTGCAGAAATGCCAATGGTTGATAAAAGCACAGTAGGGAGTGATGACCTCATTTATAATGCGGTAGAATATGTAGCTAAAAATTTTAGAGAGAAAATCAGTCTTGAAAAAATGGCATACGATTTGTGCGTAAGCAGATATGTGTTATCAAGAATGTTTGCAAAAACCTTTCACTGTAATTTTAGTAAATATGTGAATGGAGTCCGGTTAAATTATGCAGTTACTGCGCTGGAAAACACAATGGATTCCATTACAAATATATGCCTTGATTGTGGGTTTGAAAGTCAAAGAACTTTTAACCGTGTTTTTAAGGATAGATATAAGATTACACCAAGAGAGTACAGAAAAAGGAGAGGACTTATTAATAAAAGCGTAGTAGTGAATGATAGAGGGGGGAAGAGGTAAGTGGAATGTGGCATTAAAATTTTGGAGCATTAGTATTATCTGGTTATCGGATATGTGGTTAAAAGAAAACCATGTATGTTCAATATTTTAGATTGAACATACATGGATCTTTTTGTATTGTCGAATCCTACACCAGCTTCTTTCTTGCAGCCTTTTTCTTTGGTGCCGGCTCGGCAGCGGCTGTTGCGGCAGCCTGATTCTGGCGCTTGCGGAACCGGTCGGCTACATCTTTGATATATTTGTCTGAGGTAAAATGCTTTAAAGTATTTTCATCAATGGCAATCCGGTTATCCATGGTCTTCATGATATCCTGAATCTGGATAATGTCATAGATGTGCGGGTCACGCAAATCAAAGATTTCATTATTAGTAAACTGTAAGATAAGCGGCTTGGAGTAATCCTCCGGGTTATCTTCAAGAATCATCGCCTTTTCCCCATTGGATAAATCCACACAGGCACCTCGTGGAAGAATGTGGATGCAAAGAGAAAGTGCACGGACAATCTTTGTATCATATTTTTCCGGGAACTCCTGTAAGTATTTCATGGCAACGATTTCGGAAATCGGCTCATTGGTTAAACTCATGGCAGTCATCCGGTCAAAGGCATCTGCAACCTGTAAGAGTTTTGTGCCGCTGCTGCGGAAAATCTTGGACGGATCAGCAGCTTCTTCCGGAGCGGAGAGCGCAATAAACTGGGTAATGATTTTTAAAGCATCCGGTGATAACTTCACACTATGGGTCTGTGGATTGAGATAATCTAAGCTCTTGATGCGGCAGGCAAGAATTTTCTTTTCATCCGCTTCTGTTAATCGCTCGGATTTTTCTGCAAGTTCAGTTGGTACTAAAAGCCAGCCAAAATCATAGAGCAGTGCAGCTGTTACACAGGTCTGCTGAAAATCATCCGGCATATTTAACTGGTGTGTCAGCATGGCAACCAGAATGGCAACACTGATGGAATGCTTGTATACATAATCAGCAGAGCTTCTTAAATTCTGCGCAAAGTTTAGTTTGTGGTCAAGACGGCCATACTGGGACAGAATCGAAGAGACCAGCGTTGGAAGCTTGTCCGGTTGTCTGCCTTTACGAATCATATCCATGCAGTCGCGAAGCTGGAACATGGAAATGGTCTGGAACTGTTCGAAAGCAATATCCTCTTCGGATAATGGCGGAACCGGTTCAGCAGGTTCCAGAATATAGATACCAATCAGTTCAAAATTACGGATACTTTCGATACCCTGCTGGGTCAGTTTCGTGTCGCGGTCATAAAGCATGACACCCAATTTATTATAGATAGGTTTAGCAAGACGCATGCCGGGTTTCAAGTCGTCTGTCCGTATAAATAGCATAGCGGTTACCTCCTTACAAAATATGTTCTTCTCCATTAAAATTCCTAGTTCAAATATAGCACAAGCAGATGGTAAAAACAATCTTGGGATTGAAAAAAGAAGTGCAGTTTTTCGTTGCATTTTCATAAGAAAGCCGTCTATAATAAAGGAAGAAGACAAGGGGCATAAGAAAGCTATAAAAGAGGATATAAATATGAAGAAAAACAGTAAACGACGTATGCTTTCCGCATTGCTTATACTGTTTCTGATGATACAGATGACGGTGCAGGCAGACGCCGGTACAGAAGGAAGTGTGGATCTGGCATCCAAGGATACCGGAAGCAGCGTGGAGGAGCTGGAACGTCAAAGAGAGGAACAGCAGTCACAGCTTGATTCCTTAAAAGAATATCAGATGAATCTTTCTGATGAGCTGACGGAATTAAATAATGGATTGCAGGAAATCAGCAACGAACTGGCGGATACCCAGGATGAAATTGCAGCGAAAAATGCGGAGATTGAAACGGCAGAAAGCCGGATTGCAGAGTTAACAACACTTTCAGAGAGCCAGTATGAATCCATGAAGAAAAGAGTACAGTATATGTACGAAAATGGCAATCAGTCTTACATAGAGCTGCTGCTTGGTGCAAGTTCTTTTTCGGACTTTTTAAACCGGGTGGAATATGCCAAATCTATTTATGATTATGACAGGCAGGAGCTTTCTGATTATCAGGATACACTGGCTGAATTAAAACGGCAGAAGGAAGATTTAGAGACGGCAAAAGAAGAATTGCTGGCGGCAGAACAGATGAAGCAGGAGCAGAAAAGCAAAGCGGACAGCCTGGTGGCAGCCCAGCAGGAAAAACTGAATACAGCAAAGTCAGATGTTGCAGATGCACAGACGGAGATTGCAGATACGGATGCGGAAATCGCAAGACAGAAAGCATACGAGGAAGAGTTAGAGGCACAGAAGGCAAAAGAAGATGCAGCCCGCCAGGAGGAGATTAAGCGTCAGGAAGAAGAACTCATTAACGGGCAGCAGGGAAATAATTCCGATAATAATGCCAATTCAGATGGGACATCCTCCGGGGATAACGCAGGAAATGATACTTCCGGTGGCGGAACGAAAGACGATGGTGCATCAGATAATGGCACTTCCGGTGGTGGAACAGTAAATGCCAGCGATGTTGCCATGCTTGCGGCACTGATTCAGTGTGAAGCAGGTGGCGAAAGCTATGAAGGAAAGCTTGCTGTTGGAAGTGTGGTCATGAACCGTGTGGATAGCAGTTATTTCCCGGATACTGTGGTAGGTGTCATCTATCAGAGTGGGCAGTTCTCACCGGTAGCCAGTGGACGTTTCGCAGTGGTGCTTTCATCGGGGGCAGATGCGTCCTGTGTGCAGGCTGCCACAGAAGTATTAGCAGGTACAAGAACCTTAAATTGCCTGTATTTCCGCAGAAACAACGGACTCATTAACGGAACTGTAATCGGAAACCATGTATTTTATTAAAGAAAGCTGAAAATCCGGCTCAATAAAGCAAGTTTCACTTGCAAAAATCCCCTTTCTATGATAACATCAGATTGTCGGGAAAGAGCCGGAAAGGCTTTCTTTTATTTTTTTTACAAAAGATTGTTAAAAAAATAACAATAGTAAAAGGCAAATTTAATTCAGAAGGAGACGAGAAAATGGCACAGAAAGTAGTTTTAGCAGGCGCATGTCGTACCGCAATCGGTAAAATGGGAGGAGCTTTAAGCAATACTCCAGCCGCAGATTTAGGCGCAATCGTAATCAAAGAAGCATTAAACAGAGCTGGTGTTAAACCAGAACAGGTTGATGAAGTAATGATGGGATGTGTAATACAGGCAGCACAGGGACAGAACGTTGCACGTCAGGCTTCTATCAAAGCAGGTTTACCAATCGAGGTTCCAGCATTTACATTAAACGTAGTTTGTGGTTCTGGTTTGAAATGTGTAAACGAAGCTGCAAACATGATTATGGCTGGTCAGGCAGACATCGTTGTTGCTGGTGGTATGGAGAACATGTCTATGGCACCTTACGCTATGACAAAAGCTCGTTTTGGATATCGTATGAACAATGCAACAATTATCGATACCATGGTAAATGATGCATTAACAGACGCATTCAATCATTATCATATGATGATTACAGCAGAGAACGTATGTGACAAATACGGAATTACCCGTGAAGAGTTAGACGAGTTCTCAGCAAACAGCCAGCAGAAATGTGAAAAAGCAATTGCTGAAGGCAAATTCAAAGACGAAATCGTTCCTGTACCTGTTAAGGTTAAGAAAGAAACTGTTATGTTTGATACAGATGAGGGACCACGTCCAGGCACAACTGCTGAGTCATTAAGTAAATTAAGATGCTGCTCTGGTAAAGAGGGCGGACTTGTTACAGCAGGTAACGCTTCCGGTATCAACGATGGTGCAGCAGCAATCGTTGTTATGAGCGAAGAAAAAGCAAAAGAGCTTGGTGTTAAACCAATGGCTACATGGGTTGCAGGAGCACTTGGCGGAGTTGAGCCGGAAATCATGGGTGTTGGACCTGTTGCTTCTACAAAGAAAGTTCTTGCAAGAACCGGAATGTCTATCGATGACTTCGATTTAATCGAGGCAAATGAAGCATTCGCTGCTCAGTCAATCGCAGTTGCAAGAGATCTTGGATTTGATATGTCTAAGGTTAACGTAAACGGTGGTGCAATCGCACTTGGACATCCTGTTGGAGCATCTGGATGCCGTATCTTAGTTACACTGCTTCACGAGATGCAGAAGAGAGACGCTAAGAAAGGTCTTGCTACTCTGTGTATCGGTGGTGGAATGGGCTGCTCAACAATCGTTGAGAGAGACTAATTCACTCTTTCTGAATAAGTAAATATACCCGGGAAGTGCAAAACGCTTCTCGGGTCTTGCGTTGCAAGTTATAACCCAGGAGACTTTTGTTTTCGGGTAAATATAATACATAAATTTTTAAGGAGGACTAACATGAAAGTTGGCGTTATTGGTGCAGGTACCATGGGACAGGGCATTGCAAAAGCATTTGCTCAGGTAGAAGGATATGAAGTAGCTCTTTGCGACATCAAACAGGAATGGGCTGATGGCGGAAAAGAGAAAATCGCAAAAGGATATGCAAGACTGGTAGAAAAAGGAAAAATGACACAGGAAACTGTTGACGGAATCCTTGCTAAAATCACACCAGGTTTAAAAGAGAATCTTTGCGCAGACTGCGATTTAATCGTAGAAGCAGCATTTGAAGATATGGGCGTTAAAAAGACAACATTCCAGGAGCTTGATAAGATTGCTAAACCAGAATGTATCTTTGCTTCTAACACATCCAGTCTTTCTATTACAGAAATCGGAAATGGTCTTACCCGTCCAATGGTAGGTATGCATTTCTTCAACCCGGCAGACAGAATGAAATTAATCGAAGTTATCGCTGGTGTAAATACTCCTGCTGAAACAGTAGAAGCTATTAAGAAAATCTCTGTAGAAATCGGAAAAACTCCGGTACAGGTAAATGAAGCTGCAGGTTTCGTAGTAAACCGTATCTTAATCCCAATGATTAACGAAGCTGCATTCATCAAAATGGAAGGTGTATCTGATATCGCAGGTATCGACGCAGCTATGAAGCTTGGCGCAAATCATCCAATGGGACCTCTTGAGTTAGGTGACTTCATTGGTCTTGACATCTGCCTTGCAATCATGGATGTACTTTACAACGAGACAGGCGACAGCAAATATCGTGCATGTCCATTAATCCGTAAAATGGTTCGTGGTGGTAACCTCGGCGCTAAGAGCGGAAAAGGATTCTATGTATACAACGCTGACCGTACAAAGACCCCGGTTGACGCTCAGTAAAATAAAATTTATGGAGGATTTCAGAACATGGATTTCAGTTTAGATAAAAAACATGAAATGGCGAGAACTCTGTTCAGAGATTTCGCAGAAAACGAAGTAAAACCTCTGGCTCAGGAAGTTGACGAGACAGAAGTATTCCCACAGGGAACAGTTGATAAAATGGCAAAATTTGGTTTCATGGGAATTCCGGTACCAAAGGAGTACGGCGGACAGGGATGTGACCCATTAACCTACGTTATGTGTGTAGAAGAGTTATCTAAAGTTTGTGGTACAACAGGTGTTATCGTATCTGCACATACTTCTCTTTGTATCGACCCAATTATGACATATGGTACAGAAGAGCAGAAACAGAAATATGTAAAACCACTTGCAACAGGTGAGAAACTTGGTGCATTCGCATTAACAGAGCCGGGTGCTGGTACAGATGCTCAGGGAGCACAGACCAAGGCTGTATTAGATGGTGATGAGTGGGTATTAAACGGATCTAAATGCTTTATTACAAACGGTAAAGTTGCAGACGTTTATATCGTAATCGCAATCACAAGTGTTACCGAAGATAAGAGAGGAAGAAAGAAGAAGAACTTCTCCGCATTCATCGTGGACAAGGGAGCTCCTGGATTCTCCTTCGGAACAAAAGAAAAGAAAATGGGTATCCGTGGATCATCTACATACGAGTTAATCTTCGAAGACTGCAGAATTCCAAAGGAAAATCTGTTAGGACCGGAAGGAAAAGGATTCCCAATCGCTATGCATACTCTGGATGGCGGACGTATCGGTATCGCAGCTCAGGCACTTGGTATTGCAGAAGGTGCATTAGACAGAGCAATTGCATACACCAAAGAAAGAAAACAGTTTGGTCGTTCTATCGCTCAGCAGCAGAATACCCAGTTCAAGCTTGCTGATATGGCAACCAGAATTGAAGCAGCTCAGATGCTGGTTTACAAAGCTGCTATGGCTAAAGCAACACAGAAGGTATATTCTGTAGAAGCAGCAAAAGCAAAATTATTCGCAGCAGAAACCGCAATGGCAGTTACTACAGAAGTAGTTCAGTTATTCGGTGGATACGGATACATCAGAGAATACGATGTAGAGCGTATGATGCGTGATGCTAAGATTACAGAGATCTACGAAGGAACAAGCGAAGTTCAGAGAATGGTTATTTCTGGCGCATTATTAAAATAGTTTCTGACAGATCGGCGCAAAAAGATTTTAAACGAAAAATCATGGCGCACACAAATTAAAAATATAAGGAGTGAATATACCGTGAAAATAGTTGTATGTGTAAAACAGGTACCAGATACAAAAGGCGGAGTAAAATTTAATCCGGATGGTACTTTGGATAGAGCTGCAATGCTCACTATCATGAACCCAGATGACAAAGCAGGTCTGGAAGCAGCATTAAGATTAAAAGATCAGTACGGTGCAGAAGTTACTGTACTTACCATGGGACTTCCAAAGGCTGATGAAGTTCTTCGTGAAGCAATGGCAATGGGCGCTGACAAGGGAATCCTTGTAACAGACCGTGTATTAGGTGGTGCAGATACCTGGGCTACTTCTACTACAATCGCTGGTGCATTAAGAAACCTTGACTATGATTTAATTATCACAGGCCGTCAGGCTATCGATGGAGATACCGCACAGGTTGGTCCTCAGATTGCAGAGCATCTTGGACTTCCGGTTATTTCCTATGCACAGGATATCAAAGTAGAAGGTGACAGCGTAATCGTTGAGCGTCAGTTTGAAGATGGATATCATGTATTAAAAGCAAAAATGCCTTGCTTAGTTACAGCATTATCTGAATTAAACGAGCCGCGTTACATGACTCCAGGCGGAATCTTCGATGCATTTGACAAAGAAGTAACTGTATGGGGCAGAGCTGACCTTAAAGACGTAGATGATTCTAACCTTGGTCTGAAAGGTTCACCGACCAAAATCGCAAAAGCATCTGACAAAGTTCGTAAAGGTGCAGGCGAGAAGGTTGCTCTCGATACCGACGAAGCAGTATCTTACTTAATTGGCAAATTCAAAGAGAAACATATCATCTAATAAAAATAAGGAAAAGTGGTGAATAAAATGGGTTTAGAAGAGTATAAAGGAGTATTTGTCTTTGCACAGCAGGTAGACAACACATTAAATGGTGTTGCTTTTGAGTTACTTGGAAAGGGCAAAGAACTTGCAAAAGATTTAAATACAGAAGTAACTGCAGTATTAATTGGTTCTGATGTGAAAGGTCTTGCAGATCAGCTTGCTGAGTACGGCGCTGATAAAGTTATCGTAGTAGATGATCCGGAACTGAAGAACTACAGAACAGAGCCATATGCACATGCATTAGCATCTGTAATCAACGAATTCAAACCAGAAGTTATGTTAGTTGGTGCAACAGCAATCGGTCGTGACCTTGGTCCTACTGTATCTGCAAGAGTTGCAACAGGTCTGACAGCTGACTGTACTGTTCTTGAGATTGGTGATTTCCCAATCAATCCGGTTGGAAACCAGGAGCAGAAACACAATCAGTTACTGATGACCCGTCCTGCATTCGGTGGAAATACCATCGCAACAATCGCTTGTCCGGATAACCGTCCTCAGATGGCTACTGTACGTCCAGGCGTTATGCAGAAAATTGCTCCAATCAAAGGTGCAAAAGCAGAAGTTATCGAGTTCAATCCAGGATTTACACCAAACAACAGATATGTTGAAATCATGGATATTGTAAAAGAAGTTAAGAATACAGCAAACATCATGGACGCTAAGATCTTAGTATCCGGTGGCCGTGGAGTTGGTTCTAAAGAAAACTTCAAACTGTTAGAGGACTTAGCAGAAGTTCTTGGTGGAACAGTAAGCTGCTCCCGTGCAGTTGTAGAGAATGGATGGCTTCCAGTTGACTTACAGGTAGGTCAGACAGGAAAGACAGTTCGTCCTCAGATTTACTTTGCAATCGGTATTTCAGGAGCAATCCAGCACGTAGCAGGTATGGAAGATTCTGATCTCATTATCGCAATCAACAAAGACGAAGATGCTCCAATCTTCGACGTTGCAGATTACGGTTTAGTAGGAGACTTAAACAAAATCGTTCCAGCTCTTACAAAAGCATTAAAAGAGGAAATGGCTGCAAAATAATCCGTTTATGGATGTAATATTTCATCTTGGATGAGTCGCATTTAAGATGAGTGATAAAAGGGTGTCATGCAAACCGGAAGATTTGTGTGATGCCCTTTTTATGCACCTGACGGGAAATTTGCAAAGTATGTTGCCTGTAGTTAAACTGCAGGTATTTTTTTTGATACAAACATTGTATACAGTGGGAAAAAGTGGTATTCTAAACAAGGTTTGCAGGAAACTGTTTTGGCAGTGTGGCAGACAAATAATATTGCGGCATCGGCAGACAGATGCAGAAAAGAGGAAGAGACTATGAATAGAAGTAGCAGAACAGTGAAACTCGTTGAGATGGCTCTGTTGGTTGCAATCATTCTGATTCTGGCTTTTACCCCACTTGGTTATATTAAGACACTTGGTCTGGAAATTACATTGATTGTAGTTCCAGTTACAATTGGTGCCATTATTTTAGGACCATTGGGTGGAGCAGTATTAGGAGCAGTATTTGGAATCACAAGCTTTATCCAGTGCTTTGGGATGAGTCCTTTTGGAGCAGTACTCCTTGGCATCAATCCATTCGGAACCTTCGTGGTATGTGTAGTATCAAGAATTCTGATGGGCTGGTTGACCGGACTTATCTATAAGGGATTATCCAAATTCCCGAAAATGAAGAACTGGAAGATTTTAATTGCCAACCTGGCAGGTCCAATCTTAAATACCTTTTTCTTCATGTCAACACTGGTAATCTTTTTCTTCAGCTCCGATTACATACAGTCACTGGCAGGCGGATTAAATCCATTCCGTTTTGTCATTGCCTTTGTAGGTGTCAACGGACTGGTTGAAGCAGCAGCCTGCTTCGTGGTAGGAAGTGCAATTACCAAAGCATTGCAGGTTGCAATGAAAAATAAATAAAAGAATATCTGTTTCAGATAAAAAGAAGAATGCTCTGTTTTCACAATGGGAAAACAGAGCATTTTGTAGGTTATGAATTGTCATAACAGAAACGGTATTTACTACCACAGATATATTCATATCCTACATGGATAAGCTCATTGTGGATATCATACATTTCTGTATGAAAAAGAAACAGTGGGTCCCCAGGAGAAATATGAAGAAGATTGGCCTGTTCCGTAGAAGCTTTTACAGCATCAATATAAGAGTTTTGCGAACAACCAATGCAGATATCATATTTCTCACGAAAAAGCTGATATAGAGAGCCATCTAAAGGTTCCGTCAGCAAAAATGAAAATTTGTGGCAGGGATAATAATTATTTTCAATCATAATAGGTGTGGCATCTGCATATCGGATACGCTGGATATAAACAATAGAGTCTCCCTCAAATACTCCGGCATTATCCAGATGATACTGTTCGTGTGGTATGACTTCTCGTTTGGTTACAATAGTAGAAGCTTCCATTTGATTGGCTTTGCATGCATCCGAAAAGCTGAGAGTATGCTCCAGTTTACGGAAAATTTTGCGCTCTTTTACAAAGGTGCCTTTTCCCTGTTTTTTAACTAAAACCCCTTCATTACATAATTCAGTAATTGCACGTCTTATGGTAATACGACTTACATGATATAGTTCAGACAACTCAGTTTCTGTCGGAATTTGCTGGCCGGAAATATAAATCCCCTTTTTTATCTGTTCAAGTAAATCATTTTTTAGCTGTTCAAACAGTGGAATATCACTGGATGTATTCAAATTCATAATAATATCACCTCACAAACATTATAATAACATATGATGTTTTACATGACAATATGAATTCAAAAAACGTTATGTAAAAAAGATTATGTGAAAAATTGTTAAAAAAGTAATAAAAAGTAAATGAAAAGTATAAAAAATAGATAATAAAATGTTTAGAATGCTGAAAGTGATTTGAGGAAAAGAAACAATATTGCAATATAACGTTATATGATGATATAATCAATTTAACAAAAGGAGGTGGAAAAATGATAGAAAAAGCAGACAAGATATTTCAATCAACCTGTATTTTTGATTCTGTTTCGGAAGAAGAATATCCGGGATATGTGGCAATAAAGGGAAAACAGATTCTTGAAGTTGGACATGGAAATATTCCAGATGAACTGGTGGGTGAATCTACTGAAGTTGTGGACTATGGAGAGGGAACCATTTGCCCGGGATTTGGTGATACCCATACATTTTTTACAGGATATGTAGTGGATTATCTTGGTGTGGATTTATCAGAAGCAGTTAATCTGAAACAAATAATTGAACAATTGTTAGAAAATCTGGAAAAAGTCCCGGAGACAGTGGTTTTGTTTGGAAATCATTTACAACCAGAACTGGCAGAAAAAATAAATAAGGGAGGTGAACTGGAACAGATTAAAAGACCGGTTATTTTATTTACTGCCGGACATGGGTATTGTGCTATGAACAAAGTTGCAGAAGAAGTGTTTGGGTTTACACCAGATATATGCGGAAGTTCAGAAGCAATTTATAAGATTATGGAAATTTATCTGAATGACAGAGATTTTATTATTCCGCAGTTCAAGGCATATATGTCTATGCTAAACAGCCATGGGATAACATCTGTAAAAGAGATGGGATTTGATAATTTTTATGGATTTACAGATATATTGGTTGAATTAGAGAAGAAAGCAGAATTAAGTCTTCGGGTTTCCTTTATGTCACAACCGGTAGGAAAGAAAATGGATTTGACATATGGAAAAGAAATGAAGAAGAAATATCATTCTGATTTTTTGAGATTTTCCGGTTATAATCAGATGACAGATGGATTGATTATTTCAGAAGAAGCAGACCTGGTGGAGCCATATGAGGGAAAAGATTATTGTTGCAGAAAGTATATTGATTATGCATTATTAGAAGAAGATGTACTTAAAGCAGACAGGGAAGGTTTACGCTTTACACTGCATTCTGAAGGAGATGGCTCTTTTCATAAAATTCTTCAGATTTATGATAAATGTAAGAAGGAAAATGGAAAATTAAAGAACCGGCATGGAATTACTGATTTGGAATTGACGGGGGCAGTGGATGAAGAAAAAATGGCCCAGCTTGGAGTCTTTGGTGAGATTTATACACAGGTTTATAAGCTGGATTCCTGTGAAAATTGGAAAAAAGACTATGATGAAAAACTTGGCGGCAGGCGGAGCCGTTATATGAATTATCGTTCAATGGCAGATCATGGTGTGATTTTAAGTGGGGCAACAGATCTTCCGATGTTAATACCGGATATACCCGAGGCAATTTATTATGGATGTGGAACCCATGCCGCAGATGAGACAGAACCTGTTCAGCCGGGAAATGGTCTGACAATACCGGAAATGTTGAAAACCTGGACAATTGGAAGCCAGTATGCCATGGAACAGGAACATATACTAGGAACGCTGGAAAGTGGTAAGCAGGCTGATATAGTAGTTTTTGACAGGAATCTTCTCAAAACAGATATTAAAGAAATTCGAAAGGCGCATGTTTTAAGAACTATATGCGCCGGACAGGATGTTTATAAAAAAATGGAGAATAGTTAAAGGAGGTTTTGCGATGAGTGACAAAACAAAAGCACATTTGAGTGCAAAAACGTTATGGGTACTTTTTATTCTGGGACTTGTAAATGCAGTTATGTATTGTTTCCCATATATCAGATATGTATTTTATGATCAGCAGATTGCAGCTATGGGAATTACAAATACCCAGTCAGGAGTTTTAATGACAATTTATGCAGCAGCAAATACGATTACATTGATTCCCGGTGGAATATTAGCAGATAAGTGGTCTGTGAAAAAATGTCTGGTAGGATCTATTTTTGGTTCTGTAGTTATCGGAATCATTTATGCGCTTACCATGAATTTTACAGTAGCCTGCGTATTATGGGCTGGACTTGGTATGTCTACAATCTTTGTATTCTGGGCAGCGATAACCAAAGCCGTAGGTCAGGTTGGAACAGTAGAAGAACAGGGAATGTGTTATGGAATTTATTATGCTGCATCAGGTATTATATCTGCAATTTTAAATGCAGTATGTTTACAGGTAAGCCGTTTATCAGATGATCCATCTACTTCCTTTAGTATTGCAGTATGGGCAATGGTAGCATTTACAGCAGTTGCTTTAATTCTGACAATGATATTTTTTAAAGAAAAAAGTATTACACAGACAAAATCTTCTGATGAAGAATTTAAAATTAAATATGTCGGTGAAGCATTAAAGAATCCAATGACCTGGCTCTTTTCACTAATGGTATTATGTGCATATGGTTTGTATACAAGTGTATCTTATTTTTCGCCATATCTTACGGACGTACTTGGAGTACCTTTGGTACATTCATCTTTTATCAGTATTGTGAGAAGTAATCTTATGAACCTTTTATGTCCAATTGGTGGAATTATCGTAGATAAGATTTTTAAATCTTCTACAAAATGGTATATTACTGCATTTGGAATTACAATTGTGATTTATGGTGGCGTATTGATAATGCCTTCCAGCATCAGCCCGGTAGTATAGTGGCTCAGTTGGCAACTATTGTTTCTTTGTTACCAAGCGCAATTGGTATGATGCTTTATGGAGTAATCTGGTCAGGATTACAAGAATGTAAATTTAAACCGGTATATGCAGGAACTGTAATTGGAATTGCATCTATTATCGGATATTTGCCAGATTCTTTTTACTATATTATTTTCGGTAAGTGGATGGACAAATTTGGAAACAATGCTTATCCGATGATTTTTGGATTCCTGATGGGAACTGCTGTACTTGGTATGGTTATAACGATTTTAATGAGAAAACTGATTAAGAAAAATAATAAGAAAGAAGGTATTTGAAAATGCATGCATCAGAATTTAATGTAGAAAAATTTGTTGATATAATTGAAAAAGAAAATGGAACAATCAGTGAAGTATATTTTGTGGCCTGTGGAGGTTCTCTGGTTGACCTTTATTCTTCCTGTTACTTTATTAACCGAGAATCATCCACCATGACAGCAGAGTGGATTACCAGTAAAGAATTTGTTTTAACCCCTCCAAAGAAACTTGGAAAACACTCTGTTGTCATTATCTGTTCACATGGTGGAAATACAAAAGAAACGGTAGAAGCAGCAGAGCTTGGTGTAAAGGAAGGTGCATTTGTAATTACATATACACATACACCGGGCAGTGCCTGAGACAGTGAAAAATTCCATGCAATTGTCTATGACTGGGAGACGGAAACATTACAGAAGGACAGACCATTGGGATTAAATTACAGTATTATAAATGAGTTGATTCACAGACAGGAGCCGGAGTATAAACTTTATGAAGGAATGAAGGATGGAATTATTAAATGCGATGCAATTATTCGCAATGCAACAAAGAAGTTTCAGAATAAGGCATGGAATTTTGCAGAACATTATTATAATGCACCATTTTTATATATTATGGCGTCTGGTTCTGCATATGCACAGGCATATGGATTTGCAATCTGTTCTCTTCAGGAGATGCAGTGGATGGACTGCTGTTATCTTGATTCTGCAGAATACTTCCATGGACCGTTTGAGGTGACAGATAAAGACCATATTTATATCCTTTTAAAATCGGTAGGAAAGACAAGAATGATTGATGAAAGAGCAGAAGTATTTTTAAATAAATATGCAGAAAAATATGAGATTATTGATGCTGCAGATTGCGGAATGGATGCAATAGATGATTCTTGCGTGGATTATTTTAATGCTCCACTGTTCTATGAAATGAGTGTGTTATACCGTACTGCAATTCAGAATAAGAGTGGACATCCATTGGATATGCGCCGGTATATGGGAGTAGTAGAGTATTAGACGAGAGGAGAGGTAACATGAAATATGATGTAAGTGTGGTAGGCTTTGGTGATAATGTGGTAGATATTTATACTCACGAAAATGTGCAGTATCCGGGTGGAAATTGTGTAAATCTTGCTGTGTATGCTAAAATGTTTGGTGCAAAAAGGTGTGCCTATATGGGCTATTTTGGCATTGATAAAAATGCAGATCATGTTATTTCTGCGTTGAGGGAAGAACAGATTGAGCTGGTAAAGTGTAAGAAAATTGAGGGAGAAAATGGTTATTCCAGATGTACCTTAGAAGATGGCGACCGTGTATTCTTAGATTATAATGAAGGTGGAGTCCGAAGCAGACATATTTATAATCTGGATGAATTTGATCTGGAATATCTTGCGGAATTTGATCTGGTACACAGTGGAAATTACTGTTATATGGAGTCACAGCTTCCGAAGATTAAAGCAGCCGGACTTCCGTTATCCTTTGACTTTTCTGATGATTCTGAACCGGAATATTATGAAAAAATAGCTCCATTGGTAACATATGCATTCTGCTCCTTTGATGGAACAGATGATGAAGTAAAGGAGCATCTTCAGAAGGTAGCATCTTATGGACCGAAAATTGTATGCGCATCCAGAGGGGCAAAAGGCTGTATGCTCTATGCTAATCATGAGTTCTTTGAATAGCCGGCTTACCCGATTGAAAAGGCAATAGATACAATGGGTGCAGGAGACTCTCTTATTACAACTTTTATGGTAGGTTATCTCGACCGCAAGAAAAAGAGTATGGATGATGATGTGGCAATCAAAGAGAGCATCAAAGAGGCGGCAAAGTTTGCTGCAAAAGTATGTCAGATGGAAGGGGCATTTGGACATGAAAAAGAAGTCCAGATAGATGCCCTGAAAACGAAATAAAAGAATAAAAAACGAATCGTAACACATACTATTCCGGAAAATGCAGGAAATGAGGAGGAATAGTATGAAGCATAAGACGTATCGTATCTGCCTCCTTTCACTGGTGATAATCGCTGTGATAGGAGGCATTCTTTATTATACCAATGAAAATGGAAATAAAAGTACAAAGGGCGAAGGGACATTTGTAACAAAATTCGTAGAAAGGATGCCATTTTCATGAGTAGCCAGCAGACAAGTCTTTATATAAAAATCGAAAAGAATTCCATGGTCAAAGACCGCCATGTCAAGTTATCGGATGTTGCCAAGATGACTGGAACAGATGAGGCGATGATACGCCAGTTGAAGCAGATGAAAATCTATTCCTTTCCACAGAAGGCAAAGAAAACAGAATATGTTCAGGTAATGACTTCCTTAAAAATTTTTGAAATGATACAGGAGCAGTATCCCAATGTGGATATTACCAATGAGGGAGAAGCGGATTTTGTGATTGAGTATGAGCCAAAGCTACAGCCCTCCAAAGCAGCTGAATATGCAAAGACCGGTATTTTATGCGTGCTGATTTTCTTTGGAGCGGCATTTACCATTATGGCATTTAATAACGACATTTCCGTGACAGAACTGTTCCAGAAACTTTATTATCAGGTGTTGGGAAAGGAGTCCACAGGCATTACGGAACTGGAAATCTGCTATAGCATTGGGCTGCCCATTGGAGTTATCATTTTCTTTAATCATTTTGGAAACAGCAAGATAACCAATGACCCGACACCAATCCAGGTGGAGATGCGTAAGTATGAAAAGGACGTGGATGACACTTATATTGCCAACTGCGGACGGGGAGGAAAGACGATTGATGTGGATTAGACATGTTTTCTTAGGGCTGGTAGGACTGACCGCCGGTTCCGCGGTGGCGGGAGGAACCTTTGCATTTCTTATTATGTTAAATATTATTCCACGGATGATTGGAAAGTCTAAGACTGCAGCTCGAATCTACCTTTACGAAAATATGATTGTGTTAGGCGGAATCGGAGGAAATCTTTTGTCTGTCTTTCTTATGATGCGCCTTCCTCTGGGGCATATTTTCCTCGGAGTATATGGCATCTGTGCAGGCTTTTTTGTAGGCTGTGTGGCAGTAGCACTGGCAGAAATATTAAAGACATTTCCGGTTATCTTCCGCAGGACGAAAGTAAAAGTGGGACTGTGGGTGATTCTCTGGTTTATGGCATTGGGAAAGACGGCGGGTTCACTTTTTTATTTTATAAGACAGCTTTCTGATTCTTAATTCTGTTGATGTTTTCTATGGAATGTTATAAAATAAAGATATATAAATCAGTACGGAAGAAGTGAAAAAATGGTACAGTCAATTGCACGTCAGAGTGTTGTAATCAAATGTAATCTGCAGGCATCCATTATGATGGGAAATTATGAATTTTATTATGCGGCGGGGCTTGTATACAAGCTGACCGGAAATACTGCAACGGAGATTTTAGAGCCACAGCAGTTAATAGAAGAGGTCAACCGGATGCTGACAGACTATAAGACGGATGATGTGCGGGAGCAGCATCTGATTCGGATGTTAAAGGATTACGAACCGGATGATAAATTAGATGAACAAATGCGTGAATTATTTCAGGTGGGGCAGACAGAACAGTGTTTGTGGCAGGAATAGGAAGTGATGTTATGGGGAAGAAATTTACAATTGGGGTATTAATCGGAAACGTGCATACAGCACATCCGAAGGACTTGATGGAAGGAATCCAGGCAGCAGCAAGTGAGATGGATGCCAATGTGATTTATTTTCTGGGAACACAGAGCGTGCGATTTCATCAGGAATTTGCACTGGAGGATTTCGATTATCAGTACAATACAGTCTACGATTATGCAAAATTAGCGAAAGTAGATGTATTGATTATTGCGTATGGTTCGCTGTGTATTTTTCAGGAAAATGAAGATAAACAGGCATTTTTGGACAAATTTGCAGGAATACCATATGTGTTACTGGAAGATGTGACAGATGATCCACGGGGCATCTATGTCATCGTGGATAACTATGGCGGTATGCGAAAATGTGTGGAACATCTCATCACAGAGCATCATTTAAAACATCTGGTCTATCTTGGCGGACCGGAGGACAATCAGGATGCCATCGAACGAAAAGAGGCATTCTTAAATGTTATGGCAGAACATCATTTACCGGTGACACCGGAAATGATGGCAGTGGGAGATTACTCGGAATTTGTGGATAATCTTGTAGAGCAGCTGCTAAGGGATAATCCGGATGTGGAAGCGATTGTTTCCGCCAACGATGAGATGACAGTGGCATGCTATCGTGTATGCAAGGCACATGGACTCCGGATTGGAAAAGATATTTTAATTACCGGTTTTGATGATGTGGAGCGGGCACGTTACAGCAATCCGCCATTGACGACAGCATCCCAGGATGCTTATAAAATGGGGCAGATTGCAGTAGAAAAAGCAGTGGATATCTGTGCCGGCAGACCGGTGGAATCCGTCCGGCTGGATGCAGAACTTAAAATCCGGGAATCCTGCGGCTGCAAAGTAGCACGGAGAGCAAAAGAAAAAGCAGACGAAAAGACAGAGCTGCTTCATATTATTGATGAGTTAAGACTTTTTCAGCATAAATCATGGCTTGGCCCGTTCCTGATTCGTGACCTGATGCAGGAAGCAGAGGATGAGAAATCTTTCTATCGAAAGAGCGGAGAAGCATTTTATCATCTTGGCATCCGCAGTTCCCTGCTTTATCTTCTGGAGAAGCCGATTACCTATGAACAGGGACAGAAATGGAAGATGCCAAAGAAAATGTATTTGACAATGCGTCAGTGCAGGGAAAAGATTGAAGTATTTGAGAAAAGACAGCGTCCATACATAGATGGCAGTCTTGGAGTACCGGATTGCTTCTGTACCTGTGAGGGAAGATTTTCCTATATCAGTTTCCTGCTGATTGATGGAAAACGGCAGTATGGGCTTCTGATGCTTGAAATTGAACCGGAAGAGATTTCATTTTATTATATGCTGGCATTGCAGCTTGGAACCTCCCTTCGTTTTCTGGAAGCAAATATTAAGCAGAAGAAATATCGTGACCGTCTGCGGGAGAAGAATGAAGTATTGAATTTCATCGCAATTTATGATGAACTGACCGGAATCTACAACCGCCGGGGACTGATGGAGAGCCTGGTGCGGTTTAATCAGGATAATTTAGGAAAAAAAGCCTGTCTTATGATAGCTGACCTTGACCATTTAAAGGAAATCAATGATAATTTCGGACATGCAGAAGGAGACTGCGCAATCCGGACAGCGGCAGGAATTGTAAAAGAGGTATTCGGACAGTATGGAGATGTGGGAAGATTCGGAGGGGACGAATTTGCCGGCATTGTAAGATACAGTGAAATGGGAGCAAAGGAGGAACTGATACATAATATTCACCGGAAATGCGAACAGTACAATGAACATTCCATGAAACCGTATTATGTTGGAATTTCAGTTGGAGTAGTAGAATTTGTCTGCGAAAAGAAGATTGATTTTATCGAAATGTTCAAGCATGCGGATGAATATCTTTATGAGGAGAAGAAGAAACGCCGTAAGACAGTACGCCGTAATGTAAAGCCGGAGAATTCGTAATAACGTAGGGTAAAGTTTTTGTAGGAAAATTAAATAGACATAATGAAAGCACCTGGATCCTGTGTTAGGATTGAAGTTGACTAGACAAAAATCCAAGGAGGG
>ONAD01000026.1 GCA_900315735.1 uncultured Lachnospiraceae bacterium | reverse complement strand
ATTATATTTAAACAGACAAAAACACATAATAATCATCTTTAGCAACGATTACTATGTGTTTTATATTTTTACATCATTATTAACTTAATGACATTGGCCTACCGGCAGCTTTTTTCAGGTTATGCAAATCGCATAAAACATATTAACATCCGAGTCTGAATAATTTGCAGATTGTGTTAAATAACTCGGAACAGCTATTGAAATTAAAACACATAGTTTCGTCCTCCTTATTTTCTTTGAAATCATGTTTTAGCTAAGTACAAATAAATTGTAACAAGTCTGTAACATTTTCGCAATAGGAGTACATTGGAAACATGGGAAATATCTGGTCCTAGGATAAGCCGGGATGAGTTGGCTCTTTCTCAAGCTTTGCAAACCAGCTATTAACGGCCTTGCTTACCTCGTCACGTTTACGGAAAGGAATCTGCACAATGGAGTGGTCTTCCATAATAAGGTCGTGCTGCAGAATTCCGGTGACATGATTTAAGTTTACCAGATAGCTGCGGCCAACCGGAAGAAAACAGGCAACAGAGGCAAAGTCCTCGGTAAGCTGCGTTAAGTTTCCGGGAATCGTAAAAGTCTCTGATATAGCGTGCAGCAGGACATTGTGCTGCCCGGTTTCAAAAAAGAGAATATCTGAGTAAGGAAGAGAATATTCCTTCCTGCGGACAGAAAAGGTAAATACTTCATTGGATTCCTCTAAAAGCGTATCACAGCGGCTCATGGCATTGAGAAAATCTGTGTGTGAGTAAGGCTTTTGCAGATAGTAAAGAGCATTTACCTCGTAGCTTGCCATGGCATGTTCCGTAGAAGAAGTGGTGAAAATAATGCCACCCTTATAGCCCAGTGAGCGAAGGATACGTGCTGTTTCCACACCGTCCTGGCTATTCATATAGATATCTAAAAACAGAAGAGCCGGATAACGCTTTTCTTCCTTATAATACTGAATCATCTCTTCGCCCGAAGAAAAAAGTAGAATCTCCATATTACAATGATGTTTCGTGGCATATGTATTCAGATGATGTTTTAACCGTAAGGCATCGCTTTCAGAATCTTCGCATAAGTAAATCAGCATAATTATTCTCCTGTATATAAAAAGTAAAAAACACCGGATACGAAACAAGTATAACATATTGAAAGAAAATAAGAATCATTTTTTATCGACAATCAGGAAGATAAAATCACAATTTGGAAGAATTGGTTGCAAAATTTTAAGCGTTTTCTTAAAATAGAAACTGTGTGAACAAAAGAAATAGAAATAAAAAAAGGAGAGGAAATATGGGAAAAACCGAAAAAAACGATGTCTGGCATTTTTGATGGCATTGGCTATGATGACAGGCTTATTTATGGGAGATGCTGCCGGACTATTGGTAAAGGCGGAGGATACGCCGGCATCCGTTCAAATAGGAATTACAACATTAGAGACGGGCTGGTATGTGAAGGCGGTGGATTCTCCTTCTATACCGGGACCAGCTGCAAGGTATCGTGGTGTCGATAAAGTAGAGGAAGAACCGGAAAGTGGTGGCTATATTTACTTTGATAAGGATACGGCAACCATGACTGTATACAATGATATGGAGATTGCAACTGCCGGACCAGTTCCGGTGACAGTAACAGGCGGAAACTTAACAATTTCCGGAGCAGGAAATTTTACTGTAGAAGGAACTTCTCCTGCATTTCTGTTAGACGGAATCGGTGCTGCCGTTGGCACAAAGGATTTTACCGGAAATTTCAAGGTAACAAGTAATAGTAATGTAATAAACGGTGGCAGCAGATTTGAGATAGATACAACCGGTGATATTACACTGGAAACTGCATCAACGTCTTCAGAGCCAATTGTTTTGAGCAGTGGAGTGGTTGCATTTAAGTGGAAAGAAAGTTACGATAACCGCACCATGTGGTATGATTGACAGTGGAGTATCCACACTGAACCTGACACAGACAGAAGGAGACCTTGCATTAAGTTCTGCATCTGATTATTATCCAATTTTCAGTGCAGAAAATGTTACCCTGAAAAATACTGGTGGAAAGGTAAAACTGGAAAATACCAGCACAGGGGTGTTGACTGACAGTAATCTTACGATTGAAGCTGCAGGAGATATTTCTTTAAAATCAGCGAAGGGAATAACAAGCAAGAGTAATCCACAGGTGAGCTTAACTTCAACCAATGGGGATGTTACAATTGAACAGACCGCAACCCCTGTCATGGCAACCGGTAAGCTGACGATTCAGGCATTGGCAGGAGCAGTAAGCATTTCAACTAATGCAACTGTACCGATGTTTCAGGCAGAACTTGATATAAAGGCAAAGAATGATGTAACACTGAAACAGAATGGAACAACAAATTCATCACTTACCTGGGGTGGAGCAGGTGGAAGTATTGAGTGTACTGATGGGGATATTACAATAGAACAGGAAGGCAGCACATATGTAATTTCGACTTTGAATGCAGTCGACCTGAATGCAGGTGGAACGGTTACGGTAAAGAGAAATACGGAAGGAACAGCATTAACTTCCATGGTGAACGGGATTCCTGCAACAGGTGTAATCCAGCTTGTAGACGGCACAAAGAAAGGAGCCATCGTAGATGGAACCGTATATACTGCCAGCGGATGTACGCATCCAAAGCGTATCAATGGAAAATGTGTTGTTTGTGATGACCAGGAGCCGGTGGCTGCTATTGTAGATGCCAGCGGAAATGTAACAAATTATAACAGTCTGTCCGATGCATTCCATAATGCCAATGAATACAATACCGTAAAATTATTCGTTGATTATAAGAACAGCAGTGAATCAATTGATTTATCCTCTGTATATAAGGCTGTAAATCTTGATTTAAATGGGAAGAGTTTAACATTAGATGCATTTAATATCATGAATCACTTAAGCGTTTCCAATGGAAAGCTTAACCTGAGAATGCTCAATGATGCAAATACTAGTCTTTCTGATAAATGTACATTAGAAAATGTGGAAGCGGATATCCATGAGATAAGTTGGACTGCAAATGGTGGTCTGGAATTAAAGAGCAGTAGACTTCATGTAGGTTCACAGGCATCCCCTTGCTCATTCTTTGTAGAAATGATTACAATAGCACCGGATGACGATTCTGTAATTACAGTAGAAAACATGATAAGTGGTCTGGCAAACTATAAAAATGTACCAGCAATGGAACAGGCATTGGACAAATTAATTCCTTTCGGATATTCAGTTTTTGTTGATTCTGATATTACAGTACTGGATGAATCCGGAAATCGTGCCAAAAATCTGGTGCTTCGTAATAAGAAGCTGGCAGAAGCGGACATTACTTTAAGCCCGGCTGCCTTTGTCTATGATGGCACAGGAAAAGAGCCGGCTGTAACCGTAACGTATGATGGAATGACGTTAACGGAAGGAAGGGATTTTACGGTTACTTATGTTGACAATATTGAAGTGGGTGATACAGCTGCAGCAATTATCAGTGGTTCCCGCTTTTTAGGCGGTGTAACAAAATACTTCAGCATTACCAAAGCACATCGTGGAGCACCAACAGGACTTACCGCAGTAGCAGAGACTATTGATGGCAGAAACGATGGAAAGATTCGTGGCGTGAGTGCAGAGATGGAATACAGTATAGATGGAACTACCTATACTGCAATTACAGAAAGTGAATTGACCGGACTTGCAGACGGAACCTATCTGGTACGTTATCAGGAAACACGCAATTATTATGTGTCTCCTGCAACACAGGTTGTAGTAGAAAAAGGACTTCCTTCTTCCAACAGCTTAAATCCGTCAAATCCGGATGGCGGAAGTAATCCGGGCGGAAATACACCGAATGGAAGCACACCAAACGGAAATAATAATGGAACTACATTAATCGCCGGAAGTAATGTTGGTACAACATTGCCGGGCGTATCTTCGGTGCAGACACCGACAGCAACAGCATCCGGCAGCACACAGGTTAAAACCGGAGATGACAACCAGATATTCCTTTATCTTCTTGTCCTGATTGCTGCGGCAGGAGTGGCTGCGGGAGCATACGGCAGATTAAATGCAGGACGCCGTATGAAATAAGTGAAAAGGGATATATCGGAAATAGAAAAGTCATGAAATGAAAAATAAAAATGCTGTACTTTCAGAAATGGGAGTGCAGCATTTTTTTGTTGCAAAGAACATAAGGACGCGGTAAAATGTAGCGTAGTCAAAGAAGAGGAGATAGAAGATGCTGACACAGTTTTCAAGAACCGAACTATTGCTTGGAAAAGAAGCAATGGAAAAATTAAAGAATGCAAAGGTTGCAGTATTTGGAATCGGCGGAGTAGGTGGATATGTCTGCGAAGCACTGGTAAGAAGCGGAGTTGGAGCTTTTGATCTGATTGATGATGACAAGGTATGTCTGACGAATCTCAACCGTCAGATTATTGCAACCAGAAAGACTGTTGGAAAATATAAAACAGACGTCATGAAAGACCGTATTTTAGAGATTAATCCGGATGCCAGGGTAGAAGTGCATAAATGCTTTTTCCTGCCGGAAAATGCGGATGAATTTCCTTTTGAAGAGTATGATTATATCGTAGATGCAGTAGATACGGTAACAGCGAAGATTTCACTGGTTATGAAGGCACAGGAGATGAATGTGCCGATTATCAGCAGTATGGGAGCCGGAAATAAGTTAGATGCCAGTCAGTTCCGTGTGGCAGATATTTATAAGACAAAGGTATGCCCGCTGGCAAAAGTAATGCGCCGTGAGTTAAAGAAACGTGGCGTAAAGAAGCTTAAGGTAGTTTATTCCGAAGAGCAGCCAACCAGACCAGTCGAAGATATGGCAATCAGCTGTAGAACCAACTGTATCTGTCCGCCGGGAGCAGCTCATAAATGTACGGAGCGGCGTGATATTCCGGGCAGTGTGGCATTTGTGCCATCTGTCGCCGGACTGATTATCGCAGGTGAAGTAGTAAAGGATCTGGCAGCAAAATAAGAAACAGATAAAGAAAACCGGATGTGATTCCACATCCGGTTTTCCGTTTCTATTGATTTCCTTATCAGGAAAATTATTTCTGAGGACCTGCAGAAACAAGAGCTTTACCAGCTTCGTTTCCTTCGTATTTAGCAAAGTTCTTGATGAATCTGTCAGCAAGATCTAATGCTTTTGTCTCCCATTCAGAAGCATCTGCGTAAGTATCACGAGGATCTAAGATGCCTGAATCAACACCTGGAAGCTCGGTAGGAACTTCAAAGTTGAAGAATGGAATCTGTTTTGTAGGAGCACTTAAGATAGCTCCGCTTAAGATAGCATCGATGATACCACGGGTATCTTTGATGGAGATACGTTTTCCGGTTCCGTTCCATCCTGTATTTACGAGGTAAGCCTTAGCTCCGCTCTTTTCCATTTTCTTAACAAGTTCTGCAGCGTATTTTGTAGGATGCAGCTCTAAGAAAGCCTGTCCGAAACATGCTGAGAAAGTAGGTGTAGGCTCTGTGATTCCACGCTCTGTACCAGCAAGTTTTGCTGTAAATCCAGACAGGAAGTAGTACTGGGTCTGCTCTGGAGTTAAGATAGATACTGGAGGCAGTACTCCGAATGCATCTGCGGAAAGGAAGATAACATTCTTAGCTGCTGGAGCAGAAGAAATCGGGCGGACAATGTTCTCAATGTGGTTGATTGGGTAAGATACACGGGTGTTTTCTGTTACGCTCTTATCGGCGAAGTCGATTTTTCCGTCAGCATCTAATGTTACGTTCTCAAGAAGAGCGTCACGTCTGATTGCATTGTAGATATCCGGCTCGGAATCTTTGTCAAGGTCGATAACCTTAGCGTAGCATCCACCTTCGAAGTTGAATACGCCGTTGTCATCCCAACCATGCTCGTCATCACCGATTAAGAGACGCTTAGGATCGGTTGAAAGGGTTGTCTTACCTGTTCCGGAAAGTCCGAAGAAGATAGCGGTGTTTTCACCGTTCATATCTGTGTTAGCAGAGCAGTGCATGGAAGCGATGCCCTTTAATGGCAGATAGTAGTTCATCATAGAGAACATACCTTTTTTCATTTCTCCGCCATACCATGTATTAACGATAACCTGTTCACGGCTTGTAATGTTGAACATTACTGCTGTCTCAGAGTTTAATCCTAATTCTTTGTAGTTTTCAACTTTTGCTTTAGAAGCATTGTAAACGATGAAGTCCGGCTCAAAGTTCTTTAATTCTTCTTCAGTAGGCTGGATGAACATATTTGTTACGAAATGTGCCTGCCAAGCTACTTCTACGATGAAACGGATAGCCATACGTGTATCTTTGTTAGCACCACAGAAAGCATCTACTACATAAAGTTTTTTGTTAGAAAGTTCTTTGATAGCGATGTCTTTTACAGCACTCCATGCTTCCTCAGATGCTGGATGGTTGTCGTTCTTGTATTCATCAGATGTCCACCATACAGTGTCTTTGGAGTTCTCGTCCATAACGATGAATTTGTCTTTAGGGGAACGACCTGTATAGATACCAGTCATAACATTGACTGCGCCAAGTTCACTTTCCTGACCTTTTTCATAGCCTTCCAGTTCTGGCTTGGTCTCTTCTGCGAATAATGTTTCGTAGGATGGGTTGTAGACAATTTCTGTTGTTCCAGTAATGCCATACTTGCTTAAATTGATTTCTGCCATTTTGTTTTTTACCTCTTTCCTTTAAATATAGTAATATGATAATCGCCCGCAAAAAGCAGGTTTTTATGATATCTTGACTGAGAAACTATAAATCCTAGTTACTTCATCATAATTATTATACATAAATAAGTCATAAAATCAATAAAAAAACTGCGAAATTTTTGTAAAGTGAAGGAAGTTGAAAGAATTTCCCCCTAAAGAATCAGCCTTCTGCTTAAAAATGATGCCATATAATTCTGCAGAAGTCCGTTGCGGCAGAACCCTGGACAAGCTATAATACAAAGTAAGAGAAAAATATAATCTTACTTTGTAGGATAATCTTGTATAGAAAAGGAGCACATGGGCTATGAAGATATTTCACTTATCCGACCTTCACATCGGATTGAAATTAATGAATCATGATTTAAGGGAAGACCAGGAATATATCCTGCATCAGATTGTAGAGCGGGCCAGAGAAGAAAAACCGGATGCCATTTTGATTGCAGGAGATATTTATGATAAAGCAGTGCCGGCGGCAGAGGCAGTAGAGGTATTCGATCATTTTATCAATGAACTGACGGAGATGGTGCCGGAGGCTGTCCTTATGATGATTAGCGGAAACCATGACAGCGCACCAAGAGTGAACTGTTTCCGGAGCATTTTATCAAGACAGCATTTATATATGATAGGAAAGCCGCCTGAGACGAAAGAGGAATACATTGAGAAAGTGACATTGACGGATAAGTATGGAAAAGTGAATTTTTATCTTCTGCCATTTGTGAAGCCTTCTATGGTAAAGCGGATTGTGGGAACCGATGAAAATGATAACAACCTTTCTTATGATGCAACATTGCATAAGCTTCTGGAAAGAGAAAATGTAAATGAAACAGAGAGGAATGTGCTGGTGAGCCACCAGTTCTATCTGCCGGCAGGAAAAGCTGCGGAGGATGTTGAGCGTATGGATTCCGAAATCCGCACCGTGGGAAATATTGATGAAGTGTCTGCGGATGTGTTGGAGCGGTTTGACTATGCGGCATTGGGACACATTCATAAGCCTATGACCGTGGGAAAAGAGTGTTATCGTTACTGCGGAACACCTCTTGCCTGCTCCGTCAGTGAAGCGGGACAGCAGAAAGGCATTATTATGGTGGAACTGGAAGAAAAGGGCAGGCTTTCCACCAGAGTAATTCCGTTAAAACCACTGCGTCAGGTGCGTATTGTGGAAGGAGAATTAGAAGAAGTATTAAAGCAGCCATCCGATAATTTTGTAACTGTAATTCTTACCGATAAGGTGGATGTCAATGTCTTTGATATGCAGGACCGGCTGCGTCATGCATTTCCCCATTTGCTGGAAATCCGAAGAGAAACACTGCACAAAGCCAATTATGAAATGGAAAAATTCCGGCATGAGGCAGAGCTTGATGCCTTTTCGCTATGCTGTGAGTTTATCGGAGAGATGAACGAGGAAGAGAGAGAAATTCTTAAGGAAGTCATCAATAAAGTAGAGGAGGAGAGTGAGTTATGAGACCATTAACCTTGGAAATGCAGGCATTTGGGTCCTATGGAGACCGGACGAAAATTGATTTTCGAAAACCATCCCAGAATTTATTTCTGATTACCGGAGATACCGGTTCCGGCAAGTCCACTATTTTTGATGCCATAGCCTTTGCGTTATATGGAGAAGCCAGTTCCACAGCTAATAAAAAAAGTGGAACAGAGCTGCAGAGCCAGTTTGCCACAGCAGGCGCAGAGCCTTATGTGGAATTGAAATTCTGTGAAGGAACAGAAGAAAGCGGCGTCTATACAGTGCGCCGTGTGCCAAGACATGTCCGCCCATTGAAGCGGGGAAACGGGGAAAAAGAAGAAAGCGAATCCGTTACCTTAATCATGCCGGATGAATCCGTTTATTCACAGAAGGAAACCAATCAGAAAATCATTGATATTATCGGACTGACCAAGGGGCAGTTTATGCAGGTGGCAATGATTGCCCAGGGAGAATTTATGGAACTGCTCCGGGCGAAATCCGATGAGAAAAAAGTGATTTTCCGAAAATTATTCCACACAGAAAAATATGAAAAGATTGCCAATGAATTAGGAGACCGGAAAAGAAAATTAGATGCAGAGATTGCCACAATCCGTACGAAGTTTCATGCCAAAGCTGAGAATGTGGATATACCGGAAGCCTTTGAAGAAGCCGAAGCCCTGTTGGCATTGAAAAAGAAGATGCAGCAGGCGGATGCAAAGGCACCGGAGATGGAACGCTTTTTAGAATTGATGCAGCAATTGTGCCAGTATCTTAAGGAAGAGGGAAAGCAGAAAAAGAAGGAAGCAAAAGAAGCGGAAAAACTGCGGGAGCATTGCAGGAGTGCGTTGCAGGAAGCGGAAAATCTGCAAAAATCCTTTACCCAGATGGAAGAAGCACAGCGGGAGTTAGCACGCCTTTTTGAAGCGGAAGAGGAGATAAAAGAGTCTGCCCGGTTAGAGCAGATGATAAAGCTTGCCTATGATGCAAAGCAGCTCTATCAGCAGTATGAAGAAGCGGTAAAGAGACTGGAGGATTTAAAGGCAGAACAGCAGAAATTAGAAGAAAAGCTGCCGGAGATAAAGAAAGCTTTAAAAGAGGCAGAAAAGGAAAGAAACTTAGCAGAGGCGGAAAAGGAAACACAGCAGAAGAATTACAGTATTATAGAAGAAAAAGTAAATCGCACGAAAGCGGCATTGAAAGAAATAAGAAAGGCTGCACAGGAAGTAGAGCAGAGTAAAGATGCTTTGCGGCAGGCGGAAGAGACGGAAAAAGAGACAAAAGAAAAAAGCACTGTCTTAGAGCAGAATATCGCACAGTGGAAGAAAGAAGCAGAAGCCTTCGAAGGAATGGAAGTAAGGCAGTTACAGATTACCGGAAAGAAAAGTGCTCTTGCAGAAATCGAAGATGACGTAGCAGAGATTACAGAATCAAAGCAGCTTCTTGGTAAAGAAAAGAAACAGGAGGAACATGCAAAAGAGATTTATCGGGAAGCATCCGGACAGTATCAGGCAAAGCAGCAGGCATATGAAGCATATCGTAAGCGGTTTTTCGATGCGCAGGCAGGCATTTTAGCAAAGGAATTAAAAGAGGGTGAGCCATGCCCGGTCTGCGGTTCCATGGAACATCCAAAGCCATGCATTGCGGTAGAAATGCAGGAAGAATTAAGCCGGGAAATGTTAGAGGCTTTAGAAGAAACGGTTGCAAAGTTACAGCAGAAGCAGGAAGCGGCATCTACAGAAGCCGGTGCATGCCACGTAAGAAGAGAGAACCGGGAGAAAGAGCTGGCAGAAAGAAAGCAAAAGTGCCGGAAGAAAATAGAAGCCTTTGGAAAGGAAGCACACCTGGCAGCCGATGAAGAAATAGAACCGTGGCTTGTCACACAAAAGAAAGAGATTGCAGAAGAAGAGAAAACACTTTCTCAGGAGATAAAAAAGCAGAAGGAATTGTCTCATAAATTAGAAGAGGCAGAAGCAAAAAAGATTGTACTTCAAAAAGAAGAGACAGAAGCAGCAGAAAAGAAGCTTTTGGCAAAAGAGCAGTTTGACCGTTGTCAGGCAGCTTACACAGAGCGGAACCGCACCCTTGACTATACATCCGAAAAAGAAGCGGATGAAGTCTTGGCAGAAGCACAGCAGAAGAAGGCTTTTGCAGAAAGTGCATATGCAAAGGCTGATAAAGAAAAGAGCCGCTTAGAGGAAGAGAAAACCGGTACACAGACAGGCATTGTCCGTTGTGAAAGAGAACTTCCGGAACGTAAAAAAGAAGCAGAAGCCAAGCAGCAAAAATATGATTTATATATAGAAGAAAAAGATATTTCCAAACTGGAATGGCAGACTCTGGTGGAGCAGTATTCGATAGATGCCATGGAAGAGATGCGGCAGAAAAGGGAAGATTATCAGAATCAGAAGACGATGTATCAGAGCCGCTATGAGACAGCGAAAGAAACTGTAGGAGAGAAAGAAAAACCGGACGTAGAGAAGCTTTCAGAGGAACTTAAGGCAGCAGAGGAGCAGAGTAAATTTACCGGCAGGGCGGCCAATGAGTGGGAGATTTCTAATCAGAAGGATACGGAAATCTTAGAAGCGGTAGAGGAAATATGGAGCGGGCGGCAGCAGGTATTAGAGCAGCACAACCGTATAACACGGCTTTATACTGTCATTTCCGGAAATGTGTCCGGCAGCCGTATGGATTTGGAGACCTTTGTGCAACGTTATTATCTGGAGAGAATTCTTTATGCAGCAAACCGCCGTTTTGAAGAAATGTCAGCAGGACAGTTTGAACTCAGAATGTTTGATGAGAAGAAGGCTGCAATCGGAAAGAACAAGGGACTTGACCTTATGGTATATTCCAATGTAACCGGAAAAGAGCGGGAAGTCCGTACGCTTTCCGGAGGAGAATCCTTTATGGCGGCGTTATCCATGGCACTTGGCATGGCAGATGAGATTCAGGAAAATTCTGCTGCCATACATCTTGATATGATGTTTATTGATGAAGGCTTTGGTTCCTTAGATGAGCATGCAAGGGAGCAGGCAGTCCGGGTATTAAAAGAGATGGCAGGCGGCTCAAAGCTTATTGGAATCATTTCCCATGTAACAGAATTAAAGCAGGAAATGGAAGACCAGCTTCTTATTACAAAAGATGAAGAAGGAAGCCATGTCCGCTGGCAGTTAAGCTAGCGGATAGGCTCCCTGTTCTAACATTTCCGTCACCATGGAAGCCATAGCGGAAGGATGTTCTTTCATTCCGTTTTGCAGCCATTTTAAGAAAACATTATAGAGCGCACCGGAATAGAAGTAGACTTTATACCGGTGAATATCATTATAAGGCATGTCACCCATATGATTTTCTAATTCCTGATCAAAAAGGTCTAAGTAAATGTATGCAAGACCTGCCTTATATACACTTAAAATAAATTTCTTGTAAGTCTTAAAATACCGGAAAATCAGTAAAATTGCCTCATAGCTGAAAAAGTCATTTTCAAGCTTTTCTGCCCTCTTCCGGTATTCTTCCATAATATCGTCCGTAATTTTAATCAACACTTCTTCCTTGGAATGAAAATTCCGGTAATAGGAAGCTCTTGCTACTCCGGCAGTGGTAATAATATCGGTTACGGATATATCGGAAAATGCTTTGGTGTCCATGAGTTTGGTCAGGGCACGGGCAATCTTTAATTTTACCTGGCGGTTCGCTTCGTATCGTTTGTCTGTTTCTTTCATTTAAATGCTCCTGTTCGTATGTGCTATGGATGTGGTGCCGGTGGGGTGGGACAGAATATGATATTCGTTTCTTACGATTTGCATTTGATATGTGCATTGGTTCATTACGCCAAAGAGCGTTATTTTTCTTAGCACTGTATTTTTCTTGCTGTCAGGCTGTCCTTTCCGTTGCTTTGACCGGATGCCGGCTCTGTCCGTCTGTTGCGGATACCACATTCCGTCTGAAAGAGACGCTAAGAATTCCGTTAAAGTTTCTGTATCTTCCGGCAACCGGCACATATTCGCATCCATGCTTAAGATGTGCCTCGCTGGCACGTCCTTGTGCCAGCGTTGCCGGTTGCTGCCGGAATTCTAAGCGTCTCTAACAGACTGCATATATCGTATCCGCATTCAGGCGAACAGAGTCCGGCATACTGTCAAACATTGGAAAGACAGGCTTTATCGGCAAAAGAAAAATACGGTGCAAGAAAAACAGCTCTTTGGTGTTAGAAGCAATGTATGTATCAAATACAAATTGTAATAACAAAAATAAAATAACTGTCCCACCCACCGGCACACATCCGTATCATGATACAAAATGATATAAAATGTCTCACATCAAACCGTTGAAAAAAGGGAAAACTATGCTACAATGCTACTTATGCAGCTACAACAATGTGATATAAATTATCTCACATATAGTGTGGCATAGATACAGACAACAGTCAAGAGATGGAGACGAAAATGAAGATAATTACAGATACAGGATCTGATATATTAGAAACCGAAGCAAAGGCAATGGGCGTGGAACTGGTGCCGATTTCAGCAAATTTTAAAGATGTTATATTTGACCGGAATACAGAAGAGAATTTCAAGGCATTTTATGAGAAACTGCGTAGCGAGGAACAACTTCCGGTATCCAGCCAGCCATCACCGGCAGCATTTTTAGAAAAGTATGAAGCGGCAGAAGAAGCAGGCGAAGAAGTGTTGGTGATTCTTATTTCCTCGAAGCTTTCGGGAACTTATAATGGGGCAGTGCTGGCGAAGGAAATGTGCGGATATGAAAAGATATATATCGTGGATTCCCTGCAGGCATCCTTATCCCTGCGGCTTCTGGTGGAGTATGCCGTGAAGTTAAAAGAAGAAGGCAAGGGTGCAGAAGAGATTGCAGGAATCTTGGGAGAAGTAAAGAACCGCACCTATCTTACCGGTGTTCCGTCCACATTATTATATTTGAAAAAGGGCGGACGTATTTCTCCGGTAGTTGCAGCAGTGGGAAATGTAATGGGAATCAAGCCGGTGCTGCTGCTCCGAAATGGAGAGATTGAAGGATATTCCAAAGCTCGCGGCATGAAAGCAGCCAAAAGCGGAATGCAGGCATTTTTGAAAAAAGGAGAAGTGGATAACTGCATGCCGGTAGAATTTGCTCACAGCAATAACCCGGAAATGGGAGAGGAATTCCGGAAAGAAACCATGGAAGCGTTTTCCCTGACAGAAAGCAGCTTACATGAAGTTGGAATGGCAATCGGAACCCATATCGGACCGGATGCACTTCTGATGGCATTTATTTTAAAAGAAAGTATGAAATAAGAATTTTTGGATTTAAGGATTCTTTAATAATTGATTCGTTATAGTAGAACCAGCAAAGGAAATAAAACTTTGCCGGTTCTTTTTTTCTTTACAGGAAATTGCCTGTAAAGTAAAAAACGCTTCGCGAGGATGCGCACTGCGGCACGAAACTTGCAAAGCGCGTTTCGCGTAGTTGAGGTATACTAAGAGGATAGAAAGGAGCAGAAGATGTTTTGGGATATCTTACGCAAAGACTTAAAGCGAAAGAAAACAATTAATATTGTAATTTTGCTGTTTATTATTTTAGCTGCCATGTTTGTGGCAAGCGGGCTGAACAATGTGCTGACGGTAGTAAATGGAACAGATTATTATCTTAATCAGGCAGACATTGGAGATTATGTAGTACTGACCCAGCAGGGGGATGGCGGTGTGCCGGAGCTTTTGGATACCTGTCAGTATGTAAAAGATTACCGCATGGATCATATTATGTATGCAACCAAGGGGAATATCAAGGCAGAGGGAAAAGAACTTGATATAGCAAACAAGGCAATGATCATAGAATCCATTTCCGAAAGTGAGATACATTTTTTCACAAAGGATAATAAGGAGCTTACAAAAGTGCCTGAGGGTGAGGTCTATGTCACCGGAAATTTCTTAGATGCAAATGATTTAAAAGAGGGAGATAAACTTACGATTACCCATGGTGAAAACAGTGTGGAGCTTACCATTGCCGGAAAAGCAAAAGATGCACTGCTGGGTTCTGAATTTATGGGAAATAAAAGATTTATTTTAAATGAAGCGGATTATCAGAAATTTGCATCAGATGAAAGCCTTGCAGAATACCGTGGCGAGATCATTTATATTGACACAGACAATCCATCGGAAATAGCCTCTTTATTAAGCAATGCATCCAACATACTATTCAACCGGGGACGGGATATTTTTAAATTGTGTTATGTCATGGATATGATAGTGGCATTTGTGGTACTGGTTTTAAGCGTATGTCTGATGATTGTATCCTTTGCAGTGTTAAAATTTACGATTACTTTTACGGTGACAGAGGAATACCGGGAAATCGGCGTCATGAAAGCCATCGGAATTACGGACTTTAAGATACGAAGCCTTTATCTTGTAAAATATCTGATGCTGGCAGTTGTGGGAGCAGCAATTGGATTTCTGGCAAGTATTCCGTTTGGCAATATGCTGCTGCAGTCTGTGACAGAAAACATGATGTTGGGAAACAGTCATGCCATTACAGCAAATTTCATTGGAGCACTTATCGTTATTGCAGTTACTATCTGGTTTGCATACCGGTGTACCGGAAAAGTAAAGAAGCTGACACCGGTGGATGCCATTCGAAACGGTCAGTCCGGAGAACGCTTTAAAAAGAAATCCATTTACCGGCTGGGGAAAAGCCGTTTCAACAGTACCTGGTATCTGGCAGTCAATGATATTTTAAGCAGTCCAAGACGGTTTCTTACGATTATATTGTCCTTTTTCCTCTGTTCCGTTTTTATGCTGGGCGTGGTCATTACAACAGATACCATGAAAAGTAAGAACCTGATTACGACATTTGGAAAAGAAAGTGATGTCTACATATCAGATGTATCACAGGCAATGGGGAATATGGCAGGAAAGACCCGGGCTGATTTGGCAAAAGAATTAGATGACCTGGCAGAAGAACTTACGGAAGAAGGAATGCCATCGGAAATGTCTGTTGAGATACAGTATAACTATCAGGCGACATTTGACGGAAAAGAATTTAATCTGACCTGTCAGCAGGGAGTTAATACAAAAGCGACAGATTATGCGTACACTCAGGGAACGATTCCACAGAATGGAAATGAAATCGCCATTACAAAGCAGATATCTGATTTGACAGGAGCAAAAATCGGTGATGTGATGACCTTTAATTTTGACGGAAATAAGCAGGACTGTATGGTAACCGCCTATTATCAGACCTTGAATAATGTGGGAGAGGTTGTCCGGCTGCATGAGGATACACCGACTGATTTTAACAGTATAGCAAGCAGTATGGATTATCAGGTGAATTTTACAGACCATCCTTCGGATGAAGTTATCCATTCCAGAATCGAAAAGATAAAGAAGCTTTGGAATAACGAAGAGGTCAGAAGTGCAGCAGAGTATTGTGCGGAAATGGTTGGTGTAGTAGATACCATGGAAGCCGTGCAGTATCTTTTACTTGCCATTACCATGATTGTAGTTATTTTAGTTACGGTGCTGATGGAGCGTTCCTTTATTGCAGATGAGAAAAGCCAGATAGCGTTGCTTAAGGCAATGGGATTTACCGATGGAGCAGTGATTTCCTGGCAGGCAAAACGTTTTGGAATCGTAGCACTTATCGTAGAACTTCTGGCGGCAATCCTGGCAAAACCGGTTACGACACTCTGGTGCAGTCCGATTTATGGCATGATGGGCGCATCGGATATTAAATTCTATGTGAATGCATGGAAAATATATGGAATGTATCCGGGAATCATTTTCCTGACAACACTTGCAGCAGTATTTCTGACAGCATGTTATACCAGAAAAATCAGCAGCAGCGACAGCGTAGGCATTGAATAGAAAGAAGGGGTAAAAATGGCAAATATATTAGAAGTAACAGACCTTTGTAAAACATATATCACAGATAAAAGACAGAATAACGTATTAAAAAATGTCAACTTTTCCATTGAAGAAGGCGAGATGGTAGCAGTCATGGGACCATCCGGTTCCGGCAAATCCACACTTTTGTATACCGTATCGGGAATGGATCATGCCACCAGCGGAACCGTCAATTTTGATGGCGTTAGTCTTACCGAACTGAGTGGAAAAAAGTTGGCAGGTGTCCGGTTAAATGATATGGGCTTTATTTTCCAGCAGATGTATATGCTGAAAAATCTTACGATTTTAGATAATATTATTTTACCGGCAGTGCAGAGTAAGAAGTCTAAGACAAACCGCAGGGAAAACGTAGAAAAGGGACTTTCCCTGATGCGGAAATTAAATATTGCAGATACTGCAGACCATGATATCAATGAAGTGTCCGGTGGACAGTTGCAGCGGGCGTGTATTGCAAGAAGCATGGTCAATGACCCGAAGATTATTTTTGCAGATGAGCCGACAGGAGCATTGAACCGCACTTCCTCCAATGAAGTAATGGAAGAACTGGTGAAGCTGAATGGCGAAGGAACCACGATTATGATGGTTACCCATGATGCGAAGGTGGCAGCAAAGTGCAGCAGGGTGCTCTATATTGTTGACGGAAATATTCGTGGAGAATATAATTTAGGTAAATTTACGCCGGAAGCAGATATCAGAGAGCGGGAAAGAGCTTTGAATAACTGGCTTTTGGAACTGGGATGGTAGAAAAATGACAGAAACAGATATCCTGATTGTGGAAGATGATAAAGATATTGCAACGGTTTTGGGAGATTTCCTGCGGGCAAAAGGCTATGTGGTCAGCATAGCCTCCGATGGAAAGAAAGCACTGGCACTTTACGAAAGGTATGGTGCCAGACTGCTTATTTTGGATTTGATGCTGCCGGGAGTGGAAGGACTGGAAGTATTAAATCATATCCGCAAAGAGAGCAATACGCCGGTTCTGATTGCCAGTGCAAAGAATTCCAAGGAAGATAAGCTGGACGGACTGATGGCAGGGGCAGATGACTATATCGAAAAGCCCTATGATATAGACATTCTTCTGGCAAAAATCGATGGAATCTTTAAGCGGCGTTATGCCAAAGACCGCATGGAAAACGGAGACATCTGTCTGGATCGGGAAGGGCAGAGTGTCTATTACCGGGGACAGAAAATTGATGTAACCGTAAAGGAATATGAACTGTTGCGGCTCCTTATGGAGAACCGTGGAAAAGTCTTATCGAAGGAATTTTTATTCCGGGAAATCTGGGGAGCAGATTCTGAATCGGAAATGCAGACACTTACCGTACATATTAAGTGGCTGCGCAGCAAATTAGAGAGGAACCCGGGAAAGCCGGAGCATATCTTAACGGTCTGGGGTGTGGGGTATAAATTTCAATGAAATCTTTTAACCGTCTGATAGCAGGTGTCCTGATTTTTCTTTTGGCAGGAATTCTTGGTGTTAACATATATTGGAATCATTTACAGGGAAATGAAGCAGAGCGGCTTTACCGCGTGGAAATCGAACGGGTAACGGAAGAACTTCGTGAAAAAGGTAATACTGCTGCTATCAATTGTGATGCATATCAGGATATCCGCTCCGTAACCGTATGCAAGGGAGAAGCCGATGTTAACCGGGTGGGAAAATATCCGGTCTGTATCCGGCAGATTAAAGGAACAGTTTATCGAATTGAATATGAAGAAGAGGATAAAACAGTGCGCAGGCAGGAGAGAATTCTTATCAATGGAATTCTTTTTTCGGCAGGCGGACTGCTTCTTTGCGTTTTACTTTATATCAGATGGTGCATCATAAAACCGTTTCATGTATTAGAAGAAGTACCATTGGAATTATCCAAAGGAAATCTTTCGGTGCCGCTGCAGGAGCAGAAGACAAAATATTTCGGAAAATTTATCTGGGGGATGAATCTCTTAAGAGAAAAATTAGAAGAGCGTCAGAGACGGGAATTAAAGTTTCACCGGGAGCAGAAGATGAAGCTTTTAACATTAACCCATGATATTAAGACACCACTTTCTGTCATTAAGCTGAATGCACAGGCTTTGGAAAAGGAACTTTATCAGGATGCAGAAAAGAGGCAGCAGGCAGCCGGGAATATTTATCAGAAAACAGTGGAGATAGAGGACTATCTTATGACGATGAAAGAATTATCCAAGGATGATTTTCTGGAATTAAAAGTAGATGTGCAGGAAGTGTATCTTTCAGAAGTTTTAGAGACATTGAGAAGATACTATAAAGATAAACTTTCACAGCTTCATATAGGGTTTAACATGGGGGAGTATCAGAATTTTCTGGTGAAAGCAGATACAGAACGTTTGCTGGAAGTATTGCAGAATATCATAGAAAATGCTATAAAATATGGTAGTGGCAAAAAAATTGGTATATCAATTTCAAAAGAAGAAGACTGTGTGCTGATTGCCGTGGAAAATACAGGAGAAGTTCTTCCGGCAGAAGAACTTCCGCATCTTTTTGACAGCTTCTATCGTGGCTCCAATGCAGGAAGCCAGGAAGGAAGCGGACTGGGGCTCTATATATGCAGAAAGCTGATGCATAAAATGAACGGGGATGTTTTTCTGAAACAGGAAGAAAATCTTTTTTCGGTAACTGTGGTAGTGGGTATGGCAAATTAGTCAATGAAAAAAGCAGGAAGAAAATGTAATATGATAAAAGCAGTTTTATTTGATATGGACGGAACACTCATTGATACAGAGAAATACTATAGAATCTGCTGGCCTAAGGCAATGGCGCATTTTGGCTATGAAATGAGTGATGAGCAGGCATTGTCCATGCGTTCCCTAGGACAACCCTTTGCACCGGCGCATTTAAAGGAAATGTTTGCAGATGAGAATCTTGACTATCCGGCTATCCGGGCTTACCGGAAGGAATTGATGGAGGAATATCTTGCAAAGAACGGTATTGAGATAAAAAGAGGAGCTATTGAGTTGTTGAATTTCTTAAAAGAAAAGAAAATCCGGCGGGCAGTTGCAACGGCAACCGACATGGAACGGACAGAAAGATATTTAAAGCAGATAGGACTATATCCGTACTTTGATGAAATCATCAGTGCAACCATGGTAGAACACGGAAAGCCGGCACCGGATATCTATACTTTTGCATGTGCACAACTTGGACTTGAACCCAAGGAATGCCTTGCGGTAGAGGATTCGCCGAACGGAGTTACAAGTGCTTATGGGGCAGGCTGTCAGGTAGCAATGGTTCCGGATCAGACACAGCCGGATGAGGAATTAAAGAAGAAGCTTACGATATGTGTAAATACACTGGATGAATTAAAAATATTGTTTTCTTAAAATAAAAATGGGAGAAGGAAGATGAATTTTTTATTTGATACTACAATTGATGTAAGCCGCAGGCAGTTTTATGTGCTGGCGATGGGAAGCTGTATCGGAAATCTGGCGGGCTTCCTTGGAAATGCGTTGATTTTCGGATGGGGCGGAACAACGATTTTCTGTGGAATCTGTATGTTACTTATGTTTGCAGGAAGCTTTGTGGGAATTAAAATGGGACAGATACGTTATGCGTCCTATTTTATGATAGCAGTGTTAAGTCTCGTGGAATTTCCGGTGCTGTATTACATATATCAGGCGGGCACGATTGTATACATGGTACTTGCGATAGTAGGAATTGCCATTTTTATCCCAACCGGAAATGCAATCCGCTTTGCCGGCGTGGTAATTGTAGCCGATGTGGCAGCAGTTATTTTGGCTTATATGAAGCCGGTGGAAAATGAAAAATTGTCTAAAGAAGCAGTGTTGCAGAGCACCCTTTGTTCCCTACTTATTGTGCTACTCTGCGTCTTTTTGATTTCCATTCTGCTTCAGATACAGCGGGAAAAGCAGCAGGAGGAAGTAAAGGAACTGAATGAGCAGCTTAAGGAGGCTGCAAACCGGGACGCACTGACCGGAATCTATAACCGCCGTTATTTAAACGAGTATTTAGGACAGCTTATTATGGAAGAAAAGCAGGAATTCGATGCAGTACTGATTGACCTTGATTTCTTTAAGCATATGAATGACACTTACGGACATGGATTTGGAGATATTCTTCTGGTGGAATTTGCCAGACTTTTAACGAAATATGTAAAGGATAAAGGCATTGCGGTACGGTTTGGCGGAGAAGAATTCATGCTGATTTTAAGGGGAATGACTACTGACGAAATCCGCAAAATGTTAGAGTATATAAGACGGGAGTATAAAGAATTTACAAAGCATGAAAAGAATAATGAATGTTCCTTCAGCAGTGGTGTGCAGCATTATACAGAAGGAATTGCCGTTACGGTGTTATACCGTCTGGCGGATGAGAAACTCTATGTGGCAAAGGAGCGGGGAAGAAACCAGGATGTCTTTGAGATAGGATAATACAAAGGACAAAAGGAAATGGAATTACGTGTACTAAAATATTTTTTGATGGCAGCACGGGAAGAAAATATTACAAAGGCTGCTGAAATCTTACATATTACCCAGCCGACTTTATCCAGACAGTTGATGCAGTTAGAAGAAGAATTAGGAACGAAGCTTTTTGTGCGGGGCAAACACAGCATCCGCCTGACTGAGGATGGAATGCTTCTTAAAAAGCGGGCGCAGGATATTGTAGCACTGGCAGAACGGACAGAAAAAGAATTTACCGAGCGGCAGGAAGAAATCACCGGAAAGATTGTGATTGGCTGCGGCGAAACCAGAAGTGTAGAAGAAGTGGCAGAAATGATTGCTTCTTTTCAGAAGATATATCCACAGGTGCAGTATGAAATCTACACTGCCAATGCGGATGATATCAAGGAACGGCTGGATAAGGGGCTTATAGACATAGGACTTCTGACAGAGCCGGTGGACATTTCACGGTATCATTTTATCCGTATGAAACGAAAGGAACGCTGGGGCGTTCTGGCACGGAAAGATTCGCCACTTGGACAGCAGGATTATGTGACACCGGAGGATTTGACGAAGGTGCCGCTTCTTATGGTAAAAAGAGAAATCGTAAAGCAGGAGCTGGAAAGCTGGTTTGGTGATTTCTATGAGCAGCTTGAGGTGAGCGGAACCTATAATCTTTTGAACAATGCTGCCATGCTGGTAGAGAAAAATATTGGAGTTGCACTTTGCTTTTATATTGATAATTATTATAAAAATTTAAAAATTATTCCATTTGAGCCGCCCCTTGAGACCGGCTGTGTGCTGGTGTGGCGCAAAAATGAAGTGCGTGCAGGTGCCGTACGGTGTTTTTTAGAGAAAGTCAAGAAATACGAAAAAGGCATATTAGAAGATAAAAAATAAGCATTAGACATAATAGAGTAAGAAATATTATAATAGGAGATGTCCGAAAGGGCATCTCTTATTTTTATGTGGGAAACTTGCAATGCGTGTTTCTCGTAGTTTATGCAGGAACCTGTTTCCTATAGAAGGTGATACTGAAAAAATGACAAGAAAAGAAGTGCAGGAATGCTATCAGATTCCGGAAGAAATATTGCAGTTGTATGAAAAGGGACATTTGTGCAGATGTAAATGCAAAGAAAAAGAAGCATATGTTTACAAAGAAGCAGATATCGAAAATCTGGAAAATATATTAACCCTTTATCATTCCGGATTTTCACCGGAAGAAATCAAATTATATATGCAGCTGCTTTCCGAAAAAGAATTAACGGCAGAGCAGCGACTGGAAATTCTGAAGCGGAAGCGAAAGGAAACCTTAGAGCGTATCCATGCACAGGAAAAACAATTGGAAAACATTGACTATCTCCGCTATGAGATAGACCAAACAACAAAAAATAAATAATTGCCAAGAGCAAGGAAAAGGAGAAAAATTATGAGCAAAACATTAGTAGCATATTTCAGTGCAAGCGGTGTAACCGCAAAAACAGCAGAAAAACTGGCAAAGGCAGCAGATGCAGACCTTTATGAGATTGCACCGGCAGAAAAATACACATCTGCAGACTTAGACTGGATGAACAAAAAGAGCCGCAGTAGTGTGGAAATGAATGATGCATCCAGCCGTCCGGCAATTGCAACCAAAGTAGAAAATATGGATCAGTATGAGACCGTTCTGGTTGGTTTCCCAATCTGGTGGTATGTAGAGCCTCGTATCATTGATACCTTCTTAGAAAGCTATGATTTCTCCGGCAAGACAGTAATCCCATTTGCAACATCCGGTGGAAGCGGAATCGCAAATGTAGAGAAGAATTTACAGAAAGAATATCCGAATATCAATTGGAAAGCCGGAAAACTGTTAAACGGTGGCAGTGTAAATGTAGAGGGCTGGCTGAAATAAAAAGCGGAAGCCGAAAACAGAAAGCCCAAAGTAAGAAGCTGAGAGTAAGAAGTTGAAGCAGAAAGCCGAAAATAAGAAGGAGTATCAAAAATGAAATTAGAAGATTTGCAGAAAACCGACCCGGAATTCATGGAGCGGTTTGAACAGTTTGCATTTGAAGAAGTAGTAAATGAAGAAGGACAGCAGTTAGACGATACCACAAGATATCTTGCCATTTTATCTACCTTAATCGGCTGTCAGGGAAAGGAAGCCTTTACGGTAATGCTTCCGAAAGCATTAGATGCCGGACTCAGCCCTGTCATGGTAAAAGAAATGGTATATCAGTCCGTGGATTATCTTGGCTTTGGCAGAATGGCAGAATTTCTCGCACTGGTAAATGAAGAATTAGAAAAAAGAGGAATTACAATGCCATTGGAATCACAGAGCACCACAACCATGGAAAATCGTCTGGAAAAAGGCATTGATGCCCAGGCAGAAATCTTTGGAGCGCATATGAGAGAGGCATGGAAGTCAGACCATATCAGACGCTGGCTGGCAGACAACTGTTTCGGTGATTATTATACCAGAACCGGTCTTAACCTTGCCCAGCGTGAAATGATAACCTTCTGTTTCCTGCTTGCCCAGGGTGGCTGCGAGCCGCAGTTGACTGCCCATGCAAAGGGAAATATCAATCTTGGCAACGACAAGGCATTTTTATTGAAAGTAGTATCCCAGTGCCTGCCATACATTGGTTATCCGAGAAGCCTGAATGCAATCAACTGTATCAATAATGCATAAAAATAAAAGTCCTGTTTTATCATAAGGAACAGAAAAGAAAAGGGTCGTGCAGATGAGGGATACCTCAGATGCAGGGCTCTTTTTTGCACGGATTTTGGCGAGCACCGCGGTAACTATGAGAAACTCGCAAAGCGTGTTTCTCAAGTTGCGTTGTCAGGCATCTGCAGAGAAACAGGAAGAAAAAGGTAACGTTGCGAAATGTATACAATTAGGGTAAAATAGGAGAGAAAGAGGTGCAAAGAAAATGTTAATCGAAGGAATTCATCATGTCTGTATCAAGTGCAGTCCGAAAGAATTAGATAAAGTAAAACATTTTTACGGAGAAGTGCTTAAACTTCCGGTGAAACGAAGCTGGGGAGAAGGCGAAAAAGCGGGACTTATGTTTGACACAGGAGCAGGACTTATCGAAGTTTTTGCCAACGCAAAAGAACACCTGCCGCAGGGGGCAGTGCAGCATTTTGCATTAGCAACAAAAAATGTGGACGCATGTATAGATGCAGTAAGAGCTGCCGGTTATGAGATTACGGTGAAGCCAAAAGATGTTGAGATTGCATCAGAGCCGCCATTTCCAATCCGTGTTGCATTTGCAATCGGACCGGTAGGGGAAGAAATAGAATTTTTCTGTGAAAGATAAGATAGAAAAATGAAAAAGAGAGAAATGAAAAAGGAATATCAGGAGGATTAGTTTGTGAAAGGAAAAAAGTTTTTAGCAATGATATTAAGTGCGGCATTGGGAATGTCTGCATTAACAGCTTGTGGAAGAAGAGTTGTGGAGCCGGAGAAAAAGACCACAGAAACAGAGGTAGAGACTGAGACGGAAGAAACAGAAACCTCAGAAACAGTAACAGAGGAGACAGAAACGGAAAATGTGGATGAAGATGACATTTTTGCACAGCTTGCAGGAGAAAGCTTTATGTTTACCAGTGGAGTTGGTGCATGGGATTCTACATTGATTTTATCCGAGGATGGTTCTTTTGTGGGAAATTATCATGATGCAGATGCGGGCGATACCGGAGATGGATATCCAAATGGAACTCTTTATTATTGTGATTTCTATGGAAAATTTACCAAGCCGGAAAAGATAAATGATTATACCTATGAGATGCAGTTGGAGAATATTGCAACGAAGGAAACAGAAGGAGATACGGAAATTAAAGACGGCGTGAAATATATTTACACAGGACCGGCTGGTCTGGAAGAAGTTTATGATTTATATATTTATCTGCCGGGAGCACCGCTAGATGAATTGCCGGAAAGATTTCTGGACTGGGCGTCCATTGGTCTTACTGATGATGATACGACACTTCCGTTCTATGCAATTTTTAATGTGCTGACTTTTGATACCTTTTTAGGACCGAGTGGAGATAAGGTTACGGTAAACGATAAAACCACAACTTCTGATGTATCCATAGAGAGTGAATTGCAGAAAATCGAGGAGAAAGCAGCAACCATGCAGGAAGATCTTTCCAGCGGAGAACTGGCACAGCAGGAAATGAATACCCTGTCTCTCCAGTTATATCAGTTGTGGGATAACGAGCTGAATTCTATCTGGAGCCGTTTAAAAGAGACTTTGGATGAGGACACCATGACAACCCTTACCCAGGAAGAGCGTGACTGGATTAAGACAAAAGACAGTGCAGTTGAGGAAGCTGGCAAAGATGCCGAGGGCGGAAGCCTGCAGCCTTTATTGGAAAATGATAAGGCGGCAGAATTAACAAGAGACAGGGTATATGAACTGGCAGAGTATTTGAAATAAAAAGATATTTTAGCGAGGAAAAATGGTTACATTAAATGATTACTTATACTCCGGAGCAACGGTGTTCCGGATATTGAAAAAGTATACGCAGGACCTTCGGGCATCCGCAAAAGAATCAAAAAATGAAGTGGATCTGGTGCACTGCAATTTCCTGATTCAGATTATGGAGCTGTTAGAGCACAACGATTTCCTGACGGCGCAGTCTCAGAAAATCCGTGAGTTCTACAAATATATGGCAATGGAATATCCCTATCTTTCCTTTACTTTTAAAGGAAGAATCAAGTCACTGATTCGTGCAGAGGGCAAATTCAATGGCTATATTGTAGAATACATTTATGATTATTATAAAAAGCATAAAAGCTATCCGGACATTGCAGAATTAAAGGAAAAGCTGAACTGCTTCCGGGATCTGATTGCATACCGGATTGTCATTTCCATGCCACGGTGTCATTTGAAAAATCACGAGAACCGCGAAGAAGAGGAATTAAAGCACCTTTATCAGATTGCAAATGTGCTGCCACAGTTCTTAGAAGAGCGTGGATTTACGGCAGAGCCGACAGGCGGCGTGTTAAGAAGCAGTTCCCCGCTTTTGGATGAGGCTGTAAAACCATATTACCGGGATTATATCACCAGCGAAAATGAGGACGATTACAAATCCTTACATATTACTTTTTATGATAACAGTGCGAGATGTTATGTGGAAATGCAGCTTCGCACAAAGCGGATGGACGATATTGCAGAAATCGGTTCTGCCAATCATATTAATTATGAGAAAAAGCAGGAAGCATCCAGAGCACGCCGGGATACCATCCCGGAGGGAGAATGCATTTATTTTGATGAAGCTTATGAACGTTGCAGGCGTTTGCAGGAACTGGAGCTTTCCGGTGTGGATGTCGACATGTTTACAGCAGCAAGCAACAGCCTGATGAATGACGGCTGCGGCTTATACCGGGGAAGACTGATTCTTCCTTATGAGCATTTGTCGAGATTTCAGAATGATTTGATTGATTAGAAATAGAGCAGAATGGAAGCGTACGAAACGGAGAAGGCAGCTATGGGTGAAAATATGGAAAAGGAACAATGGATGAAAGAGAGTCTCCAGATGCAGAAGGCAAGCTGGATTCAGGATGAAATCACAAAGCGCAGAGAGCGGGAAGATGAGTTGCTGCAGCAGATTTTTATGGAACAGAAAATGTTGCAGGAACTGGACGAAGACATGGACGAAAATATGGCACATGCCAGAGAAGGCCGCAAATATCGGGAGGACATGAAGGAGCGGGTCAATGACCGGGTGTATGAAATCCATGACCTGAGTGCAGATAAGCGAGAGGGAATGCGGGAATACAAATATGCATACCGCAGAGGTTACGCCCTTGCCATGTTTTTCTTTTCACTGGCATTGTGCGTCTTTGTAGGCTTTTTACATGGAATCACATCACAAATATGTCTGATGCTGATGTTCTTTACCGGCGTGCAGGCTGCCATTTTTGTACATCAGAAGCAGTGCTTCTTTCTCTGGAGACTCATCTGCGATATTTTCTCAGCAGTAGTTTTCCCGGTGATGCTGGTTCTCTTTATCGGTTATGAATTAAAGTACAGCTTCTACGATTTCCTGCTTCCAATCTGCCTTATCGTAGGACTGGTGCTGCTGGCATTTACCACAGCATCCTATTTCCTCTACGACCCGTACCGCAGTGCCCGCCGCAGAGTCGGAGATGCCAAGAGCATGATCCGCTCTATCGAGCGTTCCGCGAAAAAGCAGGTCAAGAAGAATCAGAAGCAGCAGGCGAAAGACGAGCTCCGCCAGAACCGCCTGCAGCAGAAGGAGCAGGATAAAGTCGAGAAGCTTCGCATCAAAGAAGAACAGCGCCAGGAAAAAGAACTTAAGAAAGCCGCAAAGCGTGAAGAGCAGCAAAAACTCCGTGACGCAAAGAAGCAGGAAGCCTTAGAGAACCGCGAAGAGAAGAAGCTTGCCCTCAAGGACGCCGTGGCAGCCAAGAAAGAGCAGTTCCAGGAGAAATTCCGGAAGGATGGGGGAGAGGAAGAAAAGGAGAAGGAGAAAGCGGAAGAGGGCGTTTGGGCTTCGAATGAAGGCACGGAAGATGCAGAAAGTACAGAGCAGGGCGAGACAGTAGTTGTGGAAGATGCGTTGCAGGAAGAAAATGGAGTGTTAGAAGAAGAGACTGTGCCGGAGGATGTGGTGCAGAAAGAAGAAGTGTTAGAAGAGGAAAATGCACCAGAGGATGCAGCACAGAAAGAAGAGGTGTTAGAAGAGGAAAATGTGCTGGAGGATGCAGTGGCATCGGAAGATACTGCGGATTTGGGGGAAGATAAGGTGGTTTTGAATTCAGATGAGGACGAGAAAGAGGAAGAAATCGTGATGGGGATGGAAGAAGAATCCGGGGATAAGGATTCTGAGAAAGAGAAAGTTCAGACTGAAGAAAATTAGATAGATGAAAGTTGTAAGATAAGAGCATGGAAGAATTCTGTGCTCTTTTATGATGGAAATTGTTAGATAAGGATATAGATATCAATATAAAATAGAAATCATAGAGAGCATTGTCGAAATGTGGTGTAGAGTAGATTGATAAGAGGGGGAGATTTTGACGATTTTTATTAAAAAAGGTTGCAATTTGGAAAAAGGAGTTGCATAATATTTATATAGATTTTTTGGGGAGAGAAAAGTTATGAGAAAGCTAAGTAAATATTATAAAAAGAGATTAGAAGTTCACAAAAGATATGATGCGTAAGGGTATTGGTCGTTTGTGAATTTTTTTGTTGGGGAAAATTAGGGGGATTAGAACGGAGAGGTTGGAAGAACAGTCGCTATAAAATAGATTTTAATTTCAGGGTTGTGGATACAAGTTGTTATAGAATTAAAACAGAGATATAGAAAGAGAAAATAGAAATGGGCATTACATATATTAAAATAAGAAATTTTAAATCAATAAAGAAAATGGATTACAATCTCTCTAGAGGAAAAGTAAATTGTATGTTAGGAAAGAATGGGGTGGGAAAGACAACAATTGATAGAGCAATCACATATTTTTATGAATTAGCAAGTAATCAATATGCAATGATGGATATTATTGATAAAAAAAATCCATATGTGCAAAAGGCCAGTATAGAGTTATGTTTTGATTTCTCAAATTTGTTAGAACGAAGGGAACATAATGTATATATAGATAATGATATAAAAGAATTTGAACCCTATATAATAGAACAGCAATTAGTAATTAAACTTACACAGTATAAAACCGGAAAGATAGAGTGGTATCCAGTAAATGACAGATTTAAGGTTGTAAAGATTCTAAAAATTTTTCCAGTATATATGATACAAACAAGAAAAGTTGATGTAAAAGATTGGACGGAGTTATGGAATATTGTTACTGATATTGCAATTACTGGTATAAAAGAAAGTAAAACAGCAATTTGGGAAAGATTAAAAGAAGATTTTGAACAAATTTATGGGGATAAATATGTTAAGGTACTTAATGCAGTTGATCAGGTAATGAAAAATGAAAAAGTAAGTGTCAATGAAAAAGATTTTAAAAAAAGATTTAAGAATGCTTTAATGACGAATATTGGTGGAGAAATCTTTATGTATGATGATCAAAGTATTGATTTTTATTCCGATGGTATTAATTCCTTAAAATATTTATCTTTATCGATTAATTTATTATCTGAATTATCTAGTTTAGCATGGAAAGAAATAATGGTTATTCTTGATGAACCAGAGACAAGTTTACATTTACAATATATTGAAGAATTGGCGAATGTTATAGTTGGTGCTACTAATAAAATAAGTTTTATTTTGGCCACTCATTCTACAAGACTAATTAGTACTTTGTTGAGAGAATCGTCAAAAAAATTTCCTATTGTATGTAACCAGATTTATTTAAAAAATGGTTATACATATATCAGAACTATTCAGGATATTATTTCTGATAAAGATAAATATTTAATGAGGGATAATGAAGCTGAAAGTTATTTTGCAAATGCAATAGTATTTGTTGAAGGTCAAACAGAGATTCAATTGTTGAAAAATAAAAATATTGCAAGCTTATTTCCTAAATTAAAAAAAGCGACAATATATAACACTGAATCAGATGATAGTGCAACAAAATTGATTCGCCCTAAATATAATAACCCAACAATACCTTTTTTAGTATTATTGGATATGGACAAGGTATTAGCATATTCAAAGGTAAAATCAAAGTTTTATTTAAAGAAAGGAAATAGGGCAGTTAATCCTCTCGCAAATAAAAATGTGCAGGAAAATGAAAAATATTTATACTATGGAGCAAAGAAAATAGTAACATATAAACAGAGAAAATATATTGAACAAGAGATAAAAAAAAGAATTATTGTTGATAAAAAGAATTATTATAATATGTCACACTGGTATGATAAATTAATTGAGTCCATAAAAAAATATTGTAAAGCATATAGGACGATTATATTTAGAACTACTGTTGAGGGAGCAATAATTTGTGAAGAAAATATAGAAATAGTGTATGAATGGTTAAACGTGTTTTGGAAACCCAAAAAGTGTAGTGAATATTTGGCTGAAATATCGATTTTGGACAAAAAAGTACAGGTGTCAATTACTAGAGGTATTTTTCACGGGAAAACAGACTACTTATTGGAGTTTTCGAAAAGTAGTGTTCCGTCTAATATAAAACAAATTATTGATAAATATTCAGGAGGTAAAAAAACGGATGGATGGATTTTGGATTTTTTTGATTGGTATTTTGAAAAATATATGAATGGAACAATAAAGGAAAAGGAATATAAGTTTTCAAATGATTTTCCGGAAATTTTTGAGGTTGTAAAATATGTGAATGATATGATAGAATAGATGCAAGTGAGTAGTGACAGATCAATTCATTAGTACTGATGATTGATACCTCGTGAATTTTGCAACTATTACTCTGAAAAAGTAATGTTTGTGTAAAAAAATAATCCGAGGGAATGAAGTGGCAATATTATATTAACCGCTGAATTATCTTTATTATTTTCGGAAAAATTTCCGCAAAGAAAGGAAAAATCGCAATGCGAGAAAAGGGAGGTACTCACTAGGCTTCTCTAAGAGAAGCCTTTTTTATTATGAAAAAATGGAAAATTAACTCATTAAAAGAGCTGGAAGACTGTATAAATTATGATGTTTTTGAATTATTAGCCAAACAAGATTTATTTGATAAGTATTATAAAAATAGAATTGAAATTCCTAAAAAAAATGGTAAAAGAGAAATTTGTATAATTGATAAGTCAAGTGATTTGTATAGAATTCAAAAAAAGTTTAAAAAGAATTTTTTAGACAACATATTATTATCAGATAGAGCATTTGGTTTTGTGAAAGAGCAAAGTTATTTTACCTATTTACAAGAGCATGTTAATACTATTTCTTCAAATTGGTATTTAAGAATTGATATAGAGAATTTTTTTGGATCAATAAATGAAAAACATATAGAAAGAGCATTTGAATTTTACATTGATGGAGAAGAAAAGGATAAAATTGTTGAGGTCATCAAGAAAATTACTCTATTTAATAATAAGTTGGTACAAGGAACACCGATTGCTCCAATTATATCTAATATAGTATTTAGACCGTTAGATATTAGAATTGAAAGATATTGTAATATGCAAGGAGTAAATTATAGCAGATATGCAGATGATTTACTTTTTTCTACCGAAAAAGAAGGAGTGTTAACAAGAAAATTTATACGGACAATTGAACATATTTTAAGGTCACAATCATTTGCAATTAATTATAGTAAGTTAAGGTTAGCCCAAAATAGAATAGTGCTAAATGGTTTTGTGATTTGCAAGGATATAAGATTGTCGAGAAAAAAGCTGAAACGTATTAGTGGAATGGTATATTATCTGGAAAAAAATCCTTTTGAAAGTAATAAAAAATGGCTTTTTAAATTTAATCAGAACATGCAATATTTTGGATATAATACAATAAGAAGCGTTAATGAAATAATTAATATTCTTTCTGGCAATAGAGCTTTTCTTTTAGATGCGAAAAAAGTTGGAAAAGATGAATGTTATTTGATGCATTGTGAAAAGCTTATTAAAAGAATAGAAAAACAGCTTGAGTTTCTTTGTAAATATTGAGCATAATCGACAATAGCATTTTGGCGGTAATAGAGTATTTACTGTCAAAATGCTGTTGTTAGCAGATTGCAGAATGAAGGGTATATTAAATATAGCATGATAAATGAATTGAAAGAGCATTATGAAACTGCTGTATAAATAGAATGTTTTTTAGAATCGTGTAGAAATACGTGATTCTTTTATTATGACTGACTTGAATTTCTAAATTCCATTGTTCCATTGGGGCGGTGGAATTTAGAAATTCATTTTAGCTGACTTAGGCTGGCGTTTTTTTGTGGAAGAATGCGAGAACCTGAGATATAATTATTATGTTAAGTATATCTATAAAATATCGTATAATTCACATAATATTTAATACTGAGAAATTACAAATTTGTCATTGTTGAAAATAGATTTTCGCATTAATGAGAAAAGAGTGAATAATCTGTGCTCCAATGAGCCGCCTGTCCGGTAAGCTTGAGCCACCATTCCGGATATGTGTGAGCCACTATTCCGGTCATAATGAGCCACTTCA
>ONAD01000016.1 GCA_900315735.1 uncultured Lachnospiraceae bacterium | reverse complement strand
GCGAACCTGTACTTAGTATAACATTGGAGGTTTTTTACTGTAAGCTAAAGCGTCTGTGGACACACCTTCATAGCAGGTGGTTTATTTGTATAAGATACAACGAAACCCTGTCAGATTTCTCTGACAGGGTTTTTGTTACCTTGTATCCGTAAGAAGCTGCCGGTAGCAGCAGATTCTCTATGTTTTACATAAGTATTTGTATTTAGATATTTAAAAATGCTTTTACCGTCTTAGGCATATCTTCTACATCACATTCTGTCTTATGAAGCACTTCTGCACTGCGGATATCTTCAATTGCCTGTGGAACTGCAACATTTGCAATTTTGCTCAACTCATCTACCAGTTCAAAATCAGTCATGGAATCGTATTTCTCTTTGTCAATCGCATCCATTACGCTTCTGGTAAACTTAAATGGGCTTGCTGTTGATGCAATAACCGTCTTGGTATTATCACCGGTTTCTTTTACATATTTATGATATACACCAGCAGCTACTGCAGTATGTGTATCAATTACATAACCGGTCTTCTCATAGAGGTCACGGATAACTTCTGCTGTCTCTTCTTCTGTAGTGTAATTGCCATAGAAATCAGCCAGCTGTGAACGCATCTCATCGGTAATCATATACTTACCTTCTTCTGTCAGAGCACGCATGAATTCAGCATTTTTCTCTGCATCATTTCCGGCAATACGATAAATCAGACGCTCTAAGTTGCTGGAAATCAGAATATCCATGGATGGAGAAGATGTTAATACAAATTCACGGTTTCTGTCATAGGTTCCGGTTGAGAAGAAGTCAAATAATACTTTATTCTCATTGGAAGCACAGATTAATTTGCCAATTGGAAGTCCTAAGTTCTTTGCATAGAATGCAGCCAGGATATTTCCGAAGTTACCGGTCGGAACTACGACATTAATCTTTTCATCTTTTGCAATTGCGCCATTTTCATATAATTTTGCATATGCATATACATAATAAACAATCTGAGGAACAAGACGTCCGATGTTAATGGAGTTTGCAGAAGAAAACTGATATCCGGCTTTGTCCATTAATTCTGCCAGTTCTTTATCAGAAAACATTTTCTTAACGCCGGTCTGTGCCTGGTCGAAGTTGCCATGGATACCAACGACATGTGTATTAGCACCCTTCTGGGTAACCATCTGCTTCTCCTGAATCGGGCTGACACCATTCTTTGGATAGAATACAATAATCTTAGTACCAGGAACGTCTGCAAATCCTGCTAAAGCAGCTTTTCCTGTATCACCGGAAGTTGCTGTCAAAATAACAATTTCATTCTTTACATTGTTCTTCTTTGCGGCAGTTGTCATAAGGTAAGGCAGAATTGATAATGCCATATCCTTAAATGCGATGGTTGCTCCATGGAAAAGTTCCAGATAATATGCACCGTCTGCATCTACTAACGGAGCAATCTCTTCTGTATCAAATTTTGCATCATATGCGCTGTTGATACAATGTTTTAACTCTTCTTCTGTAAAGTCTGTTAAGAAAAGCTTCATTACTTCATAAGCAGTCTCCTGATAGCTCATCTTTGCCAGGGTATCCATATCAACGTCAAGCTTTGGTAATGAATCCGGCACAAATAAACCACCGTCTCCTGCAAGACCTTTTAAGATTGCCTGTGAAGCTGTTGCCTTCTCATTTGCGTTTCTTGTACTTGTGTAAATCAAATCCATTTCTTTGTCCCTCTTTTGCTCTCTGCATAAAATTTGTTCTGTCTTTCATTATATAAGAACCTGCTGTTTACTGTCAATAACTTATCCCAGAATAATTCCATGTATTCCCATTGTCCGTAGACTCAAATAAAATTCCATCCGTCTCTCCCTGTTCGGAAATAACTTTTATCGTAAATTTTCCGTCTTCCTGCTGTGGCATTTCACAATAATCATAATCCGACTTTTCCAGACCATATTGGGCTGCGGTGTCCGGAAGCTCCGTCACCTCATCCATCGGCAGTTCTATCATGGAAAATGTTTTTCCACCGTCCTGCGTCAGATAAAGGGTGGAATAAGCCCCGGAAGCTCCTTTTAATCCGATAACGCCAAGATTCTCATTATAGAATTCTATTCCTTCTGCTACACCCATATTTCCACAAAACGGGTCAGCGTTTAACTGATTCCAGCTCTGTCCACCGTCCTTTGTACATTCAAGTTCATAAAAACGGCTTCCAGCGGCGGCATCTGCCACCAATAGACGATAACCGGTATTGCTGTCCAGGAAAAAGTATACGCTTCCATCTTCCCTGTTTTCCGTCCACGGAGTGCCATCTCCGCTCTCTTCCTCATCATTGCCATCATTGCCGGCTACGGCATTGGTGTCTGCATTCCCGGTGTTATCCGTTGTGTCATTTCCAGCACTGTTTTTTGCTTCATCAATCTGTTCCTGCCGGTTTTGCTGGGCCAATACAGCAGCACTGATATATTGTGGATTTATAATATACGTTATGGTTTTGTCTGTATTTTCATCGCCTGCCACAGAAAAAGTAACTGCAAAGCCTGTAATTTCTCCGCCATAGTCTAACTGACTTAATATTGCATCTGTATTTTCATCTGCAACCACATTTCCAGTTATATTTTTGTCTACATTTTCGTTTGTTATTTTATCTTCTGCAGTTACTACCTGCAGACCATCTGCACTGGTAAAGCTTCTTTTTCCGGCATAATTCATTTCAAAAGTATGGCTCTTTGTCTCTTCCGCCCAGTCATTCACCAGCTCTTTTGTATTTATCGCTCCAAGCAATTCCCAAAGCGGTGTCAGGCGCATATCATCTTCATAATCTGTCCTGGCATAATTATCAATGTATACCGTCATTTTGCTGCTCTTCTTCCGGTTATAGTCCACAAGATAGGTTTTCGTTTTTCCATCCGCATCCTCGCCGTAGAAAAACGTATCTATTGTTGCAATTTCTCCGGTCGCATAAAATGTGATATCAAGATGATTAACCAGATAAATTTTCTCCGGAAGCCCGATGGCATCATTCAGGTCTTCAAAAATTCCGGCAGCGCTGTCTTCCAAAAAATTGTCATGCTTTAATGTAATTTTTACTTCATCACTCTTTTGAAACCGATTCGATGTTTTAAAAAAATATAAACCAAGAAGGCATGCCAGTAACAGAATCACGCCCACTTTTAACCATAATTTAAATTTATTTTCCGTTTTCTTTTTTGCAAGATTCAAGAAAAATGCTCCTTTCTATCCGTCAATGTTTTACCAAATAATGCAGTCCGTTTTTCCGGTATTCCCGCCATTATCATTTATTGTTATCATATCATATTTTTTATTTCAAAAGTTTGATATTTTCTTAAGATATTTTCCTGTTTTCATGCTTTCCTAAAAATGTTATACTCAAAGAAATACTTACCGTAAGAACGCGCCACTAGCAGCTTCTTACAGATGATTTGCAACTAAGAATTTTAGAAATGTGAGGTTTTATCATGCTTTCCGGTGCCTTTAAAGCCACTGCCAAAGACGGAACCGTCTATTACCGTTCCAGTCTTACCTATAAAAGAAAACATATCAGTCTTGGGAGCTTTCCAACGGAAGAAGAAGCCCATCTTGCCTATAAAGAGGGGACTTCTCTACTTTCTGAGTCTGAAATCACACTGGAAAATTATACCGCATATATTAAACTTTTAGATTTTGCCAAAGCCATTACACTTTTAAATTTCCGTGACAATGGCGTCTATATCAAGAATCCGATTTATCTGAAGCAGAATTATTTTCTCTATTTTCTCGCACCACAGACGGAATATAAATTTGATATTGATGATTTATTCTTTTATTCCAGCCACAAGATTATGCAGCGTGGTGGCCGGCTTTTTGTAAATGAATACGGCATGCAGACCGGGATTCTCTCCCGCTATGGAGTCCGTAATCATGCGGTACTGGATGTAGATTACACTTTCGCCAATGGTAACCCCTTTGATTACAGCTACGCCAATATTATTGTCATTAACCGCTACCGTGGAGTTGTACAAACAGAGCACAATGGACTCCTCCGTTATCAGGCTTTTATCCATATCAATGGCAATTATTCCATTGGTACTTATTCTTCCGAAAAAAAAGCTGCCATTGCCTACAACAAAGCTGTTGATCTGGCAAAGGCAGCCGGTATTCATAAGAATTTTGAAGAAAACTATATTACAGAGCTATCCGCTAGAGAATATGCAGAAATTTATACTAATCTTAAAATCTCTCCAAAATATATCAATTATCTTTCTACACTTTCTGCTATTTCTGATTGATGTAATTTACCAGTCCCTCGCAATCGATAATCTTCTGCATAAATGGTGGGAATGCCTGACCCTGGAAACTCTTTCCAGTGGTCTTGTCGGTAATGACACCAGTATCAAAATTTACCTCTACCTCATCTCCTGCTTTGATTTCCAAAGCTGCTTCCTTACATTCAATAATCGGAAGTCCGATATTGATTGCATTACGATAGAAAATACGTGCAAAAGTTTCTGCTATGACGCAGCTTACACCAGCAGCTTTGATTGCAATTGGTGCATGCTCTCTGGATGAACCGCATCCAAAGTTCTTCTCCGCTACAATAATATCTCCTGCAGATACTTTATTTACGAATTCCTTATCAATATCTTCCATACAATGTAAGGCAAGCTCCTTAGGGTCGGAAGAATTCAGATATCTTGCCGGTATAATAACATCCGTGTCTACGTTGTCACCGAATTTAAATACTTTTCCTTCTGCTGCTTTCATGTTCTAATCCTCCTATACTTCTTCCGGGCTGGAAATCTTTCCTGTAATTGCACTTGCTGCTGCAACTGCCGGGCTTGCCAGATAAATTTCCGAATCCACATGTCCCATACGTCCCACAAAGTTACGGTTGGTTGTAGATACACATCTTTCATTCTCAGCAAGGATTCCCATATAACCACCAAGGCATGGCCCGCAGGTCGGTGTGCTGACAATGGCACCTGCTTCAATAAAGGTTCTGATATATCCGGCTTCCATAGCATCCAGATAAATCTGCTGGGTTGCAGGAATTACGATTACACGTAAACCTTTCTTTACTTTCTTTCCTTTCAGGATAGAAGCTGCAATCTTAAGGTCATCTAATCTTCCGTTCGTACAGGAACCGATTACTACCTGATCAATAGTAATGTCTCCTACTTCATCAATGGTCTTTGTATTTTCCGGAAGATGTGGAAATGCTACGGTTGGGCGAAGTGTACTAAGGTCAATGGTATACTCCTCATCATATACGGCATCCTCATCTGCCTCATATACTTTATAAGGGCGCTTGGAATGCTCTTTCATATATGCTTCTGCTTTCTCGTCTACCGGGAAGATTCCGTTCTTTCCGCCGGCTTCAATTGCCATATTTGCAATGGTAAAACGGTCATCCATAGAAAGATACTGGATGCCATCACCTACGAATTCCATAGACTTATATAATGCTCCATCCACACCAATCATTCCGATGATATGTAAAATAACATCTTTACCGCTAATCCATGGTGCTGGTTTTCCTGTGATGTTGAATTTAATCGCGGATGGTACTTTAAACCATGCTTTTCCGGTTGCCATTCCTGCCGCCATATCAGTACTTCCAACACCGGTGGAAAATGCTCCCAATGCTCCATAAGTACAGGTATGTGAATCTGCTCCTATAATAACATCTCCTGCAACTGTCAGTCCTTTTTCCGGAAGAAGTGCATGTTCAATACCCATTTCTCCTACATCGAAGTAGTTGGTGATTTCGTTTTTGCATGCAAACTCTCTGACGCATTTACAATGCTGTGCAGATTTGATGTCTTTATTTGGTACAAAGTGGTCCATAACCAGTGCAATTTTATCCTTATGGAACACTCCGTCTACTTTCATTTTCTCTATCTCATGGATAGCCACCGGTGAAGTGATATCATTTCCCAATACCAAGTCTAAATCTGCTTCAATCAACTGGCCAGCCTGAACAGAATCAAGTCCCGCATGTGCCGCAAGAATCTTCTGTGTCATTGTCATTCCCATTTGAAATTCCTCCTGAAATTAAATCATTTTTTCTATACTGTTGCTATTATAGCACAGCTAGTGGTATAATGGAAATACATATTAAACATATTTATTATGATTTTTAGTTATAAACACGGAGGAATCTATAAATGTTGCAGAGTTTATCCAGTTACCGTATTTTCTATACCGTAGCAAAAACACAGAATATATCAAAGGCAGCCAAAGAGCTTTATATCAGCCAGCCTGCCATCAGTAAATCCATACAGAAACTAGAGGAAAGCTTAGGCTGCGAACTATTCCGCCGAAGTTCCCGCGGCGTATTGCTGACCGAAGAAGGCGAGCTTCTTTTTACTCATGTCAGTTCCGCTTTCGAAACCCTGACTTTAGGGGAAGATAAATTAAAAAACTCCTTAGAGCTTGGTGTCGGCCACTTAAAAATCGGTGTCAGTTCCACGCTCTGTAAATACATGCTTCTGCCTTATTTAAAGGATTTCACAAAACGTTATCCGCATATTAATATTTCTATCGTATGCCAGTCTACCAACGAATCCTTACAGATGTTAGAAGAAAACAAAATTGATATCGGTCTGATTGCAAGACCGGAAAACCAGAAGACTTTAAATTTCAGCAATGTGGCTGAAATTGAAGATATTTTTGTTGCAACGGAAGCTTACTTAAACGTATTGAATGCAAGGGGCATTTCTTCCGATGAAATCTTACAGAATTCTACACTGATGCTTCTTGATAAGCACAACATGACCCGTCAGTATATTGATGATTATTTACAGGAAAATAAAATCGAGACCAGAGATTTAATCGAAGTCTCTACGATGGACCTCTTAATTGACTTTGCAAAAACCAACCTGGGTGTTGCCTGCGTCATCCGCCAGTTTGTCCAGAAAGAACTGGCAAGCAGGGAGTTATTGGAAATTCCGCTTGGTTTCCCGATACATAAACGTGAAATCGGATTTGCTTATAAGAACACCTTAAAACCTTCGAAATCTTTGGAATTATTTATTGATTTCTACCAGCACTTTCATCCGGGAGAATAAGATTACCCACTGCCAGCTTCTTAGAGATGTCTGACAACCACGAGAAACACGCTTTGTGAGTTTCTCGCGTAAAAAAAGCTGCCGCAATTGCGACAGCTTTCTTTTTATATTCTTTTTGAAGTTTCCGATTAGTTATTAACCAGTTTATCTTCTTCGTTGTTCCAGCTATACAGTTTACGAATTTCTTCGCCGACTTTCTCTGAAGGATGCTCAGAAGCAAGCTTTCTCATAGCTTTGAAGTGTACCTGACGTCCAGCTGGTGACATATCCAGTAAGAAGTCTTTTGCAAAAGTACCATCCTGAATATCTGTTAAGATCTGTTTCATTGCTTTCTTTGTCTCAGCAGTAACAATCTTAGGTCCTGTAATATAATCACCATACTCAGCAGTGTTAGAGATAGAATATCTCATTCCAGCGAATCCTGACTGGTAGATTAAGTCAACAATCAGTTTCATCTCATGGATACACTCGAAGTATGCATTTCTTGGGTCATAACCAGCTTCGCAAAGTGTTTCGAAACCAGCCTGCATAAGTGCACAAACACCACCACAAAGAACTGCCTGCTCACCGAAGAGGTCTGTCTCTGTCTCTGTACGGAAGGTTGTCTCAAGAAGTCCTGCTCTTGCTCCACCAATTCCAAGACCATATGCTAATGCAAGGTCAAGTGCTTTACCGGTTGCATCCTGCTCTACTGCTACCAGACAAGGTGTTCCTTTTCCAGCCTGATACTCAGAACGTACAGTATGTCCCGGTGCCTTAGGAGCGATCATTGTTACGTCAACATCCTTAGGAGGTTTGATACATCCGAAATGAATGTTAAATCCGTGAGCGAACATTAACATGTTTCCTGGCTCAAGGTTTGGCTCGATATCGTTCTTATACATATCTGCCTGTAACTCGTCATTGATAAGAATCATAATAATATCAGCCTGTTTTGCAGCTTCTGCTGCTGTATATACTTTGAATCCCTGTTTTTCTGCTTTTGCCCAGGATTTGCTACCATTGTAAAGTCCGATAATGACATCACAGCCTGATTCCTTTAAATTTAATGCATGTGCATGTCCCTGGCTACCGTAACCAATGATGGCGATTTTCTTACCATCCAGTAAGGAAAGGTTACAATCTTCCTGATAATAAATTTTTGCTGCCATTTTTTCAGCCTCCTGTTTTAATGATTAATCTAAATATGTAACATCGGCAGACCCTCTGGTCAAACCTGTGATACCGGTTCTAGCGAGCTCTAATATCTCATAGCCCTGTAACAGATCCATAAATGCATCTAATTTATCCTGATGCCCTGTCAGTTCAATTACCATGGAATCGTTGGTGACATCAACCACCTTGCCATGGAAAATATTGGTAACGCTTAAGATTGCCTGACGCTCTGTATCCTTCGCTTTAATCTTAACCAGAATCAATTCTCTGGTCACGGATGTACCCGGTTCTAATTTTTTAATATCCCGTACATCTTCAAGCTTTGCAAGCTGCTTCTCAATCTGCTCTAAAATCTGCTCGTCACCACTTGCTACTATAGTTATTCTGGTATATCTTGGATCTGCAGTTACACCAGATGAAAAACTATCAATGTTATATCCTCTCCGGCTGAAAAGTCCTGAAATATGACTTAATACGCCTGAGGTATTCTCTACTAAAATAGATAGTGCCTGTTTTCTCATGTGAAAACCATCCTTTTTCTTTCATTCACATTACAGTTATTCTAGCATATCAGTTCTGTTTGTCAATACTAAAATGGCTTAAAGTAATAATATTTTTTTATACAATAACCTATGGTTATATCATTAATAACAATAACATAAAACTATAAGAAACACATTTTGCAATCTGACGGGCTGCCTGCATAAATTACGGCTGTGAATCCCTGTATTTCCGGATAATATCAATTGTCTTCTGATAATCCATTCTGACTTTCCTAAATTGCTGCAGCATCTCTTCTCCGTATATTTTATAGCGGAGCTGTTCGCACAGAATTATGCTTGATTTACTCAGCCGTCCCAACCCGAGCGTCATGGTCTCTCCCTTTAAGGTATGTACCAGATCAAAGGCTTTCTCATAATCCCTTTCCTGTAAAGCTTCATCAATCCGCTGTACTTCATCGCTTTCTAAGAATTTTATCAAAAAACGGTGTACCAGCTCTTCTTTCCGGAGTCTGCGCATGACCTCTGCATAATCTCCCTCCAGTTCCTTGTAGCATTGCTCTAAATCCATACTCATATTCCCTTTCTGTTGATTTTCTCATAGCATTATAGTACACCACCGTTTTTTCTTTTTCAAGCAATTCTTCCTTATTGTCTGGCGTTTCCATCCGGCATGTTTCCATCCGGCATATTTCCACCCGGTGCATTTCCACCGGACATACCTCCGCCCATGCTGCCCATATCTGAAATTGTCAAATCGGAAGCATCGATGAGTGCTGCATCATCTGCTGTCTGTCCTTCTTCCGTCGATGGAATCGTTCCGTCTAACTGCCCGGTAATACTTTCCGCCCGCAGAGAGCAGAATTCCTTTAAGGCACTGACACCAGCCTTGAATTCATCATAAGTACAGAAGCCATTGGTATCATTTTGTACATAGGAATCAATCAGCTCTTCCGTTGAAGCAATCAAATCACTGAGATATCCGCTGTCACATACTTCTTCGATAAATTCTGCAAATGCTTCATGATATTCCTCTGTGTAAGTCTCATCCGAAAAAATCCAGGATAACATCGGACGGCTGTCAACCGTTCCGCCGGAGACCGGTGTATCAATCGGATCATTTACCAGAGCCGTGGCATCAGTCTCTGACTGGAATCCGCCAAACGCCAGATTATAATCCCATGGAATCATAGACATAACGCCATCGTATTCATATAAATAATAGTTATGAATCATGGAACCGGTATAGCTGTCAAAATTGCATACAAAATTATGAACTACGAAATAACGGATGACAGCATCCACATCCACAACTTCTTCAATATTCTCCTGCTCATTCATCTGTTTTATCGAAGCAATCAGACGGTCTTTGTCTATATCACTTACATCGGTTTTCGCATTATCAAATATATTGCTATAGCTGTCATAAGAATCATCGGAATAAATTAAGGATACATCCTCGCTGGTACGAACCTCTGAGTGTCCATCTTCTCCACCGCCCGGTACCGGCATATCTCCCTGCTCCGGCGGGGTGCCAGTGTCTGTGTCTGTATCATTGCTTCGGTCCGGCGGGGTTCTCATATCCGGGGTCTCCTCTCCCTCCGGCATATCCGTCGGTTCTTCCATATTATCCTGCAATCCATTATTATTCTGTGTGGTATCCGGCTTACAGAGTTCCCCATAACTGCCTCCGTAATTACGCTCTAAGAAACTCTCTTCTATTCCTTCTACCGCCAGATAAAGTCCCCAGTCTTCTCCGTTTACCGTAATCTGCACATAACTGCAAAGAGGTGCATTTACACCGAAATAATTCATCATCTGATAGGTCAGATAATCCTTCATATAGGTATTATCCTGGATGATATTATTTAAGCAAAGTTTATCCAGTCCATAATAAGTATTTTCCGAACTATAATGATCAAATTCTATCTTAAAGCTGTAGTGGTCATTTCCATATGTTGCAACAGAGCTTAAAGAAGTATTTCCCTTTGCCCGGATCGCAACATTTTTAAAGGCTTCATTATCAATCACCAGTGAACACATTGCATATTCTTCATCTTCACAGTTTTCAATAAAATCATCCCAGTCATCCATTTCAATATCAATTGTATGAACCTTTGATGTGTCAAAAAGCCTGCTTTCATATCCCATACTGTTTGTCTGTACCGCCTGCACACCAAGTTTTTGTGCATTACAGAAAAGTATGGTCAGTGCCAGCACAAAAATCAGCACCACAGCACATATTCTGTCTATGTATTTACTGGTGGACATCCTATTACCTCCTAACCCATATAAGCTCCGTTATAGCTTACCAAAACAGCATCCTTTACACCCTGCATTTCTGACAGCACATTTATAAAATCTGTATTTTCTTCCTTCATCCGGACTTCCAGATTCAGTTCAATACGGTCTTTCTGTACCGTCTTTCCTTTTAATGCACTGCGGAGCACTTCTTTTTTCACAAAATCCAGTGCAGCCCGTTCACTTTCATAATTTTCACAGTGAATCACTAACATATAAGGATTCCGATATGTTTTACGGTTTACCATAAGAAGTAACATCACTCCGATAAGCACACTGCCAAATACGGCTAATGGTATCATTCCGGCTGCCAGCACAATTCCAACTGCAATCGAGCAGAATAAAAATGCAATGTCCAAGGGCTCTTTAATTGCCGTCCGGAAACGTACAATGGACAATGCGCCAACCATACCAAGGGATAATACCACATTGGAGGTAACTGCAAGAATCACCACGGTTGTAATCATCGTCAGTGCCACCAGTGTTACTCCAAAAGTGGATGAATACATAACGCCTGAAAAGGTCTTTTTGTATACAAAAAAGATAAACATGCCAAGCCCAAATGCCAGTACTAAAGCTAATTCCATATCTAATATATTTACGCTTCCTATATTTTCCAGAAAGCTGGATTTAAAAATATCCTGAAAAGTCATGATTTTCTCTCCTTATTGTTTTTATTTTGTTGTTTTTATTTTATTACTTTTAGTTTATTGTTCAGTGAGTTCATATGACTACCCATAATAACGGCAGGCTTCGTATTTGGAAAAAGAACTTGTATGTCTGCCTGTAAGCTGTACCGCATCCCGGATAACTTCCGGCAAAAATGCATCCCATTTTACTTCAAGAATAATAGCTCCCGGTTCTGCCGGAACTACCGGCGTCATAAAATCTGCAAAAGATGTAGCCTGCAAACCGGTATGAATTTCATCGTCCAATGTCACACGCACATTCCCGGCATCAAAGGTATACGCTTCCCTTCGGTAATCCACCAGTGTTTTCGGCTTTAATCCCTGATAAAACATACGCTCATAAAGCTGCCGTACCAGCCACCGGTTACTGTCCTTCATCCATTCGATATCTCCGTCTAATATCCGTATCACATCATAAATGGTAAGTATTGCAGATTCCTTTGCACACAGTCCATTTATCTTGCTTTTCTTTTCCAGACGAATCATCGTAAGATTTCTGTCATAACAGCGAATCCGGAATTTTTCACGGATATTGATTCCATCAATTTTATCCCGTAATGCGCTGTCTGATGCATCATCAAAATAAAGGCTCCTTATTTCATAATATCCATTCTCCCCATGTACATCCGGCATCATAACCGCCTGCAATCTTGATTTCAGCAGTATCCGGTCTGCCGGATTTATTTCATGTTTCCATTCATGTCGAAAATTTGTCATAACAGGTTCCTTCCTTTCTCTTCCTGATGTATGCATCTTACCAGGCGAACCTTAGTGATAACTTAGAAAAAAAGCACAGAAAATGTAAAAACATTTCTGTGCTCTGTGAAAAATATGTGAACTTTTTATTTCTGTACTTTTTTCTTCTCCCGGATTGGAAGAACTACCTTAAAATCAATCTCCTGATTCTTCGTCACTTCAGCTGTAATACTTCCACCATGGGCATTTGCAATTGCTCTTGCCACGGAAAGTCCGATTCCATAGCCGCCTTTTTTCTGGGTTCTTGCTGCATCTGCCCGGTAAAAACGGTCAAAGAGTTTTTCAAGATTTCCCTCCGGCAGCTGCTCGCAGGTATTGTATACATGAAGCACTGCCTTCTTTTCCTTCCGCACAAGCGTTACCCGGATTTGTCCCGACTCATTGGTATACTTCATCGCATTATCCAGCAGAATATTTACAAGCTGGCGCACCTGCTCATTACTGGCATATAAATCAACATCTGATTCTATCTCTTTTTGGAGTGTAATTATTTTCTGCTCTGCACTGGTCTCATAAGATGCAACACATTCTCTCACCAGATGACTGAGCGAAAATTCTGTCTCCGGAAATGAAACATTTCCTTCATCCATCTTAGACAATGTCAGAAGATTCTGCATCAGGCCACTTAAGCGCATGATCTGTGTTCTTATATTGCTGCTCCACTTATTTTCTCCCTGATGGAGTTCCAGCGCATCCGTATTTGCCAGAATAATCGCAAGCGGAGTCTTAATCTCATGTCCGGCATTTGTCACAAACTGTTTTTGCTTTTCTATATTTTCAGCAATCGGACGAATTGCTTTTTTCGATAATACAATGACTAACAAAAGCATTGCAAGCCAGCAGAGCGTTCCGATGGATATGGACAATATAAATACAAGCCACATGGATTTTGTCTGACCTGATACATCCATAAAAATAAGGATTCTGCCAGTGCCATCCCGGTTCTCTGCCAGCCGGTAGCGAAAGCTTCCAAGCTTTCCCTCCGTCTCAGTGGTCTCTGTATTTTTTAATATCTCTTCAGCAAACTCTTTTGCGTCATCCTCCGTTACAGATGAAGTATGACTTACATCAATATTTTCTATTTCATTCTCCTCAGATAACTGAATCGAAAAATACTGTGACATCGTCATATTATCATCTTTTGGAATATCCCAGGGTTTCTGATTTTCTTCCGGCTGTACATTTCCCTCTGGCTGCGCATTTTCCTCTGGCTGTAAATTTCCTCCTGGCTGTGCATTTTCCCCCGGCTGCAAAATTCCCTCCGGCTGCTGTCCTGCCTCTGTGTTCGTTTCTGCTTCTATCTTCTGCTCTCCGTCCAACTGCTCCTGTGGACTATTTTGTTGCTTCAGGCTCTGCTGTGGATCTTCTGAGAGCATAATAAGCGTCCGGGTTATTTCTTTTTCAGTTGTCCAGTAATTCATTCCATTTATTGCACCCAGTAAAATTACCAGTAATAATGTAATTGCTGCCATCGCAGTCATTACGAATCGTTTCTGCAATGTCTTTATCATTCTGTTTCCTCCAGCGTATATCCAATGCCTCTTTTTGCCCGAATCACTGCGGTTGCATTTAATGCTTCAATTTTCTTACGAAGATAAGAAATATATACCCAGACTGTTCCGACTTCCGTATCCGTATCATATCCCCAGACTTTCACTAAAATATCCTCTGTGCCAAGGTAAATACCCTGATTCAGCATAAATAATTCCATTAACTGATATTCTAACTTTGGTAAAAGAAATTTGCCGGAAGGACTGCTTAATTCATAATTATGCATATTTAAAGACAGATTTCCGCAGGTTAATATATCCGGTGTAAATTCTTCTCTCCGTCGCAGCATGGCACGCACCCTTGCCAAAAGTTCTCCCATCACAAATGGCTTCGGAAGATAATCATCTGCACCCATATCCAGTCCTTTAATCCGGTCTTCTACCTCTGCTTTTGCCGTCAGTAATAAAACCGGTGTACGGCAGCCATCTTTTCGAATTGCCTCTAAAACCTCCTGTCCACTCAGCTTTGGCATCATGATATCAAGTATAATTCCATCATACTGTTCATTTCTGGCATATTCCAACGCCTCTTCCCCATCATATACCGTATCAACCTGGTACTTATGAAAGGTAAGAATATCTGTAACAGCTTCTGCCATACTTTCTTCGTTTTCTGCATAAAGTAACTTCATATAATACCCTCCTTGCAAATGCCTGACAATTAAAAAAGCCAGGATAAAATCCTGACCATATTTTCGGGGAGTACCTCCCGAACTCCGAAGAGCCCGAGAGGCATGAGTTATGAAAAATTATATTAGCTTAATAGCTAGTACTTTTTTACTATATCTTATAGAAATATGTTTGTCAAGTGTTTTCCGTATTTTCCTTAGTAACTTACTTGGTTATATTCCTATTTTGATTTCTGCAGTTTTTGATATATTTTTTCCACATCATAATCCGGTGCCATGTTTGCTGCAGTTTCATATATCTTCCTGATATTTTCCGGCTCTTCTTCCAGCATATCGGCTGTTTCCTCTACCGTGTTGCCTTTTTGCAGCTTCTTGATTACCAGACGAATCAGTTGCAGCTTTTCACCCTGCTCCAATTTATTTTCCAATTCTTTTTCGATTTCATCTTTCATTAATTCACGCAATGCTTCACACATCTCATTTTGCCTCCTTAACAGACTATATACCTGCTTATTTGCATTTACACTTACCTGAAGTACCGAATCAATGTTGCTCCGTTCATTCTTACTTTCCAAATAATGTATTTGTTCCAAAAATAGTTCTGCATCCTGCATATCGACCTGTGTAGTCAATACCCGCAGGCTGCAATGAGCTTTTCTTTCTAACTGACTTGTTACTACAATCTGTACCGGGAATGGAACTTTTCCTCTTACATAATAAATTCCAGGATATTTTTTCTCCAAGATATATCCTTCTTTTTTCAGTTCCCGAAAAAGTGCCTTCGGATAGGCATTCCGAAAAAATGATACTGTCACCTCAGATGCTGGGATTTTATTGACTGCTATCCCTTGTGCCTTATACAAGCTGGCATATCCTATTACCTTGAAGAAGGAATCTATCGTCAATTCATCTCCCGGTCCCTTATATTCCAGAATATTGTGTCCCTTCATAATATGACCAATTTCATTTTGTAACGTCCGCTTCCAATCCCTCTTTTTAATAATTACAAGATCAATCTGAAGTGGTTTCTTACTTAAATTATACTCCGGAATTAATTCCAGTACATCCAAATCTTGTCGCAGTTCCAGTTCTGTTGCTGCACAAAACGCCGGATGCCATTGTAATTTTTCTGTTTTTCCTGACATTTCTTCTCCTTTCTTTTGTCTTGGAGAGTATACTTTTTCAATGTCACTTAACCGCAACAACCTTTGTCTGAAAGAATTCTCTCCGCTTCATTTAATGTGAAATAAAAGCTTTGAAAATTCCTGTTGTCATATCAGGTTATGTGTTGAACCCGGCGAAATGATAGAATACCGGTATACTTCTGACTGGCTATGTGCCATTGAAATGTATATAGAAATATCAAGCTTTTAATGTATTATAACATGATGAAATGAAAATGTCAGTAGAATTTTGCCAGAATCAGTTTTCAAACTGTTATCTGCATCAGTATCTCCGATGCAATATCCATCATGTTTAGTTGCCTGTTATTGTTATACCTTATATAAAAAAGGGAAAGAGCTTTCAAAAGCTCTTTCCCTTAATGTTACTTTGTCCATATTACCCGTTTCTCTTTTTTTCTCTTTTTCCCATCAAAATACACTATCGTAATGACTTTTTTCTTTAATTTTTCTTTTTTCATGATATCACCTCCCGCATATGGTGAGATTTATTCTATCACACACTTTTATAACTTCAAGTCTTGACAACCACAAATGTACTCGCCCCATTAATAACGTCGAATAATCATAAAAAAGGATATTAAAAAAGGAGCTATCCGCAAAGAATAGCTCCCTAAAATTACGCTTCAACTCTCAAAAGTGTTGATTTTTATACACTTTTCTTAGAACTTGCCAGCTTTTGCTGCTTCCTCAACAGAAACGGCAACTGCTACAGTAGCACCTACCATTGGGTTGTTACCCATTCCGATTAAGCCCATCATCTCAACGTGAGCTGGTACGGAAGAAGAACCTGCAAACTGTGCATCAGAGTGCATACGTCCCATAGTATCTGTCATACCATAAGAAGCAGGACCTGCAGCCATGTTATCTGGGTGAAGAGTACGTCCTGTACCACCGCCGGATGCTACAGAGAAGTATTTCTTACCCTGCTCGATACATTCTTTCTTGTATGTACCTGCAACCGGATGCTGGAAACGTGTTGGGTTGGTAGAGTTACCGGTAATGGAAACACCTACGTTCTCATGATGCATGATTGCAACACCTTCCTGAACATCATCAGCACCGTAACATTTTACAGTTGCACGAAGTCCGTTAGAATATGCTTTTTCATATACAACGTTAAGTTTAGCTGCTTTGTAATCATACTGTGTCTCAACAAATGTAAATCCGTTGATACGTGAAATAATCTGTGCAGCATCTTTTCCAAGTCCGTTTAAGATAACACGAAGTGGTTTCTGACGTACTTTGTTTGCTTTCTCAGCGATTCCGATTGCACCTTCAGCAGCTGCAAAGGATTCGTGTCCAGCTAAGAAACAGAAGCACTCTGTCTCTTCCTCTAATAACATTTTTCCAAGGTTACCATGTCCAAGACCTACTTTTCTGTGGTCAGCAACAGAACCTGGAATACAGAATGCCTGAAGACCTTCACCGATTGCTGCAGCAGCATCAGCAGCTCTTTTGCATCCTTTTTTGATTGCGATTGCTGCACCTATAGTGTAAGCCCAGCAAGCGTTCTCGAAACAGATAGGCTGGATTTTCTTTACCTGATCATATACATCAAGTCCAGCATCTTTTGTAATTTTTTCAGCTTCTTCAATAGAGCTGATACCATAGCTGTTTAATACAGCGTTAATCTGGTCAATTCTTCTTTCATATCCTTCAAATAATGCCATTATCTTCGTCTCTCCTTTCTTACTCTTCTCTTGGGTCAATGATCTTAACAGCATCAGCTACACGACCATACTGGCCTTTTGCTTTTTCCCATGCAGTGTTAGGGTCATCACCTTTTTTGATAAAGTCTGTCATTTTTCCAAGAGAAACGAACTGATATCCGATAACTTCGTTGTTCTCGTCAAGAGCGATGCCTGTTACATAACCTTCAGCCATCTCTAAGTAACGAACACCTTTCTCCTTTGTTGCGTACATAGTACCAACCTGGGAACGAAGTCCTTTTCCTAAATCTTCCAGACCAGCACCTACTGCAAGTCCGTCATCAGAGAATGCACTCTGAGTACGTCCGTAAACGATCTGTAAGAATAATTCTCTCATTGCTGTATTGATTGCGTCACAAACAAGGTCAGTATTTAATGCTTCAAGAATTGTTTTTCCCTGAAGAACCTCTGCTGCCATTGCTGCTGAATGTGTCATACCTGAGCATCCGATTGTCTCAACCAGTGCTTCTTCAATCACACCATTCTTTACATTTAATGAAAGCTTGCAGGCACCCTGCTGTGGTGCACACCAGCCTACACCGTGTGTAAATCCTGAAATATCTTCAATTTTTTTGGAATGAACCCATTTTCCTTCTTCTGGAATTGGAGCTGGCTCATGTTTTGCGCCCTTGGCAACAGGACACATGTTTTCGACTTCCTTCGTGTAAATCATTATAAGACTCCTTTCGATATGAAATATATATCATGTTAAACTTTGTTATACATTTAACACACCGCCCTCATTTTCTCACATTTTTTTACATTAGTCCAGTCTTTTTTACAGGAAATGCACCTTAATTTTCTCAATTTGTTAATCTAATGCCTCCATCCGCTCAAATGCAAAGGATGCTCCGATTGCTCCAACCAGTGTCAGCAGGAATACAACGACTATCATCATAATGAATCCTGCAGTCACGGAAATGAACGCTCCCGCGGCTACTGCCACAATGATTCCGACACATAATACCAGTCCCTGGAACAGCATCCGAAGAATTGTTCTGCCCAGTTCTCCAAACATTTTCCCTATCACGACATCTGCCAGCATATTCATATAAAGCTTATTTGCATTCAGGCACATATATAAAATGACGGTCAAAATCATGTAAGACACCTGAAGTCCCATTACGATACTGCCCGGCAGCGTAATCAGAAGTCCGTCAATCAGCGCACGGATATGCTCCATTTTGGTGGCATACCACATTTTCTTAAAATTGCTGTCCGGAATCAGATAGGTATATGGATTTGCCAGTTCCTTCGACCACTTCGTCTTATAACCGCTGAAAATAAAGATAACATAGGCAATGACGCCCGGAATTACAAACATTTTAAAAGGCTGGCTGGAAATTTTATTATAATAAGAAACAACCGCAATTGCCACACCTATAACCAGAAACAGCACCGAATTCCAGCCAAAGATAAAGAAACGGTTTTTACGGTATTCTAATACCTGCCGGTAGAAAATTGCTTTAGCGTAAGTTCCCTTATAAGCCATCTTTACATTCCGCAAATACTTTTTCTTGCCATTTCCCACTACGACCTCGCCCTTTTTCGAGCGTTTCATCCGGTCATCATAATCTTCTGCAAATTTTGCAGCATCTTCATAGAATTCTCCGATACACTTCATCTTTTTCGCATAAAGTACCAGCAAAACAGTACTGATTAAAAGAAGTACGGTTGCCACCACATTGATTCCTGCAGGACCTATGATAATAAGCTGAATCAATGCAATTTCCCAGCCTATAATCGGAATCAGCTGTACCACCGGAAGCTGGATTAAGTCCACAAACACAGATAACTGCATGCCTTTCACCGAAACAAAGTAGATTGCCACCAGTGCAAAAGCTGCCATTACTCCATACATAATATAAGTAAGTACGGTAAAGAACTGTTTTGGAAGGGTTTCATTTCCATAGCAGATAATCATTAACGCGCCCTCTAAAACATTTTCCAATACGCCTGCATAAAGGAAATATAAAATCATCTTATAAGGAGTAACACCAAATACACCAATTCCAAGAATCAGTACGAATACCTCAACAATAAAACTGGTTAAGAACTGCTTCTTTCCGGCATGGAGAATTACCTTCTTCGGTTCTTCCGGCGCTGCAAATACAAAATGTACTTCTGACGGGCGGAACAGTAATCCTTTTCTTTTGATATAGGAAATCAGATTTGCCGGAACAATCATAATCATCACTACCGATAAAACAGTTGCAATTCCTTCCGGACTGTTTAATCCGAAATCAACAGACATGGAACCAAATCCATACAACACCAGTGCTGCATATAAAACAACAAATACCAGCGCAATATAAGTCTGTGGCCGTTTCATACTCCGCTTCACTTTATTCTTAATGGTCCGGGAAAAAACAAAGGAAAGACTACTCATGTTCTTCACCACCCACCTTTGGTTCTGTCACTTCAAAGAACAGTTCTTCTATGTCTTTATCAGCAATTTCTTCTTTATTAAATGTTGCTATAATTTTTCCTTGTTCCATTACAAACATCACATCCCATAAATCTTTTACCATTTCAAGCATATGGGTACTGATAAGAATGGTACAGCCTTTCTCTTTTAACTCCAGCACAACTTCTTTCAATTCTTTTATTGCTGCCGGGTCAAGTCCCACCATAGGTTCATCCAACATCACAACCTTTGGATGAATGGCAAGCGCGCAACAGATACTGACCTTCTGCATCATTCCTTTGGACAATTCGTTTCCAAGCTTCTCCTGTTTATCAAGAAGTTCAAAACGTGTCAGCAGTGCATCGATTTCTTCCTCTGTAATATTGCTGTTATATGCTCTCTTTACATATTCGATATGTTCCCGCACCGTCAGTGCTTCAAACATTGCCGGAATCTCCGGTACATAGCCAAATATTTTCTTAGCTTCCAGACTTCTTGCCTTCATTCCATTGATGCCAACACCGCCTTCATAGCGAAGGAGTCCTGCAATACTCTTTATAATAGTTGATTTTCCGGCACCATTTGGTCCCAGCAGGATTCCAACCTGACCATCCTGCACCATAAAACTGACATGGTCTACTGCAACATTCTTTCCATATTTCTTTGTAAGCTCTTGTACTTCTAACATTTTCACCCTCCAAAATCACGAAAAATACACTTATTAAGCTTCCCGCATATACTACGAGAAATGAGCTTTGCGAAATTCTCGCCCAACTAAAAAACAGCTATATGTATTACTTAATTAATACAGTAATGCATATAACTGTTTTTGTCAACCATTCATTTCTTAATTTTCTATTGTCAGTTTTCTGTAAACAGCTGTCGCCGGTAACTTCTGCGAGTAATTTTCCATCCGATTAGTCTTCTACTTTGCTTACGATTTCATTCTTATTCTTATAAATGGAATGTGCCGGAACCACTCCACGTACCGGGGAAAGCGGATAAATATTGGTATGTGGTCCGATGACTGTTCCCGGATTCAATACGGAATTACAGCCAACCTCTACAAAATCTCCTAACATGGCACCGAATTTCTTACGTCCGGTTTCAATCTTCTCATCAGCAGATTTTACTACCACCAGTGTCTTATCAGATTTTACATTGGACGTGATAGAACCTGCTCCCATGTGTGACTTATATCCTAAAATGGAATCTCCCACATAATTATAGTGTGGTACCTGAACAGAGTTAAAAAGAATGACATTCTTTAACTCGGTAGAATTACCTACTACAGTTCCTTTTCCGACAATCGCATTGCCACGAATGAATGCGCAATGGCGTATTTCGGCATTTTCATCAATAATTAAAGGGCCATTTAAACATGCTGTCGGTGCTACGGTAGCAGATTTTGCCACCCAGATATTCTCACCTTTCTGTTCATAAACATCCGGATTCAATGTTTTACCCAGTTCTTTGATATAATCTCCGATTCCGGCAAGTGCCTCCCACGGATAAGTAAATTGTACAAGATAATCCTTTGCGATTGTCTCCTCTAATGTGTACATATTATTGATTTTGCACTGTTCCATCTTTCTCTTCCTCTCTTTCTTCTTCCGGTTTCCGGTCAAAATCAAAACGGATTTCATCCTCTTCAAACTTAAGACAGGTATCAAATACATTTCCTGCTTTCGAAGTAAATCCGGTTATTTTTTTAGCGGTATATCCTTTTGTCAGAAGCTCTTCAATCACTTCTTCGGTCAGTTCCACCTTTGCTACATAACGGTTCACCCGGAATCCGCAGTCGCATTCATAGTACCACTGGCTCTTCTTTAATAATGCGCCACACTTCGGACATTTTACTTTGGTCTCTTCCGGTTTTGGGCGCTCCGGGAAGTCAAACTCAATCCGTCCATCCTCGGTAAGCTTCAATGGTGCATCAAATTTCTTGCCATTCTTAGACTTAAATCCTGTTATAATTTCCGTCTTACCTGTTAATAAAAGCGCTTTTACCTGAGTTTCCTTTAATTTTACTCCAGCTATTTTTCCAATGGAGAAACGGCAGCTGTCCTCTTTATTTCTGTCATAATTGGCACAGCCATAGCCAAACGGTGTCTGCACAATATCTCCCTGACACAGTGGACATTTTACATCTTTTACCTTCTTGGCTTCCACATGTTCAAAATCAAATTTCAGAACTTTCTTTCCATTTTCATCTTCGCCAAGCATCAGGCAGGCATCAAATTTCTTCTTGTTCTTGGAAGTAAATCCACGAATAGTTCCTGTTCTTCCATTGGTCAGAAGTTCCTTCACCTGGGCGGTGCTTAAATCTTTCCCCGCTATTTTTCCAATGGCAAAACGGCAGCTGGCCTCATCTTCTGCATTGTAGTTGGCACAGCCGTAACCAAATGGCTTTATTTCTATTGCACCGCCACACAATGGACAGCTTACGCCCTCTATGGTCTCCGGTTCATTCTGGGAAAAATCAAAGGTTATATTTGGTTTTCCTTCTTCATCCTTCGTCATCACAAGGCAGGCAGAAAACTTCTTCTTATTCTTCGAAGTAAATCCTTTTAAAACTCCGGTTCTGCCTTCGCTTAATAACTGCTTTACTTCTTCATCATTAAGCTCTCTTCCTGCGATGGAACCAATGGCAAAACGGCAGCCACTGCCATCTTTATTATAATTCGAGCACCCATAGCCAAAAGGTGTGGTCTCAATTTCACCACCACAGACCGGACATGTCGCTCCGATTTTAACCTTTGCTTTCATATCTTTGGCATTGCTGCCAGCCAATGGCCGGATCTGCCCGGCAATCTGACTGGTAAGATTTTCACTTATCATGGAAACCGTTTCTTTCCGGATAAATTCTTCTAACTTCTCCCGGTAATCTTCCATCGGAACCGTTCCCTGGGTAATGCCATCTAAGCCCTTTTCCCAGGAAGCAGTCATTTTCGGATTCAAAAGTGCCGGAACCGTCATATTCACCACTTCATAAACCATCTCACCTAAGGCTTCCGGTGTCAGTACCTGTGTCTTCTTATTCAACGCAAGGTAGCCGATACGCACCAGCTTCTTGATAATCTCTGCCCGGGTTGCAGATGTTCCGATTCCGGAACCTTTAATCTGTTCTCGTAATTCCTCTTCCTCGATTAACTGTCCCGCATTTTCCATGGCAAGCACCATGGAACCTGAAGTATAACGCTTTGGCGGAGAAGTCTTTCCCTCTTTTACCAGAAACTCCTTTACTTCTGCGGTATCGCCCTCTTTGAGACTATCCGCAAGCTTTAGCAAAGCTGCACTGTTCTTTGGGCTGCTTTCTTCTCCGTCTCCATCTTCCTTTTCCCGTTTTTCTTTGGTATCCGGTCTTCCGGCAATTTCAAGATATCCGGGAACCTTTAAAACTTTTGCTCCGGCAAAGAAGGATTCTTTTTCAATTCCAATGGTCAGCTTTACGGTCTGATACTGTGCCGGTGGATAGAAAATACTTAAGAAACGCCGCACAATCAGTTCATAGACCCGCTTCTGCAATTCCGTCAGCGACTTATATTCATTGACCTGTCCGGTGGGAATAATAGCATAATGGTCTGTAATCTTACTGTCATCGGTATAACTGCTCTTTCCGATATTTTTATATAAACCATGCTCCATAATATTTTGCACAAAAGGAGCCACCGGTTCAAAGGAACGAAGTCCTCTGATATTCTTGCTGATTTCTTTTGCAACAGCAGATGATAATACTCTGGCATCCGTTCTCGGATAAGTAGTCAGCTTTCTTTCATACAAATCCTGTGCAACCTGCAGGGTCTCATCCGGACTGATTTTAAATCGTTTTGAACACTCTGCCTGAAGCTCCGCCAGGTTAAATAAAAGCGGTGCACGTTTCTTAGAAATTCCTTTATCTACCGTTTTTACAATCGCCGTTTTATTAGTTAAATCTTCAATTAATTTTTCTGCATGTGTTTTTTCTTTGAAACCATTCTCTTTATAGAGTAATGGGGAAGCATAATAGGCCGAACCCTCTACTGCTTTCCACTCTCCTTCTATCTCTGCATCAAAGAAATTTCCCACCACCCGGTAAAATGGTGTCTCTACGAAATTACGGATTTCCCTCTCCCGGATTACAACCATGCCAAGGACACAGGTCATCACACGACCAACCGCAATCGCAGTATAGGACTTGGTTCCTGCAGCATCATTTAAAAGATTTCCGTATTTTACAGACATGACCCGGGAGAAATTAATTCCCATGGCATAGTCTTCAATGGTACGCATGATACCGGAATTAGCAAGATTATCATAATCCGACATTGGTTTTGCTTCTGCAATTCCTCTTTTAATTTCTTCCTCTGTCTGCGAATCTATCCATACTCGCAACTCTTTCATACCTTCACGCACACCACCGAACCGCCGGATATTCTCTTCAATAGTCTGTCCTTCTTTTCCGGCATCGCCTGCCCAGTAAACGGTATCAATGTCTTCCCGGTGCAACAGCTTATGTACGATGTCATACTGTTTGCTTACAGATGGTATGACATTATATTTATAATCTTTTGGAAGAAATGGAAGGTCTTCTAACTTCCACTTCTTATATTTTATATCATATTCTTCCGGATATACCATTTCCACCAGATGACCAACACACCAGGTAATAGCATAGTTGTTGTCTTCGATATATCCGTCATTTCTGCCGGATACACCAAGAATTCGCGCAAACTCCCGCGCAACACTTGGTTTCTCCGTGATAATTAACGACTTACCCAACCGTTATTTCCTCCAATTTCTGTGCCTTTTTCTATCATTTTGTTTTTTATCATTTTGTTTTTTATCATTTTGTCTTTTTATCATTTTTTGACTTTTCCGGCACTTTATAATTCCTTCATATCGATCAGGACAAATCTTTTATCTTCTTCCGCCATCTGCTTTAAATCCTCTGCAAATTCCTGTGCGGAAAACATATAAAGATATTTCGCGGAAATTTTTGCCTGTTTCAGATTGTCAAGCAATGCCTCACCAGCTGAGCGTGTCATATAAGGCTCTGACCAGTTGCAGATTCCGACAATGCTTTCACGCACACTGTTCTGGGCAACAATATCGATATTACCTTTCTTTCCAACCCAGGTTCCAATCCGGTGAATGTCAATCGGAAGTTTACCAATACGATTTAATAATGTCAGATATTCCCGGCAAACCTTGACAAAATAGCGGTTCATATAATCATCTAAGTCTTTTTCAATATAAGCATCATAAAATTCTTCCGGTGCCATCATATATAAATCCGATAAATGCGGATAGACAAAGCGGAACCAGAAATTCACATAAGTGTTGGCAATGCGGTAAACACCCTTTTTCGTATTCTCCCAGCCGCCGGTATCAAAAGAAACCACCTTTTCTACCACATCAAATGCCATCAGATTCTTCATATAGACACTGATTTTTGCTCTGGAGAAACCTGTCTTTAAAAAGAGGTCATTCAGCTTATTATTTCCAGCTGCCAATGATGCAAGTATTGTATTATATACAGATAATTCTCTTAATTCAATGCTGATATAATTTTCTGCCTCATGAAATAAAAAGCCATCCGGAGATAAAATGTGCCGGCAGACATTCTCCTTAATACTCTTTTTGGAATCCCAGCGTGCAAGGTAGCCCGGTACACCGCCAATAATTCCATAGACCTGCACTGCCTGACTGGTTCCATACTCCGGGAAATGTCGAACCACATCAAGGAAGGTTGCGTCCTCCATACGGATGGTTGCGTCTACCTTCTTTAAGTATTCACCATATTTTTCTTTGCAGTCCTCTTCCACCCAGACCAAAGAAGAACTGGTGAGAACAATCATAACCGGACCCGGATATAATTTCTTTGCTTTCAGTTTCAGAATGCTGTTCATAAAACCAACATCTTTTCTGGCAATATACTGGAATTCATCAATAACAACCACAAGCTTGGTCGGATCTCCACTCTTAATGCGGTTAAAGAATTCATCATAACTATAACGTGTCAGACGAATCCCGTATTTTGCTTCCACTTCCTGCCCCATCTGTAAAACCTGTTCTCTTTCAGATGCCTGTCTGGCACGATAGTAGAAAAACTTTTTCTCCTTACAGAATTCTTTTATTAACTGCTCTTTCTGGCAGTTATCTCTTCCATATAAAAGAACAATCTGATTGCCGGACTGTCCATATACCTCTTCTAATTTCTTTAATTCGGATGTCTGAATCATCATTGGTAATATCCTCCCAAATTTCTAATTTTAAGAAGTCACTCTAATGAAAATAATATCACATTTTAATTTTTCTATCAACGTCAAAGCGATAAAAAAAGTCATACTGCTTTCTTGCAGTATGACTTTTCTGCTTTCATTTTTTTACTTATTTTGCTGCTTATTTTGCTGTAATGTAACCCTGTGCTTTCAAAAGTTCTGCACAAAGAACAGCTCCACCTGCAGCACCACGTACTGTATTGTGGGATAATCCTACGAATTTCCAATCATATACGGTATCCTCACGAAGACGTCCAACGCTGATTCCCATACCATTCTCATAATTAACATCCATAGAAACCTGTGGTCTGTTGTCTTCTTCTAAGTACTGGATAAACTGCTTTGGTGCGCTTGGAAGATTTAATTCCTGTGGAACACCCTTGAAGTTTACTAATTTTTCGATTAACTGCTCTTTTGTAGGGTTCTTTTTGAACTTCACAAATACAGCTGCTGTATGTCCGTTTAATACCGGAACACGGATACACTGGCAGGTAATAACCGGTGATGTAGCAGGTACAATGACACCATCTTTGATTTCACCCCAGATACGAAGTGGCTCTTTTTCGGATTTTTCTTCCTCTCCACCGATGTATGGGATAATGTTTCCAACCATTTCCGGCCAGTCCTTAAAGGTTTTTCCGGCACCGGAAATTGCCTGATAGGTAGTTGCTACTACTTCATATGGTTCAAACTCTTTCCATGCAGTAAGAACAGGAGCATAACTCTGGATGGAGCAGTTTGGTTTTACTGCAACAAATCCTCTCTTGGTTCCCAGTCTCTTGCGCTGGAATTCGATTACTTTCATATGTTCCGGATTGATTTCAGGTACTACCATAGGAACATCCGGTGTCCATCTGTGTGCACTGTTGTTAGAAACAACAGGAGTCTCTGTCTTAGCATATGCTTCTTCAATTGCTTTGATTTCATCTTTGGTCATATCTACGGCACTGAATACGAAATCAACTTCTGCTGCAACATTTTCTACTTCATTTACATTCTTTACTACAATATTTTTAACGGCTTCCGGCATTGGAGTATCCATTTTCCAACGATCTCCAACTGCTTCTGCATAGGTCTTTCCTGCACTTCTTGGGCTTGCTGCAATTGTAGTTACCTCAAACCATGGATGATTCTCCAGAAGAGAGATAAATCTCTGACCTACCATTCCTGTTCCACCTAAAATACCGACTTTTAATTTACTGCTCATTTCTTTTTCTCCTCACGTTTTTATGTTCGTCTATCGCGAACAGTTGTCTTTCTGATAAATATACTATCCTATTTATACAAAAAATGCAATTCACAATTTATCAAAAATTACTAAGTGAATTGCATTTTTCTTATACATATGTACCAATATTTTAAAATAAGCTACTTATTTTCTACACTTCTTCCGGCAGATTCAGCTCATCCTGCCAGTCCTTTGCCAGATATTCCTTATGCAATGCAATGACTTTTTCCATTGCGTCTTTACCAGGCGCACCAACTGTCAGACGTTTGTTGACACAGGTTTCCATGGAAATTGCTTCATAGATATCTTCTTCAAATACCGGACAGATTGCCTTTAACTCATCTAATGACATATCATCAATGGCAATCTTCTTATCCAGACAATAAAGCACGATTCTTCCTACGATACCATGGGCATCACGGAATGGAACGCCATGATTTACCAGATAATCGGCTGCATCTGTTGCATTGGTAAATCCCTTGTTGGCACTGTCATGCATTTTTTCTTTATTGAATTTCATGGTTGCAAGCATACCGTTAAAGAGTGCCAGACAGCCCTTTGCAGTATCCATAGCATCAAAGGAAAGCTCCTTGTCTTCCTGCATATCTTTATTATAAGCAAGCGGAATTCCCTTCATTGTAGTAAGTAATGACATCAGTGCGCCATATACTCTTCCGGTCTTTCCACGTACCAATTCTGCAATATCCGGATTTTTCTTCTGTGGCATAATGCTGCTTCCGGTACTGTATGCATCATCAATCTCCACGAACTGATATTCATTGGAATTCCAGATGATAACCTCTTCTGAAAAACGGCTTAAATGCATCATAATCGTTGATAATGCAGATAAAAATTCGATTAAATAATCACGGTCTGATACACCATCCATACTGTTTAAGGTCGGTCCGTAGAAACCAAGTAATTCGGCTGTATATTCACGGTCTAACGGATATGTAGTTCCTGCCAGTGCTCCGGAACCTAACGGGCAGTAATTCATTCTCTTAAAAATATCCTGCAGGCGGAGTCTGTCACGACGGAACATTTCAAAATAAGCACCCATATGATGCGCCAGTGTAATCGGCTGTGCTTTCTGAAGATGGGTAAATCCCGGCATAATTGTCTCGGTATTTTCTTCCATAATCTTAAGAATGGTCTCAAGAAGTTCTTTTACCAGTTTATCGGTATGTAATACTTCCTGTCTGGTATAAAGACGCATATCCAGCGCAACCTGGTCATTTCTGCTTCGTCCGGTATGTAATTTTTTACCGGTATCTCCCAGACGGTCAATGAGTTGTGCCTCTACAAAGCTGTGAATATCTTCGTATTCATCGGTAATAATAAGCTTTCCTTCTTCTACTTCTTTTAAAATTTCTTTCAGGCAATCTACAATATCCTGCATTTCCTTTTCTGTTAAAATACCCTGTTTTCCAAGCATTTTCACATGTGCAATGCTGCCTTCAATATCCTGTTTATAAAATTTCTGATCAAATGATATAGACGCATTAAAATTATAAACGAGCTTGTCTGTCTCTTTGGTAAAGCGTCCGCCCCATAACTGTGCCACTCTTTTATCCTCTCTTTCCATACGAATGTCCGTACTTATTCTAAACTAAAATCCATAACTAACTTCTGAAAGTATACCTTATTTTTCATAAAATGACAACCAGAAGAAATTACTCCTGTGCCGCACGTTCTCTTTTCTGTTCTTCCCGCTCCCGCTTCGAAAATACACAGCCACAATAATCCTGCCGGTACATGCCATACTCTGCCGAAATTACAGTAGAACGCTTATAGCCATCCCGCTTCTTAAAATCTGAATACAAATAAGGAATACCATATTCTTCGGACAGCCGTCCGCCAATCTCATTTAACTTTGCAGCATTCTTCATAGGACTGATAGACAGTGTTGTCGTAAAATAATCACATTTTAATTTTTTTGCATACTCTGCCGCTTCCCGCAGTCTTAATTCATAACAACGGAAACACCGTTCGCCACCTTCCCGGATATTCTCATAGCCTTTTACTGTTTCATAAAAACGCTCCGGTTCAAAGTTTCCCTCCACAAAGGTGACATGATATTTTGTTGGAAATTCTCTAATAAAGCGTTTCTGCTCCGCTGCTCTGTGATAATATTCATCCTCCGGATAAATATTGGGATTATAGTACAACACCGTAATATAAAAATAGTTGGAAAGATACTCTAATACATAAGAACTGCAGGGTGCACAGCAGCTATGAAGTAAAAGTTTCGGAACTTCTCCTCTTTCCTCTAATCCGGCAATCGTTTCATCTAATATTTTCTGGTAATTTTCTTTCATCGCATTTACCTTTCCCATTCTAAACTTCTGTCGATTCTGTTCCTATTATAATCTATCCTTTTCTTCTGTCAATCCGGGTGACCAATCTCATTTTTTCACATATATTATCCTATAAACTTCTATCAGGTGAATACCATGAGCACCATCCTTGAATTGTCCAATATAGATTATATTTATCACACGAAAGACGGCGAAACCAAGGCTCTGTCCAATATCAGTTTTACTTTAGACAAAGGGGAATTTGTTGCCATCGTAGGCCCCAGTGGATGTGGAAAATCCACGCTTTTATCTTTAATCTGTGGTCTTCTTGCTCCTTCCGGCGGCAGCATTTCCTTCATGGGACACCCCCTGCAGTCACAGGACATTTTAAACATGGGGTATATGCTTCAGAAAGACCATCTCTTAGAATGGCGTACCATTGCGTCCAATGTCCAATTAGGACTTGAAATCCAGCACAAAATGACACCGGAAAATCTCGCTTATGCCAGCCGTCTGTTAGAAACCTATGGACTTGCCGACTTTGCTGCAAAACACCCTTCCGAACTATCCGGCGGCATGCGGCAGCGTGCTGCCCTGATTCGGACTCTGGTACTTCGTCCGGAGCTGCTTCTCTTAGACGAACCCTTCTCTGCATTAGACTATCAGACCCGCCTTAATGTCAGCAATGACATCGGCACTATTCTGCGACAGGAACATAAAACCGCCATTCTTGTAACCCATGATTTATCCGAAGCAATTTCCATGGGAGACCGCGTCATTGTCTTAAGCCACCGGCCGGGCACAATCCGCTCCATTATACCGGTTTCTTTTGATCCGGAACTTACTCCTTTAGAGAAACGGAATGACAGCCATTTTAAATCCTATTTTAACTTAATATGGAAGGAATTTAATCAAAATGAATAACCCATCCTCTGCACAGCTTATGTACTTACGGCAATGCCGCAGGCATCAGCTTAAAATAAAAATCTTTCGCATTCTGATTCTTGTTGTCTTTTTATTGCAATGGGAACTCTGTGCCAGATACGGAAAAATCGACCCCTTTATTTTCAGCAGTCCAACCAGACTTATCATCTGCTTCTACCAGATGATTACCGGTCAGAAGCTCCTTTATCATATTGGAATTACCCTGTTTGAGACACTGAGCAGCTTTTTCTTTGTTATTTTTTTCACACTAATTATTGCTGCGATTCTCTGGTTTTCCAAAACCATATCCGAAACTTTAGAGCCTTATCTTGTGGTTTTAAATTCCCTGCCAAAATCCGCACTGGCTCCGTTGCTGATTGTATGGCTGGGTGGCAATTACAAAACCATTATCATCACCGGTATGTCCGTAGCTATCTTTGGCTCTATTCTAAGTCTGTATACTGCTTTTTGTGATATGGATAAGGAAAAGATTCTTCTGATAAAGACATTGGGCGGTACCCGCAATGATGTCATGTTTAAGATTATGCTGCCGGGCTGTATTCCCACCCTGCTTTCCATTATGAAAGTCAATATCGGACTTTGTCTGGTAGGTGTTATCATTGGTGAATTCATTGCCGCAAAAAAAGGCTTGGGCTACCTTATTATTTATGGCAGCCAGGTCTTTAAATTAGACTGGGTCATCTTATCTATTCTGATTCTCTGTCTCATTGCCATGCTGCTTTACCAGCTTATCGGAAGCTTTGAAAAGCTCTGCTTAAAGAGGAAATAAAAAAAGGCGGTATGAATTGTGCTTGCTCTTCATACTGCCTTTCTAATGCTTAATATTAAATACCATTAATATTTCTTATTCTTATGTTTTCTTATGCTTCTTCGATTTCTTCAAAGTCACAATAATCTGCGCCTGCTTCAGAAGCAAACTTAAAGCTTACTTTCTCGCCCTGATATGCTACGGTAAAATCACCTTCCATATCAAGGAAAGAATGTGCCTGGGCGATGTTGTCTAAGAATTCTGCCATATCTGCCGGGAAATCCTTCGCATCTGCCTCTACGCTGCACTCCTCTTCTAAGATTTCCTGCTCTACAAATAAACGCAGGGTAAAATCATCCAAATCACTTTCATCATCAAAGTCTACACCCTGAAAATAATGATTGCCACAATTTGAAAATAGGTTCTTTACATAAGAGGTACTGGATAAAATTCTTGACTGTGATACATCCTCTGCCTCAAGATAAATATGATAGGTTATCTTCACCTGATTATCTGCCATGGTACGCTACCTTCCTTCTTCTGCCTTAATCTGTTCTAAGAACAGCATTTCTAATTTGTAATCCCGGTTCGGTTCTAATTTTTCCACGTTTTTCTTTGGAATGAAGCCGCCAGCCATTGCCGGATGTCCGCCACCATTTCCATAATCTGCTAATGCCTTTGCTACAACTCTTCCGGCATCCATATGATTCAACGCACTTCTTACCGAAAACTTAATGCCATCGGAACGGATTGCATAAATCACGGAAATATTTACTACATCGAGAGATAAAATAAAATCGGAAATAATTGCAATCAAAGCATCCGGACAATCAAACGGAATGGATGCAAATCCCACATCATCATAAATACGGATGTTGTCAATGGCTGCACCATATGCCTTTAAATCAGAAAATTCCATTACATTTACATACATGGATTTTAATTCGTCCACATCTGCCATTGGATAAAGGTATGCGAACATATCCACATCCAGCTTGGTTGTGCCCCGTACAAAATCATCCGTATCCATCTTGATACCATATGCCAATGCTGCCGCCACATCCGGACTCATCGGCGTATTGGTAAGATAGAAATACTCTGCAATCATCGTGGCACAGGCTCCGACCATGCGGACATCCTTATAAGCATATTCGCAGGCAATCACTGTTGGGTGATGGTCAATACATGCCACTTCATCCCCGATAAAATCCGTCAGATTGGCATTGTACTTCTGGGAATCTACGGTAACAATATAGTCCTCTTCCTTCATATCATCCAAATCTTCCTTGGATAAAATATCAATATGAAACGTGTCAAACATTTTTCTGGTACTCAAACGTTCAATCTTGCCATCATAACAGATGTCAGTTTTAATTCCATGGTAATTTAAAAAATGCTGTAAGCCAAAGGCACTGGCAATTGCATCCGGGTCCGGGAAATTATGTGTCTGAATATAAGTTCTGTGTCCTCTTAATAACTCTACTAATTGTAAGGGATCCATGTTTTATCTCCTAGTATAATCTCTTCTTATTTTAATATGGAAAGCGGATTACTTTCCTTCTGGAATTTCAATGCAAACAATGCGGCTGCATAGCATAAAATTCCAATCAGCATAAATATCACTTTGCCGGAAATTACTCCAACCACAATTTCTGCTACCGCTACAATTCCGTGCAGCCAGATTGGGAGGTTATGGAGGCATGCGGCAAGTCCCGCTTCAATCAGGACTACAATACATACGCTGACTACCGGTATTTTCCACACCAGCATACCTAATACGATTTCCAATACCGCAAGAACTACAAATACACATAACATAATCAGCGCACTGTTTTCCTTTAATTCTGCAATCGTAAACTGACTGTTCTTCTTTGCATAATTTTTCTTTGCACTGTTGATTTTCTTCTTCATATTCTTCTTACTGTCCTCAGTTTTCTTTCCCCCTGAAACAAATTCCTTCACTTCCATGAAAAAAACTTCCTCCTTGTAATGATTTCCCTTTTCATAAGCCGGTTCATCTTTCTCCGGTTCTTACACATCTACGTCCATTATACCAAGTAACCTTTGAAAGAACAACTTTTTTCAAAAAAACATTGCAAATTTATTTTTTTCTATATATAATATTATAGTATGATTTTAATAAACAAAGGGTTGTCTGAGAAAAATATTTTATTTTCGCATATAACCAGATTATTCTGCTTCCGTGGCTCAGTTGGTAGAGCGGCGCATTCGTAATGCGTAGGTCAGGGGTTCGAGTCCCCTCGGGAGCTTTTTTTGTTGTCTAAAAATAATCTAAAAATAGTATTGACATTTCTCTTTCAATTTCTCATAATACTCCTTAGCGAGTTTATTATTATTAAACTTCAAATACATTATTAGCTTCATTTTGTAAAAACTATGTAAAATCACTTTTCATGGAAAGGAAGTACAAAATGGATATTGGAAATAAAATCAAGGAGCTGCGGATTCTCTACGGTCTCACCCAGCAGGAACTGGCTGACCGTCTGGAATTATCCAAAGGATTTATCTCCCAGTTAGAGCGTAATCTTACGTCTCCTTCCGTGGGTACACTTTTAGATATTATCCAGTGTCTCGGCACTACGCCGGCAGAATTTTTTGCAGATGATGAACCTGCACAGCTTGTCTTTAAAAATGAAGATTATTTTGAAAAAGAAGATGCGGAACGCAAGAGCTTAATCGAATGGATGGTTCCCGGCGCCCAGAAAGATATGATGGAACCGGTAAGGCTGACGCTGAAGCCCGGCGGCACTTCAGATACCTATCTTCCACATGAGGGAGAAGAATTTGGCTATGTGCTTAAGGGCTCCATTAAAATCATATATGGTACCCGTACTTATACCGCAAGACAAGGGGAGTCTTTTTATCTTAAGTCCAATAAAAAGCACCATATTGAAAATACCGGCAAGAAAGACGCCGTTCTTATCTGGGTTACAAACCCGCCAAGTTTTTAGGAGGTTATGATGGGCAAGAAATTAATACAATTAGAAAATATTACCAAAACTTATGACGGAAATATGATTTTGGATGACTTAAATCTTTATGTAAATGAAAACGAATTCTTAACACTGCTGGGACCTTCCGGCTGTGGAAAGACTACTACCCTGCGTCTTATCGGTGGTTTTGAGACACCGGACACCGGACGCATTATTTTTGATGGAAAAGATATTACTTCTCTTCCGCCAAATGATCGTAAATTAAATACCGTATTCCAGAAATACGCACTTTTTACCCATATGAGCATTGCAGATAATATCGCTTTTGGTTTAAAAATCAGTAAAAAAAGCAAAGCTTATATTCAGGATAAAATCAAATATGCCTTAAAGCTTGTAAACTTAGACGGTTATGAGAACCGCAGCATCGATTCCTTAAGCGGCGGCCAGCAGCAGCGTATTGCCATTGCCCGTGCCATCGTAAACGAACCAAAGGTGCTTCTTTTAGACGAGCCTTTGGGTGCACTGGATTTAAAAATGCGTCAGGACATGCAGTACGAACTGATTCGCCTGAAAAATGAACTGGGCATTACTTTTATCTATGTTACCCATGATCAGGAAGAAGCCCTTACCATGTCAGATACCATTGCTGTCATGAATCAGGGTTATATCCAGCAGATTGGTACTCCGGAAGATATTTATAACGAGCCGGAAAATGCTTTCGTTGCAGACTTTATCGGAGACAGCAATATCATTGACGGTATCATGATTGAGGATAAATTAGTCAGCTTCTTAGGCGTTAAACACGAATGTGTTGACACAGGATTTGGCAATAATAAACCGGTAGACGTTGTCATCCGTCCGGAGGATATTGAAATCGTAGAAGCCGGCACAGGCTTTATGGATGGAGATATTACTTCTGTTATCTTCAAGGGTGTTCATTATGAAATCGAAATTATGGCTGGCGGCTATGAATGGCTTGTTCATACCACCAAGTATTTTGAAACCGGAAGTCATGTAGGAATGAAAGTTATTCCTTTCAATATCCAGATTATGCACAAGCCGGAATCCAGTGACGAAAAGGCGGTGGAACTCGATGCATAATGCCAAGAAAAGACTCTTAGCCGGACCTTATCTGGTCTGGATTATCGGATTTACCGTACTTCCGATTCTGATGATATTATATTATGCATTCACCAACAGTGATGGCGGTTTTACCTGGGCAAATATCACTGCAATCGCAGATCCGGTACATATTAAGGCTCTGTTGCTTTCCTTAAAGCTTGGTATCTTATGTACGGTTATCTGCCTCCTGCTCTCCTATCCGCTTGCTATGATATTAAACGGTCTTCATATCAAGCATCAGAGCTTTGTGGTATTTATCTTTGTCCTGCCAATGTGGATGAATTTCATGCTGCGTATTTTAGCATGGCAGATGTTACTTTCCAATAATGGAATTATCAATGGATTTCTTTCCATTTTCGGCATACCGAAGCTTCATATGTTAAATACCCAGGGAGCCGTTGTATTTGGTATGATTTATGATTTTCTTCCATTTATGATTATGCCGATTTACAATTCCATGGTTCGTATCCGTAAGGAAACCATTGATGCAGCAAGGGATTTAGGTGCCAACAGTTTTATTACCTTCTTCCGCATTATTCTGCCCCTTACTGTGCCTGGAATTGTCAGTGGTATTATTATGGTATTTGTACCGGCACTTACCTCCTTTGTTATCTCGGATCTTTTAGGCGGAGGTAAAGTACTTCTCATTGGAAATGTCATTGAGCAGTCCTTCATGCAGGGCTCCTACTGGAATTTAGGTTCCGGACTTTCCATTGTACTTATGCTCTTTGTTTTAATCAGTATGGCATTTATGAATCGTGCCGGTGAGTCAGGAGGGAATGCAGTATGGTAAAGAAAAGTTTATCAAGAATTTATCTTGCAATTATTTTCCTGTTTCTGTATCTTCCGATTGGAGTCCTGATTGTACTTTCTTTCAACAACTCCCTCTCCCGTGTAAAATGGGGCGGATTTACGACAGAATGGTATCGCAATCTTGTTTCTGACCCGACTATTATGAATGCCTTTTATACCACAATTCTGATTACCATTGCATCCTCTGTGATTGCTACAATAATCGGAACCATGGCTGCAATCGGCATCAGTGCCATGCGAAAAAGGAACCGTCAGATTATGCTCGGTGCCACTAACATTCCTCTTCTGAATGCAGATATTGTTACCGGTATCTCCCTGATGCTGCTTTTTGTCCGCTTTACAGAACTTGGAACATCAACCGTATTGATTGCACATATTACCTTTGACATTCCATATGTCATTTTAAATGTACTGCCTAAGCTTTCCAACACTTCATCCCATACCTATGAGGCTGCCAGAGACTTGGGTGCTACACCACTTTATGCATTTTTTAAAATCGTATGGCCGGACATCAAACCCGGTGTATTCTCCGGTTTCCTGATGGCTGTGACAATGTCCTTAGACGATTTCTCCATCACCTATTTTACAAAAGGTGCTGGTGTCAATACATTGTCCACTATGATTTATACCCAGCTGCGTAAAGGTATTATTCCTGAGATGTATGCGCTGTCTACTATTTTATTCTTCCTTGCGCTGGTGCTTCTTCTGATTATGAACTACCGCAGTGTCAAGGATGCGAAAGGAAGGTCTTAGGAAATGAAGAAATTTTTATTTTCATTTGTGCTGATTGCCACCGTTTTTACCCTTTCCGGCTGCGGTCAGAAAAATGATGAAAATGCACTTGTTATTTTAAATTACGGAAAATATTTAGAGCCGGATGTTATCAAACAGTTCGAAGAAGAAACCGGCATTACCATCAAATACGAAGAATATGAAAGTCCTGAGGAAATGTATACCAAATACAAGGCAGGTTCCATCAAATACGATTTAATCTGCACCTCTGACTACATGATTCAAAAGCTGATTAACGAAGGCGAAGTCTTAGAAATGGATTATGATAATATTCCACTTTATGAAAACATCGACCCGACCTATGTGGAATTTTCCAAAGCCTTTGACCCGGAAAATAAATACACACTGCCATATTTCTTTGGCACCCTTGGTATTCTCTACAATAAGACCATGGTAGATGAAGCTGATATGGACAGCTGGAATGTTCTCTGGAATCCGAAATACAAAGGACAGATTATCATGGAAAATTCCGTTCGTGATACCTTCGTTCCTGCTCTGCGGCTTTTGGATTATTCCATCAACACTACAGATGAAGATGAATTAAACGAAGCGCTTTCCATGCTTTGTGACCAGAAAGATTTGGTATACTCCTATCTGGTAGACTCTTCTGCCGATGAAATGATTGCCGGCAATGCAGCCATGGCGCTCATCTATTCCGGAGAAGCTGCCTATGCACAGGATTACAATGAAGACCTTGATTATGTGGTGCCAAAGGAAGGTTCTAATATGTGGATGGACTCCTGGTTCATTCCTAAGACCTGTCAGCATAAGGATGCTGCTGAACAGTTTTTAAACTATCTCTGTCGTGATGATATCGGCATGGAAAACTTTGACTATGTCTGGTATGCAACACCAAACACCGCTGTTTACGACGAACTGGATGAAGAAGTTCAGGAAAGTACTACTATTTTCTCCGACCAGGAAACTTTGGAAAACTGTGAAATTTTTAACAGTCTTGATGTTCCTGCAACAGAAACTTATGATTACCTCTGGAAGAAATTAAAATCTTATTAACTACTTTCTTCCAGAAAAGATTAGAAAATTTTTAGAAAAATTTCATATTACGTTTCTTGTTATTCCGGATACAAAATGATATATTGAAAGTCCATTGGAGCAATCCATGGACTTTCTTTTCTATTTATTCATTTTTATCATTTCTAATCAGGAGGTCATTATGACATATCAGCAATTTCTTACGGAAATCCAGTTACAAATTCATTCCCTTTTTGATGCAGACGTTACCATTCAGCTGCATAAAATTCAAAAAAATAATGGTGTTACTTTAGATGGACTTACCATTCTGCAAAAGGACTGTAACATCTCTCCTACCATTTATCTCAATGATTATTATAAAGAATATCAGGCAGGAAAAAGTATGAAAAACATTCTTTTGCATATCCGGGAAATCTACCGGGCTTACCGCCCTAGCAGTTCTATCGATGTGGCATTCTTTACCAATTTTGAAAATGTCCGGCACCGCATCCTCTTTAAACTGATTCACTATCAGAAAAATGAGGAACTTCTCAAAGAAATTCCTCATTTTCGTTATCTTGATTTTGCAGTTGTTTTCTATTGTCTTTTATCTACCTCAAGTCAGGGAAACGCAACCATTCTGATTCGTTCCACTCACCTTTCCTACTGGAACATCTCCGCAGATGATTTATATTCCTATGCCTTGGAAAATACACCCGCACAGCTTCCTGCTGATTTTGAGCCATTAATGCCATTACTCAATAAGCTTATGCCAATGCCATTTCCGGCAGATATCATGGAAGAAGAATCCGAAACACCTCTTTATGTATTAACCAATAAAGCCAAACTCTATGGTGCTTCCTGCATTCTCTATCCGAATCTTTTGGATTCCATTGCAGATAAGCTCACATGTGACTTTTATCTGATTCCAAGCAGCATTCATGAATTTCTGATTCTCCCTGCCCTGCCGGGAACCTGTATACAGGATTTAAATGCTATGATTCACGAAGTAAATTCCACTCAGGTTGAGGAAGAAGAAATCTTATCTGATCACGCTTATTTCTATTCCCGCTCAGAAAAGCTTCTTACTTCTATGTCAGATGAAGGGACTACAATCTAGCATATAATTTTTCATATTCCTTTGCAGAACTGGACCAGGAAAAATTCTGTTCCATACCGCGTCTTGCAATATTCAGCCACTCGGTCCGGTTCTCATGGAATACCTGATATGCATAAAGAAGACTGTCACGCATCTCATGAGCATTATAATTCGAAAACGTAAAGCCGGTTCCGGTATGCTGGTACTCATTATATGGCTCTACCGTATCCTTTAAGCCACCGGTCTCACGTACCACCGGTACTGTTCCATAGCGAAGACTCATCAACTGACTCAGTCCACAAGGTTCAAATAAAGATGGCATCAAAAATGCATCTGATGCTGCATAAATTCTATGCGCTGCCTCTTCGGAATACATAATATTTGCCTTCAGTCTGTCCGGATACTTGCTCTCATAATAGCGGAACATATTCTCATAGCGTTCCTCTCCGGTTCCTAAGGCAACAATCTCAAATTTGCCGGAAGAAAGCAGCTCATCCATCATATAATCTACCAGTGCAAATCCCTTCTGCTCTGTCATTCTTGAAACAATTCCAACTAACATCACATCATCCGAATATGGAAGATTCATATCCTTTAAAAGTGCCTGCTTATTTTTCTGCTTGCCCTCTTCTAAATCATTGGCATCATATAAATAAGCAATCTTTGAATCCGCTTTCGGATTATATTCATTATAATCGATTCCATTAATAATACCGCTTAATTTATAGCTGTTACTGCGAATGAAACCATCCAAGCCTTCGCCACCATCCGGAGTTGTTATCTCATAGGCATAGGTCGGACTTACTGTTGTTATGGCATCTGCATATACAATACCACCCTTCAGATAATTGCCCTCTCCATAGGATTCTAATTTATCCGGTGTAAAAAGAGCATCCGGCAATCCGGTAATATCTTTTACTGCCTTTAGATTCCAGCGCCCCTGGAACTGTAAATTGTGTATCGTAAATACCGTTTTCATATTCTGGTAAAATACATTTTTCTTATAGATATTCTCCAGATATACCGGAACCAGTCCCGTCTGCCAGTCATGGCAATGAATAATATCCGGCTGGTAATTCATATGCGGCAATGCTTCTAATACTGCCTTTGAGAAAAATGCAAATTTTTCTACATCTTCGTAAATATTATTATATGGTCTGTCTCCCGCAAAATAGAATTCATTATCAATAAAATAATACTGGATTCCATCTTCTTTTGCCTCCAGTATTCCTACATATTGTTTGCGCCAGCCCAGATCCACATAGAAATGCAGTACATGATGCATTTTCTTGCGCATATCCTCCCGGATACACATATACTTTGGCAGCATGACGCTGACTTCATATTCATTTTTTGAAAAATATTTTGGCAGTGAACCTGCAACGTCTGCAAGGCCTCCTGTTTTAATAAATGGAACTGCCTCTGATGTAACAAATAATACCCGCTTCATTTCTGTTACCCCCAAATTTTGATACCCTTTTTTGAATATTGCAGTGCAGCATTCGCACGATTTACGCTCACACTCGCAAATCCGCTCTTCACAGTGCATCTTCGAAAACCTTCGGTTTTCTCGATGTACGGGCATTCGCCCTACTTACGCTCACACTCGCAAATCCGCACTAACGTGCTCTACATTCTGCTTCGCAGAATATTTGCTCGTTAACGCCGCAAGAAAAACAAATGTCTGCCCCTGCAGCCGCTTGTTTTTCTTATGCGTCTATTATACCACGTTATGGGGGAGCAGAAAATACCTAAAATGTCTGATTCAGATACTATATTTTGCTGCCGTTTTTTGTAGAAACCACCTTTTAATATGCTTTATATTCCAGGCGGATTCTATCTGCAATCAGTGCTATAAATTCCGAATTCGTCGGTTTGCCTTTTCCATTGTTTATCGTATATCCAAACAGTTCGTCAATCGTATCCATTTTGCCACGGCTCCAGGCTACTTCTATTGCATGGCGGATAGCACGCTCTACGCGGCTGGCTGTTGTCTGATATTTTTTGGCAATTGTCGGATATAATATTTTTGTAATGGAATTAAGCATTTCAATATCATTTACCGACATGATAATTGCTTCACGCAAATACTGATATCCTTTGATATGTGCCGGAACTCCTATTTCATGTATAATATTTGTTACTTTACTTTCCAAATCCTCCGGTTTTGTAGAAGGCTTTTTCTCATACGCTCCGATTTTTTTGGACTCTGTAACGTTAATTCCCCTTAGTACTCTCGTACTTTTTATCCGATTGATAATCATATCATTATCGAAGGGCTTCATGATGTAATAATCCGCCCCAAGATTAAATGCATCTTCTGTAATCCGGTCCTGTCCTACCGCACTGATAATAATAAAACTAGGACATTTTCTTATGGATTTATCTTTTTTTACTTTTTCTAACAGTGCAAGTCCGTCAAGTTTTGGCATAACTATATCCAATAAAACAACATCCGGCTGTTTATGTTTGATAATCTCATATGCTTCGACCCCGTTCTTTGCCGTACCAACCACCTGCAAATCCTTATCGCTGGTTACGATTTCATCTAAAAGCTGTACCATTCTCTCGTTATCATCTGCAATTGCTACATTTAATTTTTCCATGTCAAACCTCCTGCCGTTTCCACTCTTTTGTGCAAAGATGAAACTACTTGTATTTAAACACAACTTTTCTGTCGTTTCAAGCTAAAGCGTTCATCCAATTTCGACATCAATGTCGTCTGGGAGACAACGGCTGCCTTCTTCCCCTTATACATTTTGTATCATAATTATATCCTGACATAAATTATGTCGAAACATGTCGTTAAATTATAAGCTGTTTTTTCTTATGGATTCGACGTTTTCCCCGTCTCTAACATATCCTCAATAAAAATCCCATAGCCCTTCTTCGCATCATTCACAAATACATGGGTAACTGCACCAATCAGCTTTCCGTTCTGGATAATCGGGCTTCCACTCATTCCCTGCACAATACCTCCTGTACTCTCTAACAGAGCAGCATCCTCCACTTCAAACAGAATGCTTTTGTTCTCTTTATTATCCCGATAATTAACTTCCGTAATTCTTATCTTATAATGCGCTATCGTCCCATCGATATCACTGATAATTTCCGCTTCTCCGGATTCGATATCCTGTTTATAACCAATGGGATATGTTACAGCATGTTCCAGCAAATTATTTTTTTCATGTAATGTTCCATAGATTCCCCGTTCGCAGTTCTTTTCAATATCTCCCATACAATATTTTTCTTCATAGTTAATGACTCCTGATAATTCACCCGGTTTACCGGATTCTCCTTTTACGATTCCAACCAGTCTGCTGTTATAAAGTTTTCCTGTCCCTACTTCCAGTACACTTCCTGTGTCCATATCCGTTACGGCATGCCCCAATGCGCCATAGCCTCCATCCGGGCTGATATAGGTAAGTGTTCCGATTCCTGCCAGGTCATCCCTTACCCAGACTCCTAATTTATACGTTTCTTCTTTTGACAATTTCGGCTGTATATATAATTCTAATTCTTCTCCATTTCGACGTATCCGAAGTACTAAAGATTTTCCTTCACATTGACCTACAGCATCCATCAATGCTTCCTTATTTTCAAGCTCTACACCATCTACTGCACAGATATAATCTCCACTCTTTAAAACATTCTGTGCCGGTGCATACAGCATACCATCTAACCCTTCAAAATTTCCCGTTCCAATGACAAAGACACCATCCGTCTGCACATAAATGCCGATATTTTCTCCACTGGCATAGACCTCCTGCTCCGCTACAATATCTGCCTGCACATCCTTTATTGGAATAATTCCAAAGAGCTTTGCTCGCAAAACAACCGTATCTGAAGCCATAGCTACTTCATTTTTTTCGGTACCGGCCTTGTCTATACTGCTTTGCAGCTGCTGATTTTTCATTACAGATGTATCGATAAATTTCTTTCCGGAATCCCGGCATTCAAAAGTTACCGGCACGGAAATGTCCAGTTTACTTAAATCCCCATCAATCAGTTTTACTTCATCCGGAACCATATTTAACATAAGCTGATAAACAAATACCAGCCAGACAATCACTATAATCTGCCATATATTTTTTATGCTTTTTCTTATTAATTTACTCCGCATTATAATTTTTCCTCGCTACCGGCATAAATAACTACGGGAAACGCTTTTTACAAGTTTCCCATGTAAAACAAAAACAGGATATTCAAAGAATATCCTGTTTTTATTATGTGTATTATTGTTTGATTCAATCGTTTATTTTTTAGCATTTTGTGCCAGATTCAGCATTTCTCTTGCACTTTCCAATACGGTATCCGTAATCTTCACACCGCCAAGCATTCTTGCTAATTCCGTTACCTGCTCATCCTCGGTGAGTCTTCGTATCGTAGAAATGGTTGTCTCATTTTCTACGGACTTTTCAATGCTGAAATGAGCATCTGCCATTGCCGCAATCTGCGGCAGATGTGTAATACAGATTACCTGATGATGTTCTGCAATCATATGCATCTTTTCAGATACCATCTGCGCCGTTCTTCCGCTGATTCCTGTATCAATTTCATCAAAAATCAAGGTTTCTATTTCATCATTTTTAGCAAGCACTGTTTTTAATGCCAGCATAATTCTTGATAATTCTCCACCGGATGCCACGCTGCCAAGCGGCTTTAACGGTTCTCCCGGATTGGTTGCAATTACGAATTCCACTTCATCAAAGCCATCTGCTCCAAAAGTCTCTTTCTGTTCAAATTTCATTTCAAAACGAACATCTAAGAAATTCAAATCCACTAACTGCTCCCTGATTTTTTCTGCCAGTTCTTTCGCATATTTTTTGCGGATTGCGGATGCTTTTTCCGACTGCTTCTGTAAGGTTTCTTTTAATGCATTCTCCTGTTGTAAAAGCTTCTTATGATACATATCATAATTCTGCAGCTTCTCCGCTTTTTCCTGCTTTTCCTCTAAGGATGCTAAAATTTCTTCTATGGTATGACCATATTTTGCCTTCAGATGATTGATTTCATCCAGACGCTGTTCTGTCTCGGCAAAAGTCTCATCATCAAATTCCGCCTCATCCATGTAGTCTGCAATTTCCCGGTTTAAATCATTCAAAAGATTATCAATCTCTAAAAGTTCATCTGCCATACCCCGAATTGCATCATCGTAATCTGCCACAGAAGATAATTCTCTGTGGGCTCTTCCGGTCAATTCTGAGGCACTGCCATCTTCCATGCTGAGTAATCCATGAGCAGCATGAATTGCTTCCATAATTTTCTTTCCGTTCAGAAGCTTCCGGTATTTTGTTTCCAATACCTCATCTTCCCCATCCGTTAATGCTGCTTCTTCAATTTCATGGATTTCATATTCTAAAAGAGATAGTTCCCGCATCCGGCTCTCTTCATCTAATGACGCTTCTTCTAACTCCTTCGTAACCTCACGATATTTCTTGTAGGTTTCCCTCAACTCACTTTTGATGTCCGACAGTTCATTTCTTGCATAATCATCAAGGATTTCTAAATGCTTCTGTTTCTTAAGCAGTGACTGATGTTCATGCTGTCCATGAATATCAATCAGCAACGCAGAAACCGCTTTCATCTTTGATGCAGGAACACTTTCTCCATTGATTTTGGCAATGCTTCTTCCTCTGGTAATCTTTCTGCTTAAAATCAGCATATCATCCTCCGGATAGACATCAAGTCCGGAAAGTGCCTCCTTCAAAGAATCTGATTCCACATCAAAAATCAGCTCCACAAAGGCATTTTCCGCATTATCCCTTAACATCTCTTTGGATACTTTCTCTCCCAGAGCCAGATTAATGGATCCAATGATAATTGATTTTCCGGCTCCCGTCTCTCCGGTCAGGATATTTAAGCCTTTTTCAAAATCGACTTCTGCCTCATCAATGAGTGCCAGGTTCTTAACATGCAGGTTTCTTAACATATTTTCTCCTTCTACTCTCTCTCGTCTTCCCTTCTAATCTTCCATAATCCGGCGAAGACGTCCCATTAACGCAGTCGTATCCTCTACGGTACGGACAGCGCACATAATTGTATCATCTCCAGCAATGCTGCCTACTATTTCATGACAGTCCATGGCATCTAATGCAGCTGCAACTGCCATTGCCATTCCGGATACCGTCTTAATCACAAGAATATTCTGTGCCATATCCATGGATACAAAACCATCCCGGAATACACGGACATACTTTTCTGTCATGTCTTCCTTATTTTCCGATAAAGCTACATATTTCTGGCGGCCATTGCTCAATGCTACCTTGGTCAGTTTTAACTCTCTGATATCCCGTGAAACGGTTGCCTGTGTCACATGATATCCTTCCTGCTCTAACTTTGCAGATAATTCTTCCTGTGTGCCTATCTCATTCTTCTGAATTAATTCCAGAATCTTTGCATGTCGTCCTATCTTCATTCCAGTCCCTCCTGTTATGTATAATTCTGCATCTTTTTCCGCAAAATTTCAAGGAAACTAATTTTACTCAAACGAATAATCCCCACGGATTCTTCTGCTTTATGCACTACAATCTTATCTCCAACCTTAAGTTCCACTCCGGAATCTCCATCGAAGCTTACTTCCACCTGCTCATCCCGCTGGCTTCTTCGCATGCCTACTTCAATGGTAATTTCATCTTCCGGTCCAATGACAATGCTCTTGGAATTTAATGTATGCGCATTGATTGGTGTCAGCAGCAAAAGATTTGCCTTCGGATCCACAATAGGACCACCCGCCGACATACTGTAACCGGTGGAACCGGTTGGTGTTGCCACAATAATTCCATCCGCCTTAAAATTATAAAGATATTCTCCATTTACATAAACATTCAGATTTACAATCTGGAGTGCTCCGGTACGATGGATGACCACATCATTTAATGCAACCCGCTGTATCTTCTCACCACCGCTTTGTACGGTATAACCATCTAAAAGCATTCTCTGCTCTATGGCATAACGGTCTGCCATCATTTCATCAATTGCCGGAAATATGGTATTCTCTTCTACCTCGCAAAGGTAACCAAGCTTTCCTAAATTAATTCCCAGCAACGGAATATTTTTCTTTACCAGATTGCGTGCCGCACGAATCAATGTTCCATCTCCGCCAATGACAAGCACTGCCTCGGTTTCCGATGGAATTTCTTTTTCCACTGCTTCCGCTTTTTCTTCCTCAAAGCTGGCAAAATAATCACAGGTTCCGCCCTTGCGTCTGATGTAATCTATAATCTGATTGGTAAAAATAAGTTCACTGTCTTTTTGTGCGTTTACAATTATGAAAAAATGCTTCATATATCTAGGACAATGATGTGTGTGCCGCCGCTACGATGGCTTCCACATCAATGGTCTCCTCCTTCTTGCTCTCGCTGTTTTTCTCAATATATACCAGATATTCAATATTTCCTTCCGGTCCTTTAATTGGGGAATAGGAAAGATTATGAACAGAAAATCCATTCTCCAATGCAAAATCAATTACCTTATGAATGACTTCCTCATGTACCTTCGGGTCACGGACAACACCTTTTTTCCCTACCTTTTCTCTGCCGGCTTCAAACTGTGGCTTAATCAGGCAGACCATTCTTCCGCCATCCCGCAGCAGCTCCCTTGCCGGTACCAGTACTTTGGTAAGAGAAATAAAAGATACATCAACGGATGCAAAATCAAGCACATCTGCAATATCTGCCGGAGTCACATAACGGATGTTGGTTTTCTCCATACAGACAACTCTCGGGTCATTTCTTAATTTCCAGGCAAACTGTCCATAGCCTACATCCACAGAATATACCTTTACCGCACCGTTTTGCAACATGCAATCGGTAAATCCACCGGTGGATGCTCCGATATCCATGCAGACCATTCCCTCTAAAGAAATGTCAAATTCCTTCATTGCTTTCTCTAACTTCAGTCCGCCACGGCTTACATATTTTAATGTATTGCCCCGGACTTCAATCTTTGCTTCTGTATCAAAATTTGTTCCGGCTTTATCTTCTCTTTGTCCATCCACAAAGACATTTCCTTCCATAATCATAGTCTTTGCTTTTTCCCTGGATTCTGCCAGTCCCTTCTGTACTAAAAGAACATCCAATCTTTCTTTCATCGTTCTTACTGTGCCTTTCTGTCTATAATCTTATCGATAATTCCATCTGCATCGATTCCTGTTTCTTTGCGAAGGAGTTCTACATTTCCATGTTCGACATACACATCCGGTATTGCGATATTTAAAACTTCCATGGAACCGTCTCCCTTTGTATTCATAAATTCCAGTACGTGCTCTCCAAAACCTCCGGACAGCACATTTTCCTCTAAGGTAACCAAAAGCTTATGATTCTTCTGCATCTTAAGAAGCAGTTCTTCATCAAAAGGCTTCACAAATCTCGCATTGACAAGAGAACAGGAATAACCTTTTTCTTTTAATCGTTCCCTTACGGTAAGCGCTGTCTTTACCATGCTTCCTGCCGCCAAAAGTAAAATATCACTTTCTTCATAAAGAACTTCCGCCTTACCATATTCTAACGTTGCCCGGTACTCCTTTAATTCATCAAAGGCTTCGCCTCTCGGATAACGTACCGCAATCGGTCCGGAAAAATCCACCGCATATTTTATCATATCCGATAATTCCCACTTATTCTTAGGCGCCAAAATCGTCATATTCGGCAGACAGGAAAGATAGGATAAATCAAAGATTCCCTGATGGGTCTCACCGTCACTGCCCACCAGTCCTGCCCGGTCAATGGCAAATACTACATGTAATTCCTGTATACAGACATCATGCAGAATCTGGTCATATGCCCTTTGTAAGAAAGAAGAATAAACCGCTACAATCGGCTTTAAACCGGCTGCCGCCAGTCCCGCAGCAAAAGTCACTGCATGTTCTTCCGCAATTCCCACATCAAAGAAACGTTCCGGGAACATATTCCGGAATCTTTTTAGTCCGGTTCCATCTGCCATTGCCGCTGTAATGGCAACTACTTTTTCATCCCGGTCGCCCAATTTACGCATAACAGTAGAAAAGATATCTGTATAATTTGCTTTTACCCGCTTCACAAGAGGCAGTCCTGTCTCAACATCAAAGGCTTCCGTTCCATGAAAACGTGCCGGATGACGCTCTGCCGGAAGATACCCTTTTCCTTTTTCCGTAATCACATGTACCAGAACCGGTCCTTCCACTTTAGAGGCTTCTTTAAATAATTTCACCATGGCAGGGATGTTATGGCCATCCACCGGTCCTAAATAAAGGATTCCCATATTTTCAAAGAGCATGCCCGGAATCACAAGCTGCTTGATTCCGTTTTTGGTCTTACGGATTTTCTCAACAATACGTTCTCCATATTTTGGAATACTGCTCAGGGAATTGGTAATACCATTTTTCAACCCCTGATAAGATTCTGCAGTACGAAGTCCGCTTAAATATCTGGATACACCACCCACATTTTCAGAAATAGACATTTTATTATCATTTAAGACAATAATCAGATTTGACTTTAACTTAGATGCATTATTTAATGCCTCAAAAGCCATTCCACCGGTCAGCGCTCCATCTCCGATGACAGAAATGACTTTGTACTTTTCTCCGGTAATCTCCCTTGCCATGGCATAGCCTAAGCCTGCGGATATGGAAGTCGAACTGTGTCCTGTATCAAAGCTGTCGCAGTCACTCTCATGACGTTTTGGGAAGCCACTCATTCCGCCATATTTGCGCAAATCATCAAAGCCTGCTTTTCTTCCTGTCAGTAATTTATGGGTATAAGACTGATGTCCTACATCCCAGATAATTTTATCCTCCGGTAAATCAAAAGCAAGATGCAGTGCCATGGTAAGCTCTACCACGCCAAGATTGGAGGCAAGGTGTCCACCGGTTTTTGATATTTTTTCAATCAAAAAAGAGCGGATTTCCTCTGCCAGAATCGGAAATTCGTTTTTATTTACCCTTTTTATATCATTTTCATGCTCAATCTTTTCCAGCACCATGTATCTTTACTCCTTTGGTTTCTGAAGTACTTATTTCTCCCGATGAATCAGATATTCGACCAGATGAATCAGAAATTCATTTTTTACTACCAGTGACTCTAACAATTCCACTGCATGTCTTGAATATCGTTTCACATCTTCCTGTGCTTTTTCCAGTCCCTCATATGTAACATAAGTTGCCTTTTCGTTTTTGGCATCACTTCCAACCGGTTTTCCAAGCACTTCCTGATTACCGGTAACATCTAAAATATCATCCTGTATCTGGAATGCCAGTCCAATCTCCGATGCCGCCTCTTCGATAATCTTCTGCTCGCTTTTCGTAGCTCCTGCTAAAATCGCACCGATTAACATCGATGATTCAATCAAAGCACTGGTCTTTAATTTATAAATAAAATCCAGCTGGTCTCTGGTGACAGACTGTGTTTTATCCGTTTCCACATCTACGGTCTGTCCGCCTACCATACCATAAATTCCGGCTTTCTGTGATAATACAAGCAATGCCTTTGCCACATTAGGCGTCTGCTCCGTCTGTAACGCCATCAAGGCTGTCTCATAGGCAAAATTCAAAAGTCCATCCCCGGCAAGAATTGCCATGGCTTCTCCATAGACAATATGCGTTGTCTTTCGTCCGCGGCGGTATTCATCATTATCCATTGCCGGCAGATCATCATGAATCAGAGAGTAAGTATGAATCATCTCAATCGCTGCCATGAATGGCTCAATGACCTCTGATTTTCCGCCAAACATTCGATAAGTTTCTAACATAAGCATCGGTCTTAACCGCTTTCCTCCTGCAAGAAAACTGTAATTCATGGCTTCAATGACCTGCTTCTGATAGCCTTCTTCCTTCGGGAGATATTTTTTTATGATAGTTTCAATCTGTTCTGTCCGCTTTGTAAGCTCTGCTGTCATATCCATTAAAATTCCTCCAGCATTCCCTGTTCGTTCAACACCAACATTTTCTTTTCAATGGCATCTATCCGTTCGCTGCAATGTTTCAGCTTCTTCATGCCCTGCTCATAGCAGGCAAAGGATTCATCCAGAGAAATATCTTCCTCCATATGCGCAATCAGCTGTTCCACTTCTGCAAATAAATCCTCTAAGTTTTCATTTTTTGGTGCTATATCATCTATCTTATTTTCATTGATTGTCTGATCTGTCATCTTCCGCTTTCCTCCCGGCATATGATTTCTTCTACTCTCGCCTTAACGGTTCCGTCTTTTACACGAATCTGTAATTGTTCTCCCTCAGAAACCTGAGAAACACTCTTTAAACCATTCTGCTGGCTGTCAGCCACATAAGCATATCCCTGTCCCAATCGTTTCAATGGTGAAATATCATCAAAATGCTGGGCTAACATCCGAAGTCTTGCCTTATTCCGCTCTAACTGCTGCGTCATGCCATGCTCTAAGCGAAGCTGCAATTCCCCCAGATACTGTTTCTGGCTGTTCAGGCGGTATATCGGACTCTGCTGCATTAATTTCGCTTTCAGTGTCTCTATGCGCCCCTGCATTACAGCAACTTTACTCTTCATACTGCGCATCAGATGTGCCCGGTCAGTCTGTATCCGCTGCAGCATCTGATTCCTGTCATATACCGCAAGTTCTGCCGCTGCAGACGGAGTCGGTGCCCGCAAATCTGCCACATAATCTGCAATAGTATAATCCACTTCATGTCCCACTGCAGAGATAACCGGTGTTTCACATTCAAAAATTGCTCTTGCTACAATTTCTTCATTAAATGCCCATAAATCTTCTATGGAGCCACCGCCACGGCCTACAATGATAACATCTAAATGCATGGCATCCAGTGCATGAATGCCATTTACAATACTTTCTTTGGCACCCTCACCCTGCACCAGTGCCGGATATAGAATAAGCTGCACATAAGGATTTCTTCGTGCAGCAATATTACGGATATCCTGTATTGCAGCCCCGGTAGGTGCTGTTACAATTCCAATACGTCCGGCATACTGTGGAATCGTTTTTTTATACTCTTCCGCAAACATGCCCATTTCTTCCAGTTCCTGTTTCAGCTGAAGGAATCTGGCATATAAATCTCCTGCACCGGCAAGTGTAATCTCTTTTGCATATATCTGATATCTGCCGTCCCGTTCAAATACTTCAATGGAACCGGTTACTTCGACCTTGTCGCCATCCTTCATGCGAAAAGACAGTCCACCCCGGTTACCGGCAAACATGATGGCACTGATGGCACTGTTATTTTCCTTTAAAGTAAAATAAATATGACCGGAGGAATGATATTTGCAGTTCGATACCTCACCCTTTACACATACCTGATGCAGGACAAAGTCCTGGGCAAACATATTCTTGATGTAGCGGTTAATCTGGGTTACCCCATATACTTTCTTCATCATGCGATTTTTGCCAATACTCCGTTGATAAATGCCGGTGAATCATCGGTTCCGTATTTCTTCGCCAGCTCTACTGCTTCATTGATGGCTACTCCGGTTGGAATATCATCTTCATATTTCATCTCATATACAGCAAGACGAATCAGAGTCAGATCAACCTTGCCCATACGGGTTGTCTTCCAGCCTTTGGATGATTCGTTGATAATCTTATCGATTTCCTCTAAAACTGCAATAATCTTATTAAATTTATCTTCAATATAACTCTCATCCAACTTCTCAATCGGTTCATTCTCTTCGATAAACAGATTCATCTGCTCTTCGTATTCCTTCTCACTATGAAATTCCACACGGAATAACATTTTAAATATCTGTTCTCTGATTTCTCTCCTGCTCATGTTGTATCCTCTTTCATTATTGGTCTTCATTGTAAAAAAAGAATGCTTTAACAGCATTCTTTATTATACTACATCTGCGGTTATCACAAAAGTATTATTTCGTATTTTTCATGTCAACTGTTGCAATTCTGACATTCACAATTGCTACGGATAATCCTGTCATAGTCTCAATTGCAGATTTTACTTTCTCCTGTACCTTCTCAGATACTTCCGGAATAGAATAGCCATAGGAAATATTTAAAGCTACTTCTACGCTGACGGTTTTCTCTGCCACTTCTACTTTAACTCCCTTAGATAAGTTCTTCATTCCAAGCTTGCTTACCAGCTCGTTGGTAATATTGCCAGCCATAGATGCAACTCCTTCTACTTCTGTTGCAGCAAGTCCTGCGATAATTGCAACGACCTCATCTGCTACATGTACTTCCCCAAGGTTATCTTCTTTTATTTTAACAACTTTTCTACTATCTGCCATTGTTCTGCCTCCTACAAAAATATTATGTGGTTATTATATCAGATAATTCATTTTTTGAAAACCTTTCCGCATAATATTGTGCATTTTCCCTGTGTAAAAGTTCTAAGAAATCTCTGTCCGGAATCGGTTTGGAATAAAAATATCCCTGCAGATAATCACAGTGCTGCTCTGTCAGATAATCTACATATTCCTGTGTTTCTACTCCTTCTACCACAATTTCAAGCCCAAGCTCCTTAATCATGCGGATGGTATTTTTCAATGCAATCATTGCCTTTTCATTTTTAAATGCTTCCCAGAGAATGGTTTTATCAATTTTGACAATACGGAACGGAAACCGGAACAGATAATCCGTATTGGAATATCCCGAGCCATAATCGTCCAAAGAAAACTCAATGCCCTGCTTATGCAGTATCTTGATATTGTTTTCCAACATATCACTATGTGCTGCCGCTGTCTCAGTAATCTCAAGATTGATCTGGGTTGGTGCCACATGATACTTCTTCATGATTTCCGTCAACCGCTCAGCAAGATTTTCCTGCATACACTGCACCACAGAAAGGTTAATCTCTATGTACTGTAAACCATAGTCTGTAAGCTGTTTCTCCTGGATAAACCGGCAGACTGTCTCAAATACAAATTCTCCAATCTGCATAATCATTCCGCTTTTTTCTGCAATCGGAATGAATTCTTCTGGAGAAATATAGCCCATGCTCTGATCCTTCAGCCGCACCAGTGCTTCCGCAGATGCAATTCTGTTTTCTGCCACAGAATAAATCGGCTGGTAAAAGACTTCGAAACCTTTATGGTCTACTGCATCATTCAAAAGCTTCCGGATACGAAGTTCCCGCTTCGGCCGGTCAATATCCATCTCAGCAGGCTTTAATACCACATTTCCGTTTTCTGAGGAAATGGAGCGCATATACTGGATATAATCAATTAATCCGTTCAAATCCTTTGCATCACGCGGACACACAATACTGCTGATATGAATCCGGAATTTCGTCTCCACACTGCCGGAATGCCATGGCTGTTCAAATCGGTCCAGAATCTGCCGGATCAGTACGGAAGAATCAATATCCTTCTTCTTCCGGTCTAATGCCAGAACATATACACTCTGTGAGAACTGGTAAATACGGGAATTATCGATAAGTTCCCGGAAAAATGCCGCCATTTCCTTCTGGAATTCATTGACAGAATCATTTCCCAATGTCTGCCGCATCACCTTTAAATTATGCACTTTAATCACAAGCATCGGGAAACGTTCGCTTCCTAACAGGCGCTCCTCTGCCTCTTTTAAGAATGCTCTCCGGTTCATAATTTCAAGCTCCGGCACCGTATATTCCTGTGGTCTTTCCGAAGAAATCAGATATAAAAGCACACACATTGCCATTCCAAAGAACTGAAGCCGGAACCCCGGAAATGTAATATGAAGTGCCAGTGTAAATATACTTACAAGTGCAAATACCGTTGCAGAAAGTAATATTTCAAAGCTGAGCCGTTTCCGGAAACGAACCAGAAATACTTCTCCTATCAGATAAAAGTAAATCATGCAGGCATAGAATACTATAATTCCGTTCTGTCTCTGATAACTGCCATTCCCCCCTACTTTAAAAAGATATGGAATAAATAACTGCACTACCAGCAATGCTGCCACAATCCATGCCGGTACAAACAGCCAGCCTTTTTCCTTCCGGATAAAGCGTTCTACCCTTCCTGTCAGGCACAGAATATACAAAAGATAAGCTACCGCTACTACTACCTGTCCGATAATGCAGATGTATAAAAGTATGGTTGTCCACATTTTATCCAATGGCACCTCATTCCAGAACAGTAAAAAGTCGCTGGTAGACACAACAAGCAGAGCATACAGCATCACGCGGTATACCCTGCTTTGAAAATTATCACTATATTTTCTTAAATGATACGCAGCTAATGCGGTCAGAAGAACAAATGCAGCCGCAATATCGTAATATACTAAATGCTCCATTCCTATCCCTCACACTCTGCATAAATATTATCGGAAAGATATTTCACATCACTGAACGGTTCCTGCTCTGTTGTTTCTTCTGCCATTCCTGTTGCTTTTATCTTTGTCAGCTTGTCAATATAAAAATCCACTGCCTTCTTGGATTCTTCAAAAGTATATAAAGCTGCCGGAGAATTCCACTCTCTGACATATACCTTATTATAGTCAATATAGGCAACCATGGCAAAATCACCATCTTCCGGATTTAAAAATGTCTTCTGCATAGATGCATGCATATCACATCCACGGATGATTTTGTCCTCTTTGCTTTTCTTCTGCCCTGTTACAGCTTTTGCAGTTGTCTTCTCAGCTTCCTGTTTGTTGCCGGATGCTTTCTTTTTCTTCTGGTCTTCTTCCACCATCCGGTCTATGGCATCTGCAGCACGATTCATTGCTTCGAAAATATCAAGTTGTCCCTCTACACCTTTTTTCTCCGTTTTCATTGTGCCCCCTGTATCTGCTTTCCATCTGTTTCCAAAAAGAAATCTTATTATTTTCCCACAATTTTTCTGGTATTGATATAGTCATACGGTGTCTGCTGATATACATAATAATTCAGCCAGTTTGCATATAACATATTTCCATGGGAACGCCACTGCAGCAATGGTTTTGCATTGATATCATTATTCGGATAATAATTCTCCGGCATTGCAATGTCCATTCCCTTCTGTAAATCACGCTTGTACTCTTCATCCAAGGTATAGCGGTCATATTCCGGATGTCCCATTACAAAAATCTTGCGTCCCTCATTGGCAATGGCAAGAAATACGCCTGCTTTTTCTGATTCTGCAAGTATGGTAATATCCTTCACCTTCTCAATATCTTCTTTACGGACTCCGGAATGTCTGGAATGCGGTGCCATAAAACGGTCATCAAATCCTCTTACCAGCGGCACTTTACGATTCTTTACCTGGTGTTCGAAAATTCCAAACATTTTTTCATCCAGCATATATTTCGGAATGCCATAATGATAATAAAGGGCTGCCTGTGCGCCCCAGCATAAATGCAGGGTTGATGTTACGTGGGTCTTAGACCACTCCATAATATCACAGACTTCCTTCCAGTAATCCACTTCTTCGTATTCCATGGTCTCTACCGGTGCTCCGGTTATAATCAATCCATCCAGATTCTCATCCCAGATTTCATCCATTGTCTGATAAAAATGATTCAGATGGCTCATGGATGTATTCTTTGATTCATGGGATGATACTGTTAAAAATGTAACATCAACCTGTAACGGTGTATTTGCAAGTGACCTCAGTAACTGCAGTTCTGTTTCTTCTTTTAATGGCATCAGATTCAGGATTCCAATCCGAATTGGACGAATATCCTGATGTTCTGCTCTTCCCTCATCCATAACAAACACATTTTCCCGCTCCAGAATCTCTCTGGATGGTAAATCGCTCATTATCTTAATTGGCATATTATCTAACCTCTTTTCATCATATACGCATATCTCATTTCATAATACCTTAATTTTACGAATACTTCAATATGCAATTCATTTTCCGAAACGTTCCACAAACATATCTTCAGAAATAATCGGAATGCCAAGACTCTTTGCTTTCTGATTCTTTGACGATGTGGATTCAATATCATTATTCACAAGATAATCTGTCTTCTTAGAAACGCTGCCGGTAACAGAGCCATTCTGGCTTTCCACATACTCTTTAAATTCAGTGCGGTTTTTAAACTGGTGCACATCTCCGGTAATGACAAAGGTAAGCCCTTCACAGGTTCCGCCCTCTGTCACCTTCGGTTCCACTTTTTCTATGGACAATATCTCTTCTAACGCTGCAACTGTATGGCAATTCTGTTCCTGCCGATACCAGTCCAGCATGGAATTCGAACGCTCCGGTCCAATTCCGTCAATATCTTCAAAGCCTTCTCCAGCATGCAGTTTCTGAAAGAATCCTTCTGTTCCAAGGGCCGCAATCATTTTCTTTCCTGCATCTGTTCCAATCTGCGGAATGCATAAGGCATAAATAAAATGTACCGGATCAACTGTTTTACTCTTTTCAATTGCCTGTAACATATTATCGCAGGACTTCTCTCCGAATCCTTCTAAAGAGCGGATTTCGTCCGCATGATTTTCAAGGGCATATATATCTTCAAAATAATGGATATAGCCTAAATTCATAAACTTTAACATGGTCTGTATCGACAGTCCGTCAATGTCCATGCCCGGCTTGCTGACAAAGCGGCTGAATTTCTTTACATGCTTTGCGGTACAGTCCGGATTCGTACAATGCAGTGTCTTAGTTCCGCTGTGTTCACTGATTCTGATTTCCGTTCTGGCATGGCATACCGGACAGAATTCAGGAATTGTAAAAGTTCCTTCCTTTTTCTTTACTCCGATACATTTTGGAATAATCTTATTGGCTTTGATAATATCAAGGGTTGTCTTTCCATCTTCTCCGATTCCAAGACGCTCCATTTCACTGATATTACAAAGGGATGCACGGCTTACGGTAGTACCTTCCAGCGCAACCGGCTCAAATACTGCTACCGGCGAAATCGTAGATGCAGCACAGGACCACTCCACATATTTTAGTGTCGTTTCTGCAGAGACATCCTGCCATTTAAATGCATAACCGGCTCTCGATGCATGATGTCCTGTAACACTTCCGGTCTGGGCATAGTCGTTATCTTCATAGCAGATTACCAGTCCGTCTACCGGGATATCCATTTCACCATCTTCTACCTTCTTTGTCCAGCGTTCTACGACTTCCTCTAACCCTTTCGCATTGGTCAATTCATGTGCTACTGTTGTAAATCCAAGCTTTTCAAGATAATCCATCCTCTCTCCCCAGGATGACATTGCTTCATCCAGATGCACCAGTGTAAATGCATAGAAATGAATATGACGTTCCTTTACTTTATCAAGATTACTCTTATCCAGTCCTAAGGTACCGGATGCGAGATTTCTCGGGTTGGCATATTTTTCATCATCATCCTCAATGGTATCATTGATTAATTCGAAGTCTGTATAAGTAATGGCAGCTTCTCCACGGACTACCATATGTCCTTTATATTTTATGGTCTTCGGGATTCCTTCAATGGCATCCTTCATAAAAGTGATATTGCTGCCAACGGTTCCATTTCCTCTTGTTAAAATTTTAACAAGTTTTCCGTTATCATAAGTTACTACCAATGTCAATCCATCCAGTTTCCAGGATAACCAGACCGGTCTTTCTCCTGCCCATGCCTGTAAATCTGAAATCCGTTTTGTCTTGGCAAGTGAAAGTGCCGGATATTCATGTGCTTCCCGTTCACCATTATTTTCCTCAAATCCGGCATTCTGTGTCGGACTTTCCGGCAGAATATATCCTGTTTTTTCTTCTAACCGGGTCAGTTCGTCAAACATGCCATCCCATTCGTAGTTTGACATGATTTCATCCTGTCCGTTGTAATACGCTTCCGAAGCTTCATTTAATATTTTTACCAGTTCTTCGATTCTCTTCTTCTCATCCATGGATATAACTCCTTACCCTCAATCTATTTTGGTATTACTGTTGTATTACTGGAATTTAAAATGCGCCGGTTCAGCTCCATCCACTCTTCCTCTGTTATTCTGCGGTATTTTCCCTTTTTAAGGCTTCCCAGTTCTATATTCATAATGCGGACTCTCTTTAACTTTACCACCTTATATCCACAATACTCGCACATCCGGCGAATCTGCCGGTTATAGCCCTGGGTTAATATAATCTTAAATTTACGCACATCTATTTTTTCTACTACACATGGTCTTGTAACCACATCAAGTTCTTCTAATGGAACTCCACCGGACATTTTCTTTAAAAATGCCTCCGTTATGTCATGATTTACCGTAACCTCATATTCCTTTTCATGCATATTTCCGGCGCGCATCATCTTGTTTACAATATCCCCATTATTCGTCAATAATATAAGTCCCTGGGAATCTTTATCCAGTCTTCCTACCGGATAAATCCGTTTCGTATAATGAATATAATCGACTATGTTATCCTTTTCATCCTTTGCTGCAGTACAGACAATGCCCACCGGCTTATTAAATGCAAGAAGAATCATTTCCTCTTCTTTCTTAATTGCCTTTCCATCCACACAGACCTGTTGTCCCGGCATCACCTTGCAACCGACAGAAAGAACTTTTCCATCTACGGTAATGCGTCCCTGTTCAATCAGACGGTCGGCTTCTCTGCGGGAACAATATCCTGCTTCACTTAAAAATTTATTAATCCTGATTCCGCTTTCTTCCATTTATACCTTCACCCTGTGTAAATTTTCTCGCTACCCGCGTAAACTACGGGAAACACGCTTTGCGAGTTTCTCGAGTAAAAAATAACGGAGGTCCTAAGACCTCCGTCCATTTATTATTTTAAGAACTCTGTCTTAACATATCCTTCTTTATCTTTCCAGGTGACTTTCGTCCACCCTTCTGCATAACTCATCTGCACTGTAACAGAATCTCCTGCATAAGCCACACCGACCTTGGACGCTGTCTCACTCATAGAGGAACGGATATTAACCGTATTGGTTAATGTAATCTTGGTACCCTCTGCGATGCCGCTGGTGTCTGCCGCCGGCTCCTGTGCCGGTGCTTCTGTTGAAACATAGTCACTCTTTACATATGCCGGAGTACCATTATAATCAATGCTGCTCCATCCATCTTCTGTGGTACCGGTTCTTGTCAGTGCTGTTCCTTTTTCAACGGTTCCAAGCAATGCGCCGGATTCGTTCGGCTCCTGTCTGATATTTACCTTATCCAGAGTATATACTGTCTCTGCTGTCACTTCCGGTTCTGCCGGTGTCTCAGGTTCTGCAGGAGTTTCAGGCTCTGTTGGTGTTTCCTCCGTTGCCGGTTCTTCTGTTGCAGGCTGCTGCTGTGCCTGTGCAATTGCAGTTGCCCACGCATTATATGCATCTGCGATTGTAACGTTTACCATATTGGAAAGGTTTTCATCTGAAGCAAGTGCTTTTTCATAATCCGCCTGTACTTCTACATTCAATGCAATAAGATCATCCTGGGTCTGAAAATTACTGATTAAGCTTTCCACATTGCTGTCGGTCGGCTGCTCTTTATTATGACGGTTGAAGCTGCTGTATAAGTTATCAATATAAAGTGCACCCTGCTCATTCTTCTTTACATAGAAGAATTCCATACCCGGTGCTGCAGTATCTACTCCTACAAATTTCAAATCCAGTGTTACACAGACCAGATAAGAATCTGCCTCTAATCCGGACTTGGTATAACATTTGATATTCTGGTAGCTTTCCACATACTGTGACATCATGGTAATCAATGCCTGTTCATTCGCAGAAACCGGTGTTGCATAAGTCTGTAAAGTTGCCAGATCTCCTGCCGCATATGCATTATAATAATTCTGCATCAAAGTATTGATTTCCGGAACTGCATCTACCTGAAAGCTTTCTGCTTCGGTACTCTGTTCCGTGGAAAGTCCGTTATCTTTGTCCTTATTTCCACTGCTGAATTTTATCATTACTACTGCCAATACGATAAATAAAATTACCGCTGCAAAATATTTCCAGTTCTTCTGAAAGAAACTACTTATGTCATCCTTTGATATCTTACTCATTTTTTCTTTGATTTCTGACGCTTTCATGTCTGTCCTCCTAACCTTACCCGCGTAAACCTTAAGAACCTGCCGCCGGCAGCTTCTTTCAGATGCACGGCAACTCAAAAAACATATTTTATGAGTCACTTGTATAAATAATGAAAAACGTTTCTTATAAGTTTTGCGGGACATAAATCCCGCAAAAAAATGTGTTAGTATAAATATAAAAATGCACCCGGCGGGAATCGAACCCGCATTATCAGAGTCGGAGTCTGACGTTCTATCCATTAGACTACGGTTGCAGCTTATTTATACTAACACATCTATATAAAAAAATCAAAGGTTTTATTTAAGAAGCTTCTTCAATGTGAATTGCAATCTTTTTTTGAACACTTTTTTAAGTTTGTGCAAGTTGTACAACTCCAAGCCAATTATCTTGTATATTTCAACTATACTTCACCATGATTTCTGATTTATATATCAATGTCTGGTTACTGTAACTCTTTTCTTAAATGAAATATCCTACTTTTACCTACGAAAAAAAGGCTGCCTGATAGCCAGCCTCGATAAATTTATTAAATTGCAGACACCCTATGCCAACTGCGTTAACTCTTCTTCAAATAGTTCTGCAGATGTACCATATTCAAACATCCTTCGTGGATAATGGTTAACCCAGTCTTCTATCCGTTGAACCTCTTCCACTGTCATGTTGTCAAAGGATGTTCCCTTTGGTGCTTGTCTTCGAACCATCCTGTTCGTATTTTCGTTTGTCCCTCGTTCCCAACTACTATAGGGGTGACAATAATATACTTTTGTTCGTAAACCACCATACACAGATTTTTCTATACCAGAGCAATCGGAAAACTCCGTTCCATTATCTACCGTTATTGTTTTAAATACTCTCCGGAAAAGTTCTTTACCCCAACGCCTTTCCAATAAATCCAATGCATCCACCACTGCAGCTGCTGACTTGTCTCTTTGCAGAAATACATATTCTCTACGTGTTTTCCGCTCTGTCAATGTAAGCAACGTCTTTTTTGACTTGCCCCTTCTTCCTACCACGCTATCCATTTCCCAATGTCCAAATTCAACTCTCTTGCCAATCTCTTCCGGGCGTTCTTCTATACTGGTCCCCTTTTCAAGTCTTTTCTGTACCTGTATCTTTTTATATGTACGTCTTTTTTTTCCTTTCACCGGAAGGTTTTTATTGGTCAGATTTAAAAATATTCCTTTATCAATATAATTGTAAACCGTCTTTGCACAAATGCGAACTTTAAACTCGTTCTCCTGACCCGTGCGTCTTAATTCGCCTATGACTGCTTCTGGACTATATTTTTCTTCTACAATTTTTTCTTCTATATAATTAGCAAGCTTTATATCGTTTCCAATTTTTAGCTGCGTACCTCGCACTTTGAGATTCTCTTCATACTTTTTCTGGCCCAAGTCCGCACTATATCTTACTTCATCAATATATTCTGATGTCCTATGAGCATATGCCCCTCGTTTTAATTCATTGTAAATGGTTCCTCTGTTTACATGCATAATCCTGGCTATTTCGCTTTTATTCGTATAGATTTTAAGAAGTTCTTCCAATCGAATCCTGTCACGCCATTGCAACTGTCGAAAACCTTTCATAAAACACGCCTCCCTCTTTTGTAAAATAATTCTAACTAAATAGTAGTCGACCAATTAATTTTTGTCAAATTTAATTCAACAAAAGTAAATCGGTAGACTACTACTACTAAAAATATATTTACAAAATTGAATTTTCTTTTTCGAACAGCGGGAGCAACTCCCCCATGGATATCTTCTTAAAATACACTCCATGTGCTATGTCCTTTTCTCTTAATAAGGGTTCTTCGTCCATATAGTTATAATTTGTATACAATTCGACTCCATGAGCCTGTACACACCATACTCTCACCCTTTTTCCTATACCATACTTTCTTATATCTTCTTTCAGTTTTATTATCAGGTCCTCTGCATCATACTGTATCCTCTCCCCGGCTTCATTCATAAATGACATTCCTCTTCCTCCTTCCTTTAATATACCCACATATTACTACATTAACAGTGTGCCGCCAAGACACAAAAAAAAGATGCATCAGCTATTACACTAATGCACCTTTTATTATTTCTTCCTATTTTATTATAACTTTGGTCCTCTTGGTTTTACACGCTTTGTAAATTTATTTGCCGGTGTTATTACTGGCTCTATTATATCTTCCGTTGTGTTTTCTATTATGCTATCCTCCTTTTCTCCCATATTAAGAAGTGCGTCTAGCTCCGCAAGTCTTTCTAATTTTTCTGAAAGCTCTGCTTCCTGCAGAAACGGTTTGTTTACCTCTATCTTTGCCGTTTCAAGCTGATGTTCCACGTTAGCAAGTTTTGTCTGTGCTTCTTCCAATTCCGCCGGCATTGCTTCTAAGGCGTTATTTATACGGGTAAGATTACCAAATGGATCCACGCCTATTTCGATAGGATGACTCATATCGCCTTTTACATTCAGTACAAATTTCCTATAGAAAGCATCAAATTTAACTTTAAGCGAGAATCCAAGATATTCCCCAACATCCACACTGGCATCAATATCCTTTGATTCTTTGCATATAGCAATGAGAGCTGTTCCCGCTTCTTTTTTATCACTATACTCCTTACCGCAAACAGTTATCGAAAAATCCTCTTTTTCCAATGGCTTATTTCTTTTATACCTTTGTATGTCTTTCGAAAAGCCTTCTATACTTTCTTTCAAATGAGCAATCTGCTGTGGGTAATGCTGTGTAATATTATCTTCCAGGCGGTACTTCTGACTAGTGTGGTTAGCCTTCATCAATTTTAAACGTGCAACCTGGATATCCAAGTCCATCTTTTCCTTAATATAAGGATTTCCTGTAGCAAGTGCTTTTACCTCTGCATAAGAAAGAGCTGCTTCATCCACGTCTTCACAACTTCTTACCGGGGATTTGCTGGTCATAATTTGTCCAATAAATTTCTGCTTATTTTCTATAAGCTGCCAGGAATAGCTGTCAAACGTTCCCTCTGTAACATAGCGGAATATTTTAACCTTTGCATTCTGGTTTCCCTGTCTTAAGATACGTCCCTCTTGCTGCTCAATATCAGATGGTCTCCAAGGTACATCCAAATGGTGCAATGCAATAAGCCGGTCCTGTACATTAGTACCTGCTCCCATTTTTGCCGTTGAGCCAAGCAAAAAGCGAACCTGTCCACTTCTTACCTTTGCAAACAGTTCCGCCTTTCTAAGTTCCGTATTCGCATCATGTATAAATGCTATTTCATTTCCAGGTACTCCTTTATCCATCAGCTTCTCTTTGACATCCTCATACACATTAAATGTTCCATCACCTTTAGGTGTAGATAAGTCACAGAAAATAAGCTGCGTTAACCTCTGTTCCATGGTATCCTTCCATATCTTATATGCCCGTTCAACACAAGCTGCAGCTTTGGAGTTATCATTATCCGGAAGCATATCATTTATAAGTCTTTGGTCAAGTGCCAGCTTTCTTCCATCATTTGTAATCTTAAGCATATTATCAACATTAGATTCGACCCTTTTATCCCTGACAGCCTCTGCCCTCTCTGCAAGCGCTGCTACCATATCCTTTTGAAAATCACTCGGTTTTAATACTACATTTTCATACTCCGCTTCCGGAACTGGAAGATTTAACATGTCCGGGGTCTGAATGTCTGCACTTTCTTTAAAAAGACTTATAAGCTCCGGTAAATTAAAAAATTTAGCAAACCTGGTTTTTGCTCTGTATCCGGTTCCCTCCGGAGCAAGTTCTATTGCAGTTTGTGTTTCGCCAAAAGATGCAGCCCACGCATCAAAATGTCCTAACCCTAATTTCTGCAATGTATTATACTGCAGATATCGCATATTTGTATACAACTCTGTCATACTGTTGCTAATAGGTGTTCCGGTAGCAAAAGTTACTCCTTTTCCACCTGTTATTTCATCCAGGTACTGACATTTAGCAAACATATCAGAAGACTTTTGTGCTTCTGTTTGTGCTATTCCTGCCACATTACGCATTTTTGTATATAAGAAAAGGTTTTTATAATTATGGCTCTCATCTACAAATAATCGGTCAACACCAAGCTGCTCAAAAGTTACGACATTATCCTTACGGCTCTGGTCATTCAACTTATCAAGACGTACTTGTAAGGATTTTCTCGTTTTTTCCATCTGCTTAATGGTATAACGCTCTCCGTTTTCAGACTTTGTCTGCTCAATTGCAAGTTTTATTTCATCTATCTGTTTTTCAATGATGGCTGTTTGTCTCTCAATAGAAAGCGGAATTTTTTCGAACTGTGTATGTCCAATAATCACAGCATCATAATCACCTGTTGCAATACGGGAGCAGAATTTCTTACGGTTCGCAGGTTCAAAATCTTTCTTCGTAGCTGCAAGGATATTTGCTCCGGGATATAACCGCAGGAAATCACTTGCCCACTGCTCCGTCAAATGATTAGGTACAACAAAAAGTGACTTCTGGCACAACCCAAGCCGCTTACTCTCCATAGCTGCCGCTGTCATTTCAAATGTCTTTCCAGCACCTACACAATGTGCAAGCAGGGTATTATGACCATATAAAATATGTGCCACTGCATTTTTCTGATGTGGTTTTAATTCAATATCAGGTGTCATTCCTGGGAATTTTAAGTGTGAACCATCATATTCTCGTGGTCTTGTAGAATTGAAAAGCTCATTATATTTTGCCACCAGTGTCTGTCTACGTTCCTGGTCTCTGAATATCCAATCTTTAAATGCTTCACGAATAGATTCCTGCTTCTGACTGGCAATGGTAGTTTCTTTCTTATTTAGAACTCTCTTCTCTTTACCATCTTCTTCAATAGTATCATACACCCTGGTATCCTTAAGATTCAGAGAATCTTCTAATATCTTATAGGCATTCACCCGGCTTGTACCATAAGTCATATTAACCAGAGAGTTTCCCCAGTCAGCATTTTTTCCCTGTATATTCCACTCACCGGTTATATTTGAAAACCGTACTTCTATAATATCTCTATTTAATAAATGTGCCGGCGTTTCAAAAGTATCACTCATGAAATCTTCAATATATTGAACATCAATCCATGTAGCACCAATACGCACTTCTATTTCAGAAGCATCCAGTTCTTTAGGTTGTACCTGTTTAAGTGCCTGTACATTGACAACATATTCCGGATGATTTTCCGCATAAGTACTGGCAATCTTCAATTTTTCCCGTATATTTCCACTCAAATATTCATCCGCTGTCTCCCATTCATCTGTCAAAGGATTTTTGTAAATAACTCCGCCAAGGTCCTCGATTAGAGTATCTATATCTTTACCTGTCAATTCTTCCATATAAGGAAGGTCGACCTTTGCTTTCTCCCCAAGGGATACTGCAAGTGCTTCACTGGCCGTATCAACAGAAGTAACAACCTCTGCCTTCTTTATTGTTCGTTTAGAAAACATGTCTGCTTTTCCCTTGAAATTACCCTCGTCATCAAGTTTTTCCAAGGAGCATAACAGACAATAACTGGAATCCTGATTAAATGCTCTTTTATTGGTTTGTGAATTAATAAGACCATACTTTACAGAAAAATCATCATATAATTCATTTAGTTCTTTCTGTTTTTTTCAATTTCATGGTCTCCGTATTCATTAAGCTGCATATCTATCAGCTCCTGGGTACAATTGCGGATTGCTACCATGCCTCTAATACGTCCTTTTGCGGTATCTGACACTTCCACAGGTTTCATAACCGAATTTTCTCGATAATATACTTCATTATCCACCAATGCATAGCTGAAATTTTTAACATTAGGGTCTGCCGGAATGCTTTGTTTACTCAATTCATTGTCTAATTCCGGCTCCAGTTCTAATGTATCTATCGTACCAGTTATTCGTCCACCAGCCTCTTTTAACTGTTCTTCAAACGGTCTGCTTTCATCTAACCTGCAGGTACTTTCCATGCCATATGGTCCGGATACCAGTTCCATCTTACCTACTATCTGTTCCGGATGATTCACAAAATAAGAATTCATCTTAATTCCAGCATCATTTTCTTCCAAATATACCCATTCCGGTTCCCGTACCACCATCCGGTCACGTTTTTGGAAAAATAAAATATCAGAAGTAACTTCTGTACCGGCATTCGCTTTAAATGCAGTATTGGGAAGTCTTACCGCTCCAAGCAAATTTGCTCTTTGAGCCAGATATCTTCTTACCTCTGGACTTGCCTTATCCATAGTTCCCTTGCTTGTAATAAATGCTACTACACCACCCGGACGTACTTTATCTAAAGTCTTTGCAAAGAAATAATCATGGATTAGGAAGTTATTTTTTTCATATGCATGGTCTAATACTTTATATTGTCCAAAAGGAACATTTCCAATAGCTATATCGAAGAAATCATTTGGATAATCCGTCTTTTCAAATCCTTTAATCTGAATATCTGCTTTTGGATACAGCAGCCTCGCAATACGTCCGGTAATACTATCAAGTTCCACTCCATATAGTCTGCTTTCCTTCATAGACTCCGGCATCATACCAAAGAAATTACCAATACCCATAGATGGCTCTAAGATATTTCCCTTTTTAAATCCCATTCTTTCAATCACTTCATACATGCTACGAATAATGGCAGGACTGGTATAATGAGCATTTAATGTACTTTCTCTTGCCATACGGTATTCTTCCGGTGATAACAGATTTTTTAATTCCTGGTACTCTGTTGCCCAGTTTGTTTTACTCTCATCAAAAGCATCAGAAAGTCCTCCCCAGCCAACATACTGGGATAAAACATCCTGCTCCTGTGGATTTGCATAACGATGTTCACTTTCAATTTGTTCCAATAATCTAATTGCTTCTATATTTCTTTGAAACTTCTCTTTCGGTGTTCCAATGCCCAGGTTATCATTACTAATACTGAAATTGACAGCATTACCTTTATTCGGTATAAGAATATTCTCTTTTTGAGTCTGAAATGTATCCGTCTCATCTACTACCTCCGATTCCGCTGCATCATCAGTTCCTTCCAAACGTGCAAATACCTCTGCTTCATGCCGATCTATATCCTCCTCTGCTATCGCATTGATATAATCATCCTCTACCTCACTTCTCCCTGGCTTGTAATCATATTCAAAAACCTTATCATTGACCTGTGCATAATATAAAGCACGCTCCTCTATGTCATTTCCGAGCAGGTACTTTTCATTTTCTGTCCCCCACTCATCAATCAATGTGCACTCCCGTCTATCAATCGTAACTTTTTTCGATTTCATTTCCGGCACAGCATGTTCAAGCCTATTAAGTTCATATTGCCTGTCCGCTTTTGCTTGAACTTCCTTATATTCGAGGTATTTTTCTTTATCTTCTTCCGAAAGATATTTGTCCTCAGAGATTAATTCTCTCAATCTTTTTTCTACAACATTCCAATTAAGCAGCACCTTTGCATACGGATTGACATAACTTCCTTTTTCCAGACGGATACCTTTACTATCATAATCATGGTGGGAATCATCATTTCCCGGTAAGCCACCGGATCCACCACCTGTTCCATATTCATTTTTTAAGAAATCAATGGTCTCCTTCTTATCATGACCTTCCTTGAAGTAATCATAAATACGGAACGCTCCATGGAAAACTCCGCTTCCTTTACAAAGTGCGTAGTCAATCTCATCCTGTGTAATAAAATCTTCCTGCTTTACTTCCAAAGTATCCGGTAGTGGAAATTCCAGTCTTTCCATATCCAGGTCTGTAATTTCCGATAAGAGATATTCCGGTGACTTCACATGATTCCATTTGAGCACCACTTCTCCAGAAGCAAGACGTTCCTCGGCATCTTTAATAATTGCTCTGATTTTTTCTCTACCATCATGGTCAGAAAGCAATTCCATAAGTGTTGCCTCACTCTCTGGGAAGTTACCTGCCTTAATTCCGATTTCTTCCGGTGTTTCGTCCATTCCATCACGCCAAAAGTAATATATCTGATTTGCAACTCTCTCTCTTTCCTCTGTATCTACAAGATATGCTTCTCTGATATCCATATACGTTCCGTTTTCCACCATAGAACGAATATGTCTTTCTACGTCTTCCCAGTTCATGGTTTCTATCGGCGTTTCCTTTGCCTGTGTTCCATAGCCAATACTCATTCCATATTCATCAAACCATACCGATATAGGATTGCCGTCAATCTCAAATCCTTTTCCCGTCTGTCCATATTCTTTTTTTAGAAATGCTACCATGCTCTCTGCAGTCTTGCCTTCAATATATTTTGCATAGATACGTTTTCTACTATGCTGCTTTCCGCCACCACTTCTTAAAATCATCTCAATTGTTTCCTGTGGCAAAGAAAAAGCAGCGGGCATAGTATATTTCATACTTGCTTCCGCTGCTGCTACTATTCCAACCTGTTCTTCAAATGAAGGGAACAGACTTAATTGTGTGAATATGGGTTCCTGGGAATTATCTTCTATAAGCTGCAGATTATCTCTGCTCTCACTATTTCCTCTGCCCGATTCTGAATACTGTTCATCTTTGCTACCCAAAGCATCTGATTGTCCGCTTTGAGCTGTTCCGTTATTCCTTCTTTCTCTGCCATCTGCGACGTCAACTGCTCCATTCTCTCCTCTGCCTGTTTCTGAATCATCAGTAAATGCTCGACGAGTTCTCCCTTCAGGAGTAGTGCTGAATACACCCCATGGTGTTTTTCTTTCAGATACGTCTCCCTCATTATTCCATATTTCGTTATTGGCTCCTCCGGTTGAACGTCCGCCTGTAACGTTGGAATCATGTAATCTCCGTTCTGTTCGTAGTTCAGTTTCATCAATATTACCCCCTTCTTTATTATTAATTTCTGATATATTTTCCTGTTCGCTATCGCTTTTACGCTTTAAAGCATTGTAGTCTATTTTAGGAGTATTTTCAATACCTTTTTGTAATAAATTTTCTTCCTGTTCCTTTTCATGAATTCGATTATATATTCTGACAGTCTTTCCAATTTCTACAAGTACCGGTTTTGCCAGCTCACTGGTTGCATCTCCTAAGATATATAAACTATCCATAGTATCAAATTCATTGATAAAATCGAATGAAAATTTCGGTTGATACTCTTTCATATCTACGCCGCAAGCAGATAAAAGCATAAAAGCTATACTATCAGTAAGTGTTTCCTTGAAACGAATTCCTATATTCTGTTCATCCAAGTTCTCTAAGGAACTTCCTTCTGACTTATTCTGTAAATCCGGAAGTATTTCTTCATAATAATCTGCCACTATTTTCTGTGAAACTTCAAACAGTCTTTCCTCAAACGACTTATCTTCATCTGTTCCACCATAAATTGTTTCTAAGTGCGAAATCACATCATCCTTGTGTTTCTCCTCCAATACCCAAGACTGCGGATATCGTCCAATATGATTTGCTGCATGAACATCTGATATATCAAAAACATATTTTAGCTTTTTCCCTTTTGCACTCTCGTCTATTAATGCAATTCCGCTCGCTCCTCTGTTTACCCAGCAATGCATTTTTTCATTCCAGATATCCATAGACGCACACGCTGTTGCATCTGGTCTTTGTGCATAAATCAGAAGCTGGTCAAAAAACGGATATTTATATAATCTGGCTGCTGTAGTCAGATACTTCATCCACTCATCACGGTCTTTAACTACATTTGCCGCTGTTTCCCGTGCTAATGTAGTTATATAATCATATTTTTTCATGCAATTCTCCTTTCCTTTACTCATGCAAAAAAGAGTGTTTTTAAAGCTCCTGCTCTAAAAACACTCTTTCTCCATGTACCGGAATTCGGTACATTTACAAATTACCCTGTAGCCTGTTTTTTGTTGTCCTTATTCATTAAAATATAAGCTCTGCGCCTTACTTCCATTTCATCCACTGGAAGACGCAATATTTCTTTTATTTGTGTTTCATTCAAGTCACTGGCAAGGTCAATACATATTTCTTCCTGTTCAATCTGACTTAAATCGTTCCAATGTTCAGATAAGATTTCTCTTAATGAACAATCCATATTCCAGCCGGTTTTATCCGATTTCTCTTCTACTGGCTTTGGAAGGATGATTTCTCCACCATCAACATCCTGCAGAACAGATAGTCCTTTTAGGTCTTCCATTTTGCGTTTTTCTGCTTCAATTGTCTGCATGAATATCTGCTGCACTTCTTCGACGCTACATTTTCTTCGATTCCAATTCAAATAAAGCAGCTCTGTTTCATCAATGTTACAGGTAAGAATACGAGGGTCATTCTTCGCCGCTTCCTGAAACGATTCAATATCTTCCTGTTTTGTTACTACCTGCAGGCGTTTTTCCTGTTCCACAGTAATATATCGGAAATGAATCGGGTCATACACCGTATGCACCGGATGTTCATATTCACCTAACCCCAGTGCTTCTGAATAACGTTTTTTCAGAAAATCTGTTGCAACAAAGCCATAATCCGGCTTATCAAAAGGGATAGCTTTTCTGTCATAGACCGGTGGTCTACTTTCTATGAAAACAATACACTCTGTTGGTGGCATTCTCTTTACCTGCTCTGGCGTCATTAACTTGATTTCTGCCCTATGGAAATCAAGTCCACTGTTTCCATTTGCCCCCAGGTGGACATTATCAGACCTGCTATCAACCGTT
>ONAD01000021.1 GCA_900315735.1 uncultured Lachnospiraceae bacterium | reverse complement strand
GTTTTTGTGTCAAGTATTTATTACAAAATAAAAAGACCCCAGTATTATTTCTGATACTGAGATCTTAATTCATCATCTTAACTTAATGACATTGGCCGAAAGGTTCCTATTTTTTACGCGAGTAGCGAGAAAAATCGCATGCTTGCATGCAGATTTGGCGAGCACCGCGATAACTCGAGAAACTCGCAAAGCGTGTTTCTCGTAGTTTACAAAGGAGGATGAATGGAATTAAGATTTTGCTTTATAAAAAAAGAATATTTTGAAGAAAGAAGCAATTATATTAAAATGCTTGATGCAGGAAATGCAGACAAACAGTCCAGAAGAACGCATTTGTGTATCCAAATACGAAAAGATAATAATAATTACTATATTCCATTAAGAAATAATCTTGGGGATGAAGTAAGAAAGTTTGGAAGAATAGGACATGCGGTGCCTTCAGCAAAACGAAAGAATGCAGGATTGGATTATAGATATGCATTAATTGTAAACGATGAAAGTTATCTGGAAGAACAAACAGAGAAGAAAATACCAGAATCGCAATATCGAAAAATAGCAGCAGATTTTGATATCATTACAAAAGAATTTGAAAATTATTTATCAGGTTACATAAAAGCAGTAAAGAAAAAGCGGCATTTAAAAGAACCGCTTTTCAAGGAATCATCTCTTATTAATTTTATAAACATTCTTGATGAACAATCTCATTAAATTATCCCGGTTAAAATAAAAAGCTAATTATAATGAAATGATGAAATGCATTATCTTTTTGCAATGCGGTCTTCTTCCGTAATTGGACGGAGAACACGGCATGGATTACCGGCGGCAACGACATTGGAAGGAATGTCCTTTGTGACGACGCTTCCGGCACCGATAATGGTATTCTCACCAATGGTGACACCAGGAAGAATGGTGACATCACCGCCCATCCAGACGTTATTGCCAACGGTAATCGGAAGAGCCTTTTCCAGCCCAAGATTGCGTTCTTCGGCAATGGTAGCATGAACGGCTGTATACATGCCACAGTTCGGGCCGATAAAACAGTGGCTGCCAAGAGTAATCGGAGCACAGTCCATCAGATAGGCATTGTGATTGATAAAGCAATCAGAGCCAATGTTGCAGTTATAACCATAATCCGTATAAAAAGGGGAGAGAATGGTAACACGCTCGCCCATTTCTGGAAGCAGTTTTTTGAGAATATCTTCCCTCAATTCCTTTTCCTTTGGTGCAGTATGGTTGAAAGTGAAATATAAATCTTCAGCTTTCTCACGTTCTTCTAATAATTCCGGGTCATAATTGGCATCATACCAAAGCCCGAGCTTCATTTTTTCAGCTTCTGTCATAGTAAACCTCCTGGTAGTTATAAATAGGAATCATATAAAAAATATTGAAAATCATATTACAAAAACCACACATCCGGATTCGTAGATGAGATACAGACAGCTCCGGCATTCAGCATGGAAACCACGTCTTCCTTATCGGAAATGAGTCCACCGGTGATAACCGGAACTCTGGAAAGCTGGCATATGCGGGATACAACCTTAGGCATCAGTGCCGGAAGAATTTCAATGTAATCCGGTTTTACAGAACGAAGCTGCTTTTCGATGCTGTCATAAGCCATGGAATCAATGACAAAGAAACGCAGAATCGTAGAAAGCTCTAATTCTCTGGCTCGTTTGATAAGAACTGGCTTTGTGGTGATAATTCCGTCGGCTCGGGTGTATTTGCGGATGAAATCCACAGCAATCTCTTTCCCGGAAAGGCCATTGATTAAATCGATATGTACCATAGCCGTTTTTCCGGCAGCTTTGACCTTATCTACAATATCTGTGATATTGCAGATATCTCCAAACAGGATAAAAATAACCTGACTGTCGCAGGTGAGACATTTTTCCAGCCCTGCCATATCTTTGATTGCTGCAATAATCGGAGAATTATCCATAGCATCTTTACAATTTGAAAGCATAGTAAAACCGCCTTTCTACGCATCATATTTTCGTCTTTATAAATATTATACCGTCATTTCCGGAAATGATAAAGGAAAACTATAAAATGATAAAGATGTTTTTTGCGTTGTACAGAGGATAAAAAAAGATATAAATTTGTGGAACGTATGAAACGCATGCAACAAACAGATACGCCAGTATCTGACCCCTCAATCAGATACTGGCGCACCAAAACAGTTATTCCCCTGGAATAAATATTTATCAGAATGATGTGAATCATTTGATAACAATGAGATTATAATTTTGCAGGAACATTTTTCGTGGCAACGATGTCCACGCCGGTGCCTGCAACGTTCTGAAGGAGAATATCTCCGATAGAGACCGGTGCAGGAACAGTGACGCCCTGGAGAGCATCGATGATTGCAAAAATTTTTTCTTTTGGAATATCCTCTTTGGTTTTACAGGATACCATCGGAATCGTGCCACCGGATACCCGGACAGTAGAAGTTACGATTCTGGTTGGATGGGTAACTTCTTTATGGGCATAAGCATCGCCGCGTTTGCAGGTGTTGCCGGTAACGTCAAGTATTTCTGCATTTTCCATGGTTACGGTAATGGAGCAGCCTAAAGGGCAGCCGATACAGGTTAATTCACGTTTTTCCATCCTCTATGCCTCCTCTATACAAATGGTAATCTGCTCTAAATCAGGGCAGTTGGTAAGCTGTTCTTTGGTAAGGACAACAGATTCCATTTCGCCCGGAGCCATAACCGGACGTTTTCGGAAGCTGATACGCTCTTTGCCAAAGTAAGTGGCAATTCCGCAGTTTTTATAAATCTGTCCCACACGGAACCGGACAGTAACTTTGTCTGCCATGGCATCCGGCCGGATGTATTTTGGAACGGTATAGCGGACACCGCCGGTTGGAATGATTTCAACAGAAGGCTGGCCACATTCGGATACCGATGCATCGGAATGGTCACAGACATCATGGGTATCGGCAGCTTTGCCGGATAAAATATAGTGTGCTGCATTCGCTCCGGCAATCCCGGCTTCTTCAGAAACATAATCCACCAGATCATGTACATGAAGGACATTTCCGCAGGCGAAAACGCCGGAAATACTTGTTTCTAAGCTGTCATTTACAACAGGACCGGAGGTAACCGGATTTAGGGCAACACCGGCACTGCGGCTTAATTCGTTTTCCGGAATCAGACCACAGGATAAGAGGAGAGTATCACAGGAATAATATTCTTCTGTGCCGGCAATCGGTTTTCCATCGGAGCCGACCTCTGCAATAGTAACACCGGTGACACGTTCTTTTCCTTCAATATCAATAACGGTGTGGCTTAATTTCAAAGGAATATCAAAGTCATTCAGACATTGTACAATATTACGCTTGAGACCGCCGGAATAAGACATCAGTTCTGCTACGACTTTTACTTTGGCACCCTCTAAGGTCATGCGGCGTGCCATAATCAGTCCGATATCACCGGAGCCTAAGATAACGACTTCCCTGCCCGGCATATAGCCTTCCATATTGACAAGGCGCTGTGCCGTTCCAGCGGAGTAGATACCTGCCGGACGATAGCCCGGAATATTAAGGGCACCACGGCTTCGCTCCCTGCAGCCCATGGCAAGAATAATTGCTTTTGCCTGAATCTCAAACATGCCATCTTCCCGGTTCATGGCAGTCACTTTTTTCTCATGGGAAATGTCCATTACCATGGTATTTAATTTGTAGGAAATACCAAGGGCGAGCACTTTTTCAATAAAGCGGGAAGCGTATTCTGGTCCAGTCAGTTCTTCCTTAAAGGTATGAAGTCCGAACCCGTTGTGGATACACTGGTTTAAAATGCCGCCAAGCTCTTTGTCACGTTCAATAATCAGAATATCATTTATTCCATTTTCTTTTGCGGATACAGCGGCTGCAAGTCCTGCAGGACCGCCGCCAACGATTACTAAATCATATGATTTCATGGCATATCCTCCTGAATCTCTTTGTTATATCCATAGACAAACTGTGAAGCACCACCACATTTGCTGATGTCCGTCATTTCCATCGGAACTTCCCTGGCGAGAATTTCCATGGTACGCGGGGAACAAAAGCCTGCCTGACAGCGTCCCATGCCTGCTCTGGTACGACGTTTGATGGCATCTAAGGAGCGGGCACCCAGTGGACGGTGGATGGCATCAAGAATTTCTCCTTCAGAAATCATTTCGCAGCGGCAGATAATATTTCCGTAGGCGGGCTGCTTTTTGATAAGTTCATTTCTTTCTTCTAAGGAAAGTTCTTCCGGCCTTAAAATTCCTTTGCGGGTGGCAATGAAATTTTCCTTTTTGGTTAAATGCATTTTATCCCGCACCAGTTCAGCCATCATGACACCAACGGCTGGAGCAGAGGAAAGTCCCGGAGATTCGATACCAGCGGCATCAAAGAAGCCGGGAGCATCAGCTGCTTCGCCGATGATAAAGTCGCCATTATCTTCGTGGGCACGAAGTCCTGCAAAAGAAGTAATGACCTGCCGCATCGGAAGGTTTTTAACGCTGTGGGAGGCTTTTTCGGAAAGAGAAGCAAGTCCTTCTCTGGTGGTATTGATTCCTTCTTTGTTATCAGTATCCTCTGCGGTCGGACCAACGAGAAGATTGCCGTGAACGGTAGGAGTAACCAGGACGCCTTTTCCCATTTTGCCCGGTAACTGGAAAATCGTATGGGATACATGGGTTCCGGCAGATTTATCAAGAAGCTGGTATTCGCCTTTCCGGGCGGTAATGTGAAGCTTTTTGCTGCTTACCATATTGTGGAGAACATCTGCATATACACCGGCAGCATTGATAACGTTTTTTGCGGCGATATTCTGCTTATCAGTGGAAATCAGGTATCCATCCTCTGTGCTGGTGATAGAAGTTACAGCAGTATTTAAAAAGAATTCAACACCATTTGCAACGGCATTTTCAGCAAAAGCGATCGTCATATGGAATGGACAGACGATACCACCGGTGGGTGCATAGAGCGCGCTTGTGACATGGTCGTCTAAATTTGGCTCCATGGTATGTAAGGCTTCGCGGTCAAGAATGCGTAAGTCTTTGACACCATTTTCTTTTCCCTGTTCCAAAAGGCGTTCCAGTTCGCCGGCATCCTGCTCATCGGTGCAGACAACCAGAGAACCGTTTCTTACAAAAGGAATGTCCAGATCCTTAGAAAGAGTATCCATCATGGCATTTCCTGCTACATTAAGTTTGGCTTTCAGTGTGCCCGGCTTTGCGTCAAATCCGGCATGGATAATGGCGCTGTTGGCTTTGGAGGTTCCGCAGCAGACATCCTCTTCCCGTTCAATGACACAGATGTCTACCTGATAGCGGGACAGCTCCCTGGCAATGGCACAACCGGTGACTCCGGCACCAATAATTGCAATATCGTACATATAAAACTCCTTTCTGCTGGCAACAAAAAAGCAAGATAAATAAAAGCGATATTTTCGCTCTTCTTTACCTTGCTCTCGTCTCGTGGTAATTCAATCTTTAATTATGTATATTATAGCATGAATTAGCAGGACTGACAATTCCTTTTTGCAGTAAAAATATAAAATATAATCGGCGTAGTTCGAAAAGAGTATAAAATGTCAGAAAATTTCTAAAACAGGTATCACAAAGGCTTTCCCTATGCTATACTAGAGCTATGGGAAAAACAGAGCATCAGAAACTGAAAATATTATATATATTAGAACTGTTATATGAGCAGACGGATGAAAAGCACGCCGTCAAGATGAAGGAAATTATTGCATATCTGAATCAGAAGGGCATTTCGGCAGAACGCAAAAGTATTTATCGGGATTTGGAAATGCTGCAGGACTTCGGTGTGGATATTTTGCGGGAGCAGGAGTACCGCGGTGGATATTATATCGGAAGCCGTGATTTTGAACTGGCGGAATTGAAGCTTTTGGTGGATGCGGTGCAGTCATCGAAGTTCATTACACAGAAGAAATCAAGAGAGCTGATACATAAGTTGGAGAAGCTGGTCAGCGTCTATGAAGCAAAGCAGCTCCAGCGTCAGGTGGTGGTAACCAACCGGAATAAGACCATCAATGAGAATATTTATTATAACATTGATATGATTTACAATGGAATTTCCGGGGATGTAAAAATCCGGTTCCAGTATTTCTCATGGAATATTGAAAAAGAAATGGAGCTTCGCCGGAATGGAGCCTTTTATGAGGTAAGCCCTCTGGTGCTTTCCTGGGATGATGAGAATTATTATCTTATAGCTTATGATGAGGAAGATAAGATTATCAAGCATTTCCGTGTGGATAAGATGCTTAAAATTTCACTGACCAGAAAGAAGAGAGAAGGGCTTGAGCAGTTTGAAGCTTTTGATATTGCATCCTATTCGAAGAAAACCTTTGGCATGTTTGCCGGTGAGGAAGAGACGGTGACACTGCTTTGTGAAAATGATATGATAGGTGTGGTGATTGACCGGTTTGGTCAGGAGGTCAGCGTCAGAAAAGCGGATGATACGCATTTTAAGGCGAGACTTCATGTGGCAGTCAGCGGACAGTTTTACGGCTGGCTCTGTGGCCTTGGGGAAAAGGTTGAGATTATCGAACCGGCAGAGATAAGAGAGAAGTATGTGACATATCTTCAGAAAATACAGAATAAATACAGTTAGCAGGTGATGGGAAGAATGGAGACAGGAGTTAAGTATTGTAAGATGTGCAGAAAGGCATTGCCGCCTTTGACGGATAAGGAATACTGTTATGCCTGTGAGGAACTGCTGCTTTTTGATAAAGTGCGGGAATTTGTACGAAGCAATGATGTAAATGAATATCAGGTGGCAGAGTATTTTGATATTCCGGTGCGGATGGTGAAACAGTGGATTAAAGAGGGAAGAATTGAATATAAGGAAAAAGATAAAGCGAGCATTATGTCGAATTACTGCTCCCGGTGTGGACAGCCGGTTACTTTTGGAACACTTTGTCCGCAGTGCCTGCGCCTTTTAAATGGAGAAAAGGAGAGAATGATTGGTTTCTCGAAACCGGAAGAAGAGGAAGAGGGAGAGATGCGTTTCCTGGACGGAGGAAGAAAGTAGGTCGTGTAGTTTTACAAATGCTTAGTAAAAGAAACAGCCTGTGATTTTCAAAATCTATGAAAATCACAGGCTGTTTTTTAGAAAGCTTATTTCTGCTTTTTAATTTCAGTAGCTGCTTTAATGAAGCCTTTGAATAAAGGATGTGGACGGTTAGGTCTGGATTTTAATTCCGGATGAGCCTGGGTTGCAACGAACCAAGGATGTCCAGGAATTTCTACCATTTCTACGATACGTCCGTCCGGAGAAAGACCACACAGCTTCATACCGTTTTCGGTAAGAATGTTACGGTAATCATTGTTTACTTCGTATCTGTGACGATGTCTTTCATGAATGGTTTCCTCACCGTAAACCTGATAAGCAAGGGAAGCGGTATCCAGAACACATGGATAAGAACCAAGCCGTAAGGTTCCTCCGATATCTTCAACACCATCCTGATCCGGCATCAGAGCGATGACAGGATGTGTGGTATTCGGGTCTAATTCAATACTGTGGGCATCATTGAGTTTGCAGACATGTCTTGCATATTCAATGATAGCAACCTGCATACCAAGACAGAGTCCAAGATATGGAACTTTGTGTTCTCTTGCATATTTTGCAGCAGTAATCATTCCTTCTACACCACGGTCGCCGAAACCACCCGGTACGATGATTCCATCGGAATCACCAAGAATTTCTTCTGCATTTTCATCATTTAATAATTCGGAATCTACCCAGTTTAAATTAACGGTTGCACGTTCTGCAATTCCACCATGCTTTAATGCTTCTACAACAGAGATATAGGCATCATGAAGCTGTGTGTATTTTCCAACTAAGGAGATATTTACTTCCTGAATCGGATTGCGTAATGCTTCTACCATATCGGTCCAGTCTTTTAAATCCGGCTCCGGACATGGCAGGTGAAGAGAATCGCAGGCAACCTTTGCTAAATTTTCTTTTTCCATGGCAAGCGGTGCTTCGTAGAGATATTCTACGTCAAGATTCTGCAGTACATGGTCATTTGGCACGTTACAGAATAAAGCAATCTTGTCTTTTAAGCCCTGATCTAAAGGATGCTCGGAACGGCATACGATAATATCCGGCTGGATACCCATTCCCTGTAATTCTTTTACGCTGGACTGTGTTGGTTTGGTCTTTAATTCACCGGATGCCTTAATATAAGGAATCAGTGTTACATGAATCAGAATAGCATTTTCATGTCCGACTTCATGCTGGAACTGTCTGATGGACTCTAAGAAAGGCTGGCTTTCGATATCTCCGACAGTACCACCTACTTCAATGATGGCAATATGGGTATCGTTGGAAGTAAAGTTACGGTAGAAACGGCTCTTGATTTCATTGGTAATATGTGGAATTACCTGAACGGTACCTCCACCGAAGTCTCCACGACGTTCTTTCTGAAGTACAGACCAGTAAACCTTTCCGGTAGTAACGTTAGAGTTCTTGGTAAGACTTTCGTCGATAAAACGCTCATAGTGACCTAAATCCAGATCGGTTTCCGCTCCATCATCGGTAACGAAAACTTCACCGTGCTGGATTGGGTTCATGGTACCCGGGTCAATATTGATGTACGGGTCAAATTTCTGCATGGTAACCTTGTAGCCTCTGGCTTTTAACAGACGGCCAAGTGATGCAGCAGTAATGCCTTTTCCGAGACCGGAAACAACTCCACCGGTGACAAAGACGTATTTTACAGGCATGGTAGTTCCTCCTTAAATGTGTGTATATGGTTAAAACTTAGATAGACCGACAGTGAATGCGCCGTCGGTCTCATTTTTTCTCAAACTCAGTCTATTATACAACGACAGTAAAAATAAATCCACAAAAATTTATAAAATATTTAGAAAAGTAAGGAAAACTTAACAGAGTTATTATTGATTTATCGGGGCAGATTACATATAATAAGAACTATATTTTGGGAGATTTTCGAGAATCATATACGGAGGATACAATGGATAACCTGTTTAATAATGGAAATAATAATCAGAATGGTGGAAATAATAACCAGAATAATGGAAACAATAACCAGAACGGAGATAAAAAGGGTGGCAATGGTCAGATGATACTGGCATTTGTCATTATCACGTTGGTGACATTGTTCTTTATGAGCCTTTTAAACCGCTGCAGCACAGATATGACATCCAAGCAGATTACCTACACGGAATTTATCCAGATGGTAAAGGATGATAAGGTAGAAAAGGTTGAAGTAGGCGCAAACCAGTATAATATCACACCAAAGTCAGATGATTCGACTCTGGTAAAGATGACCTATTATACCGGATTTATTAACGATGATGATTTATTAGACCTTTTAAATAAGCATAATGTAGAGATTGATGGATATATTCCGAATAATACATCAGCATGGGTATTTAATATTTTAAGTATTGTGCTTCCGTTAATCATTATCTGGATTATTTTCGGTGCAGTCATGAAACGTGCCGGCAATGGAATGATGGGCGTTGGCAAGAGCAATGCAAAGGTATATGTAGAGAAGACAACCGGTGTAACATTTAAGGATGTTGCCGGACAGGATGAAGCAAAAGAATCTTTACAGGAAGTAGTAGATTTCCTGCATAATCCGAAGAAATACCGTGAAATCGGAGCGAAGCTTCCGAAAGGAGCTCTGCTTGTAGGACCTCCTGGAACCGGTAAAACTTTACTGGCAAAGGCAGTTGCCGGAGAAGCTAATGTTCCGTTCTTCTCACTGGCTGGTTCTGATTTCGTAGAAATGTTTGTAGGTGTCGGTGCATCCAGAGTAAGAGATTTGTTTAAGGATGCCCAGAAACAGGCACCATGTATCATATTTATTGACGAGATTGATGCAATTGGTAAGAGCCGTGACAGCAGATTCGGCGGTGGAAATGACGAGCGTGAGCAGACTTTGAACCAGTTGCTGGCAGAGATGGATGGATTTGATACTTCAAAGGGACTTTTGGTTCTGGCAGCCACAAACCGTCCGGAGGTACTGGATAAAGCGTTGCTTCGTCCGGGTCGATTTGACCGTAGAATTATTGTAGATAAACCGGATTTAAAGGGACGTCTTGAGACACTGAAGGTACATTCCAAGGATGTGCATATGGATGAATCCGTAGATTTGGAAGCAATCGCATTGGCAAGTGCAGGACTGGTTGGATCCGACCTTGCAAATATGATTAATGAAGCAGCTATTAATGCAGTAAAACATAATCGTAAATTTGTAAATCAGAGTGATTTGTTTGAAGCCTTTGAAATCGTAGCAGTTGGTGGAAAAGAGAAGAAAGACCGTGCCATGAGTGACCATGAGAAGAAGATAGTATCTTATCATGAGGTAGGTCATGCAATGGTTACTGCATTACAGAAGAATACCGAACCGGTACAGAAGATTACCATTGTACCAAGAACCATGGGTGCCTTGGGATACACCCTGCAGACACCGGAAGAAGAGAAGTTCCTTGAGACCAAGGACGAATTGATTGCCAAGATAACTACCTATATGGCAGGTCGTGCGGCAGAGGAACTGGTATTCCATTCTGCTACCAGTGGAGCAGCCAATGATATTGAAAGTGCAACCAAGATTGCAAGAGCAATGATTACACAGTTTGGTATGTCCGATAAATTCGGCATGATGAGTCTGGCTTCCGTAGATAATGCATATCTGGATGGTGCAGCGCATTTAAATTGCGGCGATGAGACAGCAGCACAGATTGATGAGGAAGTCCGTACCATGATTCACAACTGCTATCAGGAAGCATATCGTCTGTTAGAAGAGAATCGTGAAGTATTAGATCATATTGCGGATTACTTATATGAGCATGAAACTATTACCGGTAAGGAATTCATGAAGATATTCCGCAAGTTAAAAGGTCTGCCGGATCCGGATGAAGAAAAGAAGGAAAAAGAAGAGAGTAAAAAAGAAGAGAACGGGAATGACGTTTAATATCAAAGAAGAATTAAAGAAGCTTCCGGATCAGCCGGGGGTCTATATCATGCATGATGCCAGTGATGCCATTATCTATGTGGGCAAGGCGGTAAGCCTTCGAAACCGGGTACGCCAGTATTTTCAGGCGAGCCATGACGAAGGAATTAAGAAAGACCAGATGGTTAAGAAGATTAACCGGTTTGAATATATTATTACTGACTCGGAATTAGAAGCACTGGTATTGGAATGCAATTTAATAAAAGAGCACAGACCGAAGTATAATACCATGCTCCGGGATGATAAGACTTATCCGTATATAAAGGTGACTCTGGGGGAAGATTTCCCCAGGGTCCTCTTTTGCCGTCAGCTGAAAAAAGACAAGTCCAAATATTTTGGACCTTATACCAGCGCAGGTGCGGTAAAAGATACGATAGATTTGTTAAAGAAAATTTATCATTTAAGAACCTGCAACCGGGTACTGCCAAGGGACATCGGAAAAGAACGTCCCTGTCTTAATTATCATATTCATCAGTGCCAGGCACCCTGCCAGGGATATATTTCCAAAGAGGAATACCGGGAGAAAATCAATCAGGCAGTGGATTTCTTAAATGGCAATTATCAGCCGGTTTTAAAAGAACTGGAAGAGCGGATGATGCAGGCATCGGAAAGTATGGACTTTGAGCGGGCAATTGAGTACCGGGAACTTTTAAACAGTGTAAAACAGGTGGCACAGAAACAGAAGATTACCAATTCTGATGGAGAAGATAAGGATGTAATTGCTCTTGCAGCAGATGACCGGGATGCAGTGGTTCAGGTATTCTTTATCCGAAGCGGCAGGCTTATCGGACGGGAGCATTTCTATGTGACCATTGCCAATGAAGACAGTAAGGAACAGATACTGACAACATTTTTAAAACAGTTCTATTCCGGAACACCATATATTCCCAAAGAAATCATGCTGCAATATGCAGTAGAGGATGCGGAGGTCATCGAGGACTGGCTGAGCAAAAAGCGTGGCCAGAAGGTAGTACTCCGGGTACCGCAGAAGGGAATGAAGGAAAAACTGGTGGAGCTGGCAGAGAAAAATGCTGCACTGGTACTGTCCCAGGACAGGGAAAAGTTAAAGCGTGAAGAAGGCAGAACCATCGGAGCAATGAAAGAGATTGCATCCTGGCTGGATTTAGAAAAATTAGAGCGTGTGGAAGCCTATGATATTTCCAATATCAATGGATTTGAAACGGTAGGTTCCATGGTGGTTTATGAAAAGGGAAAACCACAGCGCAGTGATTACCGGAAATTTAAGTTAAGAACTATTACGGGACCGGATGATTATGCATCCATGCACGAGGTTTTGACCCGCAGATTTACCCATGGACAGGAAGAAAGGAAAATTTTACAAAAAAAAGGGCTGGATGACCAATATGGGGGATTTACAAAATTCCCGGATTTGATTATGATGGATGGTGGAAGAGGTCAGGTAAATATTGCTCTTCAGGTGCTGGATGAACTGCATCTTTCCATACCGGTCTGTGGAATGGTAAAAGATGATCATCACAGAACGAGAGGATTATATTATCAGAATATAGAGATCCCGATAGACACTTCCGGTGAAGGATTTCATTTGATTACAAGAATACAGGATGAAGCACATCGGTTTGCCATAGAATATCATCGTTCTTTACGAAGTAAGGAACAGGTACATTCTGTGCTGGATGACATTCCGGGAATCGGTCCGGCACGAAGAAAGGCGCTGATGCGAAGGTTCCAGTCTTTAGATGCCATTCGTAGTGCATCCATAGAAGAATTGTCTGGGACAGAAGCAATGAACGAAAAAGCAGCGGAAGAAGTATTCCGCTTTTTCCATAGGGAAGAGGAAAAAGAAAAAGGAGAATTACTATGACCAAAGAAGAAAAATTTAAAAACAAAAGTATCAAGAAAAAAGTAAATGATGCATTTAAAATGGTATTTATGCTGTATTTTACAACAGTAGCATTAGCCTGCCTGGGATTAATCCTGCTGGCTGTAGTTCCGGATGCGTTCCGTATTCCGGTTCTGGTTATCTGCATTATTATTATGCTGGGAATTGTTGTAGGAAGTGTTATGTTGACCGGACAGCAGTCCAGATGGCTCGTTTATTATATTGTAAAACCGGTAAGAGAGTTAGAGCGTGTAGCAGAACATCTTTCTAATGGTGAATTACATGAAGAAGTAACCTATCAGTCAGATGATGAAATCGGAGAACTGGCAAACCAGTTCCGCAATATGGAAAATACTTTACAGAAAATTGTTGGCGATTTACAGAATATTTTAAAAGAATTTGCACAGGGTAATTATACAGTACGTTCTGCATGCAAAGAAGCATATGTTGGAGAATTTGAATCAGTGATGGAAGAACTGGTAAGTACCATTCAGAATGTAAGCAGCACTTTATGTCTGATTAAGGAATCTTCCAATCAGGTAGCTGCCGGTTCTGAACAGCTTGCAATCAGCTCCCAGGATCTGGCAAAAGGTGCAACAGACCAGTCTATTGTGGTAGATAATCTGGTAGAGAATGTTTCAAAAGTTACAGAGCAGGTTGTTGCAAACAGTAAGTCAACAGATATTGTTCATGACCGTGCAAAGAGTGTAGGAATGGAAGCAAATGTCAGCCAGAATAAGATGCGTGAACTTATGGAGGCAATGGAACGTATCTCAACAACATCCAAAGAACTGGAAAGAGTTATTACTGAAATTGATGGTATTGCATCCCAGACCAACCTTCTTTCCTTAAATGCATCCATTGAGGCTGCAAGAGCCGGAGAAGCAGGAAAGGGATTTGCAGTTGTTGCAGAGCAGATTCGTATGCTGGCTGAGAGTAGTGCAGAATCCGCAGAGACATCCAAACATTTGCTGGAGACAAACCAGGTAGAAGTAGAACATGGAAACGAAGTAACACAGCAGACTTCTGAATCATTGAATAAAGTTATTACAGAACTGGATGCTATCATTACAGAGGTAGCTAATATCAGAATCGCATCTGACCGTCAGGCGGTATCTGTAAAAGAAATTGAAGATGGTGTAAAACAGATTGATGATGTTATTCAGACCAACTCTGCAGCATCCCAGGAAGCATCAGCAACTAGTGAAGAGTTATCCGCAGAGGCAACTTCTTTAGATGAACTGGTAGAACGTTTCAAATTATTAGAACAGTAAGAAATCATAAAAATACAGGGGTTAAGATAAGAAAGGAGTCATGCTATGGAAGGTGTAGGAATTGAGAAAATTGTAAAAAAACTGCAGTTAAAAAAATATATTGAGGATATGGAATTGAAGGGACACCGTATCAAACTTGCCGATGTAAACCGTCCGGCATTACAGCTGAGTGGATATTTTGAACATTTCGAGCAGTCCCGTGTACAGATTATTGGTATGGTAGAATATACATACCTGCAGCATTTAAATGATTCAGAAAAAGACAGCATTTACAGCCGGTTCTTAAAATATGATATACCATGTGTTATTTTCTGCAGGGATTTACAGCCGGATGATTTGTTCTTACAGAGAGCAAAGGAAAATGATGTTCCGGTATTCGGAACCAGCAGAAGCACATCAGAATTCATGGCAGAGCTGATTTATCTTTTAAGTGAAGAACTTGCTCCGTGTATTACCATCCATGGTGTACTGGTAGACGTTTACGGTGAAGGACTTCTGATTACCGGTGAAAGCGGAATCGGTAAGAGTGAGGCTGCGCTGGAACTGATTAAGCGTGGACATCGTCTGGTAACAGATGACGTGGTAGAAATCCGTAAAATCAATGAGCATACCTTAACCGGTACATCACCGGATATCACCAGATACTTCATTGAGTTAAGAGGTATCGGAATCATTGATGTAAAGACATTGTTCGGTGTTGAGTGTGTAAAAGAGAAACAGAATATCGACCTTGTAATTAAACTGGAAGACTGGAAGAAAGATAATGAGTATGACCGTCTTGGTCTTGAGGAGGAATATACAGAGTTACTTGGAAATAAAGTAGTATGTCATTCCCTTCCAATCCGTCCGGGTCGAAATCTTGCAGTTATCTGTGAGGCTGCAGCCGTTAACCACAGACAGAAGAAGATGGGTTACAATGCAGCTCAGGAATTATATCGTCGTGTACAGGCAAATCTGAATAAGAAGGACGACGAGGAAGAAGAGTAAAAGGAGATTCATTCATATGGAACGAGAAGTAGCATGGAATCATTACAGTGAAGAAGAGAAGAAGAAAGTTTTTGAATTTGCAGAAGAGTATCGTAAATTTATATCAGCATGTAAGACAGAAAGAGAATGTGTACGCACTTTCGTGGAGCGGGCAGAAGCAGCAGGATACCTTGATATAAAGAAAGTGATTGCAGAAGGAATAAAACTGGAATCCGGCGCAAAAGTGTATGCAGATAATAATGGAAAAGCACTTGCCATGTTCATTGTAGGAAAGAAGCCGATGGAAGAAGGCATGCGGATTCTTGGTGCACATGTGGATTCTCCGAGAATGGATTTAAAACAGAATCCGTTATATGAAGATACCGGCCTTGCCATGTTAGATACCCATTATTATGGTGGCGTGAAGAAATACCAGTGGGTAACACTTCCACTGGCACTGCATGGTGTGGTAGCAAAGAAAGACGGAAGCGTAGTAGCAGTAAATATTGGAGATAAGCCGGGAGATCCGGTATTTGGTGTCAGTGATTTACTGATTCATCTTGCCGGTGAGCAGATGGAGAAGAAGGCGGCAAAGGTTATTGAAGGAGAAAGTTTAGACCTTCTGATTGGAAGCATTCCGCTTTCCGGTGAGGAAAAAGAGAATGCCAAGGATACGGTAAAAGGAAATATCCTTGCAATCTTAAAAGAAGAATATGGAATCGAAGAAGAAGATTTCCTTTCAGCAGAGATTGAGGTAGTACCTGCCGGAGAAGCAAGAGATTATGGATTTGACCGAAGCATGATAATGGGCTACGGACACGATGACAGAGTCTGTGCTTACCCATCCTTTGAAGCGATGCTTGCAACGGATAAAACACCGGAATATACCAGTGTATGTCTTCTGGTAGATAAAGAAGAAATCGGCAGCGTGGGAGCAACCGGAATGCAGTCAAGATTCTTTGAGAATATGACAGCAGAGGTTATGGCGGCAGCAGGACAGTATACAGAACTTGCACTGCGTCGTACATTGCAGAATTCCCATGTATTGTCCTCTGATGTCAGCGCAGCATTTGACCCGAATTATCCGTCCGTTATGGACAAAAAGAATGCAGCGTATTTTGGAAAAGGAATGGTATTTAATAAATATACCGGTTCCAGAGGAAAGTCAGGCTCCAATGATGCCAGCGCAGAATACGTTGGAAAATTACGTGCAGTAATGGATAATGGCAATGTATTTTACCAGACTGCAGAATTAGGTAAAGTAGATCAGGGCGGCGGCGGAACCATCGCATATATTCTGGCAAATTATGGAATGCAGGTAATTGACAGCGGTGTTGCTGTTTTGAATATGCATGCACCATGGGAAATCATCAGTAAAGCAGATTTATATGAAGCATATAAAGGCTATGTGGCATTTTTAGCTTCATAGAGAATAGAAAATGGGAGAAGTGAATCGTGAGAGAAGACTGGATAGAAGCTATTAAGACTATAGTAGACGAAAGCAGAATACGTTTGCAGGAGCCTATGAGCCGTCATACCACATTTCGAATCGGAGGCGAAGCAGAGATTTTTCTGATGCCGACCATCAAAGAAGCGGTGGATGTCATTGCATTATGCCGGACACAGAAAATTCCTTATACCATTATCGGAAATGGAAGTAATCTTCTGGTGGGTGATAAGGGAATTTCCGGAGTCGTCATCGAATTTGGCACAAACGCTTCTTCCATTGAAGTAAAAGAAGATACAATTCATGCCGAAGCGGGAGCACTGCTTTCAAAGGTTGCACACAAGGCATTGGAAGCATCCTTAGGCGGTATGGAATTTGCAGCAGGAATTCCGGGAAGCATCGGAGGGGCAGTGGTAATGAATGCCGGTGCTTATGGCGGAGAGATGAAAGATATTTTAGTATCCGCAACGCTTCTGACCAAAGAGGGTGAAGTGATAGAAGTTCCGGTAGAAGAGCTTTCCTTAAGCTATAGACACAGCCGTGTCATGGAGACCGGAGAAGTGGTGCTGGGTGCAACGTTAAAATTAGCATCCGAAGAGAAAGAAAAAATTGAAACTCTGATGCAGGAGCTTCGTCAGAAACGGCAGGAGAAACAGCCGTTGGAATTTCCGAGTGCAGGAAGTACCTTTAAGCGGCCGGAAGGCTATTTTGCCGGAAAGCTGATTATGGATGCCGGGTTAAGAGGCTATCGTGTGGGAGATGCCCAGGTATCCGAGAAACATTGCGGTTTTGTAATAAACCGTGGGCAGGCAACCGCAGCAGAAGTGGAAGAACTGATGCGCAGGGTGCAGGAGAAAGTGGAACAGGAGTTTCAGGTAAGACTGGAGCCGGAAGTAAGAAGGTTAGGAGAATTTTCATGAAACTGGTAATTCTGACAGGAATGTCCGGAGCAGGAAAAAGTACAGCACTTAAGATGATGGAGGATATCGGATTTTATTGTGTCGACAATCTGCCGATTCCTCTGATTGAAAAGTTTATAGAGTTAGCAGATTTAAGAAATACGGAGCTTCAGAAGGTTGCTGTAGGCGTAGATATCCGAAGCGGACAGGCATTGGAAGATTTACAGGATATTCTTGACCATCTGAGAAGTGAAGGAAAAGAATTTGATGTACTGTTTTTAGACGCAGAGGACGGTGTGCTGGTAAAACGTTATAAGGAGACCAGAAGAAGTCATCCGCTGGCAGGAAGTGAGCGTGTCGATAAAGGTATCGAAGAAGAGAGAAGAAGACTGGAATTCTTAAAGAAACAGGCAAATTATATCATCGATACCAGCCATCTTCTGACCAGAGAGTTAAAAACAGAATTAAATAAAATATTTGTAGAGAATCAGGAATTTAAGAATCTTTTTATTACGATTTTGTCCTTTGGATTCAAATATGGAATTCCGGCAGATGCAGATCTGGTATTTGATGTGCGTTTCCTGCCAAATCCATATTATGTGGAAGGCTTACGCCCGAAGAATGGCAATGATAAAGAGATTCAGGATTTTGTAATGCAATATAAGGAAGCCCATGTATTTCTGGATAAGTTAGAAGATATGGTAAAATTCCTGATACCGAATTACATAACAGAGGGAAAGAGCCAGCTGGTAATTGCCATTGGCTGTACCGGAGGCAAGCATCGCTCCGTAACCCTCGCCAATGAATTGTTTAAACGGTTAGAGAAACAGAAACAGTTTGGAATTAAGATAGAGCATCGTGATATTGATAAGGATACGGTGCGACACTAGATGGAGATATGAGATGTCTTTTTCGGGAGAAGTAAAGGCGGAACTGGAGAAGCATATAAGCAAAAGCAGACACTGTCAGCTGGCAGAACTTGCGGCGATTATAAGTTTTTCCGGAAGAATGATATTGACGGGAGCAAATCCCAGATTGGAAATTGCAACAGAGCATGCCGGACTGGCGAAAAAGTGCTATACGCTTTTAAAGCGGGCATTTGATATCAGTGCGGAATTATCCGAGCAGAATCCGGGCGTGTTATATATAGAAGAACAGGATGCCATGCGCCGGGTATTGATGGCACTTAAATTTCTGGAAGAGGATGGCTCACTGCATCCGTTCCGGCAGGCAGTAAATGGAATGCTGTTACAGAAGTCCTGCTGTAGAAGAGCATTTGTAAGAGGTGCATTTTTAGCTTCCGGTTCCATGAGCGACCCGCATAAATCCTATCATTTTGAAATTGTATGCGCAACGCCGCAGCAGGCAGAACAGCTCAGGTCGGTAATCAGTGACTTTGGTATGGATGCAAAAGTGGTGGAACGCAAGAAGCACCATGTGGTATACTTAAAAGAAGGTGCCCAGATTGTGGATATGTTAAATATCATGGAAGCACATGTGGCACTGATGAACCTTGAAAATGTACGCATTTTAAAAGAGATGCGTAACAGTGTAAACCGGCAGGTAAATTGTGAGACTGCCAATATTAATAAGACTGTAAATGCTGCAGTAAAGCAGATTGAAGATATTAAGTTTATCCAGGAAAAGGGACGGCTGCAGGAACTGCCGGATAATCTCTATGAGATGGCACAGGTACGTTTAGAGCATCCGGAAGCCCCCCTTAAGGAACTGGGGACATACCTGAATCCGCCGGTGGGAAAATCCGGTGTGAATCACAGATTAAGAAAGATAAGTGAAATTGCTGAAAACATGAGAGTATAAAGAGGTTGAGGAGGAATACATATGATGAAGAAAGAGGTAACCATTAAATTTGTTAATGGTGTCGAAGCAAGTCCTATCGCATTACTTGTTCAGACTGCCAATCGTTTTTCCAGCAGCATTTATATTGAATCCGGAGAGAAAAAAGTAAATGCAAAGAGCATTATGGGCATGATGTCACTGGCAATGAATTATGAGGATGTGGTAACGGTTGCTGCTGAGGGCGAGGACGAGAAGGAAGCCTTAGAAGCATTGGAACAGTTCCTGTCTGAAGGCTAGAAGAAAGAGAGAGGTTATGTAAAAATGAAAAAGAAATTGCTTTTTATATTTAATCCCCATTCCGGAAAGGGACTGATTAAGAATAAACTGTTGGAAATCGTAGATATTATGGTAAAGGCAGATTATGAAGTCACCATTTATCCGACGCAGAGCAAGGGGGATGCGCAGAACCGTGTCAGAGAAGAAGCAAAGAATTATGACCTGATTGTCTGCAGTGGCGGAGACGGTACACTGGATGAAGCGGTCAGCGGAATGATGGAAAGCGAAGAAAAGACACTGCTTGGTTATATTCCGGCAGGAAGTACCAATGACTTTGCCAATTCCTTAAAGATACCAAAGAGCATGCTTAAGGCAGCCAATGTAGCAGTAAAGGGAAGAAGATTTCCGGTAGATGTAGGATATTTTAATGGAGATTCATTTGTATATGTGGCAGCATTCGGACTGTTTACTGCGGTGTCCTATCAGACCAGCCAGCAGTTAAAGAATGTATTAGGACATGCAGCTTATATCTTAGAGGGAATGAAACAGCTTTTAGACATTCCGGTCTATAAGATGCGGGTAGAATATGACGGTGAAGTATTAGAGGATGAATTCATCTATGGCATGATTACCAATTCTACTTCCGTAGGTGGATTTAAGAACCTGACAGGTAAAAACGTTCTTTTGGATGACGGTGTTTTTGAGGTGACACTGATTAAAGCACCGAAGAATCCACTGGAGTTAAATGAGATTATTGCAGCATTAACCAGCCGCAAGGATGATACCGATCTGGTATACTCATTTAAGAGCAGTAATATTAAGTTTTATCCGGAAGAAATTATTCCATGGACCTTAGATGGTGAGTTTGGCGGAGACCATAAGGAAGTGGAAATAAAAAATATGCACCAGGCTTTGGAGATTATGGTCAAGAATAAAGAAACATCTGCCAAATGATTGTTATATTTTTAACTTTATTTTTGGGAAAAGCCATGGTACAATGAAAAAAAACAATGGAGGAATCAAAATGTTAGTATCAGCAACAGAAATGTTAAAAAAAGCAAAAGCTGGTCATTATGCAGTAGGCCAGTTCAATATCAACAACCTTGAGTGGACAAAATCCGTACTGTTAACTGCAGAAGAATTAAAATCCCCTGTAATCCTTGGTGTATCTGAAGGTGCAGGAAAATATATGACAGGTTTTAAGACCGTTGCAGCTATGGTAAAAGCTATGGATGAAGAACTTGGAATCACAGTTCCTGTAGCACTTCACTTAGATCATGGAACATACGAAGGATGTTATAAGTGTATCAAAGCTGGATTTACATCTATCATGTTCGATGGTTCTCATTATCCATTTGAGGAGAACCTTGCTAAGTCTACAGAGCTTGTAAATGTAGCTCATCAGCTTGGACTTTCTATCGAGTGTGAAGTTGGTTCCATCGGTGGAGAAGAAGACGGTGTAGTTGGAATGGGCGAGTGTGCAGATCCTAACGAGTGTAAGACAATCGCTGACCTTGGTGTAGACATGCTTGCAGCAGGTATCGGTAACATCCACGGAAAATATCCAGCAAACTGGAAAGGACTTTCTTTCGAGACTCTGGATGCTATCCAGCAGAAGACAGGAACTATGCCATTAGTACTTCATGGTGGTACAGGAATCCCTGCAGATATGATTAAGAAAGCTATCTCTCTTGGCGTATCTAAGATTAATGTAAATACAGAGTGTCAGTTATCTTTCGCAGATGCTACACGTAAATATATTGAAGCTGGTAAGGACTTAGAGGGCAAAGGATTTGACCCACGTAAATTATTAGCTCCAGGTGCAGAAGCAATCAAAGCTACTGTAAAAGAAAAAATGGAATTATTTTGTTCTGTTGGAAAAGCAGAATAAGAATGATTTTTATCCTCAAAGGGCAAAATTTTTAGCCTAAAGACATAACTTGACTTACCAAGTTTGAGGGTATATGATAATTCTACAAAGAAATAATTTGAAGTAAATAGCATATGCTATTTATATAATTGGGATGCAGCTCCTGATTTCTCCGCTGCGGAGAGTTTAAATATGAGCAGAATAAAAATAAAGTTGCATGAATAGGCTCTGAAGTGATTCAGAGCCTTTTTTCATAAGAGGAGAAAGATTTGTACAAAGCCGAAGAACTGTGTGGACTTTCAGTAAAACCTAAAATTAACGATATTGACTTGAATGTTTTACAAGACTACTATAGAAAATTTTTAAATCCATTCATTTATCAGTATGATATAACAGAGGATGAAAAGCAAAGTTCTATTCAATTAAGGTTCGATGAAGAGAACTTTTGCCATCTGTTGGGAATTGAATCCATTGTGAAGTATTCAGTTTCAAAGAAAGATATTCACAATTATAAGGGACAAAGTGGATGGAATTTTATACAGAGCACAGGTCTTAGCTTTAATGATTTGAAAAAAATGAATAAGAGCAAATTTAGGAGTATAAAAGCTAAATTTGTCTATTTCTATCTTATGCCTGATATTATTGAAAATCCGATTGCGGTTAATTTTGAAAATAAAAATGTAGATCCACCAACAAAAATTGATTGTGATATTTTATTTTATACAAAAAATGAAAATGCAATTGTACATCTTGGAATAAAAGAAGATGAAACATTAGGTTATTATATTCCCAAAACTTTTTTGTTGAGAAAATTGGAGAGGATGGAGCCGATGTTTACATAGACAAGCAAAAGAAAATAATAGCAACCAAGAAAAATAGAGTTATTATGTTATAGAAATGAGCCTTATGCCTAAGGTGGATGGTTTCGCTATTAATAAAACGTTTGACAGGTTTTATAGTATGGGTTTGAAAATATAAGAAATGCCATGGAAAATAGTATCGACAAAATATAGTGAGCGCGCTATAATATTTTTATAAGGTCAGATTTTCCACATTTCAAGGCAGAGTGTTTTATTTCTAAAGAGTAAAATTTACTAGCCTATGGAGTGACAAAATTGAGCGAAAACAAAGACCTTGTAGGGCAGCAAGAACTGCTCTATGAGGTCTTTTTCTTTTACGCGAGTAGCGAGAAAAATCGCATGCTTGCATGCAGATTTGGCGAGCACCGCGATAACTCGAGAAACTCGCAAAGCGTGTTTCTCGTAGTTTGCAGGCAAAACAGGGAGGAAGCAAATAGATGAGATATCTGGTTGGTGCAGATAATAATACTTGGAGACTGCCGGATGCGATAAATGCAGCGGCTGCGGGGGATACCATAGAGTTTCAGGCAGGCTATTCGCCGGTGGTGGATGGCATTGTCATAAGCAAAGACCTTCATTTTGAAGGAAAAGTTACAATGGCAGAGGGTGGAAATCAGAACTTTACCAATGTAATTACAGGAAAATTTAATATCAATCAACAGGCAAATGTAACATTTGAAAACATCTGGATTTGTTATGGAGTGGAGAGAACCAATATCATTAACTGTAAAGAGCAGGCAGCGGTCAGCCTGATAAACTGTGTACTGGAAAATACACAGGCAGATGGCGATGTATATCCGGTGATTTATGCAGAGAATGAGTCGAAGGTGGTTTTAAAAAACACTACCATCATGGAAAATCCGAAATTATATATAAAAAGCTATATTGAGAACAGTAAGCTGGAACTGGATAACTGCGTTTTTCAGGACTGCAAGCTGATTATAGACAATGTAGATTTTAAAGTGAATAACAGTACCCTTCAGACAGGGGATGGAAATGCCATAAATGCAGCAGGCTGTAATGTAGAGATTGTAAACAGTACCATTAAGGGCTGTGACAAGGACAAAGAATATCCGGCAGTATGGCTGGATAGAAGTGCAGTAAGCATTGTATCATCCCGTATCCTACAGCCGGGATTTGGTGCAGCCATATGTGTGAAGGGCGGTTCCGGCTTACATTCCGAAGGAAATGAATTTACTTCCATAAAAGTAGAGGATGCAAAAGCTACCTTTAAGAATACGACGATTCGTGAGGGTGCTATGATACAGGATGAGTCAGCAGCATGCATTCTTGGAGAATGGAATATTTTAGGTGAGAATGAAGATAAGATTGACCTTGGCATCATGAATCGTTCCGTAGTCTATGGAGACACTCTTACCTTAAATCATGTGAATTCACCGAATATCAGAATGACAGAGGATTCCATTTTAAGTGTGAAGGAACTGAAGCATAATGGTGGAGAAGTAAGTGAACTGAATATTGAGGCAGAAGAGAACTGTAAGACTTACTATCCAAAGAATGGCAGAGCATCCGGAAATGCCGGTAATGGCAGTGAAGATTCCGATAAACCGCAGTTAAGTGCAAGAGAGCAGCTGAATCAGTTAATCGGACTTGGCAGTGTGAAGAAAGAGATTGACAAAATGCTTCGTATGGTGGAATTCAACCAGCAGCGTATTGCAAAAGGCTTAGAGCCACAGGAGCAGTCCTATCATTCCGTATTCCTTGGCAATCCTGGAACCGGAAAGACAACTGTTGCCCGGCTGATTGGAGAAGTTTTATTTGAATCCGGAGCCTTTAAAAGCGATGAGTTTAAATTAATAGAGGCATCAGAGCCGGACTTCATTTCCCAGAATGTAGGTGGAACAGCACAGCAGACACTGGCATTGTTGGAGAAAGCCAAAGGCGGCGTACTCTTTATTGATGAGGCATATGCCCTGAATAAAAAGGATGCCAATGTAGACTTTGGTATTGAAGCAATCAACACCATCTTAAAGTATATGGAAGACCATCGGGGAGAAATCATGATTATCTTCGCCGGATATACCAAAGAGATGGAAGAATTCTTAAAGACCAATCCGGGACTTACTTCCCGTGTGCCAAACAAATTTGTCTTTGAGGATTATACCCCGGATGAAATCGTTGAGATTGGCGAGAAGGACTTAGTGAAGAAGCAGTATCAGTTTGAAGACGAAGAATACTATGCACAGCAGGTAAAACGTGCATACCGTAATTCCTTAGACCACAGCAATGCCCGCTGGATCCGTAACTTTAACGAGAAGCTGTTAAAGGCCTTTGCCAACCGTGTTATGAATACGGGAACAGAGGATTTGGAAACTATCACCAGAGCAGATATTGATGAAGTTTTGGCACAGGGCAGATATCAGGCATCCGGTAAGAAGGATGAGGATGCATTGGAGCGTCTGCAGAAGCTGATTGGAATCAATGGTGTAAAAGAGCAGGTAAACCGTTTTATTTCACTGGTAGAATTAAATCACCGAAGAGAAGAACAGGGCATGGAAAACAGTGACTTTACACTGCATTCCTTATTCCTTGGCAATCCGGGAACCGGAAAGACGACGGTAGCGCGTATTGTAGGCGAGGTTCTTTATCAGAAGGGAATTATCAGCCAGAAGAAATTTGTTGAGGTATCCAGAAGTGATCTGGTGGCAGGCTATATCGGTCAGACAGCTAAGAAAACAAGAGAAGTCTTAGAGTCAGCCTTAGGCGGAGTCCTTTTTATTGACGAGGCATATTCCCTGAGTCAGGGCAGTGAAAATGATTTCGGCAAGGAAGCCATTGATGAGATTTTAAAATTTATGGAAGACCATAGAAAAGACATGGTTATTATCTTTGCAGGATATACGAAGGAAATGTCCGAGTTCTTGCAGATGAATTCCGGTCTTGCCAGCAGAATCCCGCATACCTTTGATTTTGAGGACTATACGCCGGATGAAATTGTAGAGATTGGACTTCTTGGTTTACATAATGCAGCATATGAAGTGGATGAAGCAGACTATGCAGATTTGGTAAAGAATAATTACAGCCTGACTTCAGACCACAGCAACGGACGCTGGGTAAGAAACTTAAATGAAGAGATTATCATGGTGATGTCAGAAAGAGTTGCCCACGCAGCGGATGCGGATATTAACCGGATTCTGCAGGAGGATCTGGATGCAGTCCGTGCCGGAAACCATGGAGCGCGTACATTAAAAAGCACAGAAGAAAGCACAGAAAAAGTAGTTGCAGATGAAAATGGATATGCAGTACCGCCAAGCAACAGCTAGTCTGAGGAGTATGACTGATAAAATTTACAAAAAATGTATATTATTTTGCACAAATTTGTAGAATGTATCAAAAATAAAAAAATTATAAACTTTGACTTGATTTTTTAGAAAGTTTCATGTATTTTAGATATAGCAAATGAAATGTGCGTGACGAACAAGGGTGTTCCAAAGGAATTGGAATGCCCTTTTTTCTATATCTGGGGCAGATACCCGGGGAAGAGTCAGACATGGATTGCAGAAAATAAAATCATATTTCTTAGGGGATTTATGGTGAGAGGCAGAAAGGATGTATAAGTATGAGTGAGACAGAATATTTCAATGTAGCAGATATTTTCGGCGAGAACGTATTCAATGATGCTGTTATGCAGGAACGTCTTCCGAAAAAGACCTACAAAAAATTAAGAGAAGTAATCGAAGAGGGAAAAGAATTAGACCTCGAGACAGCAGATGTAGTGGCACATGAGATGAAAGAGTGGGCAATCGAAAAAGGAGCTACCCATTATACACACTGGTTCCAGCCATTAACAGGAGTAACCGCTGAGAAACATGATTCCTTTATTACAGCACCAATGCCAAATGGTAAAGTTTTAATGAGCTTTTCCGGTAAGGAATTAATCAAAGGTGAGCCGGATGCATCATCATTCCCATCCGGTGGATTAAGAGCAACCTTTGAAGCAAGAGGATATACAGCATGGGATTGTACTTCACCGGCATTTGTAAGACAGGATGCAGCAGGCGCAACACTTTGTATTCCTACCGCTTTCTGTTCTTATACAGGAGAAGCATTAGACCAGAAGACACCATTACTTCGTTCTATGGAAGCAATCAATACACAGTCTCTTCGTCTTTTAAGATTATTTGGAAATACAACATCTAAGAAGGTAACTCCTTCTGTTGGACCAGAGCAGGAATACTTCATCATAGACAGAGAAAAATACTTAAAGAGAAAAGACTTAATCTTTACCGGACGTACCTTATTTGGAGCAATGCCTCCAAAAGGACAGGAAATGGATGACCATTACTTTGGAAGTATCCGCGAGAGAATTGCAGCATATATGAGAGACGTAAACAAGGAGTTATGGAAACTTGGTGTATCTGCAAAGACACAGCATAATGAAGTTGCTCCTGCACAGCATGAGTTGGCGCCAATCTATTCCGAAGCAAACGTAGCAGTAGACCACAACCAGTTAGTAATGGAAACATTAAAGAAGGTTGCAGGACGTCATGGCTTACAGTGTCTGCTTCATGAGAAACCATTTGCAGGTGTCAATGGTTCCGGAAAACATAACAACTGGTCTATCACAACAGATGATGGAATTAACTTATTAGAGCCGGGCAAAACACCTCATGAGAACGTACAGTTCTTATTAGTACTTACCTGTATCTTAAAAGCAGTAGATAAACATGCAGACCTGCTTCGTGAATCTGCAGCAGACGTTGGAAACGACCACAGATTAGGAGCAAACGAGGCACCACCAGCAATCGTTTCTATCTACCTTGGAGAACAGTTACAGGATGTATTATCACAGCTTATCAGCACCGGAGAAGCTACACACAGCTTAGCTGGTTCTAAATTAGAGACCGGTGTTAAGACATTGCCTGACTTCATGAAAGATGCAACAGACCGTAACAGAACTTCACCATTCGCATTTACCGGAAATAAATTCGAGTTCCGTATGGTTGGTTCTCAGGATTCTATCGCACAGCCAAACGTTGTATTAAATACAATTGTAGCAGAAGCATTTTCTGAGGCATGTGATGAACTGGAAAAAGCAGAAGATTTCGATATGGCTGTACATGATCTGATTAAGAAATATGCAACCGAGCATCAGAGAATCGTATTCAACGGAAATGGATATTCTGATGAATGGGTAGAAGAAGCAGAGCGTCGTGGACTTCCAAACATCAAGTCCATGGTAGATGCAATTCCTGCACTGAATACAGAGAAAGCAGTTTCCTTATTCGAGCGTTTTGGTGTATTTACCAAAGCAGAGCTGGATTCCCGTGTAGAAATCGAATATGAGACCTACGCAAAAGAGATTAACATCGAAGCAAAAGCTATGATTGACATTGCTGGAAAACAGATTATCCCGGCAGTTATCAAATATGTAACAGAGCTTGCAACTTCTGCAGCAACTGTAAAATCTGTATGTGATGCAGATATCAGTGTTCAGACAGAATTACTGACAGAAGTATCTGACCTCTTATCTGAGACCAAGGTTGCTTTAGCAAAACTGGAAGAAGTAACAGAAAAGGGCGGAGCAATGGAAGAAGGAAGAGATCAGGCTGTATACTACAGAGATGTTGTAAAAGCAGCAATGGATGCTTTAAGAGCTCCGGTTGACAAGTTAGAGATGCTTGTTGACAAGGATATGTGGCCAATGCCATCTTACGGAGATTTAATCTTCGAAGTATAATCAAAAAACTTTAATTGCAGGGCATTCTCCTTAGAACAGATGGAAAAAAGAGGCTTAAAAAGGGAGGATGCCAGGCAACTTAAGTTACCTGGCAGATTATGAAAAAGAATATTTAAAGTTAAGTTTTTCTTTTGTTTATAACTATACTATATCAGCCCATTTTGAAAAATTCGTGTTGATAAAGTGAATCATCTTTGAATGTCAGGTGAATAAATTGTGAACAACAATAAGAAGGAGGACGAGATAATATGAAAAAGCTGGAAATTATTATCAAACCGGAAAAGCTTGAAGACTTAAAAGCAGTCTTAGAGAGCTGTGAAGTAAATGGCTTAAACATTGTAAACAGCATGGGATATGGTAATCAGAAGGGTATTATCAAGAATTACCGTGGAGCATCTTATAATGTAACATTGCTTCCGAAAATCAAAGTGGAGACCGTTGTTTCGGATGAAGTTGCACCAGGATTAATTGATAAGGTAGTAGATGAGATTAATACCGGTAACTTTGGTGATGGTAAAATCTTTGTGTATGATGTAGAAGATGCCGTTCGTATCCGTACCGGTGAACATGGCGACAAAGCATTGTAAAAGATGCAAAGAGGAGTAAGGCACAGATAGGAAACTATCTTGCAGACAATGAAAAATGAATATCGGAAATAAATATTATCGAAGGAGATAAGCAGACGAGGAAAGTACCTTGTTTGATATCTCTATTTTTTTTACTTTAATATTTATTTTGGTAAAGGAGGAAATGATTATGGATATGAGTGTTTGGTTCCTGATGGGAGCAGCGTTAGTATTTTTTATGCAATGTGGATTTGCAATGGTAGAGGCTGGTTTTACCAGATCCAAAAATACAGGAAATATCACAATGAAGAACCTGATGGATTTTTGTATCGGTACCGTTGCATTTTATTTATTAGGATATAACATCCTTTGTGGTGATGGAAAATTTGTAGGATGGGGCTTGAACCCATTAAAGGACTTTGGAACAACAGACTGGTCCAATTTCGTATTTAACCTGGTATTCTGTGCAACAGCAGCAACAATTGTATCCGGTGCTATGGCAGAGCGTACCAAATTCATTACATATTGTATTTACAGCTTTGTAATCAGCCTGATTGTATATCCGGTAGAAGCACACTGGGTATGGGGCGGAACTCCATGGCTTACAGACCTTGGATTTACAGATTTCGCAGGTTCTGCATGTATTCATATGGTAGGTGGAATTACCGCATTTATCGGAGCCGCTTTATTAGGACCTCGTATTGGTAAATATGACAAAGATGGTAAATCAAGACCTATTATGGGTCATAACATTTTAATTGGTGCTTTAGGTGTATTTATTCTCTGGTTTGGCTGGTATGGATTTAACGGTGCAGCAGCAACCGATACCTTACAGCTTTCACAGATTTTTGCAACAACAACTATCGCACCGGCAGCAGCAACCGTTACAGCAATGCTTTATACCTGGATTAAGAATGGTAAACCGGATGTGTCCATGTCCTTAAATGGTTCTCTGGCAGGTCTGGTAGCAATTACAGCAGGATGTGCAAATGTGGATGCAATCGGAGCATTTGTCATCGGTGGTTTAGCTGGTATCCTTTGTACGATGTCTGTATACTTTGTAGAGGATAAATTAAAAGTAGATGATCCGGTTGGTGCTGTATCAGTACACGGTGTCTGTGGTCTTTTTGGAACATTGATGGTAGGTTTCTTTGATTATACAGATGGTCTCTTCTATGGCGGAGGAGTTCATCACCTGGCAATTCAGGCACTCGGTGTTGTATGTATCGCAGGCTGGGTAATCGTAACCATGAGCATCGTATTTATTGTATTAAAGAAGACAATTGGTCTTAGAGTATCAAAAGAAGAAGAGTTAGAAGGTCTGGATTCTACCGAGCATGGCTTAGAGTCAGCTTACCCGGATTTTGTGACAAGAGAACTTCACTAATCATGTACTAATCTAATTGTGATTAGGTTAGTAATTATCTAATCCCCTTAGTAGTATATACATCAACAGCGAAAGCCCTGACGTAAGTCAGGGCTTTTGTTGTTGCCTGTGCATGGATGGCATCGGATAGAAAAATAGAGAGTTATAGGACAAAATAGAAGCTGCCTTTGGCAGCTTCTATAGGTGTCTGATTATATATATAATGATTTGGTTAGTTCGTAGTGTTTCCATCAGAGCCGGTACCAGAGCTTCCGCCGCCGGTACCAGTGCCACCACCGGTATTTGTACCAGTACCGCCGCCTGCACCGGTATCACCGCCGGTATTTGTGCCACCACCTGTACCAGTGTTACCACCGGTTCCGGTATTACCATGGTCTGGAGTGGTACTGTCACCACCACCGGTAAGACTTCCACTGGTTGGATTAGAAGTATCCGTTGTATCAGTAGATGGTGTGGAAGACGGTGTAACAGAACTTGAAGTGTGTACGTTACAGGTGCTGTTGGATAATTCATCTGTCATAAGATATGGAGAATCACTTGTACCTTCAGAGCCACCAACGATATAGATGCCAGTCTGTCTTGTTTCTTCCGGACAAAATTCATTCGCAAGCATTCCGGAGGAAGTACAGATTGTTGCACTGACATGATGGTCACAAACTTCTGTTGGAACTGTACCGGTTGCAAAATATTCTGTTTCTACCATGCTGCCACGCGGATCACAGTCACATAAGCCTTCTACGGCAAGTTTTCCGGATTTCTTACATACGACAGCAGAAGTAATTCCACTTGGCATGGTAAAGTCTTTATATTCCAGATTTTCATGAACACGGGACATGACTGCTTTCCAGATTAACTTCGGGTATCTGGTGCTGGAAAGTTCACTGTTATCATCATATCCGCCCCATACACCACAGGTATAATATGGTGTGTATCCTACGAAAAGAGCATCACGGTCAGAAGTTGTAGTACCTGTTTTACCGGCAATCGGCATAGAACCGAAGTTAACGATTGTACCGGTACCGGAAGTGACAACATCTTCCATGGCATTGGTTAAGAGCCATGCAGTGGTATCCTTTAATACGGTATGGGTCTGTGGAGTATTGTCAATTAAAACATTTCCGTCGTGGTCTAAAATCTTGGTATAGAATCTTGGCTTGGTATAAGTACCGCCATTTGCAATCGTAGCATAAGCAGCAGTTAATTCTAAGTTGGTAACACCTTTATAGATACCACCAAGGCAGAGAGCCTGGTTGTTATCATGTTCCGCATCTAAGGTAGTAAATCCAAAATTCTGTAAATAGCTGTAACCTAAATCAGTACTGATATCGGTAAGAGTCTTAACTGTTACAATATTGATGGAGTGACAGATTGCTTCTCTTAAAGTAGTAAATCCACGATACTGTCCATCGTAGTTACGAAGAGAACGTCCATTGGTATAAGAATAAGGAGCATCATCTTCTACAGAAGCTAAGGTCATTCCGCCACTGTCAAGAGCAGGTGCATAAGCAGCTAAAATCTTGAAAGTGGAACCCGGCTGTCTGGTGGTATCAGAAGCACGGTTTAAGGTTTTATTTGCGGTTTTATCACCACGGCCACCAACTAATGCTTTTACTTCACCGGTTGCCTGATCCATCAGGGTAAGGGAAGCCTGTGGCTGAATCGTAAAGGTAACGGATTCACCGCTGCCTGGGATGGTATCTCCATCTTCCATAATATCTGCTTTATACTGGTCGATGGCAGCCTGAGCCTCTTCCTTGGAACTGAAGTTGATATTGTAGCTATTATTACCGGTTTTCTCACGATAGTAGGTGAGCATGGTCTGCTCACTGTAATTCTGTAGTGTTCCATCGGCTTTCTGGATGGAAAGACGATAGGAGAAAGAATATTCCACCTGACCACTGTAGTTATCTAAGTTATTGACTTCCTCATCACAAATCTGCTGAAGATTAGCGTTCTGTGTGGAGTAAATGGTAAGACCACCACCATACAGTGCATTGAAAGCCTGTGTTTCGGTATAGCCTAATTCGTTGATTAAGTCATCCATTACCTGGTCGGTAAGGGTATCCACAAAATAGGAATTGACATTTGCAGTAGAAGAAGTACTGTTATCTACAATCTGAATACGGTCGTAGACATTATCTGCTAATGCTTCGTCATGTTCTTCCTGTGAAATGTAACCCTGGTCTAACATATTATCTAAGACATCTTTACGTCTGGATGCGTTGTTGTCCGGGTTGGTAATCGGATTGTACTTTGTCGGGCTCTTGGTAATTGCTGCAATAACTGCACACTCGGAAAGTGTTAAGTCAGATACATCTTTATTAAAATATCGTTTGGATGCAGCCTGGACACCAAGGGTATTCTGACCAAGGTTAATGGTATTTAAGTAATTTTCCAGAATCCAGTCTTTGGATTCTCTTTTTTCAAGCTGTACAGCCAGATACTGCTCCTGTATTTTTCGCTCAAACTTATCAGCCATACTGTCTTCGCTTGTCCAGTCAGTGAAGACGTTGTTTTTCAGAAGCTGCTGTGTAATGGTGCTGGCTCCCTGATGAAAATGAAAACCGGATGCGATTCCCTTGAAGCCGGCACGGATGATTCCTTTGATATCAATTCCGTTGTGGTCGTAGAAACGCTCATCTTCAATGGCAACGAATGCATGCTGAAGATCGATTGGCATCTGGTCAATGGTTACCGGGTCACGGTTGGTGCCGGAAGTAACCAAAGTAGCGATTTCATTTCCTTCATCGTCAAGAACGGTAGAGAGCTGTCCGGTAGGACTTGCATCAATATCATCTATATCTGGTGCAGAATCAATGATTCCTTTGAAGATTCCGATTCCTGCACAGATACCGATGACAGCTACTAAGAAGAAGCAGATCAGTAAAGTCTTGCAGAAAATTACGGAAAACTTCTTACGGACCATAGTACCTTTGGAAGTGAGCTCTTTTTCCTTCCTGGCGGTACTCTTCTTTCCATAATTCATAATGTGCCTCCTTTGGATTAATAACATTATTTTCTTATTATAGCAAAAAGATACCATATAATAAAGAAAAAAGTAAAAACGCAAGGTTCTGATAAGGAATTCTTAAGGTTTCCTTGCAGAAAAAATGGAAATCATGCTACAATAAAAAATGAAAATAAGAGGCAGGAGCAAAGCAATATGTCAGAAGTTTCAAATGGAAAAGTAATTTATGAAGGCGGCAGTGGCGAGATTGAAGAGAAAAAATCACAGTTTATTGCAAATATTGCGCCGGTAACTTCGGAAGAAGAAGCGGTAGAATATATCAATGCCATGAAGAAAAAATACTGGGATGCAAGACATAACTGCTCTGCATTTATAATAGGAAGAAATCAGGAATTGACCCGCTGCTCGGATGACGGAGAACCTTCCGGCACAGCAGGACGTCCGATGTTAGACGTTCTGCTGCGGGAGGGCATCCGGGATGTAGTGGTAGTAGTAACCCGTTATTTTGGTGGAACACTCCTTGGCACCGGCGGACTGGTGCGTGCTTATCAGGGAGCTGTGCAGGAAGGGTTAAAGAACTGCACCATCATTGAAAAGAGACAGGGAAAGCGGCTTAAGATAAGTACCGATTATACCGGACTTGGCAAGATTCAGTATCTTCTGGCAGAACAGGGTATTACGGTTATGAATACCGAATATGCAGAAGGTGTGGCACTGGATGCAGCAGTACCGTTAGAACAGTGCCAGGAATTAGAAAAGAAGCTTACGGATGCCACCAGCGGAAAGGCAAAGCTGAAGTGGGAAGAGACAATTGAATTTGCAGATTTGAATGGTACCATCAAGGTTTTTGAGGACTTGTAAAAACTTTTTTATAAAAAAATCGAAAAAAATGTAAAAAAGTGCTTGACGAATGGAACATTTTCATGTAGAATACCCATTGTTGACACAACAAAGGGCTATCGCCAAACGGTAAGGCAACGGACTCTGACTCCGTCATTTCAAGGTTCGAATCCTTGTAGCCCTGCTCATGAAAACACCACAGCAACGTGGTGTTTTTTTACTTTACAGGAAATTGCTTTCCTGTAAAGTAAAAAACGCTCCGCGAGGATGCGCACTGCAGCGTATAAGGTAGATGTCGCAAGCGACCGCCGCAGGCGCGAGAATGTGCCAAGGCACATTCTTTGTTCTAGCCAGGCATTGGTAAGGAGGACAGATTTATGTATTCCATGAAAAGCAGAGTAAGATATAGTGAATCAGACAGCGAACAGAAGATGACATTTCAGGCACTGACCAATTATCTGCAGGACTGTTGTACCTTTCAGTCTGAGGATCTTGGAATCGGCGTAGATTATCTGAAGGAGCATGCACAGGCATGGTTTTTAGCCTCCTGGCAGATTGTGGTAGAACGTCTTCCGGTCTTTGGGGAAGAGATTACAGTAAAGACCTGGCCTTATGATTTTAAAGGCTTCTACGGATATCGTAATTTTACCATAGAGGATGCCGAAGGAAAAATTTGTGCTTATGCAGATTCCCAGTGGATTTTTATGGATTTAAAGAAGGGAAGACCGGTCCGCATTTCTGATAAGATGTTAGAAGAATATCAGATGGAAGAGCCTTTTAAAATGGATTATGCAGGCAGAAAGATAAAGCTTCCGGAGGAAATGACAGAAAAGGAAAGCTTTCAGATTCGCCCGGAGCAGATTGATACCAATCATCATGTAAATAATGAACAGTATATTGCCATGGCAAAAAATTATCTGCCGGAGAATTTTAATATCCATAAAATGCGGGCAGAATACCGGAAGGCAGCTGTATTAGGAGATAAGGTATTCCCATTTGTGTATGCAGATGATAAAATGTATCTGGTGTCACTGGCAGACGAACAGCAGAAGCCATATGCCATCGTAGAATATGAACGATAGAAAGCAGGAAAATATGAATCTTGGAGAGAAACAGGAACTGACAGCAGTAAAGAAAGTTGAATTTGGAATGTATCTGGCAGAAAATCCGGAGGATGAGACCAGAGTACTTTTGCCGGCAAAACAGGTGCCGGAGGGACTTCGCGTTGGAGATAAAGTGGAAATCTTTTTATACCGGGATTCCAAAGACCGTCTGATTGCAACCACCAATGAACCAAAACTGGTATTGGGACAGCTTGCAGTGCTTCCGGTATTGGAAGTAGGCAAGATTGGAGCGTTTTTAGACTGGGGACTGGAAAAGGATTTGTTCCTTCCATATAAAGAAATGACCAGAAAGGTCAATGCCGGGGATGAAGTGCTGGTAACCTTATATATTGATAAGAGCCGCAGACTCTGCGCCAGCATGAAGAATCTTTATGACCTTTTAAGTAAGGAGTCTCCGTATAAAGCCGGAGATGAAGTGGAAGCAAGAATCTATGAATTCAGTGATAATTTTGGAACTTTTGCAGCAGTGGATGATAAATATTCTGCAATGATTTCGAAGCATGAGGACAGCAGCTATCTTCGAATCGGAGATGTGATTGCAGCCAGAGTAGTCAATGTAAAACCGGATGGCAAACTGGATATTACCCTGCGGGAAAAGGCCTACCTTCAGATGGACAGCGATGCACAGAAGGTATTGGAAGTAATCGATTCCTATGCCGGTGTACTGCCATTTACAGAAAAGGCATCCCCGGAAGTAATCATGCGGGAAACCGGACTCAGCAAGGCGGCATTCAAGCGCGCCGTAGGCAGACTCTATAAAGAGAGAAAGATAACCCTCAGCGAGCATACTATCCGTAAAAACAGTTAATTTACGCGAGTAGCGAGAAAAATCGCATGCTTGCATGCAGATTTGGCGAGCACCGCGAATAGTTATTATTAAAATAAAGAAAGAAGGAATAAGACATGAAGAAAGTAATCGCAACAGAAAAGGCACCGGCAGCAATCGGACCATATTCACAGGCAATTGAAGTAAATGGAATGGTATATACATCAGGGATTATTCCTGTTGTACCGGAAACAGGTGAGATTCCGGAAGGCTCTGCAGCTCAGGCAAAACAGGCACTGACCAACCTTTCCAATCTTTTGGAAGCAGCAGGAACAAATATGGACAACGTTGTTAAGACTACTGTATTTATCAAAGAAATGAATGATTTCGGCACAATCAATGATGTTTATAAGACATTCTTTACTGCTGATTTCCCATCAAGAAGCTGTGTAGAAGTAGCACGTCTTCCAAAGGATGTTATGCTTGAAATCGAAGCAATCGCAATTAAATAAGAAAAGCAATAGCGGCGGAAAGCATGCTTTGCGGACTGCCGACTGGCAATATAGAAAAAGAGACCGGAAACCTTAGGTACTGGACGAATCCAGACAAAAGATTTCCGGTCTCTTTTTTCACTGCCGATAAATGGATCTGTTACGATAAAAATGCATTCGGATTATACGGAAACATCAAAGTTTCCACCTACAGCAGGATTTACGGACAGTTCCATGGCACGAATCAGGCTGTCACTCATACTCTGACTGACATCCAGCTGATTACTCAGCATTGCAACTCCAATCGCTTCGCTGGTCGGAGTAGAGGCACTGTTGAGTGCACTTAAAGCAGTATTGTTTAATGCTGCAATATCCATATCAGTCACATCCTTTCTGCTTTGATATGTACTTTCATTATGGCATGGCAAAATAGAAAAAGCAAGGAAACATTCATATATTTTGGAAAAGGTGGTATACTTATCCTACTGAAGAAATGGAGGAGCCACAACATGTATGATGTGATTATAATAGGAAGCGGCCCTGCAGGGCTGTCGGCGGCAATTTATGCAGGAAGAGCAAAATTTGATACACTTATAATAGAAGAAAAGCCAATGAGCGGAGGTCAGATTGTCAATACCAGTGAAGTGGACAACTATCCGGGACTGCCGGGAGTCGGTGGATTTGAACTGGCACAGAAAATGCGGGAGCATGCCCAAAAGAGCGGTGTAACTTTTGTAAAAGAACAGGTCGTATCGGTAGAGGATAAGCAGGAAAAGAAGCTAGTAACAACCAATCAGAACCAGTACGAAGCAAAAGCGGTAATCATTGCATCCGGAGCATCCTACCGGAAACTTGGGGTACCGGGAGAGGAACGGCTTACAGGCATGGGGGTTTCCTATTGTGCGACCTGCGATGGCGCATTTTTCCGGAACCGGACTGTTGCAGTGGCAGGCGGCGGTGATGTGGCATTAGAAGATGCACTTTTCTTAGCAAGAGGCTGCGAAAAAGTATATCTCATTCACCGGAGAGACAGCTTCCGTGGCGCAAAAGTGTTGGCAGAGCAGGTGCAGGCAAATGAAAAAATTGAAATCTTATATGATACTGTCGTAGAGGAAATCTGCGGTGACGCAATGGTAGAGGGAGTCAGAATATTAAATAAGAAGACACAGGAAGAAAAAAATCTTGCGGTAAATGGAATCTTTATTGCAGTGGGAATGGAGCCAAATACTGTAAAAGTAATGCCGGAGTTAGCACTGGATGAAGCAGGATACATCAAAGCCGGAGAGGATGGAAGAAGCAGCGTACGCGGCATATATGCAGTGGGAGATGTCAGAACCAAGCAGCTTCGGCAGGTTGTGACGGCAGTAGCAGATGGAGCCAATGCCATTGCAGCGGTAGAAAGTGATGGGATGATTTCGTAAAGGGAAGGAAAGAAGGATGTAAAAAAAGCGGGAATTTTGGGTTGACATGACCGGTGAGCTGCGCTATAATGACTCTGTAATAAATGTAATAAATTTGTAACAAATCGTTAGGTTTGGAGGTTTTTATGTATAAGAAAGCGTTAAGATTAACAGCCTGTGGACTCGCAAGCGCATTATTAATCACTGGAAGCAATGCAACAACATATGCAGCACCAGTCGCAGGTGTTACTTCAGCAATGGAAGTGGGGGCTTCCAATGACACATTAGTAGCAGGTTTTTCTTTGACATTCAGCAATTATATGGCAAGCAGTGAGCTTGTAGCAAAGGCAAATGTGGCAACTGCACAGAATAATGAGACACCTGTTGTTACAGAAGGGGACGCAGCACAACAGGAAACAGCAGAAGAGACACAGCCGGCAGAGGAAGATCCATTTGCAAATGTGGCAATTGCACAGGTTGATAACTATGTAAATATCAGAAGCGAAGCATCAGAAGACAGTGAGGTGCTTGGTAAGCTTTATAATAATTCAGCAGCAACTGTTCAGCAGACCGTAGACGGCTGGTATCAGATTACATCCGGTACCGTTACCGGTTACGTTAAGAGCGAATATGTAGTAGTCGGAGACGAAGAACTGGCTCGTTCCGTTGGACGTCGTGTGGCAACTGTAAATGAAGATACAGTTACATTATTCGTAAGAACAGAACCTTCCACAGATGCTAAGAAGCTTGGAATGGTTGCAGGACAGGATGATTTAACCGTTACAGATGAGTCCGTAGATGGATGGGTAAAGGTTTCCATCGAAGAGGGCGAAGGATATGTATCCGCTGATTATGTAACATTATCTACTGAATTCGTTCAGGCAGAATCCAAAGAAGAAGAGGCAGCAAGACTTGCAAAAGAAGAAGCAGAAAGAAAAGCCGCTGAAGAAGCAGCAAAGAAAGCTGCAGAGAAATCTTCTAAGAGCAGTTCTTCATCCAGTAAATCTGGTGGTACTTCTACATACAATGCACCATCCGGATCTGATGGAGCAGCAGTTGCAAACTTTGCAAGCCAGTTTGTTGGTAACCCATATGTAGCTGGTGGAACAAGCTTAACAAACGGAGCAGACTGTTCCGGATTTGTAATGAGTGTATATGCACAGTTTGGTGTATCATTACCACATTCCTCAGGAGCAATGAGAAGCTGTGGATATGAAGTAAGCACAGACCAGATGCAGCCGGGTGATATTGTATGCTACAGTGGACATGTTGCAATCTATGTTGGTAACAACACAATCGTACATGCCAGCACACCATCCTCAGGAATCAAATTTACATCACCGATTGACTACAAGCCAATCCTTTCTGTAAGACGTATTTTCTAGGATGTCGGAACTGAATTGACTCATGATAAGATGAGAGCCAAATGATAGGAAAAAGATAAGTCAGGACTGTTGCAGTTGCAACAGTCCTTTTTTACTTTATAGGAAAGTTCTCCTAGCGGAGAACTCTTGAACAAAAAATGCCTGCAAAAGCAGGCATAGAGAACAGACGGTATAGATTTTAGAAGA
>ONAD01000048.1 GCA_900315735.1 uncultured Lachnospiraceae bacterium | reverse complement strand
TTTGATTTAGCGGTATCCTATGCAAAAAAGCATCTGGGTTATTTTATTTCGGATGATGAAGCAAAGAAATGTCTTGAAACTTACTATGAATCACAAGGCTGGTTATATCCCCACAGCACTGTAAATAACATTCCATTTATGCTTTTCTATTTGCAGCCTGCGATTAACCCATATGGCTTATTGATAAGGAAAGGCAGCGAATTGGAAAAAGCAATCTTAGAAGTGAAAGATTTAAAACTGGAAAGTATCAGTGGTAAATCAAAGAAGTATTATAATAGCTTAACGAGAAGTGGCAGTCACTATATATCACTTACTATGATGCTCTGGCATCATCAGTTTAAAGAAGAGGAAAGTGGCCTGTTAAATGAATCCATTAACATAGAAATAAGCAAAGATATAAGCAAAAAAAAGGAGGTACACGATTGGCAGACTCTTGTTGAGCAGCGAATCACGATACCGGAGTTAGGATTTATTAAGTTTATAAATGCCAAAACAGTATATAGAAACAAAAAATTACAGGACTTTGCCCATAAACTGATGCCGCCGATTTGAAAAAAAGTATAAAATAGTCAATCTGCACAACTTCCAGTTCCGGATCACCAGCTCATCCGGAGGCTTCATTGGTGAAAATGCTAAAAATGTCCAGATATCCGGACAATTATCTGAAAACTTATTGACAATACCTCTCAGTGAGATATAATGAAGATGAGAAGAGAAATCATTTGGAAGGAGAGAGCCATATGAGTTTAACGGAGATACCAATTGAAGTAAGAAAACTTAGAGAAGAGACAGGCTTAAGCCAGAACCGGTTTGCTGCATACTTTGGAATACCGTGCCAAACGTATCAGCAGTGGGAAAGAAAGGAGAGAACCCCATCTCCGTATATTCCAGCAATGATGGACTATATCATTAAACTGGAAAAGAAAGTAGGAGAACTGGAAGAAAAAGTAGCTTCTTTAGAGAAAGAAAAAGAAGCTGACCAGGAACCGGACGTACCGGAATCCGGTACAATCGAATAGGTGGACTAAAGAGGACTATCTATCGAAAGTGAAACATGTTATATTATAATTGACAAAAAAAGAAAAGCTGATGGGAGGAAATCATTATGAAGAAAAGATTAGCGATGATTGTAACAATGTTGATGGTAACAGTAAGTATGGCAGCCTGCGGCGGGAAAAAAGATACTACCGCTGATAAGGAATCTGTTATAAATACAGAAGCTACCGAAGAGGTGGCAGAAACCGAAGAGCCGGCAACGGAAGAAGTGGAAGCGGCTACAGAGACAGAAGAGCCGGAAACAGAGGCAGCTGCAGAGCAGGAGACCACTGGAAAACTGGAGAGTAATACTTCCAGTGCAGAGAATACTGCAGCACAGCCATCTGACAATAATACAAGCAAATCAAATAAGAGCAACAGCAATTCCGGCAATAAGGCAAGTGCAGGTAGCACTGCATCAGCCGGAACAACTACCAGTAATTCCAGTGGAACAACTGGAAGCAGCAATAGTAACACCAATGCTTCTGCCAATAATGCAGCTCCGGCACATGAACATAAGTGGGTGCTGCATGAGGGCAGCGGTCATTATGAGACACAGGTTGTTAAAGAAGCCTGGGACGAGCCGATATATGAAACACAAGCAAAAACAATTTGTAATCAGTGTGGTGCTGATATAACGGGAATAATTGACCAGCATGCACAGGAAAGCGGTTATACCTGTGGAAGAAGCTATAGGATAGATTATGTACAGGTTCAAACAGGAACCGTTCATCATGATGCAGAAACAAAACAGGTATGGGTACAGGATGTAGCACCTTATGCACAGTGTAGTGGATGTGGAGAAATTGGACCGGTAGGTTCTGGTATATCAATTAATTAATAGAATAGATGCTTTAATTTTATATAAAGATGGTAAGAGAAGGATTCAAGGTGATTTCACTTTGAGTCCTTTTTTTATAGATACTTGTACCGAAATTCGGTACATATAGCTTAGGGAAGGGAGGATAGAAAACAAAATACAATGGTAACTGGGAACTGATAATAGTATCGGTTCTTTTTTTATGCTTTCTTTTAGCAAATGGAAGGAGGAAAACGGAAAGTATGAAGAAATTTAGTGTAAAAAAGAAGTTAAAAGCGTTCATGGCAGCAGCATTATGTATCTGTATGGCAGCTAGTCCGCTGACGGCTTTTGCCGAGAACGTGCCGGAGCAGGAAGAAACAATTCTTTCTGACGAATTTAACGAAATCGTACAGAAAGCAGCGGAACTCAATCAGGAGCATGAGGAAGAGCAGCTTGCTCTCTGCAGTGCAGACGAAGGATTGATAGTTAAGACTTATGCTTCCGGCAACTATGATTTTAACGTGGATTTAACGGTTGGAAGCACCATAAACTATAATGGTTATCAGACGCATCAGTACAGTCTTTCCGATGGAACGATTGTCTATTGTCTTGAGCCGAGCAGGAAGAATCCAAGCAACGGACAGTATACCGCTTCGGTATCGAATGATGCACTGCTTTCTGCAGTAGCCTATTATGGCTATGGTGGACCGGGATATGAAAGTGAGCTGGGTATGTACCATATGCTGCAGGACAATGTACGTCCATATGCCTATGTAATTACCCACATGGCTTTATCATGGGTGTATGATGGCTGCAGTGATGATTCTGACGCATTTAAGGGCAATGCAGGCTCTGCAGAGGGTATCAAAAACATGGTAAATCTGATTAACTCCTATGCATGGACAGTTCCTTCAGATTTTGCAGCATTTACCTTTGGAACATCTGGACAGACCATGGGATTTGGATATTTCTATAATCCGGTTGGTTCTGTGAATTTAAAGAAAACATCCGCAAATCCGGCTATCTCAGATGGCAATAGCTGCTATTCCTTAAAGGATGCAGTCTATGGTGTTTATGGTGATTCCGGATGCACAGACCAGAGAGCGACTCTTACCACAGATGAAAGTGGAAATAGCAATTCCGTAGATTTAAGTCCGGGAACTTACTGGGTGAAAGAGATTAGTGCACCGAAGGGATTCGCATTAGATACTGTAGCCCACCAGATAAGCATTAGTGGTGGACAGAATACTACAGTAGAATTGCAGGATAATCCACAGGCAGACCCAGTTAGTATATTATTAGGAAAAGTAGATAAAGATACGAATGCTAATAAGCCACAGGGAAGTGCTTCTCTTGCTGGAGCAGAGTTTACCGTGAAATATTATGATGGACTTTATGACATTGATCCAGCTGTACAGGGGCAGACAGCGGTTCGTACATGGGTTCTTAGAACGAATGAGGATGGCTATTGTAGATTAAGTGAAAATTTTAAAGTGTCTGGAGATGATTTCTATTATGTAAACGGAAATCCAGACCCTACTATGCCACTTGGAACACTTACTATTCAGGAAACTAAAGCTCCCGTAGGATATTTAATTGATGATACGGTGTTTGTAAGTAAAATTACTGGAACAGGTATTTCGGAATGGGTGGATACTTATAACCAGCCAGTCATCAAAGAGCAGGTTATCCGTGGTGGTGTAAAGATTCAGAAACGTGACTATGAGAATGGTTCTACTCCACAGGGTAATGGTAACTTTGCTAACGCAGAGATTAGCATTATCAATAATGGTGCCAATGCGGTATATGTAAATGGCAATACTTATGAGCCGGGACAGACTGTACTTACCATGGTTACTGATAGTACC
>ONAD01000050.1 GCA_900315735.1 uncultured Lachnospiraceae bacterium | reverse complement strand
GCATAGCTGTGCTGAAGTTTTGCGTCAAGCTCCGCATCCGACATTGCATCCAATGTTCTTGGCTCTGACGGAACAGTCAGCGAGAACGGAATGCCATGACGATAAATGATCTGGCGGTACAGGGAATTGATGACAACAGAGACAGGAACTCCAAGCTTCTGTAGGATGTCTTCTGCTTCATTTTTTACATCGTTTTCAACCCGTGCGCTTACTGTTGAATCTTTCATTTGATTGCACCTCCTGTTAGTTATATTGTAATCCGTTGTCTTGCTGATTGCAATACAAATTATATGGACTGTTTGTGAATTTTATACATTTACGCTGGCAGGCTGGTGGGAATACGATGATTTAAGTCCGGTTCACTATATCAATATCTCCAAGGATTATGCCAACGCAATCGAAGCTGAGGCATCCAATAAAGGTATAGAACCTTTCCGTACTGACCTTAATGTTATGATGAAATCATCTGTAAATATCCGGGGACAGATGGAGCAGGTAGTTTCCGACCTTGGTTATGACTGGGAAAGTCGTGACTTGGAAAACAGCGTCCGTATCGGCGTGAACTGGGGCTATACCTCGTCACAATTGGGTGAACGTATTGACCCGGAGACGATTCTGGCAATGATTGCTTTCCTTGTACTCATTATTTTCACCGGATATCTGATTATCTTTAATATTTTTCAGATTTCCGTAACGGAAGATATCCGTTTTTATGGTTTATTAAAAACAATCGGCGTAACACCCAGACAATTGCGCAGGATCATACGCTGGCAAGCTCTTCTTATGTGTATCATCGGAATTCCGGCAGGATTGATTCTTGGCTATGGAGTTGGTGCCGTTCTGACACCTGTTGTGATAAAAAGAACAACTCTGGGGACTGTCAGCACTTCTCTTAGCAGCTCTCCGCTGATTTTTCTCGGAGCAGCGTTATTTTCTTTGATTACGGTAATATCTTCCTGTTTTCGTCCCGGCAGAATAGCAGGAAAAGTATCTCCAGTGGAAGCAGCAAAATATACAGAGAAACAAAACACAAGCAAAAAGAGTCGAAGTACCCGTGGTGCAAAAATACATCAAATGGCTTATGCCAACCTTGGAAGGAATAAAGTAAAAACACTTCTTGTCGTAGTATCACTGTCATTATCTGTAATTCTTTTGAATATACTGATAACTTTACCATTTTACCCGTTTTGATTACTATTCCAGTCTTTGCTCTTCTGGGACTTGGTATTCCTTCTGTTATATACCACCAGACCTCAAAGCAAAGTGTTGTAGATCGGTTACGAGAGACAGAATAACCACTTTAAAACAATTAAATAATATTTTCTTGGGGATAATACAAAAAAGACTGACATGAAAATAGCGGCCAACCGGTTCACATCGCCGGAGGCCGCTATCTATCTTAAAGCTTAGCAAATTCCCTGAAAATCTTTTTAAGTTCTGACCAATACGGAGGATAATCGTTACTTCCATAGTAATGACGAACTCTTCTGTTAGTAAGCTTGATATCAAGCTCCCATTGCGTTCCGTCTAGTACGCAAGGATCAACAAATTCTTTTTTCCATTCGTGGAGATACAGCTGACCATATAATGTGTTGACGATTTTATTCCATTTTGCAGGTGTGATCTGCCGATCATCCGGAGCTTCAATTCCGTATGGAAACTGCATTACCTTAACAACTGCTCCCTCATCATTTTTTGAAATTGTAACCTCAGTATTACCTTCAAAGAATCCGCCAACTGAGAACTTGATGGATGTAACAATATCTCTATAATCCTCCGCCAAATCCTTCTTCGGCGTAATGAGTATCGGTGCCGAAGCAAAATCCTTCTTGCACTTATTACAGTGCCTTGCCGGCATCGTCTGAATCGGGACGCCATTAACATCAACAGAACTGATGCAACATCCACCAAGGACCCATTTCCCCTCATCCAGCTTCTTTTGCATCTCTTCACTGAATGCAGGATAGCCATAAATATATCTTGCTGTATCCGTACTTCCACACCGTGGACATTTAATCTGAGCCTTCTTATTTTTCACAACAAACGTCAGATTGAACGGAAGTCCTTCTACCTTGCCCTCGTGTTCAGACATATCCAGTGTTATCTTATTTGCCTTCGCCGCACGGAACAATGCATCATGTAAATCAAACAGATCAAAAGTCTCCATATCATCATAGCCATAATCCCGTGCTAATCTGCC